>JAEUIH010000021.1 GCA_016795105.1 Planctomyces sp.
GTACAAAGTCCCCGCTACCATCGCACTCGCCGACACTGCCGCAAACAACTTGTTACAACATTGCTCACGGAGTCACGACGGAGCGTGATGAGTACATTTGACACAGCTACGGGGAAGCTATGGTGTCAGTGCTCTTCGATAGATGCGGGTTCCGTGGGCGATATAGAGTGTATTGAAGTCCGGACCGCCGAGAACACAGGTTGTGAGAGGCTGAGTTGGGTCAATCTTTGGGAGAACTCCGCATGGGCGACCGGTTGGGTCGAAGATCTGCACTCCCAGCGCACTGGTAACATAGTATCGCCCGATTCGATCCACGGACAAACCGTCGCCCAGCGAAGCGGGTTGATATGGCGGTGCTTCGTTGAAACGAAATTCTCCATTTGGATCAATCGGGAGTCTCATGGGCATGGTTGGCATTTTTGCGTCGAGTACTCCACCGGGGTTGATGCGGAACATCCAGGTGTGAGTCCCTCCGTAATCGGAGACGGCAAGTGTTCCTCCATCGTTTGATACAGCAATTCCGTTCGGCCTTGTGATCCCTGTGTCTACCGGTGTGACGGACCCGCTGCCGGGGTCAATTCGCACGACCTGCTGAGCGCCGGTGTCTGTGAACAGGATATAGCCGTCACGCGTGACCGCCAGATCATTGGGATTGACTCCTTCGGCGATGGATTTCACATCTCCCGTTTCGAGCTGAATCGAAATGACTCGATTCTTTGAACCCTGACATCCATACAGAAGTTTTCCGTCCGGGCTGAATTCCAGACCGCTCACGGATTCATCCGCTATTTTTGTCTGCGAGCCGTCTTTTGCGTTGATGCGATAAATGGCGGAAGCCTTCATGTCGCAGTAGTAAACGTCACCATTGCTGTCGACGCAGAGGCCATCGGCGAAACCAAGCTCTTCTGCGGCGAGTTCCCAGGACTTTCCGGGGACAAGGAGTTTCAGCAGAGTCAGGTCACCACCCAGATCACCACTGGTATCCAGTTTGGCTTGATAGGTTTCTTTCCTCCAGAGCCATTTCAATGCGTCTGGAAACTGAGCTCCTCCGAAGTCGGCATTGTGTCCATAGCCCTCAGCCCAGTCAAACAGGACGTCATAGCCCATGTACCTGAGCGCAGAGTCCATCTGCTGATTTGCGATGGGCCAGCTTCCAAACGGGTTGTCCAGGTCTCCGCTCGTATCGGCCAGATAGACTCGAACAGGCTTCGGTTCCGTCTTGCGAATCAGGCCCGGATAGGCATCACCTCCACGCAGGTTTGTGAAGCTGCCCACGCTTGAATATACCTTTCTGAACGCATCTGGTCGTTCCCATGCAACTGTGAACGCACAGATCGCTCCGGAGCTCGAACCACCGATCGCTCTCATTTCCGGATCATCGGAAACATTGTACTGCTTTTTGACTTCAGGAACGATTTCTTCAAGAAGGAATCGAGCGTAGCGGTCTCCGAGGCTGTCATATTCGAAGCTGCGATTCGACGGTCGGTTGTCTCGCATTGGCGTCGACTGATCATGACCGGGGTTCAAAAACACCGCGATGGTTGGTGGCATGTCTCCACGTGCAATCAGATTGTCAAAGACGATCGGAACACGCCAGCGACCAGTCAGATTACGCATACTGCTTCCGTCCTGAAAGATCATCAGTGCAGCAGGCTGATCTGGTCGATATTGAGCCGGAACATAGATTGCCCAGTCGCGGGTCGTTCCCTCGAAGACCTTTGACTGCCAGGGGTTCATCTCTTTGACCGTCCCATGGGGTACGTCGTCTCGAGGAATTGCGTCCGGATGAGGTTGCCATTCCGGTTTCGTTTGTGAACTGACGATGTTCGTGGATTCGGAGGCATCATTCCACAGCCATCGAAGCGCATCCGGCAGTACTTCCCCTGCCCACTTGCCACTATGCCCTCCGTCAGTAAATTCAAGTCTGTAGTGATAGCCTGCAAACTGAAGAGCGGATGCAAGTTCCCGGTTTCCCAACGGCCAGTTGCCGTGCAGATTATTCAGGTCTTCACGTCCCTCATGGAGGTACACCTTGATTGGCTTTGGCTCACCCTTTGTCCTGCGAACAAGGCCCGGGTACGCCCAGCCTCCCCGAATATTTGTATAGCTGCCGATGTGGCTCAGAACCTTTCCAAACTGATCCGGACGTTCCCATGCCACCGTGAAGGCACAGATTCCGCTTGACGAAATTCCACAAACCGCGCGATCGGCAGGATTCCTCGAGATATTGATTCCCTTGAGCGCCACTGGCAGAAATTCGTCAATCAGAAAGTTCGAGAACTGATTTCCCATGGAGTCAAATTCGAATGAGCGATTGCTTCGGTCGCTGGCACCAGGCACCGTGGACTTGATCGTTCCCGGATTCACAAAGACTGCGACGGTCACCGGCATTTCCTGTTTGTGAATCAGGTTGTCGAATACCACAGGTACCCGAAATGAGCCGTCGACGTTTGCGTAACCGGAACCATCCATGAACACCATCAGGCGAGCCGGCTGCCCTGGCTCATACTGCGCTGGTACATACACGCTGTATTGCCGAGTTGTGCCTGGATAAACACTGCTCGAAGAGAATTCACCAGATGTGATCGTCCCCTGAGGCACACCGGGCTGAGGCACTCGATCAGGATGCTCGTCTCCAATTGCCGGTTGAATAACAATTCCAAGTGCAATCAGCAGCAGAGAGTGAATTGGCTTCATGTGATTCCTGAAGTGATGGTACAGGGCAAGGTGGCAGAGAATCTCACTGAACAGGAGATCATCGCTCGTCCGTGTCTCCATGGCAAGCCGCGAGCCCTGCAGTACGACGTTTGTGGGCAATCAAATGTTTGCTTAGTGGACAATCATTTGTTGCATTGTCGTCTTCCGTGCTTTTGTATCAGGCCAATGCCATCCAGGTGATGACTGCAAACAACAGGGACCCACCGAGAATCGTTGCGAGACCGCTTCTCCAGCGTCGACGCAGCCAGCAAAGCAGAATGATTCCTGTGAGCGAGATCAGGACCAGGATGACTGCGGATATGTCAATCACGGCCGACCACATCGGTCCGGTGTCACGCCCTTTGTGCAGATCGTTGATGACTGCAACGAGACCGAGTCGCGTTTCAGTCAGTTGATAATCCCGTGACGTCCGGTCCACCCAGATGTCAGCCGAATATCCGGGACCAGCGAACGCGATACTCAACTGATCATCATCCTGCTGGAAGTCACGTACGCCAGCAGTAATCTGATGCTCGCTTCGAAGAAACTCGACAACAGACAAAGAGTCCACTTCAGAAGGGGCCACCGGGAGAAGTTGCTCAGGCAACTGTCCAGAAGCTTCACGAACGGATTCGTGTCCTGTACCAAACCAGTCCGGATGGTTGAGCGTAATCCCGGTGACTGAGAAGAACAGAACCGTAAGGAAACCAAGCAGGGATGAGTAAATATGGAGCCACCGAATCAGGGCGTGCAGGCGGTTACTGAGACGACGTCCCGACCTGGGAACCTCCGAAGGATTGCGAGTAACTTGTTGGGGCATTTGGCTGAGCCTACTTACCTGCAAGTCCGCGGTAGTCGATCTTCACAGCCTTGATCTCAACATTTCCATCAAGTGATTTCTGAAATTTGGAATCTCCCAGTTCGATCTTCTCACGAATGATCTGATACGTTCCATGTTCACGGGCCGCCTCGATGTTCAGCGTGTACGTACCAGCGGGAAGCGCGTTTCCCTGGTCATCTTTTCCGTCCCAGACAACTTTGTGCAGACCCGCGTTTCGAGTCGGGGCAGCAATCGCGTCTACAAGGTCTCGATCATCCACAAGTCTTCGAAGTCGATCGTCACGATTCCACTGTCGAAGGTCGGGAATCCAACGAGGGCCAGGTTGCGCCTTTTGCACCCAAAGGAAAATTGTCCTGACAGGTACACCATCTTTGTCAGTCAGCCAGGCTGACACATACGGGCGACGATAGCCTCGGCCGCCGCCTTCGGGGCGATTAATGGTAATCTCCAGAACCATTCCAGCTTTCACGTCGCTTTCCGGTTCCCTCGTCTCTTCCTTCTTCTCGTCAGCCTGGACGATTGACATCGAGTTTGAGTGACCCGAGATGGAAGCCAGGACAGTGAGCAGGACTAAGCTCCTGAAGGATCGGGAGACCAACTGTTTCATGACCATTCTTTCAGCGGGATTTCAGTTCTGGACGAATCTCTGTCCTTGAAACCACGCTTTTTCTTTCAGGTGTCGAAAAAAACGCTGTTCACGATCGGATTCCTGAATCCTGTGATCCAACATGGCTGCCAGACTTCGTGCTGCTTGTATAGACGGACTCTGTGCTTCAGGGAGCGGCGGACTGAGCGACCTGTCTGAGAATTCTCACAATATCGCCAGCGGCAATTTCCGGGTGCAGGGCAGTATTTGCGATGCCGGATACAACTCGAGTGATGTTGTGATCTGCTTTGCCAGGTGTTGACCACGTCGACCGACTCGTCGCTGTCAGATAAACGGACATGGTGTGATGGCCACTGCCAGGGCGTTCACCAATGATGTGGAGGATGGTGCAGACGTCCGGTTCACCCGAGCCAAACAGAAGTTCTCCGATTCGGTAACCTGCGCGGACTCTGCCGGACTTTACCAGCAGGTTATCCGGAGCAACTTTGAACGGAGTCCCATCCAGGAGAGAGCGGATGATTGTTGTCAGGCGTTCCAATTGATCTTCATCCGAGACCGCCAGAGCATTGAGCCCGTCCGAAATTACAATCTGGACGTTGTATTGATTGTTCTGAGTTTCACGCAGCTGCAGAACCCGATCCCTCGACTCCACCGACAAAACTTCACCTGACGAAGGGTGAAGAATATAGTCTTCTCGGTCAACAGACTGAGAACTCAGAGCGATCACGTTGGGGATGGTGGCGACAAACTGTTCGGAAAGTTCTTCACGGATACATTTGCGCGCATCCTGATAGACGGCCTGAATCTGACTCGCCAGTTCCGGGGCATGTTCATCCGGAGACGCCCCATACCCTTCAGAAATAAAGACACCCCGCGCCCTGACTTCATTGATCTGCCTGTGTGCTTCAGCCAGTATTTCAGAATCGTCCCGGCTGTCACCTCGTCGCCGACAATAGTTCAGGTACACCCACGATGGATCTCCGAAGCGGTTCGTAGGCTGTCCATGTTCATCGATGACACCCAGCGACTGAAAGAAAGACCACATGACGTCGTTCACTTTGCATCCGAACTTCTGTCGGATCCGGACATGGTCCTGGAATGATGTCGTCAGATACCCCAGCATCGGGTCGATTCGCGTCGGAAGCGCCATGAGGTAGGCAGGGCATGCGGGCATGATCTGATCAATACACCAGCCCAGGTCGTCAATTGTAACATCCATATGGAGAGTCGTGCAGATATCAAGACCAATGGTCAAACCGTGAAGTTTTCCCATGACGATATCTTCAAGGCAGCATCGAACCAGTTGCTCGCGTGTCCTGAAGACTTCAGGCCCAATAAATCCGGCAACATCATTCAGATGAACCCACGGATGCCTCGCATCATCCGGTTTCCCGGCGGAAAGAAGTGCTTCGCCGACGATGTGCTTAAGTGCTCGTGCAAAGCCATATTTGCGGGACTCAAATGTCACCATATCTACGCCGTGACCGTGACCATTGGTAAAGTCAGCACCCTGGCCTGTTTCGAAATATAGCCCAAAGCGGCCTGTGCGTTGTTGTGCATAGTCGGCCATCTTTTTGACCGAAATATCAAATGTTGCGTTTGCCGAATCGTTACCTGCGATACTCTGAAACCAGAACTCCGTGCTTCCAGGATTTCGTCGTTCGACTTCTGCCTGGATATCCACATGAGCAAGCACACAGTGCGGCATAGCAGTGTCGATACCAAACGTGATCAGCAGATCCTGAATGGTGCGTTCCACCGTTGTTACGATTTCAGGTTCACTGGAGACCGGGTTAGTGCCAACCAGCACATCGCCGACGCCATAAGAAAACGCGTTGAAGATTTGCCAGCGGATATCGTCCGGGTGATCTGTTGGTGAGTTCGGCTGAATTCGGGCACCCAGATATCCTTCACTTCCGATCCGGGAGTTTCCGAGGGGAACGAAGATTCTCGAGCCGATCTGCGTCAGTTCACGATTACTCAGAATGCGAACAACCGTCGCAATTACGTCGCTCGACAGCGACTTGCAAACTGTATGGATGTCGGAAACAGGGCCAGTCAGCAGGAATTCTGCAAGCCTGCCAAGAGTCCAGTGACCATCGATGGGTGTCCCGGCATCCTGATTCGGAACCGGCAGCAGATTGCTTGTCGCCATGGCCGATTGTTCTTGTGACCGAACTGAGTTCAACGCGAACTCAAAAAGTTCGTCCTGATGTGGGGCATGAGCATCGATGTCTGACAGTCGCGTATTTCTGAGTAGTGAGCGGCTTAGATTTCGATGATCTTCATCGTGAGCAGCGACACCAACGATGGCATCCCCTTCCTTGAAGTCATTTGCAGCGCCCAGCATTTGTTGCCAAAGTTGCTGGTTCCACCCGCCGTGAACACGTTCGATCCAATGTACGAGGTCTTCACCCTCGAGTGCAGGAGTGAGTTGACGTTGAATTGCAGGAGACGTGTTCGCCAGCGCTGTGTGAGAGACAATCGGACCGGCACAAAGAGCCGCCAGACTACTTTCCAGAAATCTGCGACGATGCATGTCGATTGCTCCATGATTCAGAGTTGCTGCGACAAGGATTCAGAATTCCCGATCAGGCGGCCCGCCTGTATCACGTCGATCTTCTCGATCCGGACGCGGACCTGAAAACGGTACACCATCCGGAGGCGGACCTGGTGGTGGGCCTTGCGGCGGACCGTTTGGGGATGGGAGAAGTCGACGGAAGAGAACAGGTACGCTGGTTTCGTAGACGTTTCGCATCTGCAGCAGTCGCCCGGCAGGCGTCGATGGATTCCCATGATTCGTGGCAACAGACTGTTCGAGTGCAGCCTGCGCGGCTTCTGGAGGCATCGTCATGAGCGCTTTTCGATCGCTGCGGTTTTCGACTTCCGAAAATGCATTGATGAGCCGATCTTCACTGGTTTCTACTGTATCCGCAAGACGACCACCCAGATCAATAATCGCCTGGTCGATCACACTGACAGCACATAACGCCTGCATGACCCGTGCAAATCGCTGAGCAGCCTCGCCTGGTCGGCTGTCTGTGTCCTGAGCTTCGGTGAGTCGCACGAATTGTGATCGCCACTCGGAATCCGGAACGTCCTTTTTAAGTGTTTCAACGAAGGGGGCTAATTTTCGCAGAGCATCATCAGGACGAGTGGCATCTCTGACCTGTTGCATCAGGAGCAAAGACTTGAAAAGCGCGCGTTCTGATTCTCCACTGCATGCGGCAAGTTCTTCCTGATCAGCACCAGAAAGAGCTGCATCCGGAAATGACTGATTGATTAAATCCAGGTACTCGCTCGTGCTCAACACCAAATGCGGCAGGCGCCCGGAAGACTGTTCCTCGGGATCAGACTCAGACAGTGTTCTCGGCGAAGATCGTTGTCTGGCAAGCCTTCGCATGCTGAATACGACAATGATCTTTTCTGCCGCCTGTCGGTCGTCAAACATGCGACTGCTGATTGTCAGCGCATCCCCCTGCTGGACGGCGCTGCTCAGCTCCAGCCAGTCTGATGTGGTCAGTGAATTCCACCACGCTCGAAACTCTGTCAATCTCCTTCGGACCTCATCATCCTGCTGCACCTCTGCATGGATCTTGAGAATCTGTTGTTGCCGATCCGCTGTCAGCTTTGAAAAGTCTTTATGGGCTTCGAGTACACTCTGTTGTGTCTCGGATGGAAGCGATTCGAAATCTGCCATCGCAGAGCGAAGTGCACTTCTTGATGAGCTTTCCGCTCCGCACACAAGCCAAACAATCATGCACCCGAGGGCGGCCAGTCCGGGAGACAGGAGAAATTCGAATCTTCGGAGCATCTTCATGGATTCTGCTCCGTCTTCGAGGAGGGTGTTAACGTGCCTGGAACTGTCGGGACATTTAGTTCCTCAGGGAACTTAATGTCTCGCAGAAACTTTGTGTCAGGGATTAGATGATATTGATAGTAATTCTGAAACATGTCCAGATTCTGAAGGATTCTGGCGTCTACGGAATTCTGCTGTCGGTCCGCGTTCCATTGCCCGGCTGTCAGTCCGACATAGCCAGCACCAAGTCCTGCGGTCAGCCAGATCATCTGTCGAAGAAGGAACTTCGTTAGCGAGTCCGTTTTTTTTGAAATGCCGGATTCATCTTCGTCCACCCCGTCGGTATCCGTGGTGGCAGTCATCGAGGACAATGTCTTTTGAGTAAACTCGCGGCTGGCACTGACTTCGCCAAGTGAATCAAGCAATTGCCATGTTCGATCGAAATCTTCAGCCTGCTTTCGGAGCGGTGTGTCTGTTACAAGGCGACGTTCAATGACATCTGCTTCGACATCGCTGAGTTCCCCGTCGAGATATGCAACGAGGTCATCAAGCTGAATCGCGAGTGGGTCGGCGCCTGATTTTTGAGGTTCCTGTGACATGCCTTAAAGGTATCGTTCGAGAGTTTCACGAAGCTTGCTGCGTGCTCGGGAAAGGAGTGACTTAACTGCCACTGTACCCAAACCCATCACATCACCGATCTCTTCGTAACTCATGCCTTCAAATTTATGAAGCAGAACGGCTGTCTTTTGACGTTCTCCAAGTTCGTCGAGCGCATTCCTGACGACGTCCTGCATTTCTAAGGAATCAAGCTGTCTGGTGGGCATAAGTGCCGATTTTTCTGCCAGGATTTCGCCCTGTGGTCGAAAATCGTAGGCATCCGAACCCGGCGCAAGCGGGATTTCTCGCCGACGAATCGATCCACGCATTTGGTTGCTGGCGAGATTATGGGCAATTCGGAACAACCAGGTCGAGAATCGGGCCTTTGGTTCGTAGCGGTCACGAGAACGATAGACTCTTAGAAAGACTTCCTGTGCAAGGTCTTCCGCGGAGGTGCGATCGTGGAGCAGGTGGAAGAAAAAACCGACCATCCGGTCCTGGTATTGTGCGACCAACTGTTCAAACGCTGCATGATCCCCGTTAACAACCCGCAGCATTAACTGCACATCGGGGTCCGATAGGTATTGGTTATTGAGTGACTGGGAAACCAAGGATCAGGAACTCCCTCGTTGGATCGTCTCGGTCACGCAAGTTCCCACAATAACTAGAAGATGACGGCAGATGCAAATTCCGGCGAGCAATTGGGAAGAACCAATGAACGAGCCCAGGATTAGGCACTGTATGTGCAGAAACTTGAATTCGGCAAGTGACAGGTTGCCGCAAGCTGGGAGGTTCCATCGCTTCTTTGGATGATTCCGTATTTGCAGACAATGTTATCCGGCAAATTCGTTTAGGGAAAACAAAGATTTGTCGGATTCTCTAATTGTAGCTTGGGCATTCCTGCCCGAGCCCGTTCCGCTGCGGATCAGCCCCTTCTATGGTCGAGCACCTCATACGGTCGAACACACAACGAGGCAATAAAAAAAGCCGCAGCAAACGCTGCGGCTTTTTCAGTGACCCTAGGGGGATTTGAACCCCCGTTACCGGAATGAAAATCCGATGTCCTAGACCTAGCTAGACGATAGGGCCTTAGATTGAGGTCCGAAATGATATCAATTCGAACCAGACATTTCTTCGGAGGACGAGGGATGAAACTTCATTTTTTCATTTAAAATTGCTTCGAGAACTTCTTTCCGATGAACAGGCACGTCCTTCGGAGCTTCGATCCCGAGGCGAACTTTATCACCTCGAACTTCGACAATGGTGATGATCACATTGTCATCAATGACGATGCTCTCATTCTTCTTCCGTGAAAGCACAAGCATGTCTGCACCTTTTTTTCAGCGGAGTCCATCTCCGCTGAGCCCCAAAGATAATGAGTCTGGAAATGTTCACCTGCAATGATGCCGGAAACATGAGTTTTAGACATCATAGCTATTCTTCTGGTTCGGCAATTTCTGCCGAAACCACCAGCAGATGTTGCCGGAGATTGTACGCAGACTGCATCTGGTGGTCAAGAAGTCCAGTAGAAAGATCTCTTGACGCCAGGCCCAATCCGGTCTAGCTGAAGGGTTTCAACACTTTCCACATCAATCCGGAGTTCTCGGGGAAGAGGCGTAAGTTGCCTCCTCCGACCGAGTATTCCGCGATCTTTGGGGTCAAAATGATCGGATTAGATCATTTCCTTCAGCTTCTTCAGTGGCTTTACCTTAACGACCTTTGAAGCCGGTCGGGCTTTGATCGTGATCTCTTCGCCGTTTGCCGGGTTTCGGCCAACTCGCTCTTTTGTCGCTGGCTTGTTGTGCACATAGATTTTCAGCAATCCGGGCAACGTAAAGATGCCAGAACCCTTGGTAATGCTGGATTCTACGATTCCTTCAAGAGCATCCAGAACTGCACTCACGTCCTTCTTACTCTGTCCGGTGGCTTCTGCCAGGGCATTCAGGATGTCGGTCTTTGACAATGTCTTTTCCGGTTTCTTCGCCATCTGTCGTTTACTCCGTGAGTTTCTTCTGTTCACACAACCTTGTTGATGTCGTTAACTGCTTCTGTTAACCGCTCCCTCAGGAAACCCCCGGTCGTTCCGGAAATCCCCTGTGTTTTTGGGGGGAAGTAGAGTTTCGTTCACGGCAGGTGTCAATCCTTCGTAACGCGGAAATTTCACAAAACACGGACTTTCCCGCGGAGATTCAGGATGGGAATTTTCGGGAATTTTCCAGGTTTTCTTTTCCGGAAGCTCCGGTTTGCATTGACTGGATCCTGTCCATCCTCCACGCGTACGATGCTCATCTTCAGGGGAACCGGGTTCTTTATCATTGTTCAGGGGCGGGGTTTATGGTGTTGCGGGTTATTGCGGGCGAATATCGTCGCAGGTTACTGAAGACTCCCTCTGGTGACTCCACTCGGCCCTACACAGATCGAGTACGAACCAGTGTTTTTGCTCGTCTGGAGGAAGAACTCGAAGGGGCTCGTGTTGCAGATGTGTTCTCCGGTGTCGGAACAATGGGGCTGGAATCGCTGAGCCGCGGTGCAGCATCCTGCGTGTTTTTTGAGGGCGATACAGAGACGTTTTCGTTTCTCAAGTCCAATGTCCAGACCATTGCGCCCGAGTCCCGGTATATTTGCTGGTGTGCAGATGTTCGCCGCACGTCTTTCCGGCCTCAAGGCGGTGAAGACTTCATCCCTTACACGTTGATTTTCTTTGATCCACCGTATGCGATGGTGCCACAGCTGGAGGCCGGGAAACCTCTTGCTGCCAGTCTTAAACGGCTTGCGAAACCGGAAATCAGTGACCCCAATGTCTCCCTGATCCTTAGAACTCCCGAGCGAACCGAGATTCAGTCCATCGGTCCATGGTTTGTTGAGGACCGATGGGATTTGTCGTCCATGATCATTTGGAAAATGAAGAAGGAAGGAAACGAAACCGAGGTGTCCCAATGACAGCACAGTCAGAAAACTCTCAGACAGAAAACACTCAAGCCGAGAAATCGCAGTTTACATTTCAGGCAGAGATCAAGCAGCTCCTGCATCTTCTGTCACATTCGCTCTATCAGAATCGTGAAATCGCAGTTCGCGAACTTGTCAGCAATGCTTCCGACGCACTGGACAAGTTCCGCTATACAAAACTGACGTCAGGCGGTGGCAGCAGTGATGATCTGCGGATCACGATTGAGCCCTCAAAGGACAACAATCTGCTGGTGATTCGCGACAATGGCATTGGAATGTCACGCGATGAACTTGTTAAGAATCTGGGCACAATTGCTCGCAGCGGTTCACTTGAATTCCTGAACCAGGCGAAGGCCCGGTCATCTGATGATCAAAAATCCGAGCTGAATCTCATTGGCCAGTTTGGTGTTGGTTTTTATTCGGCCTTTATGCTTGCCGATCGTGTTGAGGTCCATACTCGAAGTGAAAGCGATTCCACCGGATGGTCATGGGAGTCGACGGGAGACGGAAATTTCTCCATCACGGAACTTCCGACACTGACCGAAAGGGGAACTCAGATCCGTCTGTTCCTTAAAGAAGGACTTGATGAATTTACGGATCCCGTTCGCCTGAAATATATTCTGAGGAAGTATTCTACGTTTGTGCCGCATGCGATTTTTCTTGAAGCGGAACACATCAATAATCAGCCACCCATCTGGGTTGAGCCAAAGAATACGCTTAAGGAAGAGCAGTATCACAACTTCTATGAGTACCTGACTCATTTCCCGGGGCAGAAGCCTCTGTGGTATCTGCATCTGTCGGCAGACTCTCCTTTTCAGTTCCACAGCATCCTGTTCTGCCCGGATGCAAATCTTGAGAAACTCGGTTTTGGCAGATCCGATCATGGGCTTCATTTGTGTGCAAAACGGATTCTCGTACAGAGCGACAATCGAGATCTGCTGCCGGATTATCTGCGGTTTTTGCGAGGAATCGTGGATTCGGCCGATCTGCCGCTGAACGTGTCGCGAGAAGCGCTGCAGGACAATACTGTCTTTCGCAAAATGCAGAAGGTGATCACAAAGAAGGTCCTGGATCATCTCGATTCATTCTCAAAAGATGAACCCGAAAAGTACCGGAAGTTCTATCAGGAATTCGGCGTCATTCTTCGTGAGGGAATCTCCAGCGATTTTGATCATCAGGATCGAATCGCTCGACTGCTTCGTTTCGGAAGTACTCGATCAGAATCCCGGGAGGCTCTGGTCTCGCTGGAAGACTACTGCGGTCGCATGGCGGAAGGGCAGGAACAGATTTACTTCATCACCGGGACAGATCCGAACTCAGTTCTGAAAGACCCAAATCTGGAAGTGTTCCGTTCTCGCGGTCTCGAAGTGCTTGTGCTGACCGATCCGGCAGACGAATATCTTTTGTCGCGACTTGGTGAGTTCGACAAGAAGGAAATTGTGTCGGTGGACTCCGCGGAGCTCAAACTTCCTGAAAAGAAGAAGGACGAGAATTCCTCAGAGGAAAACAAGACTGACTCCGCGGCCGAGATTCCAGCTGGCTTTGAAGGACTACTGTCAATCTTCCGTGAAGCCCTCAAGGATCAGTGTCAGGATGTTCGTCAGTCGGAACGTCTCACGGAAAGTGACTGTTGCCTGGTGAATGCTCAGGGGTCCATGAGTACCACGATGCAGCGAGTCCTTCGAATGAATACTCCGGACTTCGAGATGGCGAAGATGATTCTCGAAATCAACCCCAAGTCCGGACTGATTAAGCGGCTTTCTGAGCTTGCAGGAAGTCCTCAAAACTCAGAGTTCATTCAGCAATGTGCTCGGCAGCTCCATGCAAATGCAATGGTACTTGCCGGCCTCGCTCCGAATGGAAACGAAATGGCTGATCGACTTCAGAAGTTTATGCTGCAGCTCGCTGAGCAGAAGACTTCGATCATTCTTTGATCTCTGCGGATCTCGGAAGTATACGTCACATGTCCAGCCTGGCTGCATCCGAAAGGTTTCAAAATCTGATCCGGGATCTCCGATTGATCAGAAACACTTCGGAGCAGTCCGGTTGGCCAGCCGCAGAGCTTGATGCGTTAAAGTCAGCCGGGGGATACCGTTGGAATCTCCCGGCTGAATTTCAGGGGGAAGGCCGAACCCCTGTTGAGATTCTCGAAGCCTATCAGATGCTGGGAGGTGCATCGCTGGTCACGGCATTTATTCTGACCCAGCGAAACGCAGCCTGCCAACGAATTGAAAATTCTCGCAACGAAATCGCACGTCGACTCTGGCTGCCGCAGCTGGCTGACGGGGCTGTCACCGCGACGATTGGGATTTCCCATTTGACGACGTCGCGTCAGCATCTGGCTCAACCTGCCGTGTCGGCGGTCCGCGATCCGGTTCGACAGGGGTTTGTATTGAACGGAACTGTCCCCTGGGCGACTGGTGCTGAACGTTCTGATTTGCTCGTCACAGGGGGGACATGCCCGGATGGTACACAGCTGCTCGCCGCCATTCCTCGCCGCGAGGAAGGCGTTGAGGTTGGGCCATCGGTTGTACTGCTGGCATTGAGCCGATCAGAGACCAGTGCATTTGGTTTGAGAAATGTATTTGTTTCGGATGAGCATGTTTTGCACGGGCCGGTCGAAAGAGTGATGACGGCTTCCGCCGGAGGAGGCGCCGGGTCATTGGCAACGTCTGCGCTTGCTTTGGGAGCCGCAGGTGACAGTCTCCGGCAGTGTGCAGCGGAACTGTTGGGACGTGATGCTCAGATGTTCCTGCTGGATTCCCTGCAGGCCGAGTATCGAATTCTGACTTCAGCGCTGCTGGCGGGTACTGAGTCGTGTTCGCAGGCGATGAGTATGTCGGCTGATGAACTGCGTCGCCGCGCAAATCTGCTCGCGATTCGAGCGGCTCAGGTTTGGCTTGGTTCCACTAAAGGGGCTGGATTCGTGAGTGGACATCCTGCTGAGCGAGCCGTTCGAGAAAGTATGTTTTTTTTGGTCTGGTCGTGCCCACAGCCCGTTGTCGATTCAACGCTGCAGGAATTGGCCGGTGTAAGTCGCCCGATTTCGGCTGATAAACTCCACGCAGCGACGAATATGTAAATTCGAGTCGCCTTGTTTGATCATTCGGAAGGACCAGTTATGAAAACGTTGTTCGCCTGCATTTGCTGTATCGCGGCCTTCTCCTCAGTGGCTGTGATGGCTCAGGATGAATCACAGCCAACGCCCGCCGCTCAGGAGAACGTCTCCGCCGAACAACCACAGGAGGCGGCTGAAAGTACTCCTCCGGAACAGCAGGCTGTCGACAAAGCGAAAGAGATTGCTGGTCAGGCAACTGAGAAGGCTGTGGAAATCGCTGACAAGGTGGATCAGGACGAACGGGCCAAAGAGGCAGCCGCAGGAATTCTCCAGCCGATCTATCGGGCCGCTGAAGTAATGGGTTCGCAGAAGTTTCCCGCCTTCTATTGGCTTGCGTTTGCGCTGATGGCGGCCGGTACTGTGAGCTATGCACTGCAGCTGGCGCTCGGAAAGCTGCTGGTACTGTTCCGAGGCAGTATCAACCTGAAAGAGATTCTGTCGGATCTTGTGGGTCTTCTGATCAGCGTTGTCGGGCTTGTACTCACCACACAGGCCGCCACCGAAAACTCCGGGTTTACTCAAAGCCCTGCTCTGGTCCTGTCTGCGTCGGCCGTTGGAATCATCTTCGGTTTCATGCTGTTCCGCTGGGGCACAGCTCAGGAAGTCAGTGCCGTCGCCGGTCAACGCACCAAAAAATAATGTAGGATGGGCATTCCTGCCCGTCGCCAAACCCACTTCCGGCTACGACCTTGCAGACAACCGAACGCGGCTGATGATGGCTCTTGCCTTGGCAGCTTCCTGCTGGATTGCCGTCCAGTTGCCGGACTGGACGGCGGCCTGCGGAGCGAGCCATGAACCGCCGGCCGCCAAAATACCGGGCGTAGTCAGCCATGATTCGAGGTTGTCTGTCGTGATTCCGCCAAGGGGGATAAACTGCACGCCGAGATGAGCGAAGGGGGCTCGCAGACTGGCCAGCATTTTTTGTCCGCCGGTGAGTTCGGCGGGGAAGAACTTCATCTCACGACATCCTTCGGACAAAGCAATCTCGATGTCCGTCGGGGTCATCACGCCGGGTGCGAACGGCAGGCCCGATTGAATTGCCTGTCGGATGACGGCGGGATTTGTGCCCGGAGCAACACCAAAGGCTGCACCGGCTTCCAGAGCCTGCGAAACCTGATCGGGTCTCAGGATCGTTCCAACACCAGCCAGCATCTCGGGAATGTGCTTTCGGATCCGGCTGAGGCATTCCAAAGCGACCGGAGTCCTCAGCGTCAATTCCATAATATCAACGCCGCCATCAAGCAGCGCTTTCGCCAACGGGACCGCGTCGTCAACTCGTTCAATCACAAGAACCGCGATAACGCCGGAGTTGTAAATTCTGGTCAGTGAGTCTTCAGAAAACAGAGATTTCATTGGTACAGATTCCTGTCGTATCCTAAAGCAAGCGACATCTGATACTCAGAGTATCGAATTGTACAGAGGTGGGCCATGCTCATCGACCGGAATTGACATCTGCCGTTATTCCGGGCTTCGATACGACTATTCATCGTACTGGAGAATCATCATACTTTCTGCCGGAACGGAGCGGGTGAGTCCGGGTGTCTTTGAAGTGATCTGCATGGAGTATTGGCCATGAACGTTCTACAGTTGTTCGTTGGGCTTGTCTTTTTTGTCCCAGTATCTGTGCTTGTGGCGCAGGAAGCTTCGACAGTGCAGCGAGTCTATTCCAATCGCCTTGTGCGACTTGAGAACCCTGGTCCTCTGTTGAATGACTATCCTGAGTTTGTTCAGCCAGTCGTTGAAGATGTGCGATATGAGTCTCCGGTACTCGTCGATGACCCGGGTGCGGATCTCAGTGTTCGTGCCTGGCGGTTTTCTTACAATGCTCGCGGCATTATTGAAGTGCCGAATCGAATTCGTGCCAGTGAAACGGCTGTGATCATGGTTCATCCGTGGGGAATCGATGATGGTCAGGGGTGGAATACCCCAGAGCCGGCCGGAGTCGCCGACTTTTGTACGCCGGATAAAAACCATCTTGCTGCTCGACATACGCGTGAAGTGATTGATCCTTTTCTGAAGTCACTTCGGGGGAAAGCGGCATTCGTGATGTACAGTTTGCCTGGATCGGAAGACCCGATCCGTCGCAAGGTCTATCGGTCGGTTCGAGGTACACCAACTCCGCAGGAGCGTGAACAGGGTGCTAAGGAGCTCGATGCCAAACTTCGAAACTTCAACTACACGGGTGAGCCGCTTCCCGAAACTCTTCAGCTTTCGGTGCGAACACCGGTGATCGACTACTTTCGGCAGTTTCCCGGACTGGACGCATCTGATCGCTTCAATCACGCCGGGTTCTGGCAGCAGCCGATTCCTGTGACTCGAGATGTTACAGTCGATCCTGATGATGTGGTCATTTATGATGCCGACGGTTATGAGCCACTCCGGGAGTTTTTACTGAGTCACGGTGTTCGACACGTGTTGCTGACAGGCTATGCGACGGATATGTGCTTTTGCAGAACGACGGCTGGCTATGAGAATCTTTCAAAGGACTTCAATGTGTTTCTTGTCGGTGATGCGACACTCGCCACATTCCCGTCAAACAACACGCCAAAGTATGCCACGAACGCACATATCTCGTACGCGGCACTGAATCAGCTTGTGACCCAGGTTTCGTGGGTGAAGCCAATCCCAAAACCTGCGGCTCAGTAAGCGGCTCAGGGTGATCGACGCGGGAGCAGTTTCGAGAGGTTGGAACTCACGAACAGCTTCAGAAACAGAGCCAGACCCCCATAGATCATCAGGTTCAGACAAAGGACGAATGTCGCCGAGTCCGGCATAAAGTCTGCTCGGTGAACTTCTCTCATTTCGTCTGCCAGATTGAATCCGTAGATAAACATCGGAGATGTAAAGAAGAACAGAGGCATTTGGCTCGGATTACTGTCAGCGATGATCAGCATCAGAGCGAAAAACAGCATCGGCACAAAACAGAGCACCAGAATGCAGAGAATCGACGCGATCATGGCCTTCATTTGTGATTTGAGCCAGAGTCCCATTCCGATCGCGGTCCATTTGCAGATGATCATGTAAACATAGATTGTGAACAGAGTACCCCAGATATACGGAACTGCGGCAGCAATCCAGCCGATCGAAAGAAACGACGCTCGCGTTGTGTTCCAGTAGTAGTTGTTCGGATAGCCATTGGCAGGAGTCTGGCCCATGAGTTGTTGAATAAACAGAGGTTCGTAGAAGCGACCCAGCAGAAGATGTACCCCAATCGCAACGAAAAACAGGCACAGGATATACAGAATGGCTCGATTCACCCCTGCGCACTTCTGGCGAAGGAGTTCGCGATTTGTGATCGGGAGGACAAGGAGAGAATCGAGCGTCTGACGTTCTGATTCACCGGCAAAGACTCGGCATCCAAGACTGATCACAATCAGAAGCGAAATAATGGACAGAAGTACTTCCGCGGTGATTACAATGTCCTGTCCAACCCAATCGTTGGAAAAGCCCCTGTTGATAATATAGGTCCAGAATTCCATGGTCACCATGAATGCCGCCAATCCAGCATAAAGCATCCAGCGGGACATCATCGAACTCTGACGTTCACGCCAGCCAAGGCTGTTCACGGCTGGTACTCTGCTGGCAGTCCCTGATGGTTGGTGAATCCACTGCGAGATTGCGTTCGCTGAATTCTCATTGCCGGTCAGATCGGGAAGGCCGCTTTTGATCAGCTGTTTGAACTTTGTGATAACGGTAGACTTCAGGTTTCTGATTTGAAGTGCAACCGAAAGTCCTTCTCCTGTTCCTACGCGGATGAGAGCAAACCGACTGGCGATCAGCATACAGATTGCCATTGAGATTGGCGGAATTGCGCACCAGAACACTTCGGTTACATCAAAGGCTCGGTACATAAACGATTCAATGCTGATCAGATACACCACAAACGCGAACCCAAGTTGCTCGGACGGTCCGGAGCTCAGAAACCGAAACGGGATACTCGGGAACAATCCCGATTCCTGAAGCAGCATCGGCGCGAAAATCACAAACGCCAGAACGATGTAAGTCCACCAGAACGCCGAGACAGCAGATCTGGTGAATGACGAACAGAAGATCGCGGTGCTGGCAACCTGAATTGTGGCAATCAGCATCACAATGATCATGAGCAGCAGTTGTTCAGTTCCAAAACCTCCGCAGACATATGCGATTCCCAGCACAGGGCTACTCGCAATCAGCATCACAAGGATCGGCATCATCCTTGACAGCCACTTCTCGATGACAATGGTCCCGGGAGTCAGCCCGGAAATCAGCAGGAGTGACAGAGTCTGTTTCTCACGTTCCAGCGCAATCGCCGAACAAGACATCGCCGGAAGAAGAACAAAGATTGCGATAATGTTTGTAATCAGTACAGCGACTGCCATAGTGTTTCCGCTGCCCAGCATTCGATAGACGGTGGTCTGCTCCCACGTCATTTCGAAATAAACGACCCCAAAGACCATGATGACAATCAGAGCCGTCAGGACTCTGAGAGCATAGGTGCGTTTTCGATTGGCGGACTCTGTCAATTCCCGAACAAACAGCGGGAATTCAAACATCTCCCTCAGGCGATCCATTGTCTGTTTCGAAGCGCGACCGGCCATGTTCAATTCCCCTCAACGTCCGAATACTTCCAACCGGCTGCTGTATCGGTGCGATCAGCGGCAACTGACCAGTCGATCCACAATGGAAAGCCGATCAGAAACCAGAGTTTAGGCGCGACGAATAAGAAAATGGAAGCGTATTACCGCAACGGGTCTGTGCTGACAATCAAAAGTCTAAGATTGACCATCAACAGCGTAAGCCCCATAGTTCCTTGAAATCGATCTATGTCGTGAACAATCCCTGAGGTGACGGAAACATGGCGTCTGAAGTTTCAGAACCGGCGGACCGAGAAGCAAGGAGCCTTGTTGTCAGCGTCCTGGGAGTACAACTGGAGTTTTACTCAATCGAACAGTTGATGGAGGGTTTTCTTGCATGGATGGATCAACCTCAACGGGCTCTCGAAGATCTCCTGATCGAGCGTCAAATCATGACGCGGTCCATTCGGGAGCTGCTGACGGTACTGTCGGCTCGATACATCGAGCATCTGGGAGGTGTTCAAAACTGCCTTGAGTCCATGAGTTCGTACCGAGCACTGCATGAGCGGATGAACGCTGCTGATCCGGGGCGGCACGGAGACGGGAGTGATAAAACAGTAATCCAGACCGTGATCCAAAGTGCCGCTCCGCTGTCCACAGCCGCGGAGTCACCGTATCGAGCAGACCATGCCGCCAGACGGGAGATGATGTTTCATTCAGGCAATTCAGAGCAGAATCGATTTCGTATTGTCAGGCCATTCAAAAAGGGCGGGTTGGGCGAAGTTTTTGTTGCGGACGATGTTCAGCTTAATCGAGAGGTTGCGTTAAAAGAGATTCAGGCTTACGCAGCGGATGATCCGGAATCTCGGTCTCGATTTCGACGAGAGGCTCAGGTGACCGGACGGCTGGAGCATCCCGGCATTGTGCCGGTTTATGGTTTCGGGCAATACGATGACGGTCGGCCATATTATGCAATGCGCATGGTGTCCGGGGACACGTTCGAAACGGCCATCAACCGGTTTCATTTAGACGCGTCCGTCGGTTCCGGAAATCACTTTGACGAAGCCGGACTCTCCAGTCTTCGCAAACTGCTGCGGCGATTGATCGATGTCTGTAATGCGATCGAATATGCGCACAGCCGGGGATTTCTTCATCGTGACTTAAAGCCAGGTAATATCATTCTCGGAAGTTATGGAGAAACGATTGTCCTCGACTGGGGTCTCGCGAAGCCGATCAATACCTCAGACGTTGGCGGACCGCTTGATGAACCAATGCCTCCAAAGTCCGGGCCAGAATACGGTGCTGGAAAATTCTCTGGAGAAATGGGAACCAACCTAACGTCGGCAAGTTCGATTCTTGGAACGCCAGCATACATGAGTCCGGAACAGGCGATTGGTGATTTAAGGCAACTTGGGCCTGCGACTGATATCTATGGCCTCGGTGCAACTTTATACCATTTGTTGACCGGACAGACTCCCTTCAATGGAGTGGGAAAACACGAGCTTATTCGCGCGGTGATTCAGGGTGAACTTACTTCGCCCCGGCAGATCAATCCGCGGATTCCTGGACCTCTAGAGTCGATTTGCCTGAAAGCGATGTCGCGGCTACCCGTTCAAAGGTACTCGACGCCACTGGAACTGATCGAAGATCTGGAATGCTGGCTTGCCGACGAGCGAGTGGAGGCCCACGAAGAGTCATGGGCTGAGCAGACGGCCCGATTTATTCGAAGGCATCGTGCATGGACAGTCTCAGCACTTGTGGCCGTTGCTATCATCGCATTCGTGGCTGTCACTTCTCTGATTTTGATCAACCGATCGAGAAACAAAGCGGAAGCCGCTGTCATTCGTGAATCGAACGAACGGAAGCGGGCTGAATTGGGTAATGAGGTCCGAAAAGAAGCATACATCTCAAATGTCAGACTTGCTGAGACCTACTGGAATACGAATCTGACTCGCGCGTCCAATCAGGCTCTTCGAGATTGCATGCCGTCTGACGGTGAGCCGGATCTCAGGGGGTGGGAGTGGTATTTCCAGAGGAACCGCAGCGAGCAGTGTCTTCTTTCCTGTAATGTTGGTGAGTTCCAGAACAGGAACCCTCATCAGTTTACTCAATATGGTGTGTTTGGTGTCGCATTCAGCCCCGATGCCACTCGTTTTGCAGTGACTCAGGGGTATTCGGTTCAGATCCGAGACGGCGCTACCGGCGAGACTCTTCGTACGTTGACTGTGTCCGGAAAGATTGAAAATGGACTCTTCGAGCGTGTCTCGTTTGGCGCAAACGGTTCAGCGGTGTACGCGGCTGGAAATGAAGCTGTGTTTTGCTGGAATTCTGAAAGTGGCAAACTGATTCGCGAATTCACATATCCGGATGTCGAGGGATTCTACGATCTGACACTGTCTCCTGACGAGAGTCGACTGCTTGCTTCTGGTTACGACGGAGCAATGTATGAATGGAATGCGGTGTCGGGTGACCTGCTGGGCGTGTTCGCAATTCCAAAAGTTGCGGCTCGGTGTGTGGCATACAGTTCTGATGGAAGTCTGATCGCCGGAGGTTTCAGCGATGGTACTCTTCGGATCTGGGATACAGCGACGCAAAGTGTTCGCAGTAGTCTGAGGAACAGTGATACGGTGATCCGCCGCGGCCTTCAGGTAACGCCACATGCGATCGCAATTCATCCGGACAACTCACGCGTGTATGTGGGGTTGAGCGATTCGACCGTTGAAGTCTGGAACCTCGATTCAAAGACGAAAACTCATAAATGGGAACCGCATACTGATGACGTCACGTGCCTCAGGTTAAATGCGGACGGCAGTGTTTTGATTTGCGGGAGTGTCGACCAGACTTTGGCCGTCATTCGGAGTGATGATGGTCGGTTGATTCGTCGAATCAGAGGACACCAGGATCGAATCACATCGCTGGCACTTAGTCGTGATCAGCGACGTGTCATTAGCGTCAGCCTTGATGGGAACGTGAGAATTCAGGATATGAGAGGTGACCCGGCGTGTCGGATCATAGAGACATCTCGGAATCTGAATTATCAAATCCGTGCCTCTGCAGATGGTCGGTTTATTGCCTGGGCAGACCAATTCGTCACAACCGTTGCTGATGCCAGAACAGCCAGGACGCTTCTCACTGTCCCCACACTTCATGGAAAGCTCTGTTTCAGTGCCGACGGAAATCGCCTGTTCATCGGAGGCGCAGTGTGGGATACCACAGGCAGGGCGATTCTACGTCGATTCTATGACACTCCAACGGGATACGCTGACGCCAGTGTCGTTGACCTCAGTCCTGATGGGGAACAATTAGCACTCATTATCGATGATCGTATCGTAGTTTACCAGGTGAATGATGGCTCGATCCTTCGCGAATCGTCAAAGATCCCGTCTCGATTTATGGATATGGAGTTCGACACTTCGGGGAAGCATCTCTATTGCGCCGGCAACAATATTGTCCGCTGGAATGTAGAGCAAAACGAATTCGACTCGTCCTGGAGGGTCCCTGAGGAAGCCGCAGTCATAGCGCTCTGCGAAAAGCGACAATTGGTTGCTGCAGGACTTCCTGGCGGATCAATCATGTTCTGGAATTCAGTGACTGGAGAATCTTTGGGTAGGCTTCAGGGACATTCGCAGCAGGTTACGGATGTTGGTTTCAACTCCGATGGGTCGAGACTTGTCAGTGGAAGTATGGACCGAACCGTTAAGGTCTGGGATACAGTCAAGATGGCAAGCGTCTGTACGCTGGATAGACACACGGATTGTGTTACTGGAGTGTGTTTTTCACACGATGGTCATCAGATCCACAGTTCCGGCTGGGATGGGACTGTTCGCACATGGTACGGAAATCCGGAATTGAGGACGTTTGTAGCTCTATGGAATGCTGCGAGCACTCAGGCCCATGCAGTGAATGCGATCCAGCCTCCAAATCCGCAGCAATCGGTCCTTTCGGTGATTGAAGGTGATCGATTTCTGACAGATGAAGAACGTGGAATTGCGTTTGCTGTGATGGGAGCGAGACCGGCTGACATCGCTTCGCCGTCAGTCCGGGAATCTGTCGAACTTGAATACCGTCGGTATCAGGAGAATGGAGTCCTGCTTCCGATCGAAGCTCTGCAGGCCTACCTTGCGAGAAACGACGAAAGACTTGCGGAACTCACGAAGGTTGTTGACGAAAAGTTCCCAGGTGCTTCCGTGTTGCGCAGGAAGATTGAGCACCTTCGAGCACTGTTGAATCCAGTTCCGCCCATCGCACTCGCGGATGTCTCACCAGCGGAAGCTGTGATTGGTGTCTCGCGACTCAAATTCGAGACCGAACATGTGGGCTGGGCCTCTGTACTCAGAGACCAGTCACTGATAGAAGCGGGGCAGTCTCCGCTGCTGGAAGTGGATGGGAATTTCTATGAATCGGGGCTTTGGGCCCATGCACCTTCGGTGTACTCGCTCCGTTTGAAAGGCGCATGGAAACAGTTCAGATCAGGCTATGGACTCAGACTCACCGGGCAGGGGTCTGTTGTGTTTGTCGTGAAGGGCGATGGCAAAGAACTGTTTCGTTCAGAACGAGTAGACACATCGAAAATGCAGACTGTGCGCAGTGTTGATGTCGATGTCGAGGGGGTCGATCTCCTCGAATTGATTGTCGAAGATGGTGGGGACGGTGCGTTTCGGGACTGGAGCGTCTGGTTGGCCCCGGAACTTCGCCGTTGACGTGACTACTCGTAACGCAGAGCATCAATGGGGTCGAGTCGGCTGGCACGCCATGCCGGATATAGACCGAATACCACTCCGACACATGCTGCAAAAATCATGGCGACAATTGCGGCAGGAATTGAAACGACGACAGGCCAGTCAGAGCCGGAAGAGATCGAATTGATCAGGGTTGTAATGCCCACGGAAGCGCCAACTCCCAGCGCAAGGCCGATTGCTCCACCGAAACACGACAGTACGACCGACTCAATCAAAAACTGTATCATAATGTCACGGCCTCGAGCGCCGACCGCCATTCGAATGCCGATTTCACGAGTTCGCTCAGTGACCGAAACCAGCATGATATTCATAATGCCGACACCGCCTACCAGCAGCGAGATACCAGCGATCGAAGCCAGTAAGGCTGTCATCACTCCGGTGACCTGTCCCAGGAAGTTCGAGATTTCATTACTGCTTTGAACTTCAAAGTCGGCCTTCTGTCCCACTGCGATATGATGTCGTTCCATCAGCAGCTGGCGAATCTCCGAAGTGGCATCAATGATTCTGTCGGGGGATCGAGCAGCAACAAAGACAGCGTTCACATCATCAAACTGTGATCCCTGCAGTCTCTTCTTGACAGTTGTAAAGGGCATCAACAGAACATTGTCCTGGTCGCGACCGTCCAGGGCTGCACCTTTTGCCTGGA
Source organism: Planctomyces sp. (assembly GCA_016795105.1). Taxonomy (GTDB): domain Bacteria; phylum Planctomycetota; class Planctomycetia; order Planctomycetales; family Planctomycetaceae; genus F1-80-MAGs062. The sequence goes on from JAEUIH010000021.1 coordinate 24,544, forward strand.
GCACGCCCACAATCGTGAAGGGGATATTCCCGATTCGGATAGATTCACCAATCGGATTTGAGCCCTGGAAAAGTTCGCGGACGAGCGTGTATCCGACGACACAGACGCAGTTTCCGCCACGGACGTCACGTTCCGTAAAGAATCCCCCGGCCTCAAGCTCCCAGTTTCGAATTGTCAGGTAGTCAACGCCGACACCAAACATCTCTGAAGGCTGCATATTCTGGTTGCCGCGCACCACTGAACCGGCAGCACCGACGAGAGGAGATGCAACGAGAACGTTTTCACATTCCTTACCAATTGCTTCCGCATCGCTGACGGTTAACGATGGCAGGCTGCCCATCCGCACGCCTCGACGCTTTTCACGCGACGGCTGAACGAAAATAAAGTTAGTTCCGAAGGACTGAAGTTCTGTCTGCACCAGTTGACCGGCGCTACTGCCGATGGACACCATCGTGGTAACTGCCGCGATGCCAATCACAACCCCGAGCACTGTAAGTCCAGCGCGAAGCTTATTGCGGCCCAATGCTCGAATGGCAACATATACGGTCAGCAGAAAGCTCATCGACTATTTTGCCTTTTCGAGTCCAACGACCAGTTCGTCACCAGCTTTGAGGTCACCACTCACGACCTGAGTAAATTGATAGTCGCTGTCACCGATCTGAATGTCGATTGCCTTGAGAAGATCGCCTTCTTTGACCCAGACAATTCGCTTTGAAGCTGCCTGACCGGCTTTTGCGGCATCGTCCACAGGCTGTTCGAGGCTTGACGTTGAAGCACTTTCATCTTCTTCAGCTTCCGGGACAATCGACAGATCGAGCCGAGCGTGGTCAGCAGGTCGCACCAGGTGTTTTTCGGGGTAGTACCGCAGAGCAGCATTCGGAATCTTCAGAACATCTTTCAGTTCGCGAATCTGAAACGTGAGGTTTGCGGTCATCCCCGGGAGAAGCAGCATTTCCGCGTTGGGAGTTCCCACAACAACCGGATAAGTCACCACGTTCTGATTTGTTGTGGCACTCAATCGGACTTCCTCGATCTCTCCCTGTTCAAAGATCTTGTCGGGATAAGCATCGACGGTAAAGAAGACCGGCTGCTTGTTCTCTTTAGCTTCTTTGATCAGGCCAATATCGGCTTCGTCGACAGACGCGAAAATATGCATTCGTTCCTTCATCTTCGGGGCAACGACAAACATCTCCGGAGTCTGAAACTGGGCGGCGAGTGTCTGACCCGGTTCGATCAGTCGATCGATAACCATCCCATCGACGGGCGATGTGATCTTTGTATAGTTGAGGTTGGCCTGTGAATTTTCGAGGTTGGCTTCTGCCTGTTTAACGGATGCTTCTGCGATCAGCAGCTGAGCTTCCAGCGCCATTCTCGAGAATCTGAACTGGTCGAGTTCCGTCTTGGAAATATAGTCAACATTTTCTTCTTTCAGCGCCACCGAGCGAGCTTCGTCGTTGCGAGCACGGCCCAGCTCGGCTTTGACGCGTTCCACTTCTGCCTGTCGAGTCATCAGTGCAGCTTCATCGCGGCGAACGTTTGCATCGTAAAGTCGAGGGTCGATCGTCGCCAACACCTGTCCTGCTTTGACTTCTTCATTGAAGTCAACAAACAAATCCAGAATTGGTCCGGAGACAAAGCTCCCGATCTGGACTGAAATCACGGGCTTGACAGATCCGGAGGCATTGACAGAGATCCGAATATTTCCGGTCTCCGCCTTTACCGATCGGAACTTCGGTTTGTTTCGAGCGGCCCACCACGGGAGAGCTACAGAAGCGGCTCCCCATCCCATTCCTACGAGGATTCCAAGGACCACCAGCAGTTTAAGAAAGAACTTCATACAGACAAACGTTTCCTGAGAGGCCTTCTGACCGTCACGAATGGCTCAAGACCGGCATACTGAGTGGAATCACGGGCAAAGATGCCCCTAAGGTCACAAACACCGGGTCTTTTTCTTCCGGTGGTGAAGGCGGTGCTTCACGGGCGAGGACAGTTTCGACGAAGAACGTCAGGAGATCTTTGACAGGTTGATCTTCGATGTCCGAGATCAAATCTTCAGCTTTTTCTCGAGATCTTTCAACAAGCAGTTCAGCTTTCTCGAAGACCCCACAGGATTCGAAGACATCGCGAAGTGCCTGAATCCGAGTCAATTCACTGGACTGATCCGCTGGTGTGGACAACAGGTCCTGCAGCTTTGCCCTCTGTTCGTCGGTTGCATCTTTGAGTGCCAGGGCCAGCAGGACTGTGGGTCGAAGTGCCAGAGCGTCCTGACCAGCGACCATCTTGTTGTCGCGGTCACCCTGCCAGTCCTTGAGGTCATTTAAAACCTGAAACGCGACGCCCACGTGACGACAGAACTGGGGGACAATCTCAGAGCCAGCCAGAGGATGCCCGGCCATTCGGAGGCCAGCATACAGTGCGGCCTCAAACGCAGGTGAAGTTTTGAGTGAGTAAATCTGCAGAGCGTCAAGAGGAGTGAGCTTCCAGTCCGGTGACTGCTGCCACCGCATTTCTGCGCCCTGTCCGTCACACAGTCGAACATGGGCAGTGGACATGCTGTTCAGTACATCCATGGCGATATCAGCACCGAGTTCCCTGGCAGAATGAATGAGTCGGTATCCGAGTCCGATCAGGTGGTCCCCAATGTTGATGGCCTGTCCGGTCCCATGGCTGCGATGCAGAGTCTCACGCCCATAACGCCATGCATCATTATCCTGGATGTCGTCATGAACCAGAGACGCTTTGTGGAAGGCTTCGATAGCCATGGCGACTCGGCACACGGCATCAGGAATTTCGGGAGTGGCATCACCAATAAATAACGGTGATCGACCAGACGCTGCATACCACGCAGCCAGCGTGATGAATGGTCTGAATCGCTTGCCACCCTTTGACAACCAGTCGTAGGAAACAGCTTCAGTAAACGCCACCGGACTATCACTTCGAGCAGCGTCTCGAGTGCGAATTCGTGGCAGCAGTCGATCAAAATCAGATTCGAACATCCGGCTCGATGCTCTCATCAGAGGCACGTAACTGGTCGTGGCTTCTTCCGGCAACGGCTCATACTTATCGAGCACATCCCAGACCCAGGCTTCGTCAAGTGTTGTATTGAGGCAGTCACCAGAATGCAGCGGAACGGCATAGGATGGGACACCGGCGATCAGGATCTTGTCGATCGCCTTTTCAAGCACATTGAGGCATGCAACACCTAAAATGCCGTCAATGTACCCGGAGACAATAATTTTAAGGACAACAGGAGAACCTTCCGCCACGAGAACCTTATAACCCAGTTGTTCTGCACGTACTTTGTAATCTGCAATCGAACAAGCGCCACAGCGTTCACAGTCGAGACCAAACTGGGTGTACTCCGCCGGACATCCTTCCGCGTGTTTCAGGCAATGTGGCAGCAGCAGCATGCGACGATTGAACGGGATCGCCAGAAACTGCTGTTTCCAGAAGAAATTCCCCACCATCACCATGGCAAAGCCGAGATATCGTTCGGGAAGTTCCATCTGTTCCAGCAAGGTTCTGCCGTGATGTTCAAGTTCGTCACGACTGAAAGCACGCGATCGGTCGAGACCACGAGCATACTGTTCGGCGGCAACTTTGATTTTTGTGCGTTCATCGAGCGACCCAGGCACTGCTTTCAGGTGAGTCGTGCTGCGACGTTTGCCCTTCTTTCGAACAGGCGCCGGATCATCATCATCGATTGCGTGCTGGCGAACTGCGACATCTTCAGATGGGGGAACTATGGACACAGGTCACTCCTGAGACGAACTTTCCGGCATGTTGCAATTCGTTTGCACCCAGCGTATTAAACCAGATGCTGCGAATATCATGGGATAAAGTGCTTCAAAATACCAGAGTTTGGCAAAATAGAATCCAATCGGCGAAGGTTGAACTACTGTCCCTTCATTCACCCTCTGTTTTAACCACTCTGCCCCCAGTCGAGTCGCGTTCAAAACGCCCGTTTTTTTGACAAAGTTCTCACACGACAGGCATTCGACCGCCAATCCGGTTTCTTCGACCGAGCTTACCAGGCCTTTTCGTGCCGACCAGCCTCCATCCGGATTTTGATTGGCCAGCATCCAGTGAATCGCTTGATCGGTCATTTTGGATGTTGCCGGATGATTCAGATCGTCCTGCAGAAACAAGAGTACTTTGGCGGTTCCATACAGAGGGTTTTCATCATCATGGTTGAATTGATTCCCAAACCAAAGCGGAAGCCATGTCCCGTCGCTTCTCTGAGTTTTCCTAAGAAATTCCCTGCCTCTCACAACCGCTCCTGCGATTCTGTCGCGCATTGTCGTGGAAAGGGAGTCTACTCGACGGTTCAGCGTCCTTAGAGCTCGCAGAGCGTGGGCTGTCAGGTCATTTGAGCTGCGGTCGAACGGCAGAGTACCCCAGCCGCGACAGAATGTAGGCCACCCACCATCCCGATTCTGCAAGTCAAGCAGCCAGAGTGCCGCGTTTCGAAGTGCCACGCGTTCAATCTTGGGGATGTTTTCCGAAGGGTGTCGCAGGTTCAGAAGTGCCAGCATAGCGCCTGGCGTGTCATCTGCATCCGGTACTCCGCCAGGCAGATCAGTCCAGGACCACCCGCCGGGTGCCGCATTCGTGTAAGGGTGAATGGTTTTGTACTGCTGGTTCAGCAACCAGTTACGAATCGGGAAGCGTTCGGATTCAGTCAACTCACTGCCGGGTACAGCTCCGCAAAGGGCATTCACTGAGAGCGTTGTTACCCACGTTGTCAGGTTCGTGTCAATTGGCCAGCTGCCATCAGGGCGAACTGACTGAATGATGAACTGAAGGCACTTCTGCGTGACCTGATGATGCAGGTAACCGCACCCTAAAAGGCTCATGCAAACGAAACTGGTGAGTGGTGTTGCTTCCAGAAATCCGCCGTTTGGGGGTTGGATGGATTGGAGAACGCTGAGAGACTTCGGGATGGACTTCCTTCGAAGCAGTCTGATGAGCGGATTCCAGTGAGACTGATGATGGAAGATCACCTGACCAATCGCGATCAGTGCTGGAAGTGCATAACTGACGACCGGCATTCTGACAGCCGCATACCAACCGGCGGGGACGCAGGCGAGTTCAAACGGGAGAGGGATAACATCTTTCCAGTCCACGATTCCTGCCAATGCGCAGTGAGTCAGGATTGGTACTGAAAACGTCCGATCATTTCCGTAGCGAGTCAGGACGGCAGTGACGCCTCCCTGTCGATCGACATATGCTTTTGCTTTTTGCAGACTCTCTTCGTGATGACTGTCAGCTGCAGTGAGGACTGCAAAGGCCAGCATTGATGTGGAAATGTTGCTGATGCTCAGCACCGTGTCTCCCCAGCCACCATCAGTGTTCTGGTGATTGATGAGCCACTGGACGCCGCCGTCGACCAGACCCCGAAAGACTACACGTTCAGAATCATCCTGCGTCGCCTGAGCTGCAAGATGCAGTGCCATACAGGCTGTGGCCGTTGAAAGTGCGGAGGTCGACAATTCTCCCGTCCACCATCCCTGAGAATTTCGCTGCTTTCGAAGCAGATCAACAATGGCAGCAGTTTCGGGATCAACTGATTGATTCAGGGATGAGGTCATGCGGGGAGAATCATTCCGAAGAGATCGGTTCAGGAAGATGACAGTGATTTCAGTTCATCGACGATGACAGTGTTGAGTATTTGTTCGAGGAGTTGAAGGCCTTCCGCAACGAGTGCACCATCCATGACGCGGTGGTCGTATCCCAAAGTGACTCGGCAAACAGAGTTTTCATCGAGGGGGCCATATGTTAGACAGCATGTATGGATGGAAGGTGGAACCTGAATCTCAGCGCCCCTTGATGCGAGAGTTGACAGGAAGAATGTACCAAGCCGTCTCGCGCGGGCTTTGGCCGCTATATTGATATTCAACCACCAAAGAAGACGGCGAAGTGGGGTTGGGAGGTGAGCAAGTCGCCATTGCTTTGAGAAGGCTGTTTCAACCGATGAGTTCTGAGACCAATCCAGACGCTTCTGAATTTCAGTCAAAGCAAGTTCGTGAGGGTTGGGGACATTCACCCAAAACAGCCAGCGTTCGTCGTTAACGATTCGCTGCATTGTCATGGCTGCAACACTCGATGGATGCTGATAAAGATGAGCCCACGGCCATCGATACCAGGTTTGACGAAATTCGGGAATCTGAACCGCTACCAGGCCGAATGCTTTGAGGAACAGTGCCGGCCATCCAATTCTGGTGGCAGCAGATTTGCGAGCTGTCAGTACATCGTGAAGATTCATTCTGCGATCATGGCCGCAGAGTGGCACACGTTTGTTGAAGTGGAGCAGATCCCACGACAAACGTCGGGAGGGCGGAATTCTGAATCGTCTTCCGTTGCGAACGTCCACAGTGTGAATCCTTAGCCACGACCCACGTAAAGTTGTTCTGACGGAAGTACAATTGCTTCCAGAAAATTGACATCCGGCGGCATGGACAGCATTGTGACTGCCGCGCGAACGATCGTGTCGACCGACATCATTGGTTCCTTGTCGGAGTCTGAATCGGAGTTCTGCCTGCGTTCCACAAGTACATTGCCTGGATGCAGGCAGCAGACCGTGATTCCATAGTCGCGGCCCTCGAGAGCAGCGGCCTGTGTAAGTCCCCAGACACCAAATTTTGCGGATGTGTATGGAACCGAAAACAGGCGAGGCCGTTGAGCAGAGATCGAACCGATGTTCAGAATTCTGCCTCCGAGTCCTTTCATGTGTCTGAAGGCTTCACGTGTGCAGAGAAATGGTCCCGTCAGGCAGGCATCCATTACGTTCTGCCAGTCATTCAGTGTCAGCTGATCAATTGGTCCGCCATCAAAGTTCCCGGCGTTGTTGACCAAAATGTCGATCTTGCCAAAGTGGTCAATCGTTTCATCGAACAGCCTTTGAACATCAGCTTCGCGACCAACGTCCGCAGCGACAGCAAGAAGATTGCTGCCCGCCTCAATGGAGGACTGGACGGCAGTGAGGTCATCCTGTTTTCTCGAACAGATGCTCACTTGACATCCTCCATGAAGAAGGGCTTTGGCGATCCCCAAACCGATCCCGCGACTGGCGCCGGTGACGACTGCTGTTTTTCCGGCAAATACTGGATCAACTCCCACTGTTTTCATGGAATCGTCTGTTTCTGCTGTGAATCCGTAAGATTGCGTGACGGACCTTCGTCACCAGAGTGGCAAGATGGATTGTACGGAATTCCTCAAAGTCTTCCACGCGATCGCGATTTCCACGAAAAGTAGTGGCGAGACTGAAATTCGTCGGCAACATTCTAGTGTGAGAAGCGTAAGAGTGAGTGATGGCATATGAGACGTGTGGCGTCACGTGCCGGAGATGAACGAAAAAAGCGTTGTGTAAGCGTGAAAAAAAGTCTGTAAGTTCGATGATCCAGCAAGGAGAAGTAACGCGTTCGGTGTGATGTGTACTGATTATGAAAAGTCTCGAATTCAGAAACCTGTGTTGAAAGGTTCAGAACGATGAAGATCAGTGTCCACATTGATTCCAGCCTGCCCGCAAGTGCAGCCGAACTGATTGATCGAAAATGTCAGTTTGCATTCGGCAGGTTCGAACCGATTATAGAAGACCTTCGAGTTTCTTTGACGGATGAGAATGGCCCAAAGGGTGGCAATTCGATTCGCTGTACCGTCATCCTTCAACTCCTTCGGCGAGGTGAAGTGATCATCCATGAACAGTCCGACTGCCACGAACGTGCTGTTGCTCTGGCTGTTGAACGTGCCAGCCGTCAGGTCGCTCGCAGGAATGCTCGTCGAGGCCGGTCCACAGAGACGGTCCGTCGAGGTGAACTTGTTGGTTCCTGAATTGATGATTGCTTGATGACCGGTTGAAATGGTCAAACTTATAGAGACTTTATAAAGTCCGATTCAACGACATCTCTTATTTTTAGAACCCCGATCATGATCACATGTTCGGGGTTCTTTTTGTTTGTTCGGCCAATTTCGCCGACCCGTTTCTGATTTGATGATTCAGGTTTCTGAGAATCACGTCATACAGATTTTCGAGCCTGATTTTCTGTAAACTGATTTCCGAATGATTGGAATTCTGTTGCTCAGCACCAGGAAGATGTCGTCCTGCGGCAACTTCTTTGAGTCTCTCTGCAAGGCCGCGACGTTCTGTCGCGTCGACTCAGAATAAAAAGTTGAAAAGCATGCCAGGGATTCCGGCACTGCGACGAATGAGCAGCAATTCCCTTCACGAGGTTATCCAATGAGTACTCATACCCAGTCACGGTCTGTGCGACAGTCGTCGCGTCATGAAACAGTGGGGCTTTCCCCGCACTTTGAAACATCACGATCTTCGGCAAAGAGAGATGCTCTGTATGGCGACAAGTCGTCTCGTCCGTCAAGCAGCAATCAGTCCCGCACAGATTCCGGCGTACGTGTAAGTCGCCACGATTCCGTGGCAACTGCCGATGAGAGTCAGGTTTTGCGATATAATCGCATTGCAAATCTCGAAGCTGTTCTCAGTATCCGAGAACATCGGCAGCGGTCAGCTCGATTGATCGCCTTCTGGTCCATCGTCCTCATGATGGGCACTCTGGCGCTCGCCGCCGTCCTCGAAATGTAGGTTGGGGACTCCTGCCCGACCCGCAATCAAAGATGGCGGATTGCCACCACCAACATTTCCGTCCGTCGGCGAGTTCCGCCCGGACGGGCCGAGACCCGGCGTGGGCAGGGAAGCCCTTGCGTACTTAGTGCTGATTATTCGGAAAGAGTGGATCGTTCAGATTCTGCCGAATTCGGCGCGGCGCGAGGGTCCGCACAATCAGCATAGTTTGCGCGGACCGTGCGTGAATGGTGGAAAACGGCAACAAAAGTGTGCCTTGTTTTTTTAATGACCTATGGTTTTCCGAACGTCGAATTTTGGCATATTTTCAGCCAGTCGAGGCGGCCAGGGTCATCGTCATGCTTACCACAACAAACCGTGCGATCAGGACCGAATCAACCTTTACGGATTCGCAGGAGACTCGATTCACCTGTGATCGGGATATTTGTCATTCAAAGATCCTGATTGTGGACGACGAGCCTCTGAACATCGAGGTCGTGAGTCGTTACCTGAAGGAGGGGGGGTTCACGAGTATCGTTTCCACTGACCATGCGGGTCAGGCCTTACCGATGGTTGGCGTCCATAAGCCGGACTTGATTCTTCTGGACATCCAGATGCCGGTAATCACTGGTCTGGAAATACTGGCGGCGATCCGTTCTGACCCTCGAACTGCCCACACGCCGGTAGTGATTTTGACTGGCAGTTCGGACCCGGAAACCAAGTTGATTGCGTTGAGAACCGGAGCAACGGACCTGTTGGCGAAGCCGGTGCACGGGATCGAACTGTTAGCTCGGCTGAGCAACGTACTAAAACTGAAGACCTATCAGGATCGTCTGTGTCGCTATTCGGAAGAGCTGGAGGAAGCCGTTCGACGCCGAACGGCTGAACTCGAAGCATCTCGACTCGACGTGATTCACTGTCTCGCGCGTGCCGCGGAATTTCGCGATGACGATACAGGTCAGCACATCGTTCGCGTTGGCAAGTACGCCCGATTGATCGGTGAGGAACTTGGCATCACGAAAGATCAACTCGATATTCTTGAACCAGCAGCCCAGCTTCATGATGTCGGCAAGATCGGCATTTCAGACTCGGTGCTGCTAAAGCCCGGAAAGCTGACGGCTGAAGAGTTCGAGATCATGCAAAAGCACTGTGGATTCGGAAAGAAGATTACCGAGCCGATCAAGGAACATGAGGTATCGATCATTCGCAGCCACACGGAGATTGGTGCGAGGATTATGGAAACGAGTTCTTCTCCAATTCTGGAGATGGCCCGACGGATTGCGTTGACTCACCATGAATGGTGGAATGGAAATGGTTATCCGCTTGGGTTGGCCGGAGAAGACATTCCTGTTGAGGGTCGAATTACGGCTGTTGCGGATGTGTTTGATGCATTGAGCAGCAAGCGTCCTTACAAGCCTGCGTTCCCGCTTCGGAAATGTCTCACAATCATGGAAGAAGCCCGAGGAACTCAGTTTGACCCGCATATCCTCGACGCATTTCTTGCTCGTCGAGAAGACGTGATTCGCATTCAGATCGAAGCCGCAGACACGGAATGAGGATGAAGGCGAGTGTTGCTACAGCCACAGGAAAAAATCCGGGCTCGCTATCGCAGAAAACACATTCTCAATGAGGATGAAGTTTCGTGTTCTTACATTGCTCAGGATGATCAGGGGCGACAGGTTGTTATCCATGAAGTGAAATTCGGGACGGTCGTTTCTTCAGCAGTTCGGATGCGACTTGAGTATGAAACGAGTCGTCTGGCAACGCTTGAGTCTGACCGTCAGTTGGCACCGCTCGAATTCGAGTTTCGGGATACCGGGTGTTCGATTTGTTGTCCGTGGATGACCGGGGTTACTCTTCGCGACCGGATCACAGCCCGTGATCTTACAGTTGACGAGATCCTCAACATAGCGAACAGCATTCTGGAATCACTGACGACGTTGCATCAGAAGGGGTTGATTCGTCGCTGCATTCGTCCGTCAGAGGTCTTCCTTCAGGGAACAGGTGCTGGAGTTCGGGCGTTTCTGGCCGGATTTGGTCCACTGCTGATTGTTCAGAGCCAGCACAATTCGGCGACCGCTCTTGAGATCTCCCGATATTCTGCGCCAGAGACACTCGGGGCGATCGAAGAAGATCTTCGTCCGGCAGCCGACCTGTATTCGTTTGGAATGCTGCTGTTTGAGTGCCTGACCGGACGACTTCCATTTGATGGACTCAACTCCGGCGACCTGGTCTTTCATCACATGACATCTCCGGTTCCTGATCCGGTGTCATTGAATCATCAGATTCCTCCATCGTTGAACGAACTTGTTCTGAGACTGCTGCAGAAGCATCCTCGCGATCGCTATCAGTCGTCTGAAGGAGTGCGGTATGACATTCGGAGAATTCAGGAATGCCTTCGCACCAGTGTTTCTGATCGAATCGTTCTTGGGATGATGGATGCTCGAGAGAGCATCATCGAACCTGCATTTGTGGGTCGAGCTTCCGAGATGTCGGTGATTCGATCCGAAATGGAGGGTGTTGAATCCGGCATTGGTCGATCAGTTGTATTGATTGCTCCATCAGGCCTGGGCAAAACGAGACTGGTGCTGGAGGCTTCTCGACTCGCCGTCGCTCGCGGGTTCCTTGTACTCCGTGCTCAGGGGCAGAATCAGCCCGGACTCGCGCCACTGGCGTCGCTTCAGGGGACGCTGAGCCAGTGTGTTGGCATCATCCGACAGGACGAGGAACTTCGGTCACGTCTTGCCGTCCAGATGATAGAGCTTGGCAGAGAGCTCTATGCTGCATCGCCGGAACTGACCGATGCACTCGGTATGGCCGTTCCGGAATCCAAACCTGAGGCACTCACTGACCGACGTATTGCGGTCGCTCTGGCAACGTTTCTCAGCGCTCTTGGCGCTGCCGGAAAGCCGGTCCTTCTACTGCTGGACGACATGCAGTGGGCCGATGATCTGACTCTGATTATGCTGGAATGCTGGCATTTAACACAGTCAAAGTATTCGCTGCTCCTGATTGGGATGAGGCCATCAGAGTCGACGTCGGATCGACTTCGAGAAAGCCTGACATCGGCAGTGATCCTGACATTGGATCCGCTGAGACGCGAAGATCAGGATCAGTTGCTGCTGTCGATGGCTGGCGAATTGCCTCCGCAGGTGCTCGATTCAATCTGGGGGATGGCCGAAGGCAACCCGTTTGTCGCATCAGCTGTCCTGCGAGGACTCGTTGAAGGCCGTGTCATACAGCCATCCAGTTCAGGCTGGTCGGTTGATCGAGACAAGCTTCGAAACGTGCAAACTTCCGGGAAAGCTGCGGAAGTCCTCAAGCAGCGATTGTTTCGACTTCCATCGGAGTCGCGTGCACTGCTGGCTGTTGGAGCTGTTCTGGGCAAGGACTTCTCCATTGAAATGGCAGCCGATCTTGCAGGGATTCCTCAGGCTAAGGTCTTTGAACTACTTGAGGAACCTCGCAGAAATCATCTGGTTTGGGAGCAGGCATCGGGACGGATTTGTTCGTTCATGCACGATCAGATTCGGGATGCAGTTCTGAAGTCACTGACTCGTCAGCGTCGAGTTGAGATTGACCGTCGCGCAGCAAACTACCTGACTCAGCATGAACCCCATCGTGTCTTTGATATTGCGTTTCACCACAACGCATCCGGACGCCCCGATCTGGCAAAACCATTCGCCGTTGAAGCTGCTGAGCGTGCACGCGAAAGCCATGCGCTTGAAGCCGCTGAACAGCAGTATCGAATCGCACTCAGAGGCTTCTTTGCTCTGTGCGAGGAACCTGAGTTTGGGGTTCTGTATGGTCTTGGTGATGTTTTGATGCTGTGCGGGCGGTATCAGGAGGCAGAAGAGTTCTTTCAGCGTGCTCTGAAGTGTGCAGGTTCACGGGAATCTCAGGCAGAAGTCACTCTGAAGCTCGGCGAACTGGCATTCAAGGAAGATCGAAAGGACCTCGCAATCGAGCTCTGGGAATCCGCTCTGGCGGGTCTGGGTGTCCAGCTGCCGGCTCCCTGGAAGCTTCCATTTTCGACATTGAAGCAGATTGGTATTCAGGTAGTTCATTCTCTTCTGCCGCAGCGATATCCGGCTCGGAAGAGAGTCTCTCCCACGACCGCCGATCGTCTGATCTGGAGACTTCATAGTCGTCTCGCTTACGCATATTGGTTCGTTCGCAGCAAGCTGGAGGTTCTGCATACTCATCTGAGAGGCATGAATCTGGCTGAGTGTTATTCTCCCACTGCGGAGCTTGCTCAGGCATACTCGGAACACGCGCCGGCGATGAGTCTGATACCGTTGCGGCGACGGGGAATTCGCTATGGTCGCAGATCACTTCAGATTCGAACTGCTCAGAATGACCTGTGGGGGCAGGGGCAGTCACTGCATTGTCTTGCGATTGCTCTGTATTCGGCAGCGCACTTTGAAGAATGTGTAGACGTCGGTCGTCGAAGTGTGCGAATTCTTGAGAAGGCCGGTGACTTCTGGGAGAAACACATAGCCCAGTATCAGGTGGCAGCATCGCTGTATCGACTCGGTCGGTTTCGCGAGGCTGCTCAGCTGGCACGGGAAGCTTACGATTCCGGACTGGCAGTCGGCGACTACCAAATCTGCGGAAACATTATTGAAGTCTGGGCACGTGCTGCAAATGGAGATGTGCCGGCACGAATCCTTCAGCAGGAACTCGATCGACCCCGTTCTGATGTACAGGGACAGGCGCACGTACTTCTGGCCAAGGGTGTTCATGCCTTCTACGAGCAGCGTTATGACGATGCAGTCGAAGCGTTTCAGCAGGGTATCGACGTCGCACGGAAAGCAGGAATATCAAATACCTATACATCCCCTCTGTATGCCTGGAAGGCAACCGCAATTCGATGCGTTCTGGAGAACAAGTCTCCGGTTACGCGCGGACCAAGACAGGCCCTGATCCGACAACATCGTCGAGCGGCCCGAATGGCGGTTCTGATTGCCCTGCGATTTCGAAATGAACTGCCGCATGCACTGCGTGAATACGCAATGGCATTCGTGTTCCAAAGTTGCAATCGGCGGGCAATGTGGCTGATTCAGCAAAGTGTGAAAGTCGCTCAGAATCAGCAGGCTGAACATGAAGTGATTCAGAGTGAGTTGCTGCTGTTTCGCGTTCAGACCGAACTTGGTTATTCCGATGCAGACAAGATGCTGGAACTGGCCGAGAATCGGGCAGCAGCGTTCCGGAATGAACAGTTGCCACAGAGAATCTATTCAACGCTTTCTCTTGTTGATCGTTTCGATGCTTTGCTCGAATCCGGTCGCCGAATTGCTTCGGGAATGGAACCCGGCTTTATCTTTAACTGTGTTGCCGATGCGGCTCGACGACTGCTGAGAAGCACTCATAGTGAGATCATCCTCACCGACGATCAGGGGCAGCCCGTTACTCTCTCCGAAGGCATTCGTGAGAATGCTCTGGCGGCACTCCGGTCACATGATGCCGTCTGTGCCAGTGGAGTCTCTTCTGAACTTCGCTCGCTGCTGGTCTGTCCGATCATCGTTCGCGGTCGACCAATGTCATGTCTTGTAGTGAGCAACTCTGAGGTGCGTGATCTGTTCGGTGTCAACGAGCTTCGAATTGCGAGATATCTCACTGCGATCGCAGGCGCAGCACTTGAAAATTCTGATGGCTTCAAGAGCCTTCAGGAACTTAATGAAAACCTTGAACAGATTGTTGAAGAACGCACGGCCGCCGTTGAAGCTCGTTCTCATGAGTTGCAGCAAACAGCTGAGAATCTTCGGCGTGTTCAGCGACAACTGGCCACGGCAAAGAACTCGGCCGAACGTGCCAGTCGCGCGAAGAGCGAATTTCTTGCTCAGATGAGTCATGAAATCCGAACACCGATTGGTGCTGTTCTGGGTTTCACGGAATTACTGCTCCACGGTGAAATGCCCCTCCATTCGGAACAGAGGCGCTATCTCCAGAGAGTTCTCAGCAATGGTACGCACCTCCATCGGCTCCTGAACGACCTTCTTGACCTGTCCCGAATCGAAGCCGGGCAGCTTCAGATCGAATCGCTGACATGTGCTCCCTATGCACTGTTTTCTGACATTTTGTCCGCATTGCAGTCTCGTGCAATCGACAAAAACCTGACGTTGTCGATGGCAATCGTGGGTTCAGTGCCGGAGACAATTACAACAGACCCAACGCGACTTCGACAAATTCTGACAAATCTGATTGGCAATGCGATCAAGTTCACGTCCACTGGAGGCGTTCATCTGAGGATCGAGACGGATGTTTTGTTAAGTCGCATGCGGATCAAGGTGCGAGATACAGGCCCCGGTATCGACCAGGCTGCTCAAAAGCTGGTCTTTGAGCCATTCAAGCAGGCTGATGAGACCGTCAATCGTCGTTTTGGTGGTACGGGACTCGGACTGCCAATCAGTCGCCACCTGGCTCAGGCTCTGGGGGGCGATATCGTTCTCGCAAGCCAGCCAGGAATTGGCAGCACATTTACGGTGACAATTGCTACCGGGCCTCTCCAGAATGTCCGCATGCTGTCTCAGGCCGAAGCAGAACAACAGATCGCCGATGTTCCGAGTGAAGCGCATGTCCAGGCTGATCTCTCCGACATCCGAATTCTGATCGTAGATGATGTCGAGGCCAACAGGGAGTTTTTCTCTCTTGTGCTGCAGCGAGCAAACGCGGATACCTATTTTGCCGAAAACGGAAAAGACGCTCTGGCAGCCGTCGAGTCACATCAGTTTGATCTGATTTTGCTCGACATGCAAATGCCCGTCATGGATGGCTATCAGGCCGCTGAAGCGTTACGCAAACAAGGGATTACGATTCCGATCCTTGCAATTACGGCCAATGGCACGGATGACGACAAGTCTCGTTGCCGCGAAGCAGGCTGTAGTGGATATCTCACCAAACCAATCACGATTTCTGAGTTACTGCGGGGCGTTGCTGAAGCGGTAGGTCGAACGATTCAACAGCTTCCTCAGACTGCAGCAGCGACTCACGAATCTTTGGGCACAGATGCTGTTGATGCAGAAGACGGCTCGACAGATGACAGTCGCTCTCCGTCGTTAAACAACATCCGAGCCGCGGTTCGCAAGTCCTCTGTCGCGCTTCCATCAGATCCGATGTTCCGGGATGTGGCGGTTCGATTTGTTGCCAAGATCGAAGCTGCATATCCGGAGATCACGAAGGTTATCGCTGATAACAACGGCAGACGATTGTGCGAACTTGCTCACTGGATTAAGGGAACCGGCGGAACGGTGGGACTGCAGGGACTTACAGATCTTGGCGAAGCTCTTCACTCAGCAGGTAAATCGGAAGACTTTGCCTCTGCAAAGATCCTGTTGATGGAACTCGGGCAGGTGATCGAAGCTCTACGCCGTGAAGCCGAAATGATCCGAGGCTAAGCCTCTTCCGACCGCAGGATTTTCTCCATCTTTCGACCCTTCGCAAGTTCGTCAACCAGCTTGTCGAGATACCTCGTCTGCTGCGTGAGAGGATTTTCGATTTCTTCTACGCGATAACCACAAATCAGCCCCGTGATGAGGTGGGCATTTGGATTGAGCTTCGCACGTTTGAAGAACTCCTCAAAGGTCGATTTCTTTTCAATGTGCTTCTGCAGGGCACGTTCGTCGTAGCCAGTTAGCCACTGAATCACCTGATGCAGCTCTTCAACGGATCGCCCCTTCTTTTCAACCTTCGCGACGTAGTGCGGATACACTGAAGAAAACGTCATTTTTGCAATCCGCTCGTCGTGTTGGCTCGTGCTCTTCATATCGTAACGCCTGTTCTGTGTTGTTGGATGCACTGTTCAGTTTCGTCGAAATCAATTGCGGCAGGCAGTCGGGTGCCGCCAGATTTTGTCACGATGACTGCATCCGCTCAAATGCCCTGACCCCGGTTTTGCCAAACGCGTTCGAAGATCTTGTGCGAGCTATATTCATCAGAAATGTCACGCGTACGCGCTTTCCGGCGGATTCTTTCTTTGCAAACTTCAGAGATTTTCAGAATGGCATGATAACCCGAACAGTCTTTTTCATTTACCCCAGATTGTGAAGAGAGTCTTGCGCAGGTTTCCCAGATTGAATTGCATTGAGTCCCCAGGGCGTGAAGTCCCTTTGTACTGCGGAACACCGCATAAAGGTGTGCAGCGGGGTTTCCCTGCTCAAAAAGCAGTGATTCCATAGTAGTCTGACGAATGTTTTGACCCCATCAAGACCTATGTCTTCACGACCTATCTCTTCAGGACCAGCATCAATGACGCTTCATGCACCAATCGATTTCGACATTTCGTGGGAAGAAGATTTTGCGAACAGAGTCAATCCTGAGCTGATGACGCGACTCCTGAGGGCGTCGATTCCCGTTCTGGAGCAATCTGACTGGAGTGTCACTCGAGTTGAGGAAGGCTTCTGCGAAACACTGTTGCCTCTCAACAAAGCCACGACGAACCAGCATGGAACTCATCAGGCAGCACTCGTTTCTCTGTCTGCGGACTATACCGGAGGGTTGGCGCTGGCCTCACTGTTGCGTGGCGTGCCACTTGCCGGAATTCATCCATGTCGAGAGGATGTTTCCGCATCACTGTGGCTTGCCGGGATGAATGTTCGCTACAAGAGTCCGAGTACTGGTCATCTCACAGGCGTTTGCCAGATTGATGCAGCGCAGGCTGCGGACATCCGCAGACGCTACTTTCAGGGCAGTCGAGTTCTTGCGTCTCTGGACGTGCAGTTCTTTTCAAATGGCGAACTGACTGCTGAAGCCGAGATGAAGTATTTTGCTCAGCCGACGATCCAGCTGTCACCAATTGCAGAGAAGCCGTCCCGATCCGCGCTGTTCAGTCATAAGCTGAAGGCATCGGCCAGAATGATCGCGGGAATCAGGGCTCAGTCGTCCAGTCATCCAAAGCTTCGCGTGCAGTGTCCTCATGCAAGTCTTGTGGCTGGTCCACACGGAGAGTTGCTGGCGGATCATCTTCATTCAATCCTGCCGCAGCTGAAGGACATGGTACTCACTCGAACTCAGCACATTGATGAACTCATTGAGCAGGTCGCGGGTGTAAAGCAGATCGTTCTCGCTGGAGCGGGTCTGGACATGCGGTCCGTTCGCCATGCGGCCGAGCACAACGATGTTGTATTCTTTGAACTCGACCTTCCGGAGATGATCTCTGAACGGCAACGTGTGACGAAGCTCCTGGAGAAGGATTATAGTGAACAGAGAGTTTTGATTTCTGCGGACTTCAAGCGGGATGACCTTGCTGCAGTTCTAACAGCACATCCTCGATTCGATGCGACTCTTCCCACCATCATCGTTTTCGAAGGCTGTTCCATGTATTTCACTGAAGAAGAGAACCGCCGGATCTTCACGTCGTTCCTTGAAATCATGCAGAACCCTCTCAGTTGCCTGTGGGTAGATTTTGTGAATACTGCGGTTGTGACCCGCAGGACCAACAATCAGCGAATCATTGGCTTCCTCGAAGGAATGGACTCGCTGGGTGAATCATTTGTCTTCGGGACGGACAACCCGCGACAACTGCTTGAGTCAATCGGATTCGGGCTGGTGGATACGGTTTCCTCAGGAGAATACCTTGAAGACACAGACGCGGTTCTGAGCACTTATTCCTTTTCGGTCGCACGGCGTTTCTGCTGAGGAACCCGCATTTGCGGGGATCCGACAGTCTTTTGCCTCTAGGAATATAACGATTTTGCCGATTATTCCGAAAAGGGGGAGACTGCATATGAGTGAATCGACGCGTTTGACACAGAATCCGGGGCGTATTACCAGCGCAATCAAGGACATCTTTACGAACCCCAATCGGTGTGGAAGGTGGGCATTTCGAGTCCTTCTTCCGGCAGCGTTTGCGGTTGCCGGGACGACTTCCGAGGCCCAGGCGCAATTCGGTTCGACTCTCAACGGCACAGGCCCGGTCGCGCGTTCAATGGCCGGTACGACCACTGCAGCTCCTGTCGACACACTGGGGGCATTTCAATGGAACCCGGCGACCATTACAGCGCTGCCTTCGAGTACCGACTTTGGTCTCGAGATACTTATGCCACACTCAACAGTCTCGTCGACTGTAAACGCCGGAAGCCTGGCTCCAGGATTTCCGGCCGCAACACTTACTGGTTCGACCGATAGTGAATCCGGAATCTTTCCTCTTCCGAACTTCGGCATCGTCCACAATCCGGAAGGGGCAAACTATTCATATGGGGTTGGTGTATTGTCGGTTGGCGGTTTCGGCGTCAACTACCCCGGCAGCGCCTCCAATCCAGTGCTCACCCCTCCTTTGCCGGCAGGGATTGGCGTCGGGCCAATTTACACGCAATACCAGCTCGTGCAGGTAATGCCGACAATTGCCCTTCATCTGACGGACGACTTTTCAGTCGGGTTCTCGCCAATCGTCAATCTGGCATCATTGAGTATCGATCCCGGTATTCTTGCAGCTCCGGATAATGCCAACGGAAATGGATTTCCTACCTATCCATCGATGAACCATGGGTCATTTCAGTGGGGGGCTGGGTTTCAGGTTGGAGCCTTCTACAAGACGGATTACTGCTGGCAATTTGGAGCTGCTCTCCGGAGTCCACAATGGTTCAGCGATTTCGAATACAATTCAAGCGATCAGATCGGAAATCCAAGGACGATTGACTACGGACTGGACGCGCCTCTCACAGTCTCGCTTGGAACCGCATACACCGGGTTCGATCGTCTGTTGATTGCCGTAGACGGAAAATTCCTGAACTACTCTGACACACGCGGATACGAAACCGCTGGGTTCAGTCCGACGGGTGCTGTTAACGGGCTGGGCTGGGACGATGTGTTTGCGGTTTCAACGGGAGTTCAGTATCAGGCAACGGACTTTGCTGCTCTGAGAATGGGTTACTCATTCAACACGAATCCAATCAATGACGCAGATTCGTTTTACAACGTTGGATCACCGCTGTCTCTCCAGCATGGGGCGTATGCGGGAACGACATGGAGCGTTACGGACAACTTTAAGGTCTCGCTGACCTACTCGCACTTCTTCGAAAACACGATCAGCGGCCCAATTCAGACTGCTGGCGGACCGATCCCCGGTACGAATCTCACTTCAAGTACTTCGGCTGATTCAATTCTGGTTGGTGCGACCGTGTTGTTCTAGGCGAAGTCCGTCGAAAAGCTCTGATTGCTCAATCAAGGTCTGGTGGTTTCAGTCTGTGGACTGTGATCTGTTGTCCAATCACTGCGGATCAAATCTCAGATGGCTCACTCGTTGGCAAGGTGTCAGGCGCCGGTTGAGATTCAACCAGCTTAGTGAAGTCACCCGCCACAACGATTCGAAACCCCTTGGCAAGGATCGGTGATTCCGGAAAGTCCCAGGTTCGAGTTGTGGCCTGAGACCACCAGGATGCAGCGAACGAATTACCACCGCGGGCAACTCGGCCGGAGTTGTTGTCCAGGGGATTATTCAGCATCACTGGATCGTCGACCGGGCTGATGGCATAAAAGCCCGTTTGATGCCAGTCCAGACACCACTCGTCAACATTGCCATGCATGTCATGCAGTCCGAACGGGTTTGGTTTCTTAGTGCCGACATTGGATGGTGGCCAGGGACTTTCGGGTTTGGCGACGACATGGTCCTTTCCCATCGTAAAGTCGTTCCCAAAATACCATGGTGTTGTTGTGCCCGCTCGACAGGCATATTCCCACTGTGCTTCGGTCGGGAGTGATACGATAGCGCCAGTCTTTTCGGAGAGCCAGTTGCAGTATGCCTGAGCGTCCACCCAACTCACTCCTATGACGGCTCGATTGGAAGCTTCCTCTCCTTCTCCGGAATCCGTCCAGAGAAACCGCTTTTCCGGCAGGTTGGCCATGGTCGTCACATATCCCGTTTCAGAAACGAAGTGACTAAACTGTCCGACTGTGACTTCATACTTTCCCATATAGAATGGTTGTGTCAGGCGGACACGATGCTGAGGGCTGCTTGAACCGGCCACAAATAATTCAAATGCGCCATGTCCCGCCTGGGTCAACATTTGAACAAGCAACGCCGCTTCCTCCGCGGTTGTCCCCATTTGAAACTCTCCCGGCGGAATCAGCATGAGTTCATCGCCGGTCGTGAGTTTCAGTGCCGAAGGGATATTCAGGTGTTTGGCCCATTCGTTTTGAAATCGCTGAGCATCGATTGGCGGAAATGGTGCATTTGCCCATGCCGGGGTCGAACCGATTCCGGGTTCTTCAATCGCATGCCCGTCAAGAACAGCATTTGGTATACTATTCCCGGCCTGCTCTGCGAATCCCTCCGGAGCAAACGTCTCGTCGAACTGTTCGGCGGTAGTGATTTCCGGCGGACTGAGTTGAAACCACTTGTAGCCGCCCGCCACAAATGTGGCCCCGGCTGCAAGAGTTCCTGCGACACACACCGCTGCAAGAGTCAATACCACCCAAAGCATGGTGCCTTCTGCTGCTGATGGCTGAGTCTCCTTCTGAAGTGTCTGGATCTGATCGTGTCCAGATGGCGCCAGATTCAGGGTGATGGTGCTCGGCATCGTGCTGGACCTTTGTACTTCGCGCAGGCAGCGAGACAGCACCGCTTCAACCTCAGCAGCCGTCTGAATCCGATCATCCGGTTGTTTTGCCTGCAGTCGTGAAATGATGCCACACAGCCATTCCGGAACCTCGGGCATGATCTCCCGGATGGGCCTCGGGGCATCTTCAGTCACTCGTTTGAGGACCGCCAGTGTTGAGGCTGCTCGAAAGGGCGGCCGTCCACTGACCATCTGGTACATGACACTGCCCAGACTGAACAAATCAGACCGCTGGTCGATCGCTCTGCTGTGAGCCTGTTCTGGCGACATATACATGGGGGTGCCGGCAATGGTACCGCTCTGACTGACACTGGCGTCGTCTGCTGCACGGGCAAGTCCGAAGTCGGTCAGCTTGACCTTCCACTGGATTCCTTCTTCCAGCAGTATGTTCCCGGGCTTGATATCCCGGTGAATCAGTCCCTGTGCATGTGCAGCAGCAAGTCCTGCGGCAATCTGCTGACTTAGCCTCAGGACTTCGTCGATCGCCAGCGGACCCTGATCGTCGAGTGCCTGCTGGAGGGTTTTGCCAGGTATGAATTCCATCACAAGGTAAGGGATTGGATGTTCTTCGACCGCATGAATCGCGACAACATTATCGTGACGAATGGCCGCTGCTGATCGAGCTTCTCGCAGAAATCGTCGACGGGCGGGTGATGTGGAAGCGAGTTGAGGAGACAACACTTTGATCGCCACAATTCGATGAAGCTTCTCGTCGAACGCCTTCAGCACAATTCCGAAGGCTCCTCGTCCAAGGTGTGCCAGAACGTCATAATGCCCAAGCTTTCCCAATGCATCCGGACGTAATGACGGACTCAGAAAGGAAGCGAGCAGTTCATCGACTTCGTCGTCGTTGCATGCCGCCGCGGTAAACGTAACAGAACCCTCATCGCGATTGTGACCAAGGACGCCGGTGGAGGCCACGTCGGGGTTCGGTGCCGAAACATTTGAAACACGTGCCACGGGATGGTCAAGAAAGCTGCCGGCCTCCGCGTGAGATGCCAGCAGAGATTCCACTTTGGACCGCAGCTGAGTATCGTTCCCGCACTGTTGAGTGAGAAATTCTCCGCGTTTTGCGGCGTCCGCGATTTCAAGGGCAGCCAAAAATATGTCGCGTTCAGACATGGGGGTTTCCCGTAAACAGAGTTTCCAGGCAGCTGGATTCAGGTCTCTGAGGATCAGTGCGAAATCTGAGTTCTGTGGACGCCAAATTTTCTGCAGTTTTATTAAGAACGCCAAACAAAACCCAGTCCAGTGAGCGCAGAAGCAGATGCTTGATTCAGTGATCTTGAGGAATACATGATCGATTTCATCGTTCCAGTCAAACCGGACCTTTCGGAAATGAATGCCAACAAGGGGCCAGGACGCAGAGAAGACAGATGAAGCTCAAATTGTACTTTGCGCCTCTGTGTTGAATTCTTCCTGCAGAGTCGCCAAGCTTGGGATTCAATGGTCGACAAAGGCCCACAATTCAGAATCCTTCGCCTCACAACATCACAAACATCGTCAAGTGGGATTTCTCAGGCGTTCCAGGTCTTCAGCCTGCACCGCTCAATTCACGATGCAGCCACGCTTTTGCAAATGCCCAGAGCCGATCAGCAGAACGGGGAGAAACCCCCATTGCCTCTGCGGCTTCCGGGATACTGAGTCCGGTGAAGTATCGGAGCTGAACCAGCTGCGAAGCCTCGGGTTCCGTTGCCGAAAGCCGTGTCAAAGCATCGTCCAGGGCAAGAAGGTCGAGTTGAGTAACGCCGGGTTCTGTCGCGAGTTCTACGTCCTGAAATGACTCAGCCTCAACTCCGCCGCCACGTTTCAGTTGTTGTCGCCTGCGAGCACTCTCGACCAGGATTCGCCGCATCGCTTCCGCCGCTGCGGCGAAAAAATGACCTCGACTGTTCCACTCCTGAGGAAGGTCGACATCCACCAGCCGCAGCCACGCCTCGTGAACCAGTGCAGTCGCCTGCAGCGTTTGATCAGTTCGTTCCCGCGACAAACGCGTCGCAGCCAGTTTGCGCAATTCTTCGTAAACCAGAGGTAGCAGCTGATCGGCTGCCATCTGGTCACCATGGTGAATTGCGGAGAGCAGTACAGTCACGTCTTTCATGAGATTCGGTTCGGATTCGTGATGGGTGTCCAGAGCACAACAACAGAGTGCTCCAGCGCTTTGTAGGTCACGCCACCAACCTCGGGTGAGTGATTCCATGATACAATATCATTCGGAGAATCAAGCGCGGTATCAAGCCACCTTCGCCATGAGCCCTGGTTTTCGCCCTCGATCAGCGGAAGTTCGAATTCCAGCGGCTGTTTCCAGGCATTCAGAATCACGAACATCTTTGCTCTCTCCGTCTGACTCTCAATTGTGAATGCAAGGCTGTATGACTCATCGCTCCAGTCGGGCTGATTCAGTCGCACGCCGTGCCAGGCTTTGGTGAGATCTCCGATCATTTGCCTTAAACTGGTTCGCTGATGTTCGTGATGAATACTTCTCAGTCGTCGCTGAGCGATGAGCAGTCTTGTGAATCGCAGCAAGTCAGCATTGGTCTCCGGCAGAGTCCAGTCAAACCAGCTGATTTCGTTGTCCTGGCAATAGGCGTTGTTGTTTCCCCGCTGAGTTCTGCGGACTTCATCCCCCATTCCGATCATGGGGATTCCCAGCGAAATCATCGTGAGCGTCAGAAAGTTGCGAATCTGTCGGCGCCGCAGCCGTTCAATCATTGGGTCGTCGGTTGGACCTTCGACTCCACAGTTCCAGCTGCGATGGTCATTCGAGCCATCTCGATTCTCTTCCCCATTCGCTTCGTTGTGCTTCTGGTTGTAGGACACCAGATCGTTGAGTGTAAATCCATCATGACAGGTCACGAAGTTCACGCTCTGTTCGGGTTCGCGCTGTTCATGGCCGTAGATTTCCGGACTCCCCACCATCCGGTCCGCAACTCGGCGAATGGCACCTGGAACTCCTCGAAAGAAGTCTCGTACATCATCTCGAAACTTGCCGTTCCACTCTTTCCATGCATCTCCCGCAAACGAACCGACCTGGTAGAGTCCTCCGGCGTCCCAGGCTTCTGCCAGAAGTTTCGTGCCTGCGAGAACCGGCTCAGACTCAATCGCCCACAGGACGGGCGGATTCGGAAGCGGGTTGCCGTTTGCGTCACGGGACAAAATCGATGCCAGATCGAACCGAAATCCGTCCACATGCATTTCTTCCACCCAGTACTTCAGGCTGTCAACAATCAGTCGACTGACGACTGGGTGATTCGTATTCAGAGTATTCCCGCAGCCGGAGAAGTTAGCATACGAGGCGCCTCCGTTATTCAGCATGTAATAAGTAGGATTGTCGATTCCACGGAATGAAAGTGCCGGACCGGATTCATTGCCCTCCGCCGTATGATTGAACACAACGTCCAGAATCACCTCAATCCCGGCGCGATGCAGCGCCTTGACCATATTACGGAACTCATTCACGGCCCCGAGTGAGTTGCTGCAGGAACAATATTCCGGATGCGGGGCAAAGAATGAAATCGGAGAGTATCCCCAGTAGTTGATTTTCCCGTCCGGGGCATCCTGGCGGTCAAAGTGAAAGATGGGCATCAACTCGACGGCCGTGATGCCAAGTTGCTGCAGATAAGGAATCTTCTCGACAAGCCCCGCGTATGTACCTTCCAGTCCAGGTGTGACACCGGAATTCGGATGACGTGTGAAGCCCGCGACATGCAGTTCATAGATGATCGTTCGCGCCGATGGCAACTGAAGTGGTCGATCGTCTCCCCAGTCATAGTCGGCCGAATTGACGAGCACGCTTTTCATCGGAACGCAGTCGTTCGCAGAACACAAGGCCGCGGCTCGGCGATTGTAACCTTTGGGGATCACAACCCCTCGTCCATACGGATCAAGTAACACGTGTTGCGGATCAAATCGCAATCCGCGTTCGGGATCTGCCGGTCCATAGACTCGGTAGGCATACAGCTGACCAGACTTCAATCCTGGAACGAATGCATGCCAATAGTGGTAAGTGCGGCCGAGTGCCGGATCAATCGGAATCACACGCGAGGGGACACGGTCATTCAGATCGTCGAACAGCAGAAGCTCCACTCGTTTCGCATGGCGCGAATAGAGGCTGAAATTTACGCCTCCATTGATGAATATGGCTCCAGGTGGGGAGCTCTGTCCGTGCTCCGACATAACTCTCATGAAATCTGATCCTCGAAAAACTCGCATACCATTGCGGTCTTCTGAGCATATCAGTTTCCAGGCAGAAAGGCATACTAGTTTCCAAACCGATTCACCTCTGGCACAGGGGCAGAGGGGTCTTGGGGCGCAGGGCACGAAGGGTCTGTTTGTACAACTGTTGTGAGAGCCGATGCGGGTGTGAGAAGAGTGTTGGCTGGAATGACTTTCGTGATCTGCCGGGATATCTTTACTTCCTCCTCGGAAGTCACATGATGTCAAAAGAAGAAGCGGTGGCATGACTTCAACTGGCGATTCAGCATCAGGAAATGCAATGTCGGACGCCGTATCCGTTGTCCCCTTATTCAGGTGACTTAACGAACTTCTGAAGATAACTGCTAATCGCAGTTTCTCGTTCGTCATTGGATTCGAATCCCATTGTGTCGATGCCAAAGTGACTTGCTGTTGGCAAAGTGGGGGTCGATCGAGTTGCCACCGGACTCAGGCCACGCAGGTGCAACGCGACGGCTAACGCAATGTCTCGAGTTTGTAGCTGATATCGTGATTCGATATTTTCTGCTGGTGCCTGCTTTCGGACGGTTTGCTGTCCAGTCGGCCAGAGAACCGAATCCACTGTCAGCAGACCTTCAACGAGCGGCAAATTTTCTTCGGGACTGCCAAGGTCTCTGAGTGCCATGACGGCGGATATCATTTCCGGACGGACCGAGCGAGCAGTAATGATTCGTTCGGCCAGCTGACGTCCTTCAGGAATGCTGTATGTCACTGCAAACTGAAGTAGTCGATCGGCCGCAATTCCCGGTCGGAGCATCCATGATCCAATCACCCTTCGCAGAAGTTCTCGATGAACTCCGTCCTCGACAGAGGCCTGAAGACGGATGTCGTTCAGGACCAGCGTCAGGTTCGTTGATGTTGCTCGCGGAAGTCGAATCTGGTCGTTACCGGCGATCAACAGAACTCCAATGTAAGAGGACACCGGAAATTCGACGTCCTCTCGATCATTTGCCTGCGACGCAAGCTCGGACGCTCGTCGCTCCAGTTCCGCAGGCAATTCAGGTGCTTCAAACATCCTGAGCGAAAACAGCCGGGGCTCTGCATTCAGTAACTCAAGATAGGCAGCGATGATGTCGGGTGTCTCACCAGCAATCGATGAAAATCGGTCCCACTCCGGAAGCCGCTTCGCTGAATCCGTACTCCGATCTGCTTCCAGCTGTCGCACGCGAGCGTCAAATTCCACCTCGCGAATCTGTGTTAACAGCTCCGCGGCTCGCACACGAACTTCACTCGATCCCGTTTTCGAAAGTTCGGTGAGAGCAGGTACCGCCTTGGCACCAGCTTTGAGTATTTCAGCCGCAGCCCGCTGCCGTTCCTGAAAGGATTTCGACTCCAGCTTCTTCGCCAAAGACGTCATTTGCGCATCGTCAGGCACAACTGTTGATTCAGCTTCATCGGATTGCTGTAAACCGGCGGCAGCAACCCCGTCACCGCGGCTCATAGCCACGATCAACGCGATTGCGAGTGTCATTCTCCAGTGCAGGCTCATTCCGGGGAGCTCAACCTCAGGGCAGATGCGAAACTCAGGACGATAAGGAAAGGTCCTGCCTGTTCGGAAGGACCTCAGTCGAGACGAAATGGAAGCAAATTCCTATCGCATTACTCGCGGTTTTCCTGTGTTCTCACCGTGATTCCACAAATTCCCCCCGTTTCCAAACGCAAAAAACAGGCAAACCGATTCCTTCACCAGGGTTTATGTATACAATTGAACAGTTCTTTGAGGTGTGACCGGAGTATGTTTTTAGGTGGATTCAACTTTGGTAGGGCGTGCGGCGGGAGGCATGGGGGCTGGGCAGCAGTCGGTTGGACAGACATCATGATTTGGGCCGAATTGGCCAACACATTCTCTCGGGGCATCTTTGATTCGTTCTTCGATGAGTTTGCGAATCATGCGCACGAACGTTGAATGGTTGCCGGGAGTTGCAGCACGAAGCATTTTGAGTCCGAGTGAACTGCAGACTTTTGCAGCCTCGTCATCAAGATCGTAAAGCACTTCCATGTGATCGGAGAGAAATCCGACAGGGCTGATCACAACATTTCGAACGCCGGATGCATGGAGACTTTTCAGGTAGTCGCAGATATCAGGTTCCAGCCATGGATCCTGAGGCCTTCCGCTGCGGCTTTGGTAAACGAGTTTCCAGTTTGACTCCGGCAGATTCAGACGTTGAGCGACGAGAGTACAGGTTTCCCGAAGTTGCTTTTCGTAGTCGGAGGTTCTGGCCATCGACATGGGGATGCTGTGTGCAGTGAACGCAATATGAGGGAATCCGCCATCATTTGAGGAGAGCAGACTGACCTGATTGCCGACAAGTTCGGCGAGCACTTCAATGAAGTCAGGATGATTGTAGAAGACTCGGATTTTACCTGGGACCATTTCAGTGGCACCCACCTCAGCAATCGCCGCCATGACATTTTCACGATACTGCCGACAGCCTGAATAGCAGCTGAAGCCCGACGTAATGTAGACCAGCGGGCTGCGAATTCCGTCGTCCTTCATTTTTCGGATTGTCGCGGGAAGCAGGGGATCCCAGTTACGATTACCCCAATAAATGGGAAGTTCGATTCCGCTGGTTCGAAGCTCGTCAGACAAAGCGGCGATCAAATCGCGACATTGCTGATTGATGGGGCTGACACCATCGAAATGATAGTAGTGTTCGGCGACCTCCAGCATTCGTTCGCGTGGAACCGGTTTTCCTCGGAGTACATTCTCGAGGAACGGAATCACATCATCCCGTTTTTCAGGTCCACCAAACGAAACGAACAACAGAGCGTCATAACGAGCAGTCACAGATTTGCCTCCAGGCAACAACCCCAAAGCCCTCACACATCCCGAGGGATTGTAAGGGCGATCTGAGAATCGGCCAGTGTGTAAACAAGCTCAGATCAGGCTGTGACTTCCACGATGGCTTTGATGACCCCGGTTTCCGGCTTTGTGAACGACTCAAACTCTGCGATCATGCGATTAAAGGGAGTCCGATGAGTGATCCAGGGAGTTGTGTCGATCGTACCGTCTTCGATCAGTCCAATGATACGACCGAAATCCCGAGGCAGAGCGTTTCTGGAGCCCTTGATGCACATTTCCGGGCGATGAAGAGTTGGGTGCGTGAAACTGACTTCCTCGGTTGTGATGCCAACATACACAAGCGAGCCTGTATGAGCCACGTACTTCAGTGCAGAAGACATTGAGTGTTTGTTGCCTGTGGCATCGGTCACAACGGGGTACATATCGCCGTTTGTGATGTGCTTCATCTGCTCAAGTTCTGAGCCATCTCCACGAAACTGAATTGTGTGAGAGATTCCATATTTCTTTCGACAGAATTCAAGTCGTGATTCAACCATATCCATCAGAGTGATGTTGGCGCCTGTGAGTCGAGTGAATTCCAGTGTTGCGAGACCGATAGGGCCGGCGCCGATAATCAATACATGGTCACCGGGTCCAGGAGCTCCGCGATCCGTCGCATGGCAGCCGATGGCCAGAGTCTCAACCAGAGCAAGCTGCTCGTAGCTGAGTTTGGTGGAAGGATGCAGCTTATCCGCCCGAATCAGAAACTTCTCGCACAGTCCGCCATCCACCATCACGCCGATCACATTGAGACTGACGCAGCAGTTTCCGTTGCCTTTGCGGCACGCGAAGCAATGACCGCAATTCATGTAAGGTTCAACACTGCAGCGATCACCAGGGCGAATGTTCTGAACGCCATCGCCAACGGCAATAACTTCCACACCGAGTTCATGTCCCGGTATGCGGGGATACCGGAAGAACGGGAATTTGCCGAGATAACCGCTCAGGTCAGTTCCACAAATTCCCATGCGATGAGTTCGCACGAGTGCCTGACCTGGGCCGGGTTGACCTGGGTCTTCGATTTCAACATGAGCAAAATGTTTGGGCTGTTCAAGGCGGATTGCATGCATGGGAATTCAGAGAACCTGTTTTGCTGGGAGTCAGTGAAGGGGCATTGTCAGTGGAAGATGGCCTTCGTTCGATGAACTGAAATCAATCAGCTTTCACCACGAAATCCCTTGATGATCGTCACAATGCCAATGATCAGCAGGATTGGGGGATAGAAGAACAGTCTGTCGAGGAAAATCAGTGCGCCGAAGAACCAGACAATCGAGCCAACAATCATCAGAACTCCCGATGTAATTGCTTTCTGGTTTGAGCCGCTGCCGGAGGCCCCTTTCGCTTCAGACCTGCGGGCCGATCGCCCTGGCATCATAGAGCTCGGGCTGGCAGCGTAGGGCGAAGCGTTTGCGTATGGGTCATGGTGGTCGCTGGCTCCGCCGTCCACCCAGTCGACTTCGTCATCGAAGTCTGAATCATAGTTTTCGGGTTCGGGCTTCTTCTTAAGCGGCTTGGGATTAGGCGGCTTGGGGTTAGATGGCTTGGGGGCTTGAGCAGTGGGTGCCGGGACATCGATCACCGTCTGGCATTTGGGGCATCGCAACTTCTTTCCAGCCGCTGTCTCCGGAACGGCCAGTCTGCTGTTGCACCCTTCGCAAGACACCTGAATTTTCTCGGGCATAGAACGCTGCTTTCCCTGGATGACGTTAAGAGCGGACGATTGAATTTCCGCCGAGGTCGTGGTTTTTCGGCGGACGAATGATAACATCGCCATGTTTAAACGTAAGTGTTTCAGCCCGACTTGAGCAATTCTCAACGCCGGAAGTCCATGATGACGTCATCGCAATCAATTGAATCTGCATATCAGGCGGCCAAAGAACGCTACGCGGAACTTGGAGTCGACTGTGATCAGGCGCTCCTTCGTCTTTCGGCCGTAAAGCTCTCCCTGCATTGCTGGCAGGGAGACGATGTTGCCGGGTTTGAGCGACTGAGTGGGGAGTCCGCGTCACAGGATATTGGCGGCGGACTGGCAGTGACCGGCAATTATCCAGGCCGGGCGAGGACACCGAATGAACTGAGAGCAGATGCGGAGCAGGCCTTCTCCCTGATCCCGGGAAAGCACCGCTTTAATCTCCACGCCAGTTATGCCGAAACGGGTGGCGAGACGGTTCAAAGATCCGAGCTAAGACCGGAACATTTTGCAGCGTGGATGGAATGGGCGAGAGATCGGGGCCTGGGGCTCGATTTCAATCCAACGTTCTTTGGCCATCCATTGGCATCCGATGGATTCACTCTTTCGCACCACCAACGATCAATCCGCGAATTCTGGATTCAGCATGGGATTGTATGTCGCGAGATTGCCGCTGAGATGGGCCGATTTGTGGGGCAGCCCTGTGTCAACAATGTCTGGATTCCGGATGGGATGAAAGACTCGCCCTTTGATCGCTCCGCACCTCGTCAACGCCTCCTGGAAGCACTCGATCAGGTCTTTGCGGATCCAATGAACCCGTCGCATGTTCTGGATGCTGTTGAATGCAAACTCTTTGGGCTGGGGTCCGAGAGCTATGTTGTAGGGTCTCACGAGTTCTATCTGGGCTACGCGATTACTCGGCGAAAGCTACTGTGCCTCGATGCCGGCCACTTTCATCCGACGGAAGTCATTTCGGACAAGATTTCTTCGGTACTGAACTACGTTGAGGGTTTGTTACTGCATGTCAGCCGAGGAGTCCGCTGGGACAGCGATCACGTCGTCACGCTGACGGACGAGCTGCTGGCGATTGCTCAGGAGCTTGTTCGTGGAGGATATCTGGGGCGGGTGCAGCCGGGTCTGGACTTCTTCGATGCCAGCATTAACCGAATTGCTGCGTGGGTAATCGGTGCACGGAATCTGCTGAAAGCACTGCTCATCGCTCTGCTGGAGCCGGCCGACACACTTCGTGCACTGGAAGTCGCCGGAGACTACACAGGGCGACTGGCGATGCTTGAGGAACTGCGATTCATGCCTTTTGCGGCTATATGGGACTACCATTGCCTGAATTCAGACGTACCAACCGGCCATCGCTGGCTGGATGATGTCCGCGACTACGAAGCTCGGACGGTTTCGCAGCGAACGGCGAAGAGCCGTAAAGATTAGTGGTTATGGAAGCTGGGTCGCACAGCAATCGTCCGCTGATTGAGATTCGAGGGATTTGCAAGTCCTATACGGGAGTTGTGGCTCTGTCGGATGTTTCGCTGTCTCTCATGCCCGGAGAAGTGCATGCTCTTTGCGGCGAAAACGGAGCCGGAAAGTCAACACTGATCAAACTTCTGGCCGGGACCGTTCGCCCTGACTCGGGCTCGATTTCCTGCCTTAACGAGTCACTGAGCCATGAAGTGCTGCTCAGTGGCAGTGTGAAGGCGGCCGAGGATGCCGGAATTGCTGTGATGCACCAGGAGTCGACTGCATTCCCGGATCTGAACGCGGTCGACAACATTTACGTAGGCCGCGAATTGACAGTGGGCTATGGCTTGCTCCTCAATCGCTCCGAGATGCGTCGTCGAACACACGAACTCCTGCATAGGCTTGGTGAGCACTTCTCGATTGATCGGCCTCTGCGGGAGTTATCACTGGCGCAACGGCAAATGGTGGCTCTCGCAAGAGCGCTTTCGCTGAAGTGTCGGTTGCTAATCATGGACGAGCCAACAGCATCGCTGTCGATGCGCGAGACACAGCGTCTGATGTTGCTTGTCAGACAGTTGCGCAGTGACGGGATTTGTGTTTTGTATGTGAGTCATCGACTGGAAGAAGTGTTTGAACTCTCCGATCGAATCACGGTTTTGCGAGACGGTCGTCTGGTTTCGACTCGGCCGACGACCGAAGTGACTCGGACCTCTCTGATTCACGAAATGGTTGGACGTGATCTCGAGACACTGCACGGAGTTTCGAAGTCTGAATCGATTACGGCCGGTGCCGATTCACACACTGGTTTGGCAGCTGGCCGGGCAACAGGTACAGCAATTGAACTGACGGGACTGACGCGGA
Source organism: Planctomyces sp. (assembly GCA_016795105.1). Lineage (GTDB taxonomy): Bacteria > Planctomycetota > Planctomycetia > Planctomycetales > Planctomycetaceae > F1-80-MAGs062. Next base: position 56,769 of record JAEUIH010000021.1, read on the forward strand.
TTGGAGTCTTCGAAGACATTTCTCTGTCCGTGCGTGCAGGAGAAATTGTGGGTCTCAGTGGGCTGGTTGGTGCCGGGAGATCAGAGATCGCACGCGCCATCTTCGGGATCGACCCCTGTGATTTCGGTTCGATCTCGATCAGCGGGAAGACTCTGAATCGATGGACAACCGGCGACATGATTAATGCGGGCGTGGCATTCGTGCCGGAAGATCGGCAGCACGAAGGTCTGGTGCTGCAGATGTCTGTTGCCGACAATATTCTGATGACCAACTACAAACATGTGACACGAACAGGATTCATTTCTGCTCGAGCGGCCCATCAACTGGTTGATGATCAAGTCAAGAGATTCCAGATTCGTGCTGCATCGTCCGGGTTAATGGTCGAGTTCCTTTCGGGGGGCAATCAGCAAAAAGTTGTGTTGGGGAAATGGCTCGCCGGACGACCTCGCGTTTTGATTCTGGACGAACCGACACGTGGGGTCGACGTTGGTGCCAAGCACCAGATTCATGAGTTGATTGAGCAGTTGGCTGGTGAAGGGCTGGCGGTGCTGTTGATTTCTTCAGAGCTTCCGGAGCTCCTGCGACTCAGCCATCGCTTGATTGTGATTCGCGAGGGCCGAATTGCGGGGGAGTTTGCATCCGGCAATGTGTCGCAGGAAGAGATCCTGGCAATCTCGCTGCCCGACGCAGGTCGGTCTGCGGAGAGTCGTCAATGAGTCAACTTCCGTTGAGAGGGTGGAGTCGTCTGCTGGCACGGCGGGATATTGGGATCCTGCTGCTGATTGCGGTCACGACAGCGGTGGTTGGATTCATGGATTCGCGATTCATTTCTCTGGATGTGTGGCTCGGCATCTTTATCCGATCAGCTCCGACCATGATTGTCGCCTGTGGAGTTATGGCTGTAATACTCACCGGAGAAATTGATATCTCAGCGGGATCACTGATGGCATTGTTGGCGGCGGTGATGGGTCTGTTGATTTCACAGAGCAAAGCGGCATTGTCACTTTGGATTGGCATTCCGGCCGTCCTTGCACTTGGGACAGCGATTGGCACCGGAACCGGCCTGCTGGTATCGTATGGTCGCGTACCATCGCTCGTAGCGACTCTTGGGCTGATGACAGCGCTTCGTGGATTGACCACGATCGTTATGGGCGGGAAGAATATTGACGGACTTCCACCTGCACTGCAGGATGCCGCCAAGCGTGGCTGGTTTGGAGTCCCGGTTTCAGTCTGGGTTGCATCACTTGTTGTGCTTATGACGAGTTTGCTGTTCTACCGAATGCCGCTTGGGCGAAGAATCTATGCCGCTGGAAGTTCCCCGGCGTCGGCTCGAGCTGCCGGCCTGCATATTCAGCGAATTCAAGTCTTCACATTTGCCTGGGCAGGCTTTCTGACCGCAGTAGCGACTCTTGTCGACGTACCTCGACTGCCGTGGATTGAATCCGGAATTGGATCGGACCTGGAGCTTCTTGTGATCACATGTGTGGTCGTTGGTGGCGTTTCAATCTCGGGCGGTCGAGGAGATCTGTCATCTGTGCTGGCAGCGGTGGTCCTGATGACCATGATTCGACCGGTTCTTACGTTTCTGGATGTTGGCGAGATGGGAGAAAAATGGACACGAGCAATTCAGGGGGTGTTTATCCTGCTGGCTGTTATTGCTGACCAGATCTCGATTCGATTTCTGTGGCGAAAGTCTGCAAAGGTAAGAAGATGACCCCAGCACCAGACTCCGATCAGTCGCCGGTGAATAGGGCGAGATTTGATCAGCAATCGGCGGATCAGCAGCAGAATTCCGATTCGGGGCCGTTCCGAAAGTCGATCTTTCACGATTCCGGATTTCGCTGGTGGCACGAGGTTGCTGTATTCGTACTGCTGGTCTTGGTCCTGATGGTCGCACAGGAGCTCGTTCCAGGCTTCTTGAATCCCCGAAGTCAGCTGCTGCTTTCTCGTCATGTCTGGGAAATGGCACTGATTTCACTGGGAATGATGCTGATCATTATTACGGCAGGCATTGATCTGTCCGTTGGATCAACGATGGGACTGTGTGCAGTTGCCTTCGGGGTCAGCTTTGAGATGACTTCAAGTATTCTGTTGAGTTGTCTGTTCTGTGTACTGACAGGATTTGGATGTGGCGCCTTGAATGGTGCACTGATCTCTCGATGGCGACTTCATCCGCTGATTGTCACTTTGGCGACGTATGCTGCGTATCGAGGCATTGCAGAGGGATGGAGCCAGGGGCACTCATGGTCGGGTTTCGGAGCCAGCTTTTCGCAGCTGTCGCGAGGTCGTTTGCTGGGGATCCCCTACCCCGGATTGACGTTCTTCGCGTTGACTGTGATTGCAGCGATCGTGCTCTGGAAGACGCCGGCCGGAAAGCATCTGAGTGCGATGGGATACAACGAGAAGGCGGCTCGGTTTTCAGGAATCCGAGTCGACCTGAATCGATTTCTGTTGTTCTGCATTTCTGGTACGTTAAGCGGCCTTGCTGCAGTGTTTTATGTTGCTCGGTTTGACACCGCAAAGGCGGATGCCGGTGAAGGTTTCGAACTGGACGCAATCACCGCTGTCGTTGCCGGTGGAACCAGTATTTTTGGCGGGCGAGGCAACGTCATCGGAACAATTCTGGGACTGCTTCTGATTCATGAGACACGTCAGTTTGTTGGCAGATACTGGGGGATTGAAGAACTGAAGTCGATCTTCGTTGGCGGTTTGTTGATCAGCTTTGTATTGATATATCAGTTCCTCCGCCCGTCCGGGCAACGTGTATGAGTGAATGAGATTTCCATTCAGGGAGCTTCAGACAATGACGGTTCGAGTTTTTAGTTCTCTGCGGCGGATTTTTCCTGCAGTCATCGGTCTGTTGATGCTGGCTGGTTGTCAGGACTCTGGCTCATCAAGTACCGGCTCACAGGATGCAGTTGCCGGGGATGCAGAGTCCGATTCTGAATCAGCGGACGCTCCGTCATCGCGGAGCGGGAAGATTCGGATTTGTCTGTTGCCGAAAATCAAAGGGATCAGTTACTTCAGTTCCTGCTTCAATGGTGCCAGGGAGGCGGCCGATGAGCTTGGGAATGTTGAACTGATTTATGATGGACCGACGGACGGAGATCCTCGGAAGCAGGCAGAGATGATCGAACAGTGGACGATCGAAGGGGTGGACGTCATATGTGTGTCTCCAAATGCACCCGATGTGGTTGCGAACGCCATGAAGGATGCTCGGGAAGCAGGCATTCACGTGATCACCTGGGATGCAGATGGAACACCTGAATCCCGTGAGTTTTTCATCAATCAGGCGACGGCACAGTCAATTGGTGAAGGGATGGTCCGGGCAATGGTGTCCGACCTTGGCAGTGAGACGGAAGGTGAAGTGGTGATCATAAGTTCTGATGCCACATCAGCAAATCAGAATACCTGGATTGAAGCGATGAAACCGGCGCTGGAAAAGTCAAAGCTGAAACTCGCGACAATCAAGTATCCGGGTGAAAACTCTTCGAATGCTCTTGCAGATGCTCAGGATGTGATTCGCAAGTACAATCAGCTCAAGGGGATCTTTGGGATAAGCTCAGTGTCCTTTCCAGGAGCAGCGGAAGCTGTTGAACAGAGTGGGCTGAACGGTAAAGTCCTCGTGACCGGACTTTCTACACCGAACGACATGAAGAAATTTGTGCAAAACGGTACCGTGAAGTCCGTGATACTCTGGAATACCGTAGACCTGGGATATCTCACGGTCTATGCTGCGGAAAGCCTTGCCAGTGGAAAGCTGAAGTCCGGAGCGATGTCACTCAAGGCTGGACGTCTTGGTGAAAAGCAGATTGTTGGTGATCATGTTTTGTTGGGGGACATTATCGTCTTCACCAAAGACAACATTGACCATTATGACTTTTGAGACCACATGACAAGACTCTGATCACACGAGAGGCCGCATGCGATGCAGACGAGTTCCTCACACGGGCCAGCATCCCGGAATAGATGTACTCATTTTCCGGATCGTCGGTCCTTTGTTGTCGCTTCGACTGCGGGCATCGCGGGTTTCTCGTTTGGCTCAGGCATGGCTCAGGCTGCCGCAGAGGTTCCACAACCTTCAAAGGCAAAAGCTCAGTCGACAATCCTGTTCTTTTTGAGCGGCGGTGCGTCACATCTTGATATGTGGGATATGAAGCCGAACGCTCCGCTGGAATACCGGGGGCCATTCAGGCCAATTGCCACTTCATCACCCGGAGTCATGCTCAGCGAACACCTTCCGATGCTGGCTCGGCAGGCTCACCATCTGGCGCTGGTCAATTCCATAGGAGCGTCTGTCAGCACGAACGACCATCATGCCGGGTACTATTACAATCTCACCGGCCATGTTCCTGATCCAACGTTTCTGCAGCTTGGCAATAGTCGGACTCCCTATGCAGACGACTGGCCGTTTATGGGAGCGGTTGTTGGATCGCGTCGAGCCCCGCATTCACAGCTGACCAATGCGATTACTCTGCCGCACATGGAAGGCGCTCCGGCATATACTCGCCCTGGACAGTTCTCTGCGAGACTTGGCGTTGAATATGACCCGCTCTATATCAACGGTTCGCTTGATGCCCCACTTCGGTTTCAGGCCCCGGCATTGGCACTTGAAGGTGACGTCACAACGGATCGACTCAATCACCGACGGGATTTGTTGCAGCATCTTGACTCGGCCCGAAGACTGTTCGACGAACGCGGACGCCTCACAACATGGAATCAACAGCAGGAACGTGCACTGTCCCTGTTAATGTCGCCACGTACAACGGCCGCGTTTCAGGTCGCAGATGAACCTGAGTCTGTCCGAGCACGGTATGGGCATGGAATCAACGGGACAAGTCTGCTGTTGGCTCGCCGTCTCGTTGAAGCCGGAGTTCCGTTCATTACAGTCTTCTGGAAGGGCGACGAAAAGGCGGCCGAACTTCGCAAGTGTGCAAGCGGCGGTGGCTGGGATACTCATGGAAATAACTTTGGCTGTCTGAAAGACGATTTACTTCCACAGTTCGATCGAGGATTCTCTGCGCTGATCGAAGATCTCTCGGATCGAGGGTTGCTGGAACAGACACTGTTGATGGTCACCAGCGAAATGGGGCGGAAGCCAAAGATCGGCGATCCTCGGTCAGGCGGCCCATCAGGCGCCGGACGCGACCACTGGACTCACTGTCTTACCGATGTCCTCGCCGGAGGCGGAATCCTGGGAGGACAGACGTTTGGCTCGAGCGATCGATACGGTGAGTATCCTCAGAACAAACCCGTGACGCCGGCAGACGTGACGAAGACTGTCTATCACTTGATGGGGATCGACAATCTTCAGGCGTTCGACAGCCAAAATCGCCCTTACAATTTGCTCGAACAGGGAACTCCAATCTCAGATCTTTTGTGAGCTATCCCTGCGCCGCTGCAGTACTCGAGCCAGTGTGTGGACAAAATGTAGCTTGGGGATTCTTCCCCGAGCACGTCCCTGCGCCGCTGCAGTACTTGAACCAGTGCGGGACGGGCAGGAATGCCCATCCTACATTTGAGCACGTCCCTGCGCCGCTGTAGTACTTGAACCAGTGCGGGACGGGCAGGAATGCCCATCCTACATTTGAGCACGTCTCTGCGTCGCTGTAGTACTTGAACCAGTGCGGGACGGGCAGGAATGCCCATCCTACATTTGAGCACGTCCCTGCGCCGCTGCGGTACTTGAACCAGTGTGTGGACGGGCAGGAGTGCCTATCCTACTTATTGTGCTGCGATTTAGTGATGAGCCACAAGGGTATCGTGGCTGTGGCCATGGCCGTGATCATCGTGCCCATGGTGTCCACCGTGACCATGTCCGTGGTCATCGTCGGTTGCTTCTTCGGGGAATTCGCACAGTGAGCCAAACGCGCCGGAGAGTTGAGCGGAACCACAAAGCAATGCGATGCATGTGAGCATTGTGACGTAGACAAACTTGCCAGCGAAGTTACTGACGGTGAGTCCGAACAGTGAGTGAGTCCCTTCAATCGGCGGGGCGACGGAGCCCCAGACGAGTACTGCGACCAGCATCAGCAGGACGACTCCGATGTAGCCGCCCTTACGCAGGATTGGAAAAGCCTTAGTCCAATTGACCGCGAACGTCCAGAATCCCACCCATGCCAGCATTGGCAGCCACGGCAGGACCACCAGGACCAGTGAGACTACAACGTCGAGAAGTGACCAGAAAACATTGACCAGGCTGTCGATGAGATTGATCAGAGCGTCCATGGCGTTCGACTGCGACTTTCGGGAAACGTAATTTGTTGGAAAATCAGGGATCACACACGTCGGAAAGTCTAACGAATGCAGAATCGGGATGCAAAGCAGCAGTTTTCGCTGACGGATGAACACCCTGAACACCTCGGATTTGTCTCAAACCGTGCAATTCGTCCCCGAACAGGCGTGTTGGCGCTTCCACGAACCGCTGGTTGCTCTAGATTGACGGAATCATGACCTCCGGGTTCTGGCGATCAGAGCCCATGAGGGGCTGGTGTAACGCTCAAGAGCCCTATTTTCACCGGAACCCGTTCGATGCCGTTCCCAAAACCGTTCTTTCGATGGCGTCCGCATCCCTGGCATGGACTGGAAGTTGGACCAAGTCCACCTCGCATCGTTCATGCATTCATCGAGATTTCTCCGTTTGACCTCGTAAAGTACGAAGTCGACAAAGTCACGGGCTACCTGCGTGTCGACCGACCGCAACGCACGTCGTCCCAGCCACCGGCACTCTATGGCTTTGTCCCTCGCACCTATTGTGGGGCTCGCGTCGCAGAACTGATGCCGCGTGCGAGGAGAGGTGATGGCGACCCTCTGGATATTTGTGTCCTCAGCGAACGGCCGATCACAAAGTCCGAAGTAATCGTCACTGTCCGAGTGATCGGTGGCCTTCCGATGCTGGACGGCGGTGAAGCAGACGATAAAATCATCGGCGTTTTGGCTCAGGATAATATCTGGTCACATGTGGAAGATCTTGACGAGCTTCCACAGGCACTTGTACAGCGACTTCGACATTACTTCACGACCTACAAAGTTATGCCCGGTGACAATTCCCATCAGGTTGCCATTGACCATATCTATGATCGGGCACATGCAGAAAAAGTAATTTTAGCCGCCATGGCTGATTATGCAGATGAGTATGGCGGCGAGTAACTGGGCATTTACCGGAGGTCGTCGATGTCGGTGAAACGAGTTCTTCTGCTCGCTGGTGACTTCGTGGAAGATTACGAAGTCATGGTTCCTTATCAGACCCTCCTGACCTTCGGTGTCAAAGTTGATACCGTCTGTCCGGATAAGCGAGCAGGTGAATTTGTTCGCACTGCTATCCATGACTTCGAAGGTGACCAGACGTACTCAGAAAAGCCTGGTCACCGTTTCACACTGAACGCAACATTTTCGGATGTTGAGACTAAGCCCTATCATGGTTTACTGATTCCTGGTGGCCGTGCGCCCGAATATCTGCGGCTGAATCATCGAGTCCGAGAAATTGTGAAGGAATTTAACGCGGCTGGTAAACCCATCGCAGCGATCTGTCATGGGCTACAGATACTGGCAGCCGCCGGAATTCTCTCAGGAAGAAAATGCACTGCCTACCCAGCCTGTGGACCGGAGGTAGCACTGGCAGGTGCGGAGTATGTGCCGATTGAACTCGATGCAGCTCTGGTTGACGGAAACATTGTGTCCGCTCCTGCATGGCCAGCTCATCCAGCATTCTGCCGAGAATTCCTCAAATTGCTGGGAGTTGGCGTTTCCTCGTGATGAGACGTCGCCTGTTGCGGTTCGCAGCGTATTCGTTTGAATGTTTCTCGTTCCTGGTCTTCTGCGGATGGTTGGTTGGGCAGATCACTCGAGATCGTTCGTGGGTCTGCGGACTGTTGTTCTATATCCCGACTCCAGTCGTCACACTGATGCTCATCGCCCTGGTACCGATCATTCGAACTCGGCGAAGGTATCTCTGCGCCGCTGCCGTTCTGTTGCCCATCTTCGTTCTGGTCTTCGAGGAAAACCGGTTCTGGAGTTCGCGCCGGGATACTGCGAATTCATGTCGCCTGGTGCACTGGAATCTCTGCCACCCTGTTCATCGCTGGCCTGAGCAAAAAAGACATTTGCTGAGTCTTAAGCCTGATATTGTTGTTTTATCTGAGATCACGGACGCAGTTCTCGATTCAGACTTCGCAGGCTATCAGGTGCTCCGTCAGGGTACACTTCTGCTTGCCTGTCGAGGGACTGCCAAACGTCTTGATCCTCCAAACGCAAGAATCGTTCCCGGCGGTGTCATCCTGGGTTTCATTGCCCGCTGCGAGTTTGATAGTCCTTCACTGGAATCCAGCGAAACCGTTTCTATGGACGTTCTTGTTGCTGACCATACGAGCAATCTGACAATTCCTCGTGATCCATGGCTGAGACAGCTGATGCTGGTCGCGGAATCAAACGATGTGGACGTTATCGTCGGCGACATGAATGCACCTCGGCGATCTCTGGCATTCACTAAGATGCCAACCGACTTTCAGCACGCCTATGACGCCGCAGGGAGCGGCTGGTCGTATACCTGGCCCGTGCCCGTTCCTGTCCTTGCAATTGATCAGTGTATCATTGGGAAACGAATCGTCTGTACTTCTTATTCACTTGATTCCACGACCCTCAGTGATCACCGTTTGCAGTTGATTGATTTTCAGAAAACCGCTGACTGATCTTCAGAAAGTGTTCATCAATATGTCCCCCAGATTTTGTCTGACTGCTGCAGCGTGTTTCGGATTTCTTGCCGTCTTTCTCGGCGCTTTCGGTGCACATGGACTCAAAGATTCCGGTTACCTCACCCGTAAATTTGAATCTGAACCCGACAAGGATTACGCCGGACAAAAGATCAAGGCCAGCTACAAGTATTTGCTCGACTATGAAACCGGCGTTCGCTACCACATGTGGCATGCACTGGCCATGGGAATTACGGCTGTGGCCATGCGCCAACAAAAATCAAAATTGCTGTCTGCCGCTGCAGTCTGCTTTATGCTCGGCATCCTGCTGTTCAGCGGACCACTTTATATCATCGCGGTTGGAGGCCCTCGGTTTGCAGGTATCCCCTGGGGCGCGGTTGCCCCTATCGGAGGCACATCTCAACTCGTCGGATGGATCCTGCTGGCCACCGCTGCATTCCGATACACAGGAGTTTCGGCCAACTCCACGACGGCATGAAGCTTCGCGTGATGCTGAATGACGGGCTGCGGTTCCAGCGATTTTGGAATTTATAGTGGCTGATTTGTGGTTGTGGCTGATTGGGGGGCGCGGTGGATCGCGGAGCGATCCACGACGATGAGTCACAAGAGTTGGGAGGAGACATACTCCTTTGTGGTGATTACCTTCCACTCGTCTTTGCTGCGAGGTTGATGCTCTCAAATTTAAGCCGCTGACACAGGTCATACACGGTAATAAACTGCTGCATCTCGACATCATCTGCCACGTCAATCACAACGGGCGACTTTGCATCGATTGTGACAAGCGCAGTCAGTTTCTGTTCCAGCTCCTGATGATTTCCTACCGGTTGCTCATTCAGAAGGATTCTGAGTGATCCGGTGTCCGCAGTGCGGAGAACTCGAATTCTCACCTGCTGGTGATCGAACACGGGCTCTGGCTCAGCATTCTGCCGGATTGGGGCTTTCGAGACACCGGTTCCAAGACTTGCAGGTAACAGCTTTTCCGGAGTACTGCCAATTGACGCACATACAAAGAAGACCAACAGCAGGAACACCACATCAATCATGGGTGTCATTGTCTCATTGTCGAACGCGGATCCGGAGATGCGATGAGTCGGAACTCGCATGGGTAATCAGCCTCCCTGCTGTCGTTGAACAGTTTCAAACACCATGACGTCTTCCACTACGGCTGAACCTCTACCGGGAACTGAATCCGTGTAATTTCCTGAGCAGCACATTCTTCAACAAGGTGTCTGACATGTTCGTACAAAGTTAATCTGTCGGACCGAATTCTGACCTCCGGCAGCGATCCGGCCGTCTTTGCGTCTGACTTCAGTCGAGCAATTCGATCTCCGATTTGTTCTGCAGTCAGTGGCTCACTGCCTACGAACAGAGCTCCGTCTTTTCGCACTGTGACTGTAAGCCGATGCGGAGCGGCATCGTGGTCGTCGCGTCCCTGAAACGAAAATGGAAGGGACACCGCTTCCGCGTGTTCGTTCCTCACAAAGTGGCTGGCAACAAGGAAGAAGATGATCAGCAGGAAGACCACGTCAATCAACGGTGTGAGATTGAACTTTATCGATGGCTGACTTGTGAATTGAGAAGGTACTCTCATCGATGTGACATCCTGTCCTGCTATCTCTTGCGGACGGCACTCGGAGAGTGCCTGCTGCTGTTTTGTTTTGCGGACGGCACTCGGAGAGTGCCTGCTGCTGATTTGTCTTGCGGACGGCACTCGGAGAGTGCCTGCTACTGTTTTGTTTTGCGGACGGCACTCGGAGAGTGCCTGCTACTGATTTATTGGCCGGACTACAATCCTGTTGCCGGCCACGCGAAGTACCTCGATGCGCGCCCCGTGTTCAATAAAGCCGCCGTCACTGACAACATCCAGAAATTTATCTCCAAAGGCCGCCTTTCCGGAAGGCCGAAGCACTGATGCAGCGATGCCGACTTCTCCAGGGGTAACTGGGCCAGTCTGAGTTGTGGATTTCAGCAAATTGGGGTTCAGGATCACGGAGCCAGTTTCCGGAGCCGCATAGCCGGGTGGCGTCAAAATGAGGTTCTTTACGAATGGAATTTGAGGCAAAAACTGGTTCATAATGATTGCGACCAAAATCACAGTAACCAGTGCAGCCGACAGAGTACCAAGTCCCTTGAGAGACGTTTCGAATGACTCTCCGGCAGTCATGCCGGCAAATGTGTAACTGGCCATAACCAGCGAGACACACATAAGAACGATCCCGGAGATTCCAAACACTCCGAATCCAGGGATGACAAAGAACTCAACAGCAAGAAGTCCGACACCAAGCAGGAACAGGATCAGTTCCAGAGTCCCTGCGGTGCCGCCCAGGAAACGACTCCAGAAGAACATCGAAAAACACGTGATTGAAATGATCGTGAAGATCCCGCTCGGAAAATGTGCTTCAAAATACAGGGCAAGAAATCCGGCCGAAATCAGCAGAAATGCGCCCACTCCGGAATTCAAAAAGAATACGAGTCCATCCACCCACGTGTTCGATACGACGGAAATTGGCGTTCTGGCGGTGAGTCCCAACTTGAGTCTCAGTTCGCCCTCATCCCGACATTTTGCTTCTGCGATGGAGAGTGCAATTGCCCTGTCGGCCGTGAGGAGCATCGGCTTCCCCACGTTCGTTTCAGGAACAACATCGCCAGTGACCCATTGATCCGGGACCGCAATCAGTTCTTCGTTCGTCATCCATGCCGTTTCACCGCTGGCCTTGTGACTTGCAGAAAAGACCTGCAATTCGGAGTTGACCATCGCTCGCATCAGGGCGGGTGATCGGCCCTTCTGCTTTGCAATGTCACCCATCAAAGCTTCCAATCTGCGAATCGCAGCACCCTGTTCCTGAGGCAGTTTTGTGCCGCCCGATGTCAATGCTGATTCGATGTCGCCAATACCGGCTGCCTCACCGATAAAGATACGATCACAGGCCAGGGCGACGATCGCTGCATTTCCGTAGGCATTCCCAGGTACCCAGGCAATTGTCGTCGCCTTATCGGCAGACAACTGAGAAATCGAAACTGCCAGGCCCTGAGCACTCTCCGCATCTCCCCCCGTGGAATTGACTCGGAAGATCACATATCGAGCTCCCCCCGAAACTGCTCGCTGCATTTCCCGAGTCGCGTAGTCGGCAAGGGTCGGGGAAAACTCCTTGTTGAGGTCAATCATCACCACCGGGACACCATCACTCAGAGTAGATGCGGATCTCTGCATCGACTGGGGACTGAGCCGAAACAGCTTCATCAGCCCGGCTCGGTCTTTCGCAGTAGCTTTAACAACCAGGCCGTTGGAGAATGCTGTTTCGCCGGTCAGTACCAACTCTGTTCCACGGTCTTTCATGATCTCAGTTTCCTGAATCGTTGCACCTCCACTCTGCAGTGATCGCAGTGCATCCTCGGTCAGAAAACGTGTCTCAGACTGTCCTGAACCGGAATCCATCTTCACACGGTAGAGGACTTTGGACGAATCCATCATCACTTCAATCACGGCTTCCGGTACGAGTGAGTTTGCTGCACGTCGTGAAATCGCTGCAAACAGCTGAAGCTCTTCCTCAGAGTACTCCTGAGAAGTCACAAAACTACCCATCTCAGCCGTCGGAGACATGATGATGTCATCACATGCAAGCGCCAGCACAACAGGCAGTCCATCCAGCGACTTTGGAATCCATGCAACCGTTCGGATACGACTAAACTCGTCTGATGTCAGCCGCTTCGCCAGATCAATCACAGACCCGACACTACTTGTTCCCGGTTGAATCTCCAGTATCAACACTGCGTCTTTCGAATCCCGATCGGCTTTTGACTGAAGCTTCAGCGAAGCGTCAACAACCTCGCTCACCATCGCGTCATCGATCGGATGAACAATCGAGACAAATTGTCCGGTGACCGGACTCTCCGGTGGGCCATTTGTCTGGCAACAGGCAGGTCTGCCCGACGACAGCAGGACGACAGCAAAACAAATCCAGTAGAGAGTTGTGTTCTTCATGGCTTTCAAGCCGACCGTGAGCCAATTCTTACAGGAGTATCCAGCGCGCGTTACGAGGGATTCTAGTACACTTTACCTCAATTGACGACATGTCTTCCAACGATCGTCCAATCAGAGAGTTCGCTCGCAACGCTCAAAACCTGGAAACAGATCCTCCGAAACACGGCTTCCGGGCCGAATTGTGGCGAATTTCCAGCGCGAAGAAGTCAAATTTCGCGATTTTTCCGGTGTCCTCGAGTTCTGAGGTACAGAGAAATGCTCGAGAGCAGGATAACGGTCACTGCTGCAATCGGGATCATGTTCCATCTCTGCAGCCTCTCTTTTCGGGCCCCATTCTCTGCCAGCTCTGTCACCGAATTTTCTACAGCTCCCGAAATTGCCGCAGATTTCGACTCCAACAGCTCAGCTTCGGTTAAAGTTTCCCTCGTGCTCGTGCCTTGGGCGGCCGTGGCAGCGGCGGAGTTCTCATCAACCAGATTCATGTTTGATCTGGAGCTGCCTGCCGGGATCCTGACAAGTTCCGGTGGTTTGTTTGCCCCTGGACTTCCATCCGATTCTGGCTCTGTGATGGGTTTTGCCCACGGCATCAACGCCTGCCAATCCGCTGCCACTAACAGGTCAAATCCAGGATTCAGGTCTTTGATCTGGCACGAACATGCTCCGACGACAAACTTCGCCGAATCTCGAATATTGTCTGATGTGATCCCATCTCCGACGAGAGGCAACACGGCACGGCATCTGCCGAAGACTGGAAACAAAACGGGGTCGTCAAGGTCCATCAGGTCAGGTTCACAGGACATCAACATCTGTATAAGCGCCATCTCATGGGGATCATCACGCTGCACTCTGACCACCGAGAAATCGATGCGTAAAGGTGGTCCGCCGGAAATCGAATCTTCAGGATTGTCGGTCAGCTGGGGCAGAACGAGTGATTCTTTGAGATGTACAATTTCCTGTTCAAGCAACGTCGCTGCGGCGTCAGTGCGAACAGGATCCGTTCCTTCGACCAGCACCCATACGGCCGATTGTCCGCCGACAAGTCGATTCACAACTTCCTGTCTGGCGGGTGAAGTTGTGAGCTGAGTGATGCTCTCAGATGTCCATCGTCCATGCCAAACGACCGAATTCAGTTCAGTCTGCAGCGGATACTGCACGACCAAAACTGGCCCCTGCATAAGTAAGTCCTCGTCGATGATGTGACGGTATGGCTGATCATTGACCTCGTCGAGTGTTGCCAGCCTGACATTGAGGTTGAGCGAACCCTGGTCGATCTGCTGCTGAAGCGTTTTCACCAGGGACTGCTGTTCCTCGGAAAGTGGCTCTGCATGAACGACGATTGCTCGATATGCGTCAGGTTTCCATCGCTCCAGTGCATATCGAAACACCGGGATATTGCAGGCCCAGACTGCTGAACTTAGGCTCAACAGAAGCAGTGCAACGGGGACTGACCTGCGGAAGCTGTTATTCATCGAGTCGCTCCAGTTCGATGCCGGAAATCACGGCGGCACCATTCTCTGCTGTAAACCCGAGATCCAGCCAGTCATCCAGGAGAACTCGATCCAATGTAGTGACCTGTTGAGGTCCGGCACTACCACCAATTGTAACCGTCCGCGTCTCGGCTCCTCCTTCAACGTGCACCGTAAATGTCCGTTCATGGGCCAGTGATTCGCGAGGAAGCCCAAAGTGCAGCTCAACCCGATACGCCTGTGGCGGCAGTTTCTCACTCTCTGCGAGCGGAGCTTCGTCAGCGTCAACCAGCAGCTTTGTTGGTTTGGAATCGGCACCACGGTTCGGTGAGGATACTCGTGTTCCCGTACCACTAACTACAAAAACGATTGCATTGCCGGGTTTCCAGTCATCCCGCTCAACAACTTCGCGGATGAGCGGGCTGAGGTCGGGCGACTTCTGAGCATCTCCGGACGTTCCTTCTTTTTCCCACGCCTCAGGAGTCCACAGGACCTCAGTTTTCGTCAGCGGTCGTTTCGAAATGTCATAGGTCGCATCCGCAAGGGGTTCTGCATTCCCGGATGCTTCCGCTCGAATCTTCAGCAGTGCGGGTTCTTTCTGATCTGATCTGACAACAAACTGCAAATGAGCCGAACGGATCTCTGAGTCAGGCTTTAGTCGCAGGCCTGAATACCGGTACGCGACCAGTTGAGGAGCGTTGTCCTTCTGTCCCATTTCCAGAGAACTACTGTCGAGACTTACTGAACCGTCCGATGCTTCTTCCGCGTCTTCATTGGGATGAACAACGGGCAGTCCCGTCTTCAGCGTATGCCGAGGTAGTGGTTGAAGACTCAGCCTCAATGACGTCAGCCCTTCAATCCCGGATGATGTCACCCACGGCAGGCTGTCCTCGGAACGAACTGTTGTCTGATCCTGGGCCAGTGCCTGATCCTGGAACAGGCGAGTCGTTCCTTCGTAGGTCAGTCCAAAATTTGGCGAATCACCCGCCACGGCCGGATATTCGAGCCACATTGTTCCGTCTGGTGCTCGACGGTCCCCTGGCGCTCCCAGATTAATCCCGACATGTCTTACGCGACCGTCGGTATTCTCAATTACTTCCGTGTTTGCAACCGTCCACAGATCAATTTCCGGCATATGCACGAGGGCTAGTGATGTTTGATTCTGATACGCACAACTGCATGTTCGAGTATAGTCTGGTGCGTTCAGGACACCGTCAGCCACCACGAGATTCGATGTACATCCGGACTTAAATCCGCCGAGGTTTCCCGTACCGCTGTCGGAAAGCAAGTCGTAAAAGCCGGCAGCGCCGGAGCGAAACGTCAGCAGGTTCTCGCTGGCAATGATATTGTTGCATCCATAAGCGCGAGTCATTTTCCATGGCTGACTTTTGCCGGTAAGCGGGTTGAACGCCATCTTCTGGCCGCCGTCGGTCAGCCGAAACGCGCCTGCGGATTCTGAATAGGCATTCGCGTTTGTGATAATCAGATTGTTGTGTAACACACAGGGACCGGCGTACTTGAGTTCCGGTTTTTCCCAGACCAGTTCACCGGTTGTTCCCCGATACACAGACATCCCCTGCCCGACCTCCGAACTCAATCGATCACTGGCGGCAGACCCAGCCTGAAGCAGGAGATCTTCAGTGGCTGAATACCCCAGCCATGTGCCAAATACTACGCCAGGACGTTCCCAGATCGTCTCTCCTGTTTGTGCATCGAACGAGGCAATCCGGTACGTGGACGGATCTGATTTTCCTCGTCGCTTCAAAAAGTCTTCCACCGGTTTTGGATTCTTATCGAGAACGTAGACTCGCCCGTTGCCAGCAACAATGCCGTTGTGCCAAAAGCTGTGGAGCGCAGTGTTTTTCCAGAGTACCTCTCCGGTTCGGCGATTGAATCCCACGAGCGACATGCTGGCTGCTCGATCAAGACTCTTCGTGCCAAACCCAGCTTTGCTGGCACTCAGTTCCGCGTCTGCTGCAGTGTCAAGTTCATGGCGAGTTCGGTACTTTGCGAACCCGACTCCACCCAGAAGAACATCCCCATAGACACCAATGTATCCCCACTCATTCGGATTGGCATTGTCTTCCTGAGGAAGTGAAATATCCAGCAGCGTCTCCCCGTTCACAGGGTCCAATACATGACAGACAGCACCTTCAAGAATATAGATTCGGTCCGCGGTGACAACATAGTTGGTTCCTCGAGCATTTGCACCAGGGATGTGAACCTGGTTGTAAGCCGGATCGAGTGGGGTATCTTTGTAGGTGTCGTCGAAATAAACGTCGTGTGTACCGAGGTTTGAAAATTTACGGCTCCAGAGGACTCGTCCTGTATACACATCACGAGCCGTCAGAGAATCCATCCCCTGTATAAACAGTCGACCACCGATGACCTGTTCCGGCGGTCCGTGCCCGTGTCGAGGCAGGATGTCGTTGTGACTTACACCACCAAACCACAGCACACCCAACGGCAGTCGAACTCTCTGATCATTCGACTTGATTGTGTTTCCAATGTCCCCATATTGATGAGTCCACTCACCCGCTCCCGGAAGTGGTCCGACCCGAGTGATCGAGATCCCAAATGCATAATCTCGGTATTTTGCCTGTTCGAGCTTGCTCTCAATGAGTTGATTCCTCACTGAGCCAACGTCTGCCGGATCGAGCAGAAAACAGATGACGCCGCCATACGGCCGAACACTCTCATAGAGCCGGCCTAGCTGAACAGGATCAGAAGCAATTCGCTCTGACCATCTACGTCCCACAAAAATCTGGTTGGCAATATAGGGAGGAGCTCTGAACTCCGTTTCGTCCGCCAAACGGACAGTAACTCGTCCGTAGAGCCCAGCCTGATCAAGTTTCGATCGAAGGCGAGACACAACGGTTGCATCAGAATCAACAACGGTTAACTCCGCGTAGCGGCTGTTGAAGGCCATTGCCAGAGGAAGTTGCTCATCATCAACTCCCATCCAGAACGCGTAGCCCTCTGCAGCTCCCGTTTGCTGAAGTCCGGTCGCCAGATCAGCGTCCCTGAGTTCAGGCTGAGGAAGGCTCACAATGCTGTCTGCCGCCTGAATCGTCTGTGATGGAGAAGAGAGATCAGTCGCACCAAGAAGATGAATGTCACCCTGGAGTGTCACGGCTATTAACTGCCCATCCGCTGCCAGCAGCCGTTCCACTGTCCCTGGAACCGTTGTCGTCCATCCTGAATGTGCCGTTACGTTTGGACTGCTCACTTGTTGGTTGGACGACGGTAAATCAATCGCTGTTAACAAAGTCGCGGGCCCACTCTCTGACGTCAGGCCGACACTGGCGGCGTAGAGTCGCTGTCCGGCCTGAATCAGGTCACCCCGTCCATCAGCCGCGACCTCCCATAAAACTGCCTTTGAAGTTTTTTCATAGCAGCGGATCAACGCGACGTCTTTTTCAAACTCAGCGGAGTAAATCAAATTGCCACTGAGGACGGGTTCATTCGGCTGAAATGCGGTCTTGATTCCGTCTTTCAGAGAAAACTCCCGAGTTCCTCGAAGACGTGTGTGCACAAACCATGAATCGTCGTTGGCGCAAAGAAATGATCCGCCGGTGCCTTTGCCGCCCGCATTGAGTTCAAAGTATCTGAACGCACCAGTGTGAAGGTCAAACGCTGCAGGTACTGATCGTCCACCCGGAACCAGCAGAGTGTCGCCAGTTGCAACCAATGCGCCCTGCGGGCCGACTCCGGCAAACGACGGCGCACTGTGTGGCTGCTTAATGTACTGAGCGCCGGTTTCATCGTTCACCCATTTGATTTCACCGGTTTGTGCGTCGAGCGCGTAGAGGTAAGTTCCCATGAATGGCCAGATTCCGGCGGCGCAATACACCACTCCGTCTCTAACCACCGGACCACCTCGCATCGGCCATGCAGAGATTAGCCGACGGTTTCCAAGGATCTGACGTGAATTCGGACCTCCGCGAAACTTCCAGATGAGACTTCCGTCGTTGACATCAACACAATAGAGATACCCATCATCACTGGCGAAGTAGACACGGCCTTCCCATCCAGCCGGTGGAAGTCGCACAGGGCCTTCGGTAAAGACGCTCCAGAACTGTTTACCACTCTGCGTGTCAAATGCAGCCACCTGATCACGATCATTGAATGCAACAATCAATCGGCCCGACACAACGACTGGCTCCAGAATCCGATCGTAGGTCATCAGGTCCTGATTCAGGGCGTCATCCCACGCCGGGACTCGTTGTCCGAAAGTGAGCGTTCGTCTAAGTTCCAGGGAATCACTGAGAGACTCAGAGGAACTGGCACTTCGAGCTGCGTCGTAGCGCCACATCGGCCAGTCGGCAGCACTCAGCAGGTCGCTGGTCATAGTCCAGCATAACAGACCTGCGAAGACTCCTCGAAGAAACCTCAGATTCCCAAAATCGTTTCGTGACATGTTGACTCCTCCATAACGTCTATCGGTCAACGGCTGAAGTGCTCAGGGGCCAGCTGCTGAAATGTTCAGCGTCTCCGAAAGAGTTTCGTAAAGAGCATTAAGATTTCGAGATCCTCTGAAGCCAGTCGGCACTTGACAGCACTTCACTGAGGAACATTTGCTGAGCAACCAAGATCGACCGCTGCAGTTCTTCCCCCGTTGCTCGCCCGGCTGAATTCTCAACGGGCAGCGTCCCGGTCGCGTCACTGAGAAACTCAACCTTGTACCCCAGATGGCAGGCCTGACGAGCCGTTGTGTCACAACACATGTGAGTCATGTAGCCCGCAATGACAACCGTGTCGATTTTGTGTTCCTTCAGCCATGATTCCAGCGGCGTTCCTGTGAATGATCCCGGAAACTGTTTCTCGATCAGAATTGTTCGTTCGCGTTTCTCCACTTCCGGGTGAAGCTGCCATTGAGGGGAATTCAGTCGAAAGATCGGGGAATCAGGGTCCGGCTGGTGATGGCGAATTACGGCCACGGGGATTCCTTTTTCGTGAGCGGCATCCATCGCTCGGAGTATGTTGTTCAGATGTCCGTCCGGCCAGGAAATCGGCAGAGCCCCGTTGAAGTACTCCATCTGAACATCGATCACCAATAGTGCTCGCTTTGACATCCTCGACTCTCCCAGCTTCAACAAGCCTCATCTTCAAACATTGAACCATAGATTCACCACTGGACTCTACTTTCACTGCCTCGGCGTTTCCAGTAACGGCAACACCTCGGACGGCCACCTTGGCCCCCAATGAAAACCTGCAATGGCGGTCCATTATTTGGGGTGTCTGCGTTCCATACGTTCTGCCAGCCAGTTACCGAGTGTCTTTTGAAGCGGTTCGTTCGTGAGCAGGCGGCGGGAGTCAATTCCCAGCGCGCCGCATTCTTTTGCGAGGCCTGCGGAGAATTCCTGATACTGTCGCAGATATTCCCTTCGCAGACGTACCGGATCTACCAGCAGGCGATGAGGATCCGATTCAAGGCTGCAGAACTGAGTTGGCCGTTCAAACGGAAACTCTTCTTCTTCAGGAGCAGTGATCCGGAAGATCATCACCTCATGTTTCCCATGTCGACACTTCTGAAGGACTCGACGCAGCTGATCCAGGTCATCGAAGCAGTCACTGACCAGGACAAGCAGTGATCGCCTCTGAATTGAAGGCAACAGGGCATCAATGACTTCGGCAAGACTCGTCTCTGCACCAGGTGTTGTGGTTTCAAGTACCTGTGTAATCCGGCGAAACATATCCCGACTGCTGGACGGTTTGATCTGCTCGCGAATTTTTGAATCAAATGTAACGAGGCCAACGGAATCGCGCTGACACAGCATCAGCCATGTAATGGCTGCAGCCAGCATTCGACCATAAACAAACTTGCTGACTCCTTTCCCCGCATATGCCATGCTGCCACTGGCGTCCATCAGAATGTGGGCTCTGAGATTCGTTTCGTCCTCAAACTCCTTGACGTAGTAGCGACCGGTTTTACCGAATGCACGCCAGTCGATGTGACGAATCTCGTCACCAGGGTAATACTCTCGATGCTCAACAAATTCCACGCTTGAACCTTTGAAAGGACTGCGATGACGTCCCATCATCAGTCCCTCAACGAGCTGCTTGGCGACAATTTCAAGGCGACCAAAGCTGGCAAGGTCCGCAGGATTTTCAGGAAGTGCTGATTCAGAACTCGCCGACATCCTCAGGTCCCTCTGCGGTTTCCAAACCGTTCAATGTGAAGTCGCGAAGAAAACTGAAAACCATGCTGCTCAGCCGCCTGCCGAACCCAGTCGACTTTCTCTGCAAGCTGTTCACGAGTTCTTGCCTGAGGCATCAGCCAGACCTGGTCCGGACGCGATTCCGGGAACTCCAGTAAATACGTCTCGATTTCCTGCAGGTCTGCTGCAGAATCGACAACAAACTTCAGAATGGAATTATATCGGCGCAGGAATTCGTGAATCACGTCGGGTTGATGTCGAGTGCGGTCATGGCGGGAAGTCCAGACAGCATCGGTGGGTACAGAGTTCCTCAGTTTTGGGCTGATTGCCATGAGGTCACTGATCACCGGACGATCGATCGTTCCAGCCGTTTCGATCGTGATCCGCTTTCCGATGGAATGGCAGAATTCCGTCAACGGAACAACCTGCTCGACGAGCATGGGTTCACCACCAGTGATCACAACATCGGGGGCAGTTGATTGTTCAATTCGCAGGCAAAGTTGACCGAGTGTCCAGGATGTTCCATCGGGCTGCCATGATGTATACGGCGTGTCACAGAACCAGCATCGGAGATTGCAGCCCGACGTGCGAACGAAGAGGGACCGAGTCTCTGCCCATGGTCCCTCGCCCTGGATGGATTCGAAGATCTCTGAAATCTGCACCGGTGCTGCCAACGTGATCAAAATAGGAAAAACGTCCCGAAGAAAACGGGTACTATTCTCCGGAATATACGAAAAACCTCGCTCCTCCGTGGCGTTCTGACTGTCAAAAAGAGGAAAATACGCCCGGAGTTGACGGTTACGAGACTGAGTTTCAGAATTCCGCACCGCTCGTGACCGAATTTCTTTCTTCGCCCTTCTTCAAGACACTGCAATGCATACCTCTGCTCTCGTCAATCAGCTGAAGCCCTCTGAGACACTCGCCGCCGCCGCAAAGGCTCGAGAATTGCGAAGTAAAGGCATCGAAGTGCTGGATTTCACACTGGGTGAGCCTGACTTCCTGACGCCCGAACATATTCGCAAAGCTGCCATTGATGCGATGAATGCCGGGCACACACACTACACGGCTGCAACGGGCATCCAGGAACTCAAGCAGGCGATCTGCGATGCTTTTGAACGTGATCACGGTGTCAAATACAAGCCGTCCGAAGTCACAGTCTCAAACGGCGCAAAACACGCGCTCCACAATGTACTAACCGCTGTCTGCGAACCAGGTGATGAAGTCATCATCCCAACGCCATACTGGGTCAGTTACTCGGCTCTGGTTGAACTGGTTGGCGCAAAGCCTGTGTTAATTGAAACAACGGAAGCGGAAGGCTTCTGCCTCAGTGCTGAAAAACTCCGGGCTGCCTGCACGCCCAAAACTCGCATGCTGATGCTGAACAGCCCCAGCAACCCAACCGGAGTTGTCTATCCTATTGAAACTCTCGAAGCTCTGGCGAAGGTCGTTGTCGAAAAGGACCTGATCGTTCTGTCGGACGAAATCTATGAAAAGCTGATCTACGATGGCTATTCATTTCGCTCGTTTGCTTCTTTCGGCGAAGAAGTCAGGAAACGCACGGTCATCGTCAACGGCGTGAGTAAAGCATATGCAATGACGGGCTGGCGTATTGGCTGGACACTCGCCCCCGAGAACGTCAGCGGTGCAATTAACCGACTGCAAAGCCAGCAGACATCAAACCCATGCAGCGTCAGTCAGTACGCAGCACTTGCCGGACTGAACGGGTCTCAGGCGTGCGTTGAGGAAATGCGGCTGGAATTCAGCAAACGGCGTGACTATGTGCTAAGTCGACTGCGAGCAATCCCTGGCGTCACGATGGCCGATCCAGGCGGCGCATTTTATGCGTTCTTTAATGTCAGCCATTACTTTGGCAGGCCTCTGATGGGCGGCCCGGCTGTTTCAAATGCCACCGATTTCTGCACAGCACTCCTCGAAAGAGGCCATGTGGCTCTGGTCAGCGGTGACGCTTTCGGAGCGCCCGGTTATGTTCGCATGTCCTTCGCGACCAACCTAAAGGCTCTCGAACAGGGACTCGATGCCATCGAAAAATTCCTGAAATAGCGCCTTTCAACCTCACAGTGGGCAGTCAGTTTAACGGCAAGCCGCAGGCGTCTGCGCAAGTTTAACGGCAAGCCGCAGGCGTCGGCGAACTGCTGCTTCGACGCCTGCGGCTCGCCGTTAAACTTGGTTGGGCCGTCATATCGAACACTGGTGAAGCGAAATGAGGGCCTGACATGAAAATTGCGTTCTGGATTCTGTTCGCCGTGCTTTGTATGAGTATCGGGATCTACCCGATCCTCTATCTGATCACAGACGACAGGATTGGGTTGCTTCGATCCAAAAGCGATGTCGTGCTTAACAGTGGATTGTGGCGTCTCGGGTTTTATGTCCACATCGTGTGTGGTGGGCTGGCACTGTCTGTGGGCTGGTCGCAGTTCGTGAAATCGTGGCGGACTCAATATCTACGTTTGCACAGGATTCTCGGGAAGTTGTATGTACTCATGGTCTTCATGAGCGGAGTGGCCGCGGTCTGTATCGCTCCGCTAAGCTCCACGGGCTGGGTTGCCAGTCTGGGCTTTGGAAGTTTGGGAGTCGTTTGGCTTTATTTTACTTTGCGAGCCTACCAGAGCGTCCGCACGCGGGATTTTCGGAGCCACGAGTATCAGATGATTTACAGTTACAGTGCCTGCCTGTCAGCTGTAACTTTGAGATTGTGGTTGCCTTTGCTGCTTGTCGCGTTCCGACTTGACTTTAGTCTGGCGTACCCAATTGTGGCCTGGCTCGCGTGGATTCCCAATCTGTTGGGAGCACATTTGATCATCTCCAGAATGCGAACTTCGGCTGCGTGCTGATCAACACAATTCAAACAGTCGCCTGCGGCTTGCCGTTGTGCAGGAATCAAACAGTCGCCTGCGGCTTGCCGTTAAACAAAATCTGTTGAGGTTGGGTCGACACTGCGGATTCCCTTAGGTAAACTTTGGTGATCATCTTCCAGCCAGCGACGCTGTCACGAGGGGGGAGGGTGATCTGGACGTTGGCTGGTGCCTGCTGACTTCGGCAAACGTCTCAGGTGCACAGATCTTTCAAACGCTCGCATGTAATCGCTCAGGGAGCTTCCGAGTGAACCGCAACATCCTGTTACTCTCGATTGTTGTGAGCTCCCTTTCCGCGTTCGCGGATACCGCCAGTGCGGGAATTCCGATTCCCATCCTTTATGGCGACGGCGAAGAAATTAAGGACGTCGGCGAGGTTCCTCCGGAGGTCGCGCGATCTCTGGCGGATGAGTTAGGCGCCCAGGTGAGAGTGGGGTTTCTGTATCATCGTTTCCATATCTTCTGGCTTGACGCGTGGACTTCAAACGGCCGTCATGTTTTGTACTCGGGTGATAAGTATTGGACCCCCACTTCTTCAGAATGGCCAAACATCATTGGCGGGGACCCTGCTGAAAAATTTGGAATACCACTGTTGTACCGCATCCCTCCGATTTTGGGGATCCTGTCATGTGTGCTCGTATTGTGGGTGGTGGCGGAAGTCAGCATGAAGAGTGATGTTCAAAAGCTCAATAAACTTCTGAACGACAAACGCTATCGGAAATCGATCGAAATAATGTTTGGAGCCTCCTCCTCCGGAAAACTCGTCACGAAACTGCACGAAGACAGATGGCAACGTGCGATGGATTATTTGCTGGGAGAAGGTATTAGTCATTCGATCGCCGAGAAGAATCTTCGGGTGCTGGTGGGGTGGGTTCTTGAAAACACAAATCAGCAGATTGATCGAATGTTCGAAGCGGCCTCGATGCATGAACAACAGGGTGAGTGGGAGACCTGTGCTGCAATTTACTCGCAACTCATTTCATCCCTTCCGGACGATGACGAACGGGTGCCCTATGCGCAAAACTGCCTCGCCGCCGCAAATGCCAGGCAAACTGTTCACAGTGCACCGGGCGGTCGTTGAGATGTATTGCGCAGACGCCTGCGGCTCGCCGTTAAACTTGCGCAGACGCCTGCGGCTCGCCGCTAAACTGGCACTATCGAGACTCAGCGGTCAGGCCGTGGTCTTCGATTTTCTTGTGCAGGGTATTCCGGTTGATCCCAAGCCGAGTCGCGGTGCGGGTCTGGACGCCCTGGCATTGCCTGAGCACCTGCAGAATCAATTCTTTTTCAACCAGATTCACAACCTGATTGTAGACATCCGAAGAGTCTTCTCCGATCTCGGCAATTCTTCGGCTGACGAGTTCGGTGCAGAGGGATTCAAGATCTTCGGCCGCACGTCGCCCAATCCGGACTGGCGCCAGGCCTCGCACATGCTGAGGCAGCAAATCGGCCGTGATTTCATTTGATGAGGACAGCACAAGAGCGCGTTCGATGTAGTTTTGCAGCTCACGTACGTTTCCAGGCCAGTCGTACTGGACGAGATATCGCAGAGCATCGGCCGTCATTTGCGGGACCGGCAGGCCGTTTGCAAGCGAGTATCTCCGGACAAAGAATGTGACCAGGTCAGGGATATCGTCTGATCGCTCTCGCAATGCAGGCAGATAAATGGGAATGACGTTCAATCGGTAAAACAGGTCCTCCCGAAACTTGCCTCGCTGAATTTCATCCTGCAGATCAACGTTCGTTGCGGCAATCACTCGAGTGTCAACTCGAATGGTACGCGTGTCTCCCACGCGTTCGAATTCGTGCTCCTGAAGCACTCGCAGCAGTTTTACCTGAAGCTGATAACTGACGGAGTTGATTTCATCCAGAAAGATGGTGCCGCCGTGAGCCGCCTCAAAACGGCCTGTCCGGGTCTCGATCGCACTCGTAAATGCGCCTTTTGCGTGACCGAAAAGCTCACTCTCCAGCAGGCTTTCGGACAATGCTCCGCAATTCACACGGATGAATGGGCCAGTGGCACGCGGGCTGAGTTCGTGCAAGGCGCGAGCGATGAGCTCTTTGCCGGTGCCCGTTTCGCCCGTGAGCAACACCGTTGCAGAGGTCGATGCCACCTTGCGGGTCATCCGATACACCTCCTGCATCGGATCGCTGTTTCCGATAATCCCGCTTATGGAGCCAGATTCCAGTCTCATATCCGTCTTCCAGCCGTTCCCGTCGTCGCCACCGAAATCTCAAGACCACAAAGATCGCGTCTATCGCAGGGACGATCCCAATTTGTATCGAAGACGCTAATAAAGCGTGCTAGTGGTGCACGTTTTTACAGCACATCTTGTGGTTCTATGGCGAAAAAACTGTGCTTGCGTGAGATTCTATAGAGACCGGGCCGACTATCCAGAGCACAACTGCCTGTTTTTACCGCTTTCCTAAAACAGGTTGCGGTACAAGTGATCAACCGGTTCATTTGGTATTAAAGGCGAATGCGGGAATTTCCCTGGGCGGTGGATCGTCGTTGGCCACTTTGCAGGCGCTGTTTTGAGGCTTCAAGGCGTTGGAGGATGTCGCTGCTCTGACCTGGAAACGCATCGGTGGGCTCAATGATCTGCTGAAGTTCTTCCGAGATCATCTGTTGGTTCCCCGAATCGAGCTGCTTCTTGACCACAAGGGCAAAGTCACGGACTTCTGCTCGGAATTGGCGTTTGAGAACCGCCATGGTGATTCCGACACCGGCTCCGGCGCTCATCAAAACGGCCATTACAACAAACACAATTGCGCACCATTTCCTCATCCAGCGGATGTCGCGAACATCCGAGACCAGCCAGCCCCAGAGCATCCAGGCTGCGAAGAGCAGAAGAAATACGGGAATGAGTGCCATACGTTGGTTTTCGGCGAATTTGAGGATTCACGTCGTCTTCGGTTCGATAAGGGTGAAAGTTTCGTTCGGATTCTGTTTTGGGAGACGTTGCTTTCCTGAAAGCTTCGGTGAACACTACGACCAACAGAACCCGCAGATGTTGAAGGAGTCGCCATGTCATCTCGACGCGATCATGATTCACAGCAACAAAATTCCGTTCAGAAGAGCTGGAGCCCGCAACCTGCCGGGACAAGCTGGATTCAAAAGCAGATTCAGTCGTTTCGTGAAGAGAATTCCACAGTGGGACTGGTAGAGCAGCTCCTGAAGGAACACAGTGGGAGTCGCCTGTTCGACTGGGTTGATCATTTGATTCTGAAAAGCATTGACGGCATAGGGGAAGCCGGATTTCTGGCCACCGGAGAGGGATGGTTTGAACATCCGGATGCGCTTTTGCCGGCGGTCCGCCATGGAGCCGAGAATCGAATGTCGATTCGAGTGGATTCGGTGAGTGATCTGGCAGTCGCCAACAGCCATCGATTTGGAATCAAAATTTCAGGTCAACCGCTCGATCTTCGTCGAATAGCCACATTTGAGGGATCCTCTGACTGGACGTTTGGTGCCATTGAACGGCATGGCTGCACTGCAGCAACCAGGCTCCCGCAGCTCACCGTCGACCAGAAAATCATGCTGACCCTGGTGCGTGAGCGGTTTCGGCACCGGGCTCGACAGTTCAGCAATGAACAGGAAGCCTATCGTGCAGTGCGGGAACTTGTAGAACAAGCGATTGCCGACGTGGGACGCGACGTTGCATGTGCACTGTTTTTTGAAGGAGAGCGAGCCTACTGGATGTCTCGCAATCGCGCTGGCCGCATCCAGTACATGCGGCAATGCGCTCTGGGTCTTGGCTGGGGAAATCATGATCACCACACGTACCGCAGCAGTCGTCACTGTTTCTCGGATCTGATTTCGCTGCTGGAGCTGCTTGGGTTCCAGTGTCGAGAGCGATTCTACGCTGGTGCAGAAGCAGGGTGGGGGGCTCAGGTGCTGGAACAGCCGGTTGCAGGTGTCGTGATTTTTGCGGATGTTGACATGGCACCGGAAGAAATCGCCAACGACTTTTCACATCAGCCACTCCTTCCGCGTCAACAGCTTGGAACAATCGGATTGTGGTGTGCTCTTCACGGAGAAGCCATGTTTCAGGCTGGTATGCATCATCTCGAATGTCAATACGATTTTGATGGGGCTCGAGCGCAGCTGGAAGAACTGGGCGTGAAATGCATGAAGCCCTTTACGGACTTTCCGTTTTTGCGTCAGTGTTTCACGGAAGGCGAACGGTGGCCGATTCGTCCCGACAGAATTGAACGAGCTCTCCGGAATCAGTTGATTACCGAAGCTCAGGCTCAGAAGTTTCTTCAGGAAGGTGCCGTTGGTTCTCATCTTGAGGTACTGGAACGGAACGATGGTTACAGAGGATTCAACCAGACCGGGATTAATGACATTATCCGAAAGACGGATCCTCGCTTTCTATCTCCAACCGGTTAACCTCGAAATTCAATACCAGTCCATCTGTTCCATCGTCGACTCAAGCCATTTCATCACCGAGGAGGACCGTTATGCATCGGGTACTCGTGCTGGGGGCCGGAAAAATTGGGCGAGCCATAGCCTGCTTTCTGCAGCAATCAGGTGACTATGACGTCCGAGTGGCGGACAGCAGTCAGGATGCTTTGTCACATGTTGCCGGAATGGCTCCGGTGGACACAGTTGTCGCGGATGCGTCTGATGCCGGGCAGCTTCGACGGCTGATGAGGGATCGTGATTCCGTGCTGTCGGCGATGAGTTTTGCATTCAATCCCGGAATTGCTCAGGCTGCAATGGCCACCTCGACAAGTTACTTCGATCTGACGGAAGACGTAACGACAACCCGTGCAGTTCGAAAGCTGTCCGGCGACTGTCCGACCGGTTGTATTCTGATGCCTCAGTGCGGGCTTGCCCCGGGGTTCATCTCGATTGCTGCTCAGCACCTGGCGTCGCAGTACCAGTCTCTCGATCATGTCCACATGCGAGTCGGTGCGTTGCCGTTGTTTCCAAACAATGCGCTCAAGTACAATCTGACATGGTCGACTGACGGGCTCATCAATGAATACTGCAATCCCTGTGAGGCGATTCACGCCGGACGGCTGGTGGAAGTTTTGCCTCTCGAAGGATATGAACAGTTTTCTCTGGATGGTGTTCACTACGAGGCATTCAACACATCTGGAGGACTTGGTAGTCTGTGTGAATCGCTGAACGGAAAAGTCCGGGAGCTCAACTATCGAACAGTCCGTTACCACGGACACCGCGACTTAATGAAGTTCCTCCTGAATGACCTTCGAATGTCCGAAAAACGAAATTTGCTTAAGGAGATTCTGGAAGACGCTATCCCGGTGACGTGGCAGGACGTCGTCATTACGTTTGTAACGGTGGCTGGTCTGAGAAATGGCCAGTTTGTGCAAATGAGTGATGCCCGAAAGGTGTACCATCAGTATATCGGAGGTCGACACTGGGGCGCGATCCAGCTGACGACCGCGGCAGGAATTTGTGCGGTCCTGGATCTGCATGTACATGGTAAACTTCCGGCGACAGGATTTGTTCGGCAGGAAGAAACAAACTTCCAGGACTTTATCGACAATCGCTTTGGCAGCCATTTCTCCGCTGATACTCAACTCAGAATTGATCGGATCGCCGAAGGGCATTCCGACAGCTATGCAACAGGAAGTCTGGAACCATGAATACTCTGACCTCTGTACTCAATCAGCTTGGACTGAACTCCTCGCCGTCCGGTCTGCTGATTGGAGACAGTCAACGTCAAAGTGGTGGCGAGTTGATTCGTGTCGTTTCTCCAGTGGACGGAGCAATTCTGGCAGAGATTCCCGCTGCAACACCGGATGACCTGAGTGTTGCAGTGTCAGCCGCGCAGGAAGCATTTCGTGAGTGGCGAATCGTCCCGGCACCGGTTCGTGGCGAGTTTGTGCGTCGCTTCGGAGAGCTTCTCAGGCAGCACAAATCGGATCTCGCGACACTGGTCTCACTCGAAGCCGGAAAGATTCAGGCTGAGGCAGCGGGTGAGGTTCAGGAGATGATTGATATTTGTGACTATGCCACGGGGCTGAGCCGACAGCTGTTTGGGCTGACGATTGCGACGGAGCGTCCAAGTCACAGAATGATGGAACAATGGCACCCACTGGGACCCGTTGGAATTATATCGGCCTTTAATTTTCCGGTGGCAGTCTGGGCATGGAATGCTGCTCTCGCACTCGTCTGCGGAAACACTCTTGTCTGGAAGCCATCGGAAAAAACTCCACTCACGGCCATCGCCAGCCATCATCTTCTGATGAAGGCTGCAGATGGAATGAATTCAGTGCCGAATGCCGTCTCGTCGGTGGTCATTGGAAGAAGCTCCATCGGAAAAGCAATGTCCGGAGACAAAAGACTGCCATTGATCTCTGCCACCGGCAGCGTTGCGATGGGGAAGTCCGTAGCCCAGATTGCAGCGGCTCGGCTTGGACGCACTCTTCTGGAACTCGGTGGGAACAATGCCTGCATTGTGACCCCAACAGCGGACCTGGAACTTGCGGTTCGTGGGATCGTTTTCTCCGCAGTCGGCACCTGTGGGCAACGATGCACATCCTTGAGGCGCCTGATCGTACATGAATCGATCGCGGAAAAACTCATTGCGAGGCTGAAGACTGCCTATGCATCGCTGCCAATCGGAAATCCTCTTGAAGCTCGAACACTCGTTGGGCCCCTGATTGATGAATCAGCACTCGACAGAATGATGTCTGCCCTCGATGAAGCTCGACATGAAGGCGGAACAGTCTTTGGCGGAGAGATCATTCGGAATGGAGTCCCATCGGGTGGGCACTATGTTTGTCCGGCGATTGTTGAGATGCCTCAACACTCGGACATCATGTATCAGGAGACATTTGCACCAGTGCTCTACGTGATCCGCTATCAAACACTTGATCAGGCGATTGCTCTTCAGAACTGCGTGACTCAGGGGCTGGCGTCCTCCATCTTTACGAATGATCTGCGAGAAGCAGAATCGTTTCTTTCCGCTGCCGGCAGTGATTGCGGAATCGCCAATGTCAATATTGGTCCAAGCGGTGCCGAGATTGGCGGGGCATTCGGAGGTGAAAAGGAGACGGGGGGAGGCCGTGAATCCGGATCTGACAGCTGGAAGAACTATATGCGTCGAGCGACCAACACAATCAACTATGGGTCGGATCTGCCTCTGGCCCAGGGAATCCGCTTCACTTAGAAATCGGTGTCTAGACGCGACCTGATCGCGGCTCCGCCTGAGCTCGGCCGGCATAAAGCAAACCCAGGATCCCGAGTCCATAGAATGTGTATTCTACGTCTGGCTGGGAATCCCAGCTTGCTCCACGGAAACCACCGTCCTCGACTTCAATCGACCCCGCGAGCCAATCCAGAATCTTGTCCGGGGAGATCAGGTCGCGACGATTCAGATCGTGTGCCGTGAGAAGAGCTGTGAATGTTGAGAGGCCATCTGCAAATGGAATGCGTGTGTTCGCCTGAAAGCCCCCTTCCGGGCTGATGACATCTGTCAGAAATCCAAGAATGTCATCACTCATGTCATCATCGAGTGCTCTGAGATTTCTTAAAAGTGCAGTCGCTGCAGCCGTGGGATTCGTGCCGCTGCGTTTCATCGGAGCGATCTCAACAAATCCGCCATCGTCTCTCTGCCGATCATAGAGGAACTGGATGAGAGCGTTGCGTCGAGGAACCTGGCGTCCGATCATTTCATAGGTCAATGCCGTCATGAATGACTGATATGTACTCCCGGCGGCACCTTCAGTTGTCTTCGCATATCCTCCATCACCAACTCGATGGCGTTCAAGGTTGACCGCGATTCGGTCTGCAAAGTCAGAAGGAGCATCACTGAGCAGGTCAATGCCGATGGATGCCTGAACGACCAGGGCGCTGTAGAGCCAGCTGAGCAGGTCGATGACACCGAGATCGAGTGGGTTTAGGCCGCGAAGGTAATCAGCAACGCGGCTGGCGGATTCCTCCGTTAACCCACCCGACACCGCCAGAGCACGTACGGCAAATCCAGTATAATAGAGGTCTGAACCTCCTTCACGGCCCCGAAATCCGCCTTCGGAGGCCTGCTGAGCCAATAGAAAGCGTCGATGACGTTCGATGCGATCCGGCGTGACTTCGCGGAGGCCGCGAGCCACTCGATCTGCAAGTTCGAACAAATACATGAGGATATTTCCTAGTCTTCCTGGGAACCCCGCCCGACAGAATTTGTCTGTTCGGTGAGACTTCCCGGAAGCATACAGGGGCGGGTGTTGAGATTC
The DNA here is from genome assembly GCA_016795105.1 of Planctomyces sp. Taxonomy (GTDB): domain Bacteria; phylum Planctomycetota; class Planctomycetia; order Planctomycetales; family Planctomycetaceae; genus F1-80-MAGs062. The sequence continues at coordinate 88,173 of JAEUIH010000021.1, forward strand.
GCCGAATGTTTGCTAAGCTTTTTCGCTTTTCCCCTCGGCGCTGGCGGGATTCTGCGGACTTCACGGGTGTCGTGTCAATGATGCGATGATTCTCGTTCTCATTTCCGCTCGTCGTTCTGAAAAGCGTGATTAATCGAGTACAAATCTGATGACTTCCTCCAGTTTGGCAGGCCGAAGTACTTCCGGCAGTTCTGAAGACCTTGTTCTGGTGATGGACTTTGGCAGTCAGACTGCCCAATTGATTGCTCGGCGTGTCCGCGATGCCAACGTGTTTTGCCAGATTGTCCGTCATGACCTGACGGTTGATCGAATCAGGGAACTTCGGCCAAAGGGGTTAATCCTTTCGGGGGGGCCAGCCAGCGTCTACGGACAGGGCGCTCCCTCAATCGACCCACGTATTCTCGAACTCGACATCCCGATTCTCGGCATCTGCTACGGCATGCAGCTCACCTGCCATACACTCGGTGGCAAGATCCTGCCGGCATCATCCAGAGAATTTGGTCGCGCTCCCTGCCTGCAGGTGAATTCATGTTCTTTGTTTGACGGACTGCCGGGTTCATTCGTTGCATGGATGAGTCATGGCGATCAGGTTGAGCTGTTGTCCGAGGACTTCGAAGTCATTGCATCAACTCACACCTGTCCGAATGCGGCGGTGAGGCATCGACGTCGAGCCATATATGGGCTTCAGTTTCATCCGGAGGTGACTCACACAGAGTTCGGTGCTCGGCTGCTGCAGAACTTCGTTCGCAACATTTGTGGTTGTCGGGGAACATGGCAAATCGCGTCGCTGATTGAGCAGCAGAAGCAGAAGATTCGCGAAATGGTGGGCACCAACCGCGTAATCTGCGGACTCTCCGGTGGTGTCGACAGTTCCGTTACGGCGGCTCTGATTTCGCAGGCTATCGGTAAACAACTGTCGTGCATCTTTGTGGACAACGGTTTGTTGCGAAAAGGCGAGCGAGAACAGGTCGAAGAACAATTCTCAAGCCATTTCAGAACTGACCTCCATGTTGTCGACGCCCGAGACCGTTTTCTGGACGAATTGAAAGGGGTTTCCGATCCTCAGCAGAAACGCAAAATCATTGGCCGAGTATTCATCGAAGTGTTTCGAGATGAAGCCAAGTCCATCCCAAATGCTCACTACCTTGCTCAGGGAACCCTCTACCCGGACGTCATCGAATCCGGCGCAAACCCCGATGGCCCGGCCGCCACAATCAAATCTCATCACAATGTGGGAGGATTGCCGGAGGAGCTTGGGTTTGAGCTGATTGAACCTCTGAGAGACCTGTTTAAGGATGAGGTCCGACGAATGGGGCTTGAACTGGGCCTGCCGGAAGCCATGGTCTGGCGTCATCCGTTTCCCGGGCCGGGTCTGGCCGTTCGGTGTCTGGGACCGGTCTCTGAAGACCGACTCAGAATCATTCGTGATGCGGACGCAATTCTCATCGAAGAACTTCACTCTGCTGGACTCTACCGCACAATCCAACAGGCATTTGTGGTATTGCTGCCGGTTCAGACAGTCGGTGTGATGGGTGATGATCGAACGTATGAATACGTGGCTGCGATTCGAGCAATTCAGACAGAAGATTTTATGACGGCGGACTGGTTCCATTTTCCATGGGACATCATGCAGCGAATTTCGACTCGAATCATCAATTCCGTACGCGGTATCAACCGTGTTGTCTATGACGTAAGTTCGAAGCCACCAGCGACAATCGAGTGGGAATAGAGGGAATTGGCCCGGGCGCTGCCGGATGCAGCTTTTGTGTGACCGTTTGTTGCTGTTTGTGGATGTTGCGGACGGCAGATGCAGTCTGCCTGTGACTTTGGGTGAGCAGTAACTGCTGATCGAGATTCGTTAAATCGCAAATCAGATCGTACAGCCCCAGCAATTAGGTCTCTCAGATGCAATGGTGCCATAGTGTACGTGATTTGATTGATTTCATGGCCTACGTCTCGATATACGCACCGAATGAGTTTCCAGATGAAGATGGGGAAACTCTTGATCTGGCCGGTGCCTTTTCCGAACTTCAGCAAGGCCTGAAAACGGTTGCTATTGAAGTCAATGGACCCAACTTGCTGAAAAAGATCGAGGCACTTCTCTCAGCTTCCCATTCGAAATACCTGACAGGTGATGTGAGTGAAGGAGCAAGATTGCTGATAGAGGCTGAGTACGCACTTCGCGGTGGGGCGTTCTCAGATTCAGTGGATTGAGGAAAGGGATTGTCAATCGATACAACACACCATGCGATAAATGCAATGTTCTTCCACAGCTTGACTGGCGGCTCGCCTCGATCTCATTCTCTTGTCATCTGAGAACACTCAGAGACAGAGTTTGTGGTTTTGCATTCGAATCCAAAGTACTCTTCACGCTGGCTGCGATTGTGCTCTCGCGGCCGAGCAGCCTGTGATGTGTGCGCAACGAGGAATCGCAATGTGTCAGCCCTCCGGGCTTTTGGCGGCAATCTGGATCCAATCCCGTGGCTTACGCCACGGGCTGACGATGTCTCGGCCCGCTGGGCCTGAATCACAGGTATTGAATCTTGTGGCATCGTTGAATTGAGGAACGTTGATGTTCGGAAAGTGCCTCCACCTGCAAGCACAGGTCTCAATCAAGAGGGACTATTCAGCAGGGATGTTTCGTGACTGGATGACATCTGTGGGTGTGGCGGATGGTCGTTGACGCGGAGCATGGGTGGGGCGGACGGCAGACGGAGTCTGCCTGCTACTTTTGGGGGGCTTACTGTTGACGGATTGTCAGGAGTTGATTGGCGGGGGTTGTTCCGAGAGACTGTGATGATCCATCCGGCCAGGTAATATCGATGGATTCTACCTGAGCTGTTGAGCCAAGCCCAAAGTGAACGGGAAGCTCGACCTGCGACTGATAGCTGCGAGTTGGGTTGACGATTCGCGTCAGTACTTCACCGCCTGGCAGTGTGACTTTGACGATGGCACCAATCGCATCCCGATTACACTTCTGACCTTCCAGTCGTACGCGCAGCCAGTGATTTCCCAGTTGCTGATCATTTCTCAGTAAACGCGGTTTTGAACCGCTGGCGAACAGGAGCAGATCGAGGTCGCCATCGGAGTCAATATCCGCATATGAAGCACCGCGTCCGACCATACGTCGCGTAAACTCTTCTCCGCACTTTTCTGTTGGTACCGGCATGAACTCTGTTTCATAGTCAGCACCACAATTCCACAAGAGCTGAGGCGGCTGTTCATAATGCTGGCTCTCCTGGACGGAGTTAATTTCCTGTTCGAGATGACCATTGCACGAGAACAAGTCCTGTCGGCCGTCCTGATCGATATCCACAAACAGCACACCAAATGTCAATTCAACACGTGTTGCTGGTCCAATACCGTTTGAGACAGCTTCGTCACGAAAGAGAGGCATGGTCATTCCGGGATTCTGACACACATACAAGGCCGTCATTTCTGTAGCAAAGTTGCCAATGACAAAGCCCAGTGACTTTGTATTTCGAAACCATGCGACATCGACACCCATTGCGCCGCGTGCACCGCCGGCATTGTCGAATGCGACTCCGGAGAGTGCCCCCGATTCTGCAAAAGTGCCATCCGGCTGACTAAGAAACAGCAGATTCTGCACAGTGTCATTGGCAACCAGAACGTCGAGTCGACCGTCCGCATTGACATCAGCAAACGTCAGGCCGAGTGACTTTGCCAGCGGCGATCCGGTGTCGGGGTTGACGACCTGAATTCCGGCTTCTTTTGAGACATCCGAGAACGTTGAATCTCCATTGTTGCGGTAAAGAAAGGGAGAAGCCCCGGTGAAGTCTGTAGGTCGACCATAGGCTCTCTGTCCGCCTTTGAGGGTCCATCCCATGGCCTGGTCCTGCTCTCGAGTCCATTCAATGTAGTTGCACACGAAGAGGTCGAGGTCCCCATCGTTGTCGTAGTCAAACCAGCCGGCGCTGGTGCTCCATGCATTCTCCGGACCACCAACACCCGACGATGAAGTCGTTTCCGTGAACCGACCGCCACCGTCATTGTGAAACAATCGGTTTTGGCCAACGGTCGTGATAAACACATCGACTTTGCCATCATTGTCGTAGTCGCCGCACGCGACTCCATTTCCATAGAGCGGAGTATCGAGGCCAGATCCTTTGGTGACGTTTGTGAATGTCCCTTTTCCGTCGTTTGCATAGAGTTGCGAAGTGGAAGAGATCTCTGGCTGCGGCGTGGTCCAGGGCCATTCCATGGAATTGATGAACAGAATGTCCTGGTCACCGTCTCCATCAAAGTCAAAGAAAGCGCCTCCGCCTCCCATTGTTTCGGGTAACAACTTTTCACCCGTTGCACCGTTTTCATGTACAAAGTCAATCCCGGAGGCCTGTGTTACATCGGTGAATGGAAGGTTGGGAATGGTGAGTGGCGGCAGTTCGCGTTCTTCAGGGAGCGGACTTTGTTCGACGGCCTCGACGGGCTGATCTGCGGGGGGCCGAGTCATGTACCAAAACAAGCCGCCACCAACCGCGAGCAGCAGGATTACCACGATCGAGAATTGGACTGCTTTGCCAACTACGCGGTCATCCTGATAGTCCTCGGACTGCGTTTCCGCCTGCTTTGGATTCCTGCTGTGATCTGCCACAGTAATGCCTTCCCCAAAAATCGACGATCTGAGATTTCCAAAGAGTGTACGAAAATCGACCTGAAAATGCCGGAGGAAATTGCGACCAATCTCCAGGCGCCCTGGGTTCGTCCCGGTTTTTCCGAAAATGCAGCGTTTTCACGGTCGGAACTCTTCAGATTTTCCACCATCCCGAGTCTGCTGAACTGCACTTTCTGAGGAGCGAATTTCCTGCCAGAATGGTGTGCTGGAGAATCAGTTGCGATAGGTTTGGCAGGAAATGTGCCAGTGATTGAAGAAGCTGTCCCAAAAAGTTTTGTGCTGTTGAGGACATTCGCTGCTTTTCTGACGGCACTGGTGGTCACTCTGCTGATGGGCCCGCTCTTGATTCGCTGGCTAAAAACACGGTTCCGCGAGCGGATCGTGACTGGTTCATCCCGATTGAACGAACTTCATGCCGCCAAGAAAGAAACTCCGACAATGGGTGGGGTTTTGATCATGTTGGGCGTCGCAGTTTCGTCCGTGGCCTGGTGCAATCGAAGCAACCTGCTGCTATGGCTCTTTCTGCTGTTGGCTGTCGGGCTGACATTAGTGGGAGGTCTGGATGACTGGATCAAAGCCACGACAAAGTCCAGCGGCATTAGTGCTCGCAGGAAACTCATCCTTCAATGCGTTATGTGTCTTCCATCGTCCTATGGTCTGTACGAAATTCTGAAGCAATCCGATTCACATCTCACCATACTGTTTATTCCGTGGGGAGTTTTGGTTCTCGTGGCAACATCAAACTCCGTAAATCTCACGGATGGACTTGATGGCCTCGCGACTGGCGTTTGCCTGCCAGTCATTCTCCTGTTTGTTACGATTCTGATTGTCGCTGGCAGCTCTGAGCCAACAGGAATTCTCAGTACGCCTGCGGTCCCCGGAACTGCTGAAGTCGCGGTATTGATGGCCGGACTTGGAGGCGCTATGACCGGATTTCTCTGGTTTAACGGTTATCCGGCGCAGGTGTTTATGGGAGACGCTGGTTCGCTTTCAATTGGTGGTTTGATTGGATTTGCTGCACTCTCGTGCCGTCAGGAGTTTCTGTTGCTGGTTGCAGGTGGTGTACTTGTGGCAGAGACACTGAGTGTGATTGTTCAGGTTGCCGGATTTAAGTTGACAGGCCGCCGCCTTCTTCGTTGTAGTCCGCTGCATCATCACTTTGTTTTCGGTGGAGTCCCTGAAGGTCGAATTGTTGTTCGATTCTGGATCGTATCCGGCGTCCTTGCAATGGTTGGCCTGCTCGTCGTCGCAGACTTCGATGTCATTTGGTAATGGCGCTGGAATCGAGGAAACTCATGTCAGAACATCGTCTTTTCCTGGGAATCGACCTCGGCGGAACAAACATTAAAGCCGGGCTCGTTAACGATCACGGAGCTGTCGTAACTTCTGTCAGCGTTCCGACAGGAGGTCCGCAGGGACCAGAGCACGGCGTTTCCCAGATTGCTCTGGCAGTGGACCAATGCCTGAGGGCATCAGCGATCGACAGAAATGAAATCACGGCAGCCGGTCTCGCGACTCCGGGCACTATGGACATACCCTCCGGCATGCTGCTCGACCCAACAAATCTTCGCGGCTGGAATGATTTTCCGATTCGGGATCGAGTCGCGAAGGCGATCAATATTCCAACAATCCTGCAAAACGACGCCAACGCAGCTGCCTACGGAGAATATTGGGCCGGAATGGCCCGCGATGCTCGAAGTCTGGTCTTCTTTACGCTTGGGACGGGACTTGGCGGCGGGATTATTGTTGATGATCACATCATCGAAGGAGAACACTCGCACGGATCTGAATGCGGTCACGTTCTGCTGGAATTGGACAATGGTAAGCTCTGTGCCACAGGACAATACGGTACGGCCGAAGCGTATTGCAGCGCTACATCGCTGATCAAGAGATTCAAAGATGCGATCGATCAGGGGCGAACGACCTCGGTGACGACAAGACTCTCCAGCGTATCAGACGTCACACCGCTGATCATCGCCGAAGAAGCAGAGAAGGGAGATCTGCTTTCCAACGAACTCATTCTTGAGATGGCTCGGTGTCTGGGTGCAGCAGTCACTTCAGTCGTCCATGTCATCGATCCCAGCATCGTCCTGCTGGGGGGAGCGATGACATTTGGCAGAAATGAAACCCGGATTGGGAGAGACTTTCTGCATCGAGTTCGTCAGGAGTTTCGTTCGCGGACGTTTCCAACGATCATGGATCGAGTCCATATTGATTATGCATCACTTGGAGGAAACGCCGGGTTCATTGGCGCAGCAGGCTGTGCCAGACGGTCAGTTGACCTCGGATTGCTGCAAACCGCATCCTCCCGAGGTCGCAGTGGATGTGACAAGTGAAACCAGGTTCTCCAGTGAAACCAGGTTCTCCAGTGAAACCAGGCCTGACCGTCTGGATCCCCTGGAGTGCACTGACTGCTTTTCTCGGCTGGTTCGAAATTCGAAGGATTCGGTCCATCGAAGTGGAGATTCCGGGGAGAGCTGCCTGGCTGGCAGGCTGGGACTCCGAAGTCACGTTGCCACTCTTCGTCCTGTTGCTGCTTCCGGCTCTCTGCCTGATCATTGCCCCTTATGCTGGCTGGGGATCGTCACAGTCTCGGAATTCAGTTTCAAAGTCCTCCGGCAGTCGAGGCTTCATGATGATTGGGACTCTGCTTTCGGCGGCAGTGTCATTTGCTGCGAGTTTCGCGGTTGGCAATGAGACCATGCAGTTTGAAAGCACAACTGGTCCACGCACAGTTCATCTGCGAGATCTCCCGCCTACTTATCATGATGAATTCAGCTATCTGCTGCAGGCACGTACTTTTCTTGCTGGCCGATGGTCATGGCCTGCACATGAAAAATCGGCCGACCTGTTTCACCAGGTTCATGTGCTCGATTCGCCTGCCACCGCCAGTCGCTATTTCCCATGGACTGGCATCTGGATGGCTCCCTGGGTAGCCATCGGGCATCCGTTTCTCGGACACTGGATAGCGGGAGCAATCACTACGAGCTTTTGTTTTCTTGCGGCCGCTCAGCTGATGGATCGGCGTGCTGCATTTATGGCTGGAATCCTGGTCGGAGCAAGTCCTGCGATGGCTGTCTTCAGTAACATGCTGCTTGCTCATCATCCGGCAGTCATGGCATTGAGCATCTTTCTTTGGGCATTCCTGAGACTCCTCAGGGACTGGAAGATTCGATACGCTGTCATCTCCGGCATCGGATTGACGCTTGCGATGCTTGGGCGACCCATGACAGCCGCTGGCTTCGCGTTTCCCTGCGGATTGTGGTTAGTCATACAAGTCATCAGGGAGCTTCGGACTCGCGATCAGCGATTGTCTCCATGGAAACTCATCGCAGCGTTCGCAGTGCCTTTGGCGTTCGGCTTCGCGACTCTCGCGGTTCAGAATCATGCGATTACAGGCAGTTGGCTGAAGTCGGCATATCAGTTATATACCGATACCTGGACGCCTCGACATCGCTACGGCTTTCACAACGTTTCGAACTCACCGTTGCCACTCTCTTCGTCAAATGTGATGCGTCCCTACGATGAATGGGCGAGTGAACTTACGGTGCCTGTCGCTCTGCATAACACCTGGCAGAGGCTTACCGCGAGTCTCATGTGGACGCTGGGACTCGCTCCTCTGTTGTTCGGCTGCGGTGTTGTGGCGATTACTGCTGTGATCCAGTTATTTCGTTCCACATCGGCCGATCGAAAACCGAAGACGTCCAACATTGACCGACGCCTGATGCTTGTGTGCGGCGGAATTGTCTCTTTGCATCTGGCACATATTCCATATTGGTATACCGGAATCCTCGACTGGCACTACGTATTCGAAACTGCCCCGTTACTGATCATTCTCATGTCAGCCGGTCTTGCAGAAGCAATTGTGGTACTCACACCACGACTTGGGGAACGGAGAGCTGCCTTATGGACCTGCGGGCTGATTCTGAGTGTTCTGATTCCAGGATGGGTCTCAGCGCCGCCGCTTTGGGGAAGGTCGAAAATTGCAATGGCTGTAAATACACAGTCAATGCCTCGTGTGCGAATGGCTCAGTTTGAAGATCTGAAATCATCGAACCAGCTTGATCGCCCCTGCCTGATTCTGGTGGATGAACGCGGGGCGAACGCTCAGCTAAGCTTTGTGATTAACCCTCCAATGCTCGACAGCGAAGTCCTGGTGTGTCGTCGTCCGGAAACTGACCAGCGCCTTGAGCAGCTCAAGCAGGATTTCCCGGGCCGGTCAATCTACCAGTTCGATCCAACCGGTTTTCTGCTGACAAAAGTCGCAGACCGTTAAAATTGGCCGGCTGACGATTGCGGCACGCCGCAGAATGTTGTGTACTGTCGACCACGCTGACTTTGAGTGAACACATCAACATTCATTGAACGCGTCAACATCAACCAATCCGAGATATCCAACTCAGATATCACAGTGAAGGAGAAGATTGTCTATGAGTCGTAAGTTGCATTCAACTGGTCAGAGCGAGACTCACAGCAGACGTCAGTTTCTCAGGACCACGGCATCTCTCGCTGCTTCCGCCACGGCAGCTGCCTGGTTTCCGTGGACTCAGGCAGTGTTTGCGAACACCATGGCCAACGATCGGCCGCGTGTTGGCTGTATCGGGCTTGGTGGGATGGGACGAGGCGATGCGCATGGGCATAAGAGCTTTGGGGACATTCTGGCTGTTTGCGACGTCGACCAGAACCACGCGAATCAGGCCAATGCGGATCCGAATATCGGTGGGGGCAAGGCCGATGTTTATACGGACTACCGTAAGGTCCTCGAGCGATCAGACATCGATGTTGTCAGTGTTGTGACACCGGATCACTGGCATGTAAAGATTGCGATTGAAGCACTTCAGGCAGGAAAACATGTCTTCTGCCAGAAACCGCTGACTTTGACGCTCGAAGAAAACCAGCTCATTCGAAATGCGTGCCGCAAATTCAGTGATCGCGTCTTCTTTGTCGGGACTCAGCAGCGAAGCGACCAGGAACGATTTCTGCGAGCCGTGAATCTCGTTCGCCGAGGTTTTATTGGAGACGTTCAGAAGATCACGGTTGGAATCAACGGTGGTGATGTCGGTGGCCCATTTAAGAAAGAAATGGCGCCTGCAAATCTGGACTGGAATATGTGGCTCGGTCAGGCACCGATGGTCGACTACATTCCTCAACGCTGTCACAACACGTTCCGCTGGTGGTATGAGTATTCCGGCGGAAAATTCACCGACTGGGGTGCTCATCATATCGACATCGCTCAATGGGCGATCGGTGAAGATGGCGAAGGTTCCGGCCCGGTCGAAATCGACGGTACTGATGCAAAGCACCCGGTACCTTTTGAGAACGGATATCCAACACAGGATGACTCATTCAATTCAGCTCATGACTATGCCGTCGTGTGCCGTTATGCAAGTGGCGTTGAAATGACGGTCACCAGCCGAGGCGACAACGGCATCCTGTTTGAAGGCTCAAAGGGACGGTTCTTCGTCAACCGTGGTAAGATTACCGGACAGCCAATTGAAGAGAACTGGGACAAGGATCAATATGGTCCAGAGCAGTTATCAGAACTCTACAAAGGAAAGCCGTTCGAAGGTCACAAGAACAACTTCTACCGTTGCCTTGCAGAAGGCGGTCTTCCGGTCTCCGACGTTTATTCACACGTTCAGACCATGAATACCTGTCACTTGTCTGCAATCGCCGCTCGGCTGAATCGGGTCATCAAATGGGATCCGAAAGCCGAAATGATCGTTGGCGATGACATGGCAGCCGCATTCTTCGCTCGCGTTCCCCGCGCAGGTTTCGAGATTCCTCGCGTCTGATCCAGCGACAATGAGCTCCAGCGCTTCCCGCGCTGGTTCGAATACAGCCGCGGCGCAGGGTGCTCACTAAGCAGGATGGGCATTCCTGCCCGTCCCGCCCTGGCTTGATTCCTGCTGCGGCGCAGGGATGTGCTTACTAAGTAGGATGGGCATTCCTGCCCGTCCCGCCCTGGCTTGAGCACTGCTACGGCGCAGGGATGTGCTCGGGCAGGAATGCCCAAGCTAGTGTCTGTCCTGAAATGCATGAAACCGTAGAAATCGCGGTCTCAAAAGTTCGTCGCGAGTCTCGAAGTTGGCGTCTG
>JAEUIH010000220.1 GCA_016795105.1 Planctomyces sp.
GTGAACGCAGCGATCGGAACTGTGACTCGAAATACAGAGGATCTCAGCACGTCTCTTCTGGTGACTTTAACCAGTAATGATCTCACCGAAGCGACCGTACCTTCAACAGTATTGATTCTCGCAGGACAGTCTTCTGCAACGTTTGGACTCAATGCCGTCGACGACACGATCATGGACGGTACTCAAACAGTCACAATCACGGCCAGCCGCATCAACTACCTGCCCGGTACCGCCGTCATCTTTGTCACAGACAACGATACCCTGCCCCGGCCCGGCGTCAATTCGCCGGGAGGAATGTTCACATCCGCCAGACCAACAATCACATGGACAGGGTCAGAGGGAGCCACGTCGTATGACATCTGGATTGGAAATCAGACGACGGGCGTGAATCCATATCTGTTGGCAAATACGAGTGGCACATCCTTCCAGCCGGATTCTGATATTCAGATCGGTACGTATAATCTCTGGATTCGTGCTCGCGGAGAAACCGCCGATTCCCCATGGACGACTCAGGTCAATTTCCGTGTAGGTGCTCCGGTCACAATGGTCCCGATGGATCGATGGCAATCAACGAATCGTCCAGCCTTTCAATGGAATGCACTGCCAGGAGCGGTGAAGTACGAAGTCTGGATTTCTGATCTCGCAGAACCATCCGCTCCGTTTCTGCGGCTCCAGGATGTGACTGCGACATCATTCACTCCTGACGCGGATATGCCACTTGGGCTGTATCGCGTCTGGGTTCGAGGCATCGCAGCAGACGGGATGCTGGCAGCATGGTCCATGGCCAATGAGTTCTTCATTGCACCGGCCCCACAAATCCTGAATAACCATTCATCGACATTCGACCGAACTCCTCAGCTGGAATGGTCCAGTGTCACTGGTGCTGCAGCGTATGAAGTCTTTGTTCGCAACATGAACAATGGACAGACGGTCTACAATCAAACCAACATCACAGGAACTCAGTGGACGCCTCCCGCAGACCTCGCTGTTGGCCCATATCGCTGGTGGGTGCTGGGGGTCAGTGCTAACGGAGTTCGCGGACTCTGGTCAGCACCGACGGATCTCTACGTTGGCGGTCGTCCGATCCTGGAAAATCCAACTCCGGGTGCTGCCGGAACATCACTGACTCTAAACTGGCAGGCCGTTGAAGGAGCTCAGAAGTATGAACTCTGGGTCACTCAACTCAGTACCATGACTCGAGTCATCTACGAAACGGAACTGACTCAGAACAGCTTCGTGACCGCTTCTTCAATGGAGTCCGGTGCTTACCGGATGTGGGTCCGGGCGGTGAGTACTTCAGGGGAAATGAGTGCCT
>JAEUIH010000221.1 GCA_016795105.1 Planctomyces sp.
CGCTGACTGAGCACACCGCCATACTGCTGCGGTTCATTGGTATAGACCGCCTGAGTCGCTCCCGTACCATCCAGTTCAGAAATCACGCAGTCGTTCACCGGGTCCCAGACGAAGGTGGTGGTTGGCATTATAATGGCTCCTGGAGCTTTGTGCGGCGGTTGTCACCATTGTAAAACATCGTCACATGCGTCCCCGCAGGCAGTGACTGTGAAAGTTACCAACTGTCTGTGTATGGCGTCTTGATGGTCGTTCCATTAGTACGTGTTCAGGTTTTATTGGATTTCCGGGAGCGTGTCGCGGCCGTGAGGACTCGGTCATGTCGAGGCCATAGAATATCCACCGATGGCGATTGTCATCTGGAATTGACTCCTCCAGAGCTCCGACGTGAATTCGAATATCTCCAAAGCCAGTCAAACTTGCCCATCGGGTCATTCCGAAATGAACACCTGAACGCACAGCAGACTGCACGGAGCCTTCCCCAAAACTCTGACCTGTTTTAGAACACGCAATGACGACCGCACCAATTGATACAGAAAAACACCTCTAGAATTACTCCTTCGCAGGACTTTCCTCGCTTTCGGCCGGAGGCCTTTCCTTGTAGGACACGACACCAAGAGTGCTGCGGTCATCGGCGTCAAGGAGGAAAACAGTAAAGTCTCCTATGGTGCTTCTTCCGATGATATCTGACATACTATATCTGATCTGGTAGAAAGCTCTTCCCCTTTCTGAGCGTTTGCTCGCGGTTAGCTCTGCAACGTACGTTCCACTCTGTCCTGTAGGGTAAAGATTCTCAAAATCTGTTCCCGATCCGCCAACAGGCCCTATGGGAGGGCTGTCGAGACTGGATGTAAATCTCTCATAGCACGAATCTTCAATGCACGATTTCAAAAGCAAGCCTAATGTAAGGGCTTCATGGTCGTTTGATGTCAGACGTTCTATATGAATGCCTGCCAACCCACCAATCAGGAGACAAATAGCTGCGGCAGTAATCTCGCGGATTTTCAGCGATTTCAACATGGTTATGGATTCCCGAACATTTCTACGCGATCGTCTGAACAATCACAACAAAGCCAGTCGAGGGTCAGGAAGCGGTCAACCGGCGGATCGATACTCTTTTCCACTGGTTCTGACTTCCAGAACTCGGGAGTTTCAGGACCTGATGAAACCAAATCAT
>JAEUIH010000222.1 GCA_016795105.1 Planctomyces sp.
TGGCTCGCCTCCATGAACCTTATCGATCTGAAATGGCCTGACGTTGCCGCTCTCTCGCCCGATACGCCGGTGGTCATTCCCATCGCGGCGCTCGAGCAGCATGGTCGGCACATGCCGGTGTTTACCGATAGCATTTTGCTCGGCGAAGTCGTTCGCCGGGCCGCTGAAAAGCTGAGCGACCGCGTGCTGTTTGCTCCGCTCATGTGGTTGGGCAATTCGGAGCATCATCTCGATTTCGCAGGCAGCATGTCGGCGGCTCCGCGAACTTATCTCGATTTGCTCCGTGACATGGCCGAAAACTTTCTGGCTCACGGCTTTCGGCGGATCGTGTTTCTCAACGGTCACGGCGGCAACCATGTGCCGGGAAGTCAGGCGGTTTACGAACTACGGCAGAAGCACCGCAAGCGCAGCGACCTACTGTTGCTCTTGGCCACGTATTGGGATCTTGGCAAGCCGGCCGACACGCTGCCAGAGTTGAAGCAACGGCGGATGGGGCATGCCTGCGAATGGGAAACGTCGATGATGCTGCGGATCGCCCCGCACTTGGTCGGCGACTTGGCGAAGGTCGACGACGTCGAGTTCGGTGCGCCGTTCGAGCCGGGCGTGCGCGGTTGGACGATGCCCGACCGGAGCGAACCGGGGCATATCGGCTACGCTCGCCATGCCACAGCGGAAAAAGGTGAACACCTGCTGACCACGTTCGCGGCCGGGGCCGTGCAGTTTTTGGAACGCGTGCTGGCGTGGGACGGCCGCAGTTGGTCGGGCTAGCATTCTCCGCCGCTGATATTTTTGACGCGGCCGACTCAGCGCCGCACAATGACGCCTGCCGCAAAATGGCTGTGCCGCCGTCCGCTTATCGTCCTCATGTTGAAGGAGTCGATCATGCCGAGTTTCTTGCCGCTTCGTCGCGCCGCGTGGATTGCCGCCGCGTTGTCGTTGGTCGCGTCGTTGCCACGGGCCGAGGCCGCCAAAGTCTTGGACCAGCCGCAGAAGGGAAAAGTGGAACTCAAGTCGATCGACGTCCTCGGCT
>JAEUIH010000223.1 GCA_016795105.1 Planctomyces sp.
GCCGGCGGCGAGGGCGGTTACGACGGCCAGAATGGCGCGTTCGTGATAGTTGCGCAGGTGCAGGTAGGCGAAGCCTTCCTGCTGCAATTTGGCTTCGGCGACGGCTTTGCTGCGGGTGAGCTGGTCGAGCAGGCCGGCCGGGGTGTGGAAATCCATCAGCGGCTTGGCGAGATTGGCCGGGCTGCGCACATCGCGGAACCAGGTGCCGCTTTGTTCGGCCAATTGCTGCAGGTAGGGGCGGCTGTTGCTGGAATAGACGAAGGGGATTTCGAAGTGGCTGTTTTGGGCGTCGGGCCAGCCGGCGGTACGGCCTTCGTGTTGCCAGGCGGCTTGAGCATCGGCCAATTGGCGGTAGCCGCGTGAATAGCGTTCAGCCTGCGGAATCTTGCCGGCGACGTTGGTGTTTTCACGCTTGGCTTCGACGACGGCAATCGGCGTCAGCCCAGCGAACAGCACGTAGTCGGCGGCTTCGTTGCCGAGGGTTGGCCATTCGGCGATGGCGAGGTTTTTGCCTTTTTCCGGGCGGGCGCCTTTGGCGTAGGTGAGTTCCTGCGTATCGGCCCGCCAGCCAGCTTCGATCAATTGCTGGTCGATCAGGATGCGGGTGAGTTCTTCGTTGAGAACCAGTTGGCGGCTGGCGGCCTGGGTGCTTTGGGTGACCTGCTGCGTGGCTTTCTGGCTGGCGTCGAGCTGGCTTTGCAGGATTTGCAGGCGCTGCTCGAATTCCTGTTTGACGTGGTCCAGCGTGGCTGCCTGTTCTTCGGCCAGACTTTGGTAGGTGCGGGCTTCGGCGTCCATTTGCCCGGCGAGGACGGCGTATTCTTCTTTTTCGCGGGCGATCAGGTCGGCGAGTTGCTGCTTGCTTTCGAGGGCGGCATTTTGGCTGCCGATTTCGGCGCGCAGTTGGTCAATTTCGCTTTGCAGCTGGCGCACCGCAAGGCTTGGGTCGGCGGGGGGCAGGAAAGGGTCGGGGCGGAAACCGGCGCCGG
>JAEUIH010000224.1 GCA_016795105.1 Planctomyces sp.
TCCTGCCCTGTGTCCCGAAACGAAGCTCAAACACGATTCGATCTGATCGACCCGGCACTCTTTGAGTGCGGCTGGGAACGTCCGGACATTCGAATTGAGGAAACGCTTCCAGCGATAGATATCGTCTACGGGAAGGGACGGAGGAGGCCAAAGGGGCGGACTGATTACGTTTTGCGTCGCGCATTGGAGCCAGGTACGGAACCAATGCCGTTGGCGATCATTGAGGCAAAGCGTGAAAAGCTGCCGCCAGAACATGGATTGCAGCAAGGTCGAGAATACCGGACAGGCCACCTTCATCATGTGCCATTCATTTTTTCTTCGAACGGGCACATGTTCGTTGAGTACGACGAGGCCGCTGGCATCACATCGGAAGCAAGGCCGATGTCCGAGTTTCCGTCCCCAGATGAGTTAATCAGAAAGACACTCGAACGTCGTGGTCTGCCTCAGGATCGAAATTCTCTGCTTGCTCTCCTCACGCCATATGCTCAGGGACGTGACCATCTCCGATATTATCAAGACGCCGCGATTCGGTCGGCCATCGAAAGAATCATTCAGCAACGAGCTGCGGGAGAATTACCGCGTGTCTTGTTGTCATTGGCCACCGGTGCTGGGAAGACGCGAATCGCCGCAGCGTTTCTGAAACGAATGTTTGATGCAGGTCTGATGGGCCGAGCACTTTTCGTTTGTGATCGGACGGAACTGAGAGACAACGGTCTTGGAGATTTCCAAGCTGCCTTTGGGAACGACGCCGCAGAAGTCAGCACCAAGGAGCCACAGAAGAATGCACGGGTGCTGATTGCCACTTACCAGACACTGGACCATTCACCGCGACGTGACCGCGAAAGCGACAAGCCTCAGGACGATGCTGACCCGAACTTCTTCAGCAAACACTACCCCGCCGACTACTTTGACATCATCGTGATCGATGAATGTCACCGATCGGCATGGGGCGACTGGTTCATGATTCTGGAACAGAATTCCAACGC
>JAEUIH010000225.1 GCA_016795105.1 Planctomyces sp.
AATGACTTGCGCCACCTCCTGCAAAAGGCAGGATATAGCGTATGCGGCATCGCCGACTCCGTGTCCGAAGCGCGCAAACTCATCCGCGAAGAACAACCCGATCTGGTGCTGCTGGATATTATTCTGAACGGTAGACAAACCGGCATCGACCTGGCTTCCGAATTGAATGAAGCGCAGATCGCTTTTGTTTACCTGTCGGCCAACTCCAATCAGAGCATTCTGGAAGCCGCAAAAATCACACAACCGTATGGATTCCTTGTGAAACCGTTTCGCGACAAGGATATTCTTGTGGCGCTCGACATTGCCTGGTATCGACATGAGCAAACGTTAAAACTCTCGCCGAAAAAAAACGGCCCATTGCCCGAAAACACCCACTCCTTTGAAGGTATCATTGGTAAAAGCCGGTCATTGCTGGCTGTGCTTCAGCAGATTGAACAGGTTGCCCCCGCCGACACCTCTGTGCTGATCCTCGGTGAAAGCGGAACCGGCAAAGAACAAATCTGTAATTGTATCCACCGGCTCTCGCCCCGTAAATCGGGGCCGCTGGTCAAGATAAACTGCGCGGCATTGCCTTCCAGCCTGATCGAATCGGAGTTGTTCGGGCATGAAAAAGGAGCGTTCACAGGCGCTGTGGATCGACGGATTGGCAAGTTTGAACAGGCCTCGGGTGGTACCATCGTGCTGGATGAAATCGGGGAAATGCCACTGGAAATGCAGGTGAAATTGCTGCGTGTGTTGCAGGAAAAAGAAATCGAACGTATCGGCGGAAAAGCGCCCATCAAAGTCGATGTGCGCATTATTGCAGCCACCAACAGGAACCTGGAAAAAGAAATAGCAGAAGGCCGCTTCCGCCTGGATTTGTATTACCGGCTGAATGTATTTCCCATCGTGTTGCCGCCGTTGCGAGAACGAAAAGAAGACATCCCTTTGCTCGCGCAACACTTTTTGAGCCATTATGGGCGTAAAATCGGCAAAAACG
>JAEUIH010000226.1 GCA_016795105.1 Planctomyces sp.
TCGCTGACATTTTGAGAACCTTTCAAAACGCTCAGAATAAGAGAATCGACTGTCCTTGGAACCTGCAGCACCCCAGGCTATCGCAGGGGAAAAGTTAACGCAGAGGCGCGGAGACGCAGAGGAGTGAACGTGGGGTTGAGGGGTTTCTCTGCGTCTTTGCGTCTCTGCGTTCAGTTTTTCTGCAAGCACTTGGGGTCACGGTTCGGGATCGTGGTGGAGGGGGAAAAGTTAACGCAGAGGCGCAGAGAGGGGAATGTGGGGCTATCGCAAACTGGCTTCTTTGCGTCTCTGCGCCTTTGCGTCTCTGCGTTACATTTTTTACAAGCACTTGGGGTCATGGTTTGGTGTTTGGCGTCAGCAATCGTGGTGGAGGGGAAAAGTTAACGCAGAGGCGCAGAGGCGCGGAGACGCAGAGGAGTGAATGCGGGGCTGAGGGGTTTCTTTGCGGCTCTGCGCCTTTGCGTCTCTGCGTTCAGTTTTCATGAAGATTTGTCAGGCAGTGTTGTGGTGGTTGCGTTGATTGTATGCAGTACATGGTGGAGTCCGTGGGTGATGGGGGCAGACGCCTGCGGCTTGCCGTTAAACTGGCGCAGACGCCTGCGGCTTGCCGTTAAACTGGGTTGGTCGGGGTGAGGGAAAGATTGAATGCGAGGGAGGACGGGAGACACTTGGGAAGGTGTTGGTTATGATCTCCGGGCGTTCAAGCGAAAAGGTGTTGAACATGGGGCGGAGTGGACTGCAGCGACAATGACAGTATATGCGATCGAATGCCGGGAACTGACGAAGACGTGGCCGGGGAACCCGCCTGTGGAAGCGGTTCGAGGAGTGGACCTGCTGGTTGAACAGGGAATCTGCTTTGGAGTCCTTGGGCCGAATGGTGCCGGCAAGACGACAACGATTGAAATCTGCGAGGGACTGCTTCCGGCCACGAGTGGCGTCGCAAAAATTCTGGGCAAAGACTGGGCGACTCAGGG
>JAEUIH010000227.1 GCA_016795105.1 Planctomyces sp.
TGAAGCCCGTCAGGCCTATGCCATGCGAAAGGCAGCCTGAGTTGCAAAACAGTGTCCAATCAATCCGGGCCGGTACACGATGGCGGAGCGACCCAGGCGGGTCAGGTAATAGCGATAGGTATGCACGACCTTCTTGATCAGTCCGAGTTGGCGGAGGCGCGCGAGCTGGCGCGACATGGCCCATGGAGTGAGATGCAGGTGCGCCAACAGATCGGCGCGACGCCAACCGTGGATATTGAATTTCCCGAGTTGCAAAGTACGCAGCAGCGTTTGCTCGGCGGCATCGAAGAAATTCAGTCCCTTGACGCTCGGCGCGGAACCGACGCGCGATTGGCTCAAGCGCTGCAGATCACGCTCGCCGGCGCTGGGATCATCGAGGCTGGACAGGAACGCCAGGTAACGCTGATTGCAGCCCAGCAGAATCTCGCGCAAGTCGATCAGGCTATAGATCGTCTTCTTCAACGGCGCCAGTTCGCGTGTCGTGTGCCCGTCCTGGTGTTCCACCTTGCGGTGGTGCTTGAAGAAACTCAGGTCATTGACGGTTGTCTCGATCCGCAACACCCGGGAGAACTTGTCATAGACCTTGACGCCGGCCGCGCCCATGGTGTGCTTGATGCAGCGGCCCTCGATCCGCGTGGACAAGCGCGAGCCGATCTCTTGCGCCAACTGCGGCGTCACTTTCTTGCCCAGAAATCCGGAGACCCGTTCCGCAGTGGCGGCGAGCACCGCCTGACGCGAGATGGCGTCGTACAGCGGCGCCAGAATCTGTTCGCTGCGAAACATCAGGTCGGTGGAGTATTTGTACCGGCCCGGATTGATTGGACACTGTTTTGCAACTCAGGCTGCCTTTCGCATGGCATAGGCCTTACGGGCTTCAAGGGGTGACATGAAGCCCAATTTTTCGAGACGCCAATGGTGATTGTAACGCTCCTTGAACGCGGTGA
>JAEUIH010000228.1 GCA_016795105.1 Planctomyces sp.
GACCGCGGCGATAGCACTCGTGCACGTCAACCCTTGCGGGCCACCGAGCCGGGGCAAACCCATCCTTTCATGTGATAAATCGCTCGCCATCCGGTCGACAACGCGCAAGCGTGGAACTGCTCGATCGAAGTCCGCGCGTGTTCACGCCACGGTGGGGCGATTCGATCTTGGAATATGAAGCCGTCGAGTTTTTTCTGAAAATGGAGCACAGTAGGGGGACTCTCCGGAATTCATAACCACGCCGCGAAGAGGTCATGATGTGAACTCGGCGGCGCCCGAACGGAACCATGATGAGCTCAGACAACCACGATCATCAACACGACCACGAGAAGGAACATCCGGGACAGCCACATTCCGAATCCAGTCATTCGCACGCTCACGAGAGCGCGCATGACTGTGAAAAGGAACACCCGGGTGAGGCGCACAGCGCCGAATCCGACCATTCGCACGAGCACGAGCACGAGCACGAGCACGAGCATCAACACAACTGCGAGGCGGAGCATCCGGGGCAGGCACACAGCGCAGAATCCGGCCATTCGCACGAGTACGAGCATCAGCACAACTGCGAGGCGGAGCATCCGGGGCAAGCACATAGCGCAGAATCCGGCCATTCGCACGAGCACGAGCACAAGCATCAGCACAACTGCGAGGCGGAGCATCCGGGGCACGCACACAGCGCAGAAACCGGCCATTCGCACGAGCACGAGCATCCACTTCAAGAGAACGAGGGCCCGGGCCAGCCAGACGGGGGCGTCCGATAGCAGCCCGTACAGAGCCGCGGCGATCACTCGAGCCCGAGAACGCGGATTCGGTGGTTGAGTGTGTCGGCGTGTTAAAGTAGTTAGACATATACTGCGACGCCGTTAGGCTGTTTGTGGTTTGCGGATGTCGAATTGCAGGC
>JAEUIH010000229.1 GCA_016795105.1 Planctomyces sp.
AAGGCATCGGAGGGGGAATCAGTCGGCGACGACTGCCGAGATACGCGCATCGCTGGCGCGGTGCTCAACGCCCGAAGGCATCGGAGGGGGAATCAGAAGGCGAGCGCGAGTATCACATGCCGGTGGGTCACATGTGCTCAACGCCCGAAGGCATCGGAGGGGGAATCAGGACCGGATGCTTGTGCCGAACATCCCGCTGCAGGTGTGCTCAACGCCCGAAGGCATCGGAGGGGGAATCAGGAGCGAAGCGCAGCGCAAAGCCGAGTATCGCGCCAAGGTGCTCAACGCCCGAAGGCATCGGAGGGGGAATCAGAAGGCGCAGGCAGGCGTTGACACGCTTAAATCAGTGCTCAACGCCCGAAGGCATCGGAGGGGGAATCAGCACGGACTCCTAGCCGGTACTCTTGCGCGGGGGTGTGCTCAACGCCCGAAGGCATCGGAGGGGGAATCAGATCAACCCGAGGAGGACACTTCCGATGGTAGTAACGTGCTCAACGCCCGAAGGCATCGGAGGGGGAATCAGGAAAAGCAAGGCGAAGGCACTTGGGAAGGTTTGCTCTCGAAGTGCTCAACGCCCGAAGGCATCGGAGGGGGAATCAGCACTGGACCGACCACTGCGCGGCGTGATAGCAGTCACGGTGCTCAACGCCCGAAGGCATCGGAGGGGGAATCAGGATGGGCAACAGCTTCCTCGACCGCGGCTACTCGTTCCGGTGCTCAACGCCCGAAGGCATCGGAGGGGGAATCAGGTGGGAAGCCCGAAGTCTTCCTCGCTGCGTACAAGTGCTCAACGCCCGAAGGCATCGGAGGGGGAATCAGATCTGGTCAAGGTGGGGGAGTGGGTGCGGAGGTTAGTGCGTGCTCAACGCCCGAAGGCATCGGAGGGGGAATCAG
>JAEUIH010000022.1 GCA_016795105.1 Planctomyces sp.
GGAGGTCATCTCGGAAGAAAATCAGACGGTGAACCCGGCTGGATTACCGTCTGGAGAGGTTTCGAAAAACTGATGCTCATCGTCAGAGGGGCAAATCTCGCGGAAAAAAAATGTGGGTAACACTCAGGCAGGAATGCCCATCCTACTTAGTGCGCCGCTGCAGGACTCGAACCAGCGTGGGGACGGGCAGGAATGCCCATCCTGCTTAGTGCGCCGCTGCAGGACTCGAACCAGCGTGGGACGGGCAGGGATGCCCATCCTACTTAGTGCGCCGCTGCAGGACTTGAACCAGCGTGGGGACGGGCAGGAATGCCCATCCTACTTAGTGCGCCGCTGCAGGACTCGAACCAGCGCGGGACGGGCAGGAATGCCCATCCTACTTAGTGCGCCGCTGCAGTGCTCGAACCAGCGTGGGGACGGGCAGGGATGCCCATCCTGCTTCTGACGATCTAGCTGAGGACATCTTTCAGAACTTCACCGCCGACGTCCGTCAATCGGAAGTCCCGGCCGTTGAAACGATACGTGAGTTTGGTGTGATCGAGTCCTAGCAGGTGCAGGAGAGTGGCGTGCAGGTCGTTGACGTGCACTTTGTTCTCCACGGCCTTATAGCCGAATTCATCAGTCGCACCAAAATGGAATCCGCCCTTTACCCCGGCGCCAGCCATCCAGATTGTAAATCCGTTGGGATTGTGATCGCGTCCCTTGTCACCCTGAGAATCTGAAGTTCGACCGAACTCTCCTCCCCAGATCACCAGAGTCGATTCCAACAGACCTCTGGCTTCGAGGTCCGCGAGCAGCGCAGCGGCGGGTTGGTCGGTGTGCAGACCACATGAACGATGATTCGCCTGTAGGTCACTATGGCAATCCCACGGGACATCGTTGACGCTACCGTCACCACCCACCCCCTTCCCTGCAAAAATCTGAACAAATCGAACGCCGCGTTCAACAAGTCGACGGGCCAGCAGGCATTGGCGAGAAAACGTAGTGCACTCCGGATTGTCCATTCCATAGAGCTTATGAATGGCTTCCGACTCTTGTGACAGGTCCAGTGCCTCTGGAGCCGCCATCTGCATGCGATAGGCGAGTTCGAAGGAATTGATTCTGGCTGCCAGATCTGCCTGAGTTGGACGCTGATTTGCGTGCTTTTGGTTCAGCTCACGAATCAGATCAAGCTGTGAACGCTGTTGTACGTCGGAGTGTCGTCCGTCCCGCGACAAGTTGTCGATCGATTCTTTGCGGCGTGCATCCAGTGTCATCGCCTGAAATGTTTTCGGCAGGAAACCAGCCGACCAAATCTGATCGTCGCCGCGAGGTCGAGTATCATGCAGGACCACGAACGACGGAAGACTCTGATTCTGTGACCCCAGCCCATATGTCATCCATGCCCCAAGCGCCGGCAAACCCGGGCGATTGGTTCCGCACATCAATTCCAGAGATGCCGGGGCATGGTTGTTCTGCCTGAGATGCATCGAGTGAAGAAAACACATTTTGTCCACGTGTTTTGACAAATGAGGAAACAGATCGGACACCCACGAACCTGATTCACCATATTGAGCCCACTCAAACGGAGACTTGAGGCACTTACCACTCGTCGTGAAGAAGCCCGTCGCCGGATCAGAGCCCGCCAGTTCCTGGCCATGCCGCTTCTGCAGTTCAGGCTTGTAGTCCCAGGTATCCACCTGAGAGGGGGCGCCCGTCATGAACAACCAGATGATGGACTTAACCTTCCCAGGAAAATGCGGAGGCCTCAAAGCCAATGGATCGGTTGCATCAGCAATCGCATCAACGCTTGCGGCAGTTTCTTTTTGAAGCATGCTGGCGAGTGCCAAAGAACCAAACCCAAGTCCTGACTGCTGAAGGAAGCGACGACGAGCAGGTAAGGCAAGTTCGCCGGGAGTTTCAAAGCTAAACATCGTGAGTATCCTGAGCAAATCTTCTTGCGAACCAAAGAATGGTACTCGAAGAGTACCTGCCGCAATCACAAGCCACTGACATCAATCAACATAAACAAATTCATTCAGACACAACAGAACATGACAGAATTCCACAAGCGCGCTTGTGGTTGCATCTGTGGACTCAGATGTTGCCGCAGCCCTTTGCTGGTCAATGAAACTCAACATGAGCGAAAGCTCATCATCTGTGGGTTGTCGTGAATAGACAATCTGATATGCCATTTGAACGGCTTCAGACAATTGAACGTCCCCGTCCGGTTTGATTCTGGCCGCCAGATTTTCGGCCTGCTTTCGTACAAGTGGAGAATTCATCAGGGCCAAAGCCTGCGTTGGTACAGTGGTGACACTTCGTTCTCCGATGCTCTGTGTAGGTTCAGGCGCATCAAACAGTGTCATGACCGGCAGCAGTTCGCTGCGTTTGACTCGCAGATAGATGCTGCGACGCTGAGAATCATCGAGTACGCTGGTGCCGTACATCGTGCGATCAAGATTTCCGCCAACCGCGAGTAGAGCGTCCCTGATTGTCTCAGCCTCAAGTCGATGCGGACGATAGTGCCATAAGAATCGATTCGCAGGATCAATTGCGAGGTTCTCTTCATTCACCTCATGCGACTGTTGGTAAGTTTCGCTCAGCATGATGACTCGGTGAAGGTGCTTTAGCTTCCAGCCGCCTCGAACGAGTTCACCCGCAAGGAATTCGAGGAGTTCAGGATGGGTTGGACGTTCACCCTGAAATCCAAAATCGTTCGGCGTCCCGACAATACCCTTTCCAAGATGATGCTGCCACAGCCTGTTGACGATGACTCGCGCCAGCAGCGCGCCGGCACCGTGTTCCGTGTCGGTCATCCAGTTGGCGAGTGAGACTCGAGGGTGCGAGGAAGAATCGGCCGCTGGTGGTGGAGAAGACTCTGATCGCCTCCAGAGTACCTGCAGGTACCCAGGTTCAGCCTTTCCCTGTTTGTTATCAACTTCTCCACGACGAAGAAAGAAGACATCCTGCCCGCCGGCAACTGTCGTGTAGACTTCCTGCTGATTCGGACGAGGAACGGCAGTTGCGTGATCGCGAACGGCATTGAGAATCGTCGCAGTCTCTGCATCAAATGGGGCAAACCAACGGACAAGAGAGACTTTCACTGATTCCGGCAACTCACCCGGATGTGCAACTGTGATGGCACGCAGTTCGCCTATGTGCTGCCCCGAGACTCCACCAGCCCATGTAGCCGGGTTTGGTTCTGTGGAGGCAGAGATCCTCAGGCGACCAATACCCATGTCGATGAATTTCAATTCAACCGTCAACTCTGTACCGTTCGGAAATCCGGCGAGAGGTGATTCGAATTCAAAGATGACAGCGTTGTCTTTCTTAGCAGTTGTCCGCACTACCCAGGCGGTTCCGGGATTTCCATCAACTGCATTTGCGATGGGCTGGTTCTCATCCGCAAAAGCAACGAACACAGGCTTAAGCGGAATTGTTTGAGCAGCGTCCGTTCCCTGTGCATCCAGAGGCCGAGCGACTACAGAGACTTCAGCAAGCTGAAAACTTCCGTCACCATTCAGCCCTGGACCATTTTGAGGCAGCGATTTGTCAGAAAACGCATCCAGCCGGAGGGACTGGATGTTTGCCTGATGCGTATTAAGAGTCAGTCGGTAAGACTCCTGATGAGGTACACTCTTACGCACACCATTCTTTCGTACAATCACGCCTGGACTGAGTGCGCCATTGTGCACAATCATCCCGTGCGGCAGAGACTTCAGCCACGATCGTTCTGCTTCAACCTTGACTGGCTCCAGCGTTTGCCATCGAGTTAACTCCGGTTGCTTCTGGAGTTCTGTATCCCGCCACGCGGTAAATCGACCCTGTAATGTGGTTGTCGCATAAGCCTTTAGAGCAGACACAAGCGATTCGTGGTCAGCCATGTGCTTTTCGTTTGCCAGTTCGGTCGCAGATTCATCAAGATCGAGCGTCCGCGGTCCATGGGCTGTCGTAGCGAGATTTGCAGCAAGTGCATAGTAGTCCTGATGCGGAATCGGATCATACTTGTGCTCATGACAACGTACACACCCAAGTGTCAGACCCAGCATGGAACCACCCATGGTCATCATCATGTCATCCAGCTGGTCGTATCGAATTCGTTCCACAGTTTTGGAAGTGATTTGTCCTGGATAAGGGCCAGCGACAAGAAACCCGGTTGCGGCCGATCCACTCATCTCATCCGGCTGCAGGAGATCCCCAGCGAGTTGCATCCTGACAAACTGATCATATGGCATGTCATCGTTGAACGCTCGAATCACCCAGTCACGATAGTGGTAAGCGCCAGGTCGGAAGCCATCAAATTCATAGCCACCACTTTCCGCAAATCTGGCCGTATCCAGCCAGTGTCGAGACCATCGTTCTCCGTATGATGGACTCGACAGCAGCTCATCGACAACTCTTTGGAACGCTTCTGCTGAAGTGTCTTCCAAAAATGCGCTAACTTGCTCCGGTGAAGGTGGCAGCCCGACGAGGTCAAAGTAGGCGCGCCGAATCAATTTCTCCTTTGAGGCTGCCTGATTTGGTTTCAATCCATGGGCTTCCTGAGCCTGTCGAATCAATCCGTCAATTGGCCTCTGAAGATCAGGCAGTTGAACTTGCTGCAGAGGCTGAAATGACCACCACTGCTTTCCTTCTTCAAGATTGATTTCACGTTTTGGCTTTGCCGGTTTGTCACCGTCCCTGGGATCGGGGGCTCCCAGATCAATCCACTTCGCAAAATCGGCGATGACCTCGTCAGACAATTTTCCGGACGGAGGCATTTCCATCCCATCGTACTTCAATGCCTTCAGCAGCAGACTTTCTGCCGAGTTCCCTTTAACAAGGACCGGCCCGGTGTCTCCCCCGGCTGCAACACCCGCTGCCGAATCCAGAAACAAACCTCCCTGCAGTTTCTTTAGTTCAAGCGCTTCTGCCGAATGACACCCGTAGCAGTGTTCAACAAGGACTGGCCGGATCTTTTGCTCGAAGAACTGAACACCCTCTTCGTCCGCCATGATCACGACGGACGGAACGATGCAGATGAATATGACAGATGCTGAGATCAGCGTTTTCATGGCGGGAAGACCTGTGGCAGGGCAGAACCGAGGAATCATCATCTGTACATCATTGCCGAAAACGCTCAGTCATTTCAAATCGCAACCACAAAATCCACCCATACCCAAAAAAGTTTAACGGCAAGCCGCAGGCGACAGGTTGAGGATCACCGATTGCGGTAACACTCCGACGATCATTGCCACCTTCCCCCAATATCCCAGCGCGGCTTTGCTTCGCTCAG
The DNA here is from genome assembly GCA_016795105.1 of Planctomyces sp. Lineage (GTDB taxonomy): Bacteria > Planctomycetota > Planctomycetia > Planctomycetales > Planctomycetaceae > F1-80-MAGs062. The sequence continues at coordinate 5,258 of JAEUIH010000022.1, forward strand.
CGGCAACCAAGTTCAGTCGAGGGAATCGAGCAGTTGTTTGAATTCGAATCGAAGGCAGGGTTGGCGTTTTGACCACGTAAGACGCGGAAGCGACGGAAGAATTGCAAAAGCACCTGATTGTGCTCTTTCGTGTGGTTGGTGTATTTCGTGGTTACCAATCACTCTGCCGACACGCTGGATGCAGTCGGAATCAACGCACTGCATTCCTCGAGTTTTTGCCACGAATTGCGGCATCAGTGACTTCAGCAAGAGAGGCCTGACGCGATCGCCTGTATGATGTCGTCAATGACTCGAATGCACGAGGCAAGACTGTGGGTATTTCAGATCTGACAGATACAATCTGAGCGAAACGCATATGCCAACTCGATTTGACCTGACAACGGAGCCGATTCGTCCACTGAGGCTCTTGTTGTTGGCTCTCATGATGACTTTTATCGGAGAATACGTCATCATGAGATTGATGCCGTATCTACTCCCCGCTGGAATTGGGGAGACTCACGCAGCGATCGCGGATGCATGCCTGTTGACAGTTTTCGTAACACCCGTCCTGTGGGTCGTGGCTGTTCGTCCAATTGAGCGACTCGCAGAGAGTCGCATGCATTTTCTTCGACGCGCCCTGACATCACAGGAAGAAGAACGAAGACGAATTACACAGGACCTGCATGACGGGCTTGGCCAGTCACTGACAAGTCTGATGCTGGGGCTTCGAGCGATGGAAGAGACGACCACAGATCAAAGAGTTTGCGAGCAGGCAAGTACACTCAGAACAATGGGCGCCGCAATTCATGATGATTTGCGCCGCATCGTCCGAGGGCTCCGACCAGCGATTCTTGATCAACTGGGCCTGGTTGCTGCGATTGAACGACTCGTAGACGATGTTCGGCATTCAGGAGGACCGTCAATAGACTACCATGTAAAAGGAATGGACCGACTTCGCCTGAATCAGGACCTTGAGACAACGGCATTTCGGATTGTGCAGGAAGCTGTGTCCAATGCTGTTCGACATTCCATGGCAGAGCATTTGCAGGTTTCACTGACTGTTCATGAGCGAGAGTTGGAGCTGAGAATCTCAGACGATGGAAAAGGATTCGATGGTTCCACGATTTTCAGTGGCGGGAGATTCAGTTACGGACTTCTCGGCATACGAGAAAGAGCGATGATTTCAGGTGGTCGAGCCGAAATTCTTACGCGCCCGGATGAGGGTACAACCGTCACAGCTCATCTGCCTCTTTCGATTCGGACCGCGAACCATGAGTGAAATTCGTGTATTGATAGCGGACGATCACGCCGTCCTACGGTCCGGACTTCGACTTCTGATCAACACACAGCCAGATATGAAAGTAGTCGGCGAGGCCGGTGATTTTGCGGAGACCCGGCAACAGATTCGCTCGCTGGCACCGGATGTTGTGACACTCGACCTATCGATGCCGGGGGGTGATCCGGTCCGAGTCATAGAAGAGCTCACCAGAGAATTACCGACGACTCGCATCCTGATCCTCACCATGCATGATGACGCATCAATGTTCCGCGCAGTATTTGCTGCGGGAGCAGCTGGATACATTGTGAAGTCATCCGCAGACACTGAGCTGCTGAATGCGATTCGAGCTGTTGCAGTTGGGCGATCTTTCGTGAGTTTGCCTGGAAATTCCGTGCCATCTGCTGTGGAATCAAGTCCTGTATTGGAGCCGTTTGAGCAGCGAGCGTTGCAGTCCTTAAGCAAGCGTGAGCTTGAAGTTTTGACACTTGTCGCACAGGGGCATACGAATCAGGCAATTGCAAATCGTTTGTATCTGAGCGTTAAGACAGTGGAGTCCTATCGGTCGCGACTCATGACAAAACTTGAGCTCCGAAACAGAGCTGAACTGACACAATTTGCCATGAAGACAGGACTCCTGCAGATGAATCCCGGAGAGCCGAACAACGGAGATCCGAGAGTCCGTCAGATCGAATAGCAAACAGCACACGATTCTCCTCCCAGGGCGGCGAATTCAGGCTTGCATCGGAATCTGCTGCCGGGGAAACCCCTGCAAACAAAGTAAAATAATTCAAAATCTCCCCTGCATACTGGGAGTCTGCGGGATTTCTATCCTTCGCTGCTGCAAATCCAGCCATTACTCACTGCTCCACATCTGCAGTCCTGTGCAGTTGCGGCGGGCGCGTGTGAGATGGCATTTACGCTGTTTGACATCTGTGCTTTACGAATCCGAAGGACGGCGACCATGAGTACATTTCTATCCGGAATCCGGCGTACGCTGAAACAACACCAGCAACGGCGGACTCACTTGCCGAAGAACCGCCGAACTCGATTTGAGACAGAAAACCTGGAGTCCAGAATTGTCCTTTCGGCGGTCGTGGGAACGATCTACGATGATACCGATGGTAACGGCGTGCGCAACAATGGCGAGAACGGGCTTCAGGACTGGACTGTCTATCTTGACCTCGACAACAGCGGAACATTGAACAATAAGTCGGACGGAAATCCTGAACCATCTGCAGTTACCAACAAAGATGGCGATTACGTCATCAACTCAATCCTGCCTGGGACATATCGGGTCACTGAAATTGTAAAGCCGGGCTGGACTCCTACACAGCCACTCTCTCAGGACGTGACTGTGATCGCGGGCAAAGACAGCAAAGCGAACTTCTTCAATTTTGCCGGAGGGACGATCGTCGGTACCGTCTGGAATGACCTGAATGCCGACGGACTGCGAGATAGTGATCCGGAAACCGGTGAAGTTACGGATCCTGGATTGGAAGGCTGGACCGTGTTTCTGGATTTGGACACAAATGAGCAATTGGACCCCGGCGAACCTCAAACTCTGACAGATGCGAATGGAAATTATACATTTTTCGATGTACCAGCAGGTGACTATGAAGTCACGGAAATCCTCCCGATAGACTGGGAGGTATCTCCCACTTACGACACAAAGCAAACGGCCACTATTGAACCACTGACAGAATTCAGAGTTGACTTTGCAAATTATTCACTGACGAACGGCTCCATCCAGGGCGTCATCTGGAATGACACGAACATGGATGGAATTCGACAGACAGATTCATTGACGGGTGACTTCATAGAACCCGGACTTGCGGACTGGGTTGTCTTTGTCGACGAAAACAACGATCGACTACTGGATGCCGGGGAACTCTGGACATTGACCGACGCAAACGGTCACTATGGCTTTATCAGCCTCCCCGCCGGGGACTATGAAATCACTGAAGTCCTGCCATCAGGTTGGGAGCCCTCGCCTACATTTGACATTCGCCAAACCGTCAGTGTATTTGGAGGGGAAAATACGACGGCCGATGACTTCGCCAATTTCACGGTGCTGAATGGTTCTGTCCGTGGAACAATCTGGAACGACCTGAATCGTGATGGACTGCGAAATCGAGACCTTGGTGGTGCATTTACGGAACCGGGCTTGAGTGACTGGACCGTCTACCTTGATATGAACAGCAATGGCATTCCTGACGAAACGGAGCCAACAGCCACTACAGATGCTGGAGGTCAGTATAGTTTCCTCGACCTCCAGGTTGGCGACTATGACATTCGAGAGCTTCTGCCATCCGGCTGGGAGACCGCCCCTGGCTACGGCGACAATCAGACTGTGACCATTTTCTCCGGCTCTGAAACGGTCGCAGGCGACTTTGCAAACTTCAATGTTGCTGAGGCAGTACCGGGAACAATCAGTGGACGGATCTGGAACGATCTGAATGGAAACGGCCTGCTGGATCTCGCCCCGGTCGCGGAACCAGGCATTGAAGGACGCATTGTCTATGTTGACACCAACCTCAACGGACTACTCGACGGAACGGAAGCAAGTGCAACGACTGATGCAGACGGAAATTATTCGATCGGTGGAATTCTTCCCGGCACCATCAGTCTTGTGCAGGCTCCCAGTTCAGGATGGCTGCCAACTGCTCCGGTCTCGGGGAAACAGAGTATTCTGCTGAAGAACAACGGCAATGTTTCAAACATCAACTTCGGCAATCGGCAATTGAGCGATTCGGCAATCAGGGGAGCCGTGTTTGCCGACACGAACAAAGATGGACTGAGAGGATCAGGCGAACACGGAATTGCAGGTATTACCGTGTTCCTGGATTTGAATCAAAACGCTCTGCTGGATTCCGGAGAGCCCTCGACCGTGACATCAGAGGATCTGTTCTTTACACCGGATATCGACGAAAAGGGAACGTATAGTTTCACTCACCTGTCTGCGGGAACCTTTACTGTTCGACAGATCGTCCCTGCAGTTCTCAGTGCAACTCCTGTTACGGAGATTGAGCATCAGGTCACGATTAATGCCGCAGAAGAACGATCTGGCGTGAACTTTGCGGATGTATATCGCGCAAACGAAATACACGGTGTGCGATTTGAAGACAAGAACAAAAACCTCCTGAAGGACGATGACGAACCCGGGATACCCAACACCACCATCTTTATCGACCTTGACCGCGACGATTTGCTCGACGATGACGAACCTCGCACCACTACGCTGACAGACGGTTCGTATTCATTTACCGGACTGACACCGGGCGCCTATGTCGTTCGAGAAGTGATCGGTAGCGGGTATTCTCACGGCTATCCAGGTACCAGGAGCGGCGATCTTTGGCCGGAAGGAACGAGCAATGCCGCTCAGGGTAACGTCAGCCCGGCAATGATTACAACGTCTCTGGCAGTTGGTCAGTCGTATCACCAGACGGTTAGTCTGACACTTCCAGGATCAGGGGCATTAACGAATGCCGTCGACGTATTCCTTCTGTTTGACGACACCGGTAGCTTCGTCAACAATAGCCCGATTGTTCGAGCCGCATTCCCAAATATCATTACTCAATTGCAGACTTCTCTGACGGGCATCGACCTCGCGTTTGGAGTCGGCCGTTTCGAGGAATACGGCAATTTCGCGTCAGAATATGCAACGGGGCGGCCCTTCATTCTGAACCAGCCGATCGTTGCAGCAAGTACGGGCGGCTACATGGCGGCAATTCAGGCCGCACTGAATCGAACAACACCTGGATATGGAGGGGACGGACCGGAGACAGACATCGAGGCGTTGTACCAGTTGGTCACGGGGCTCGGCTTTGACGGAAACAACAATGGCTCGGTGCTTGACAGTGGGGCCGCGGGACTCGGATCGACGCAGCTTACTCCCGGGAACAGCGGAGACGTGCCGTCATTTGCATCATTCACTGCAGACGCGTCTTCGTCGGTCCTTCCGGCGGCAGGCACAATCGGAGGCGCCGGATTCAGAGCTGGCGCTTTGCCTGTTATCCTCCTCGCGACGGATATTGGGTTCGCGTATCAGCCGCAAGGTGAAACATCGATCTCCGGCATCAATGGTCTCACACTTCCGGTCAGCTCTCTCACCGGAACGTCTCGGTCAACCACACCGTTTGGTAGTGGAGCAGGTCTGCAGGAAACGATTACCGGACTGAATGCTCTGGGAGCACTCGTCATTGGCCTTGGCACGAATCCGCAGGCAAATGTCGATCCGCGACAGGGGCTCGAAGCCCTCTCAAAGTTGACCGGTGCGACAAATCAGTCGTCATCGACAATTCCAAACGGTACAGCGGATCCGATTGCTCCCGGCGATCCATTCTACTTTCAGATCGCGACCGGATTTGCGGGCAGCGTCGCTGATGGCGTCAGAAATGCGATTCAAAACGCCGTGACGAATGTGGCAGTCAACATTACGGTTCAGGCATCCGATCCAAGGGTTCGAATCATCAATCATTCCGGTGTCCAAACCGGCGTCACTGCCGGCCAGACAGCAACCTTTGATATTGAATTCATCGGCGACGGAATTCCGCATCGATTTGATCTGCAATTTGTTCGCGAGGGAACAAATGTGGTCCTCGGCTCAATACCGGTAGTTCTCGGAACGCCGATTTCAGGTGATGGCTATCACTTCGATGATCTGGAAGACGGCGAGTACGAGCTGGAGGACCACTTCGGAGACTACTCTGATGAGGGTGGAAGTGCTCCAAGTGACATCATTCTCTCTGCATCAGGCATTGCAGAGAATTCAGCCGCCGGAACATCTGTGGGTTTCCTCAGTACCACTGACTCGGACTCAACGAATCCTTTCACGTACAGCCTGGTATCGGGCTCCGGATCAACGGACAATGCCAGCTTCACACTTGATGGCAATGTGCTCAGAACGGCAACCGGTTTCGACTACGAAGCACGGAACAGCTATTCGATTCGAGTACGGACCACTGACAGTTCGGGCTTGACCTTCGAAAAATCATTCGCGATCAGTATCGCCGATCAACCTGAGGGGACAACAGCCGATGACGCATTTGTATTGACATACAGTGGAACTACTCCGGACGGGACCGTCACAGTTACGGTGTCAACCAACAGGGGCGCTGCTCGAAACCTTGGTACATTCTCTCTTGGTACACCACTCTCGCTGTTTGGTCTCTCCGGAACAGACAGTGTTCGAATTGTTGGCACATCGGGCTCAGACATCTTCCAGGTGGCTTCTTCCGGCATTCAGGTCAACGGTTCATCAATGAAGTTCGTCGACACAGAAAACCTGTATATCGTTGGAGGAGCGGGAAATGATGTTTATCAACTGGATGCAGATGAGTCACTGGGAGTAATTACGCTGGATGAGTCGGGCGGCGGAGTGGATCTGCTTGATTTTTCGATGGTGCACACTGCCGCAGTCTCGGTTAATCTTGGATTGTCGACTGTGCAGGTGCTAAATCCAAATCTAAGCCTGATTCTGAAGTCTGCATCTACGTTTGAAAATGTCACTGGAGGAGACGGAGCCGACACGCTCACTGGAAACGCCCTTGGAAATATTCTCCGTGGAGGCAATGGTAATGACCTGCTTTCGGGGATGTCCGGCAATGACACGCTCGAAGGTGAAGGCGGTGATGATGACATCGCGGGAGGTAACGGAAATGATACTTACATCTTCGACGCTGACGTCAACCTTGGGTCTGATACACTCAACGACTCGACAGGAATCGAAACACTGGACTTCTCAAAGACAACAGCTGATGTCGTACTCAACCTGTCCATCGCAATCGCACAAACGATCAATGGAGGGCTTCTCTCACTCGCATTGAACTCGACCACCAACTTTGAAAACGTCATTGGAGGGGATGGCAACGATCAGCTGTCCGGCAATCTCCTGAATAACATCCTTCGTGGGGGAAATGGTGACGACATACTGGCCGGAAACAGCGGAAACGACATACTCGAAGGTGAAGCCGGCAACGACTCGCTCTCTGGTGACGCTGGGAATGACACTTATCTCTTTCTTGCCGATGCGAATTTGGGGAGCGATACAGCCACAGATACGGCCGGAACCGATTCCATCAGCTTTGCCGGTACCACATTCGACATCGCCGCCAGCTTGGGGACAACCTCGGTCCAGGCCGTGAATGCCAATCTTTCATTGACTCTGATGTCTGCCAATGCTTTTGAAAACCTGATTGGTGGAAACGGAAACGATATCCTCTCAGGGAGCACAATTGCCAATAGCATTACTGGCGGAGCGGGAAATGACATCATGGCAGGTGGCCTCGGAAACGACACCTACCTGTTCGATGGTGATTTGGTACTTGGAATTGACAGCGTTGTGGAAGAAGCCAGCGGCGGTACTGACAACCTGAATTTTGCATCAACGACTTCAAAGTCTGTTGTCGTCGATCTTGGATCAATCAGTTCGCAGTCGGTCGTCGCCGGGAATCTGACACTGACACTTTCGTCCAATGCTTCAATCGAAAATGTAACGGGAGGAAGTCTGAACGATATTCTCACCGGCAATGTGCTGGCAAATTCGATTTCCGGCGGAATGGGGGACGACACTCTGAACGGCATGGACGGGAATGACACGCTCACCGGTGCTGCGGGAGATGATCTTCTTTCGGGAGGAGCCGGCAATGACCGCTACGTCTTCGACGGCGACATCACAATAGGCACCGATACAATTGATGAATCGCACGGTGGAGTTGATACACTGGATTTCGCGTCGACGTCGACACGGTCAATCACAGTCGATCTGTCACTTGCAGGTCTGCAGCCGGTGAATCTGAATCACTCGCTCGTGCTTGGCTCGGGATCAACGCTTGAAAACGCGACTGGTGGTGCACTTCATGACACCATCACAGGCAACCCACTCGGCAACGTCCTAACAGGAAACGCTGGTGATGACATATTGTCCGGACTTGCCGGTGATGACCTGCTGATTGGCGGTGCAGGAAATGATGCTCTTAACGGTGGGGCAGAGAACGACGTATTTCGGTTTGACATGGACGCGGAGAGCGGGATCGACATTGTGACAGATACGGCCGGGATCGATGTTCTCGACTTTTCACTGACATCCACGATCGGAATGATGCTCGATCTCGCCGTAACATCGGCACAAAGTCTGAATTCCAGACTAACGCTGACCCTGCCAGTTGGTACGACGATCGAAACAGTGCTTGGAACAGCTCTGGACGATTCCATCTTCGGAAACGAGGCTGCAAATATCCTTGTTGGAAATGCCGGCAATGACAACCTGACCGGAGGTGGTGGCAGAGACTTGCTGATCGGAGGACTTGGGGCAGACACGATCGATGGGGGTGCCGATGACGATATCCTCGTTGGTGGAAGAACAACGAGTGACACATCCATTGCGAAGCTCAATGTGATTCACGCTGAATGGATTTCTGCCAATGCATATTCAACTCGAATTTCTAATCTTCGTGCTGGCGTAGGATCTTCGACAAACTCCCTGAAAGCAAAAGTCACCGTCAGAAATGACTCCGTGGGCTCTGTTGATTCCCTCACTGGAGGGACCGGCGACGACTGGTTCTTCAAAGCCTTAGACGATGTCCTCACCGATCTCTTCGCAGGCGAAACAGTGGACGCATTGTGACATCCTGTCTGGCGGAGCCCGGCAATTACTGAATACTCTGATTGCCGGTGTCGCCAAAAATCCGCTGTTAAGTTGTTGCTGGAAATGCAGTCTATCGCTGCGTATTGCAACTCAACGAACATCGGGTGCTTATTCTCATGAAACGATTTCTGGCGGATGTTCTTTCAACCGCAGAAACTGACCGAATCATCCAAATGGCGTGGGAAGATCGAACCAGTTTTGATGCAATTCGGAGCCAATTTGGGTTGACTCCGGGGGAAGTGATTCAATTGATGCGCAGAGAACTCTCTCCGTCTTCGTTTCGCATGTGGCGTGCGAGAACTGCCGGCAGAAAGACAAAGCATGTGGCGAAACGGGGATTTGAGTTCGGCAGGTTCCGATGTCCTGATCAAAAATGTGATTGACACCGCAAAGTCACCCAGGAGCAACGGTCAGTTGCCAGCGACGTTCCCGGCTTTCGAACGCCTGATTCTCAGAAATCCGGTCAGCGATTGATAAGGAACGTGGCAACGTTGCCGAGAAACGTCCTGAGCACTGATGCTGCATCAGGGGTAAACTGACATTCATCGATTGCATTGTTCATCAGTTGCATCCAGCGATCACGAGCATTCTGGTCAATAGCAAACGGCGCGTGTCGCATCCGCAGTGCCGGATGGCCGCGAAGCTGCAGGTAATCCTGCGGTCCACCGAAGCGAAATGTCAGGAACAACCTGAGGCGATCTTCTGCGCCTGCGAGATCGTTTAAAGGGTACATCGGCCCCAGAATATTATCGGTTGGAATCTGCCGATAGAAAGCAGCAACGAGTCGTCGAATACCCTCAACACCGATCACTGCACAAAGCTCGTTCTCGGAGAGAGAATTCCCCGGGATTGGATTTGACGGATTTTGGTTTGTCACTTGAGAACTCTGCAAACTTCCCGCTTTGAAATCCGACTCAAGGCGAAGAATATAATCAGAAATCTGGTCCAACGCAGTTTCGGCGAGCCATATTTCCTCAACCTGAGATTTTTCTCGGGTCGTGAACAATGTAGTGTTTTCCTCGCGCCTTGGTTATCACTCACGGATGGTTCCATGTAAAGTTCGGCGGATTTGATGGACAACTACCGGAGGGATGCTCACCCAGGTTTTCAGGGTTGTGCAGAGGGAAATATGCAGGATCGACCAGAGACGCCACCAGCCAGCAATCGCACCGTAGAAAACCTCGAGGTCAAAGATGCTCAGGTCATTTTTACGAATGTCTGGAACGAACTTGAGGCCGAGTTCGGCCATGAGAATCTTCGATTCTCAAAGGAACTGATCCTGTTAGGTGGAGCTCCGGGTTCCGGCAAAGGTACGAACACCGCGTTCATTATGAAAGCTCGCGGATTGACGTGCGAACCAATCGTTGTCAGTTCGCTGCTTACAACGCCTCAGGCCCGACGCATCAAAGAAGCGGGCGGTATGGTGGGCGACCGTGAAGTGGTTGAACTGGTCTTTCGAAAGCTGCTCGAAGAAGAATATCGTGACGGCTGCGTGCTGGACGGTTTTCCGCGAACACGAATTCAGGTGGAGTGCCTGCATCGACTGGTGCTGAAGATGAATCAGCTCAGTCGCGAATACAGAGAAACACCTCTGGCCATCAATTTCCGGAAGCCAACAATCCATGTCATGGTGTTGTTTGTTGACGAGAAGACCAGTATTGAACGCCAGCTAAGCCGTGGTCGCGAAATTGCTGAATGGAACAAGAGGGCACGTGCGGAAGGCGCAGAACTGAAAGAAGAGCGTGCCACCGATCTTGACCCGGAAGCCGCAAAACGCCGTTATCGTGTCTTCAAAGATGAAACCTGGGAGGCTCTGCAGTCACTCAAGGAAATTTATCATTACCACTTCGTGGATGCTCAGGGGCCATTCGAAAGCGTCGAACAGAATATTTTAAAGGAACTCGACTACCAGTCGTCTCTGGAGCTCGACCCGGAAACTCACGATGCGGTCCGACATCTTCCTCTGTCCAGTGATCTGATCACACACGCACGTCAGGAACTCGTGCGGCGGATGGACAGCTATCAGATTGAACATCGAACTCTGTTTCACAGAGTCATTCGGCTGCTGGAGGAACGGTTCTTTCCCATCGTAGTCCGACATGCGATCCCCGGGATGGCGATTGTCAATTCAGAAGACCCCGTCTTCGACGACCCGATGGCACTGGCAATGGTGATCGATATCTTTGCTGAACGTGGATATCGGGCGGTCGCCAACGTGAATCGTGCGGAAGTCCCTGAACGAGTCGACCTGCAGACTGGCAGAATTACCTGCTCAACCAAGCGAATTTACCGATTTCAGATTCGTTTTGCCGGCTCAGACATCCGGCGAGGTGGGCGGTAGCTACTCATATTAGTTCTTCTGTCGAAATAGCCGTTAAATTGAAGCCCCGGCAGGAACAGGTTATCATCTGAGTACAGCCGGACAATCAGCCTGTGATTTTGGATTCGAGAATTCTTCAGAGAACACTGCTCTCAAAGTTCTGTTTGACCATGTTCCGTTCGTGAAGGCTGGCATCTATGCGCTGGTTGATTTGCACTGTATTGGTTCTTCTTACTGAATTCCCTTCCGCAGCATTTGGCCAGTTTCCTCCTCCGCCATCTCCACCCTCGCTGAATATTCCGAACTGTCCGATCATGCAGATTGGACTCGTGAATGGGATCTACTATTGGAGGACAGAAACATGCACCTCGCCACTTCTGGTTGGCATTGGCCAGACCAACATGCTCGTTCAGACCGGCTGCAATGGAACAAGTTGCTTTAACCCGATTAACCCGCTTGTTGCGGATGCTGAACTTAGACAGCAGGTCAGAGAGTCGTCGCCCGCCTGTTCAATGACTGGTGACAGTGAAACTGTACTGAACGCAATCAAGATCGAAGTTGATCAGAATCAAGTCCGTCTTGAAAGACTCCTGCGCATGCCCACAGAAATTTCTGACTATCGACGAGCACGACTGAACAGCTGGAGGCATTACTACATCAACTTGAAGGCGTACCTGTCAAGTACCGGCTCCAGCGCGCATTCGACTCAACAGAAAGTTCAGAATTACTGCAATGTTGTTTTGCCGGCCTTTGAACTGGATCGTAGGATTTGGAGTTCACCAAGAGTCAAATTTGGCAGAAATTACGCTCTTGTCAAAGATGAATCGATGTCCGCAGAACTCGCCTCTGCAAGCGACGTATCCGTCAGCCCCTCGGAAGGGATTATTATCGAACAAAAATCTCCGCGGCCCCCAGTCTGCGTTGAGATACCGATCATTAACCCCGGCGATGGTCAACCAGAGAAGGTCTACTTTCTGGTGCTGACGTTCCGAGGGATCGACGACAAGGACTTGTATTCTCAGATTGGTGTTCAAGTCTCCGGACCGGGTTCCATGGAAGTGGTTCGAGGACGATTTACTGACAGGAACTCGTTCGGACACAAGATTGCGGTCGGCGATGACCCATTTCTTGTTGTCAGCAAACAAGACCTGAGCATCCGTCCTTAGCATACGTTTTTGGTCCGGGAAAAAATTACTTGTGACTGAGTTCTCATTTCCCTGAACCCCACTTCACTGAAAGCGTGGCCGTGAACTTCTGCCGCAGCGAAACCCAATTTCGCTGTCGGCAGTTCTCACATCCCAGGCCATCCGAAATCTGACCGATTCCTTCCAGGTGTTTTGACTTCTATCGTTTGGCCCGGCGGTAACTGGTCCTCCACGTACGACTCTTGACTGCATGAGATTCAGAAATCGGTACTCCTCTTCTGTCCGTGGAGCATCACCAGGATAGGGATTCAGCAACGAGTCCGTCCATTCGGCAACGTTTGAATGGAGGCCAAATACTGGAAGCGATGCCATTTGATCATTCTGAGGCTGACCTGCATTTGGATACGTCCAGATGTCAAGTGAATTCACTGCAGATTCCTCGCCGGAAGGGAAGTCTGATTTTCCAAGGTCCCGCGCAAGATACTCAAACTCATGTTCTTTCAGCAGTCGCTTTCCCATGAATTCCGCAAAGCCTACCGCCGCATTCCAGTGGACACAGACAGCATGATCATCGACAGGCCACTGATAGGAAGGGCCGAGAGCTGAAAAGAGTCCAAATTCGTTCGCAGTGGTCTCCCGGGGATCAACATAAAATGAATCGACCGCCCGAAGGTGCTTGAATCGCAACGGCTCTCCGTCTCCCATTTCAAACTGCCCACCCGGAACAGCCACCATCCCCGCGAGTACGTCCGGTTCGGCCCGAATCGAAATCTCAGGGAGCAATACCGTCCCGTCGGAATCCACATTCCATCGTCCATGCTTGTACGGTGAAACGGCCTCGGCGCGTTTGTCTTCAGGAACCGTGCGGTAGACTTCGTGAAAGCCAAATCCCGGAACATTGACCACAATCAGATATTCGCCAGGCAACAGGTCAGCGTTTGCCACGTTCGACTGTCGAATTCGAATTGCTTCCGCTTCGGCAGGTTCTCGTGACTGAGTATCGAGCGGCAGTATTGCCCAGTCGGCAATCGCATTTGGTGGTACCTGATTTCCGGACAAGCTGTATGTCAGCCGAACGGGATGCCGGAGAGGCTCAGGCTTCACCATAATGACCTCGCCGGGTTCTTTCACAATACGAATTTCACTTCCGAACATTAGCCTATAGGTGATAAATCCAAGCAGCACGAACACGGCCGCAAGTAGCCCTGAAACAACTTTGTGACGAACAACCAGCCGCCAAAACTTCTCAGGGACTGACACTGGGCGAATCGCAAGTGGTTTCCCATCAATAAACAGCTGCAGATTCTCTGCCATTTCGCGGGCAGAGTCGAATCGATTGAGTGCATCCTTCTCCATCGCCTTCAGACAGATCGTCTCCAGGTCGCGAGGAATGCTGTGATCGAGCTTACGGAGAGATGGAGGGGGGTCTGACAAAATTCTGAACAACAAATTTCTGGAAGACGTCGACACAAATGGCCGCTGCCCCGTCAGAAGCTCAAACAGAATGACACCCGCCGTATAAATATCTGTTCTGCTCGAAAGCGACCGACTCTCACCGCGAGCCTGCTCCGGAGACATATACAGCAGCGTACCAACCAGCTTACCACTTTGTGTCACCGTGATTTCAGGAAGTGCCTCATATCGGGCCAATCCGAAATCTGAAATATGAGGTTCCTGCTGAGCATCAAGCAGAATATTTCCCGGCTTGAGGTCTCGATGAATAATCCCCTTATCATGAAAGACCTGAATTCCCTTCAGCACCTTGATCATCAATTCCGCTGCTTCCTTCGCTGCAAACTTCTTTTGCTTCAGGAATTCACTCAGCGTGATCCCATCAATCAACTCTGTCGCAATGTAGTAGCTGCCTTCGTGCTGCCCAATCTCGTAAACCGCCACAACATTCGTATGAGTAATCGCTGCTGCCGTTTGTGCTTCACGCAGAAACTGTCTGGAAGTCTCCCGAGTAATCCTCCCCTGTCGCGGTACTTTCAACGCAACAAACCGACGCAGTTGCGTATCCCAGGCACGGTAAACGGTTCCAAACGCTCCTTCACCAAGAATTTCATGAATCTCAAAGTGGGCTATCTGCATCCCGACCGGCGTCTTCAGGGTTGACTCCTGACCGCCTGACAGACTGAAACGGCTATGGCATGACGGACATTCAACCGAATCAATCGTCGGCGCTTCTGCCAGACGCTCATCAGGGAGCTCAATCTGGATTGGCTGCTGACAGTTTGGGCATCGAAACTGCATATCCTGACCCTCGTTCGAATGAATGCCGGGCTGAAGTCTTCTCTGAAATCCTTCGTGAAAATCCACTGTACATGGGGAGAATAGCAGTATCGTGGCTGCACCACAGTGACCTGTCGGCAGGAATCTTGCCTCTCCCAGGGTGGTGACCAGACGAGAGACGGCTTCCCTGAGACGGGCCATCTGTGCAAATTTTTCGGATTTTGACGATTGCAGGAGCGATTTTAGTGGTTCCGGAGACGTCGAGCACCGTATTTATAAGCACCTCTCAACGGGCTTGTCCCGGCTCTCTCTCAGCACTTGTGTCGACACGTCGTGGTGGATTTCCACGAACTGGTTCGTGCTGTGGATTTTCGTTTTCGGTCTGCCGAACCGATTGCAACGTCCGCATCACCGAACCGATGTCCGGAGTGTCGATTGTGTCTTTTGATTTTCTGTTTGTACCTGTTCGAGGTTTAGATGATTCACCTCGGAAGTTCCGCCACGATATTCAAATCCCACTCGCACTGGCAAGTTTCAGCCTCGACAGGCATCTCGATGTCTCGTCTTTTGCTCCTCTGAGGCGACTTCGAGAGCAAAGCCCGGATCTGCTCGTGAACGGTCAATTCGAGTCAGCATGGGCATTGGTCTCTGACGTACAAAACTCGCTCATGAACCTGAACCCGCATCAACTGCGGAGGTTCTCGCTTCAGGCATCAGACTGGATGATCATGGCAGCCACGGCGACGATGAGCAGTCGATTCGAGCAGGCAACGGCGTGGTGCCAACACTCGATTCGTGTTGGTTCTGCCAGTCCGATCGTTGCGGCAGATGCCCTGGCGATCTATGGGATCTGCATGAGTCGTACACTGTTGAAGCCCACATCACAGCGGAATGCAATCCAATTGCTTCAGTCGGCCTATCAGCAGCACCTGTCAATTGGTGCAATTTCCGCGGCGATTACCGACCTGTGCAGTCTCGCGGTTGTTGAGTTCAATAGCGTAGGGCGCGCATGTGCTGAGGCAACTATGGAACTCGTCAATGAACGCCTTCAGACTCTTCAGGCAGACAACACAGCACAAGCGGTCAGTCGTTTCATCGCGGCGTTCGGAGCACAATGCAAAATACCCCGTACAGAGAACACGAAAGCGTTCTGTGCGGGGTAATTTTGAATCAGGGATTGAGGAACAAATTACTTCAGCTCTTTAATCCGAATGTTTCGCCATGCGACATCAAACGGACCAGTTCCGCCCGCAATACCGTGAACCTGAAGCCCGATCCTGCCCTTTGGATGAGTCTTGTAGATTTCTTCGTGGGTCAGATCAGCGACCGGTTCGCCGTTGATCCAGGTCTGAATGCGAGGTCCCTTCGCAACGATACGAAACTTGTTCCACTCATCATTGTGCATAAAGTTGTGAAAGTGTTTTTCGTCTTTGGGTTCTGTTGAAAGCCAGCCGTATTTCGTCGCCTCGCCGTAGATGTACCCGGACTGACCTGGGCTGGATTCAACTTCGACCTGAGGACCATGAAAGCGACCGACGCCGTTTCCTCCAGCTGCGTTTTCACCATAAGCCTTCACATCAGCTTCGGTCTTCTCTCGTGATCGAATCTGCACGCCTGAGTTCAGTTCGTTGTGAACCCTGACTTCAAATTCCAGTTCAAAGTCGCCGAATTCCTGATCGCTGGCAAGGAATGAATTCGGACTGCCTTCAACCGTCTTTCCATAGATCGTGCCATCGACGACCTTGTATTCCGCCTTGCCATGAGCGGCAGGAGTCCAGCCGGTGAGTGTCTTTCCATCGAACAGCTGAATCCATCCATCTTCGGCAGACGCGAATCCCGCATGCATCAACATGCTTAAAGCAAACAGTGAAGAAAACAACAATCGAGCCATGGTATGGTCTCCTCTCGCCTGAAACTGGACTATCAAAAGGGGCCGAACCATATATGGAACCGCCTCGACGTGCAATCAAGGTTCCGGAACACCCATAATTGTCCGGGTCTCCTTTTGGATGCTCTCAAGATACCTCGACAGCTTGTCAAACAGCTTTGCAGCGAATTCATCCGCTTCAAGGACAGCCGTCATTTTGTCGAGCATCGCCTGATCGGTGACCTGCTTAACATCATAGATCTTGCTGGCGGATCGAAGGTCGGACAACTTTGGCAGGAAAGCCTGCTGAAGATGCTCCGATAGTTCTCTGACCAGATAGTCTGCAGCGTGGAATCTCTCTGCTAGTGGCAGATTCTCAGCATTCTCCGCGACTTCCATCGTTTCGCCCCCCCCCCCGGAATTGACTCAACAAGCATGTGCTTCAATCTCCAGGATTATTGCGTTCACGATCGGGGAGAGTCAATTGCCCTGATCTGTGGATTCCGGATGAGAACTGCGAAGCAGCAACTCGGGTCTCTCGAGATTGAACAGATGACCGTGGTCGGCAGTGACGATCATCAGGGATTCCTGCCAGTTGCTGTTCCGTTCCACCCACTCAGCAATCACTCGAACCGCTGCGTCACCACTGTTCACAGCGCCGATTGACGCATCAACATTGTCATCATGATTGGCCCAGTCGACATCACCGGGTTCAACGAGCAGCCAAAAGCCCTTCGGATTCTGAGACAAAACCTCGATTCCGGCTTCGGTCATCTGCGACAGCGTGGGATTCTCGAAAATGTCTGCGGGGCGATACTTCTCTCGCTTTTTGTTAACACCTTCTACAGGGTCAAACTGGCCATCTGCCGTCGCAAACGGGAGGTGTCCATTGTACGCACCATTGCCAAAGAAGCCGAGCAGCCTGTGCTTTCCATGCACCGCATCCCTGGCAGCTGCCGCCAGTAGGTCACGGCCATTTTTCCCAGGCTCGCGAACTGCGGTCACATATTTTCCTCCGTGCCTGATATCCACAGCGCGGAGATCGGCGTCCGTCAGAAACACATTTCCAGGCACAAAGTTATCTCCCTGATCCTTCCCATCTTTTTTGATGACCCCCCAGCCACCACCAATCACAACATCCAACCCGCTCAATGGCATCTTTGGATGCTGTACTGATGGTAATCCAAGCATATCACGGGTCAGATCCTGATAGTCGTCGCGACTCACATTGTGAGCGTATGCCGCTGCGGGAGTCGCGTGGCTGATTGGAACCGAAGAGATCGCTCCAACGGATATTCCCTCATCCTGAAGCCGATGAGCAATCGTCATGATTGGACTTCCAGACGGATCCACATTGATTGCACCGTTAAACAGCTTCGCACCTGCCGTCATACTGCACGCTGACGACGATGAGTCGGTGTACGCGTGTGTGGGATTCCCTTCCGCTGGCTTGCCGATCATATACCCAAGGTCACCTGGCCTGCTCCAGGGCGTTGCGCCTGCCACCGCAGAATGGTAGCCACCCCGAGTCTTTCCACCAGGATTCACAACTGTCTGAGTCGACGGATCAATATCTGTGCCGTCGTTGTGGGGCGATGTCACCATCCAGCCGAACTGAGCAGTTCCGCCGGCTTCGTATTCCTGAAAGAACGTTCCATGCCCTTTGCCCTCGGTGTAAACCCGGCCGGAATTGTAGATTCCTGCGGCCTGAGTCGACTGCCAGTCCATCCCGTCGAAGATCACAAGAAATACATACTTCTTGCCGGCAGCGATACCTTCCATCTGAAGGTCATAAATATTTGTCTGATCCATCCACGTTGCGGACGGGTCCACAGTATGCTCAGGCACATACCCATAGATGCGAGCCAACCCGGCTTCGGAACGGTAAACACTCTTGTCCCCCGTCCACGAACTCAGATCAACTCCGCTGCCAGCCCCTTTGGTCCCATAAGTGTAAACCGGAATCATCCGATTCGAGTGAGACTTCCAGCCGAAGTAGTTTTCCGGGTCAACACCCCAGTATCCAAGTGCACTTTTCTGATCGCGGAAGGCCTGCTCCTGAAGGCGGCGAACGAAGTCTCGACTCTCGATTCGAGCCTGCTCAACGGCCTGCTCATCGACTGCGTCTTCCTTCTTCTCCGCTGCTTTGACTTCCGTCTTCTTCGTTTCAGACTCCTGCTTCGTCTCTTCCTGGTTTCCACATGACGGAGGAACAGAGAAGACAAAAACAGACGCGATGAGCAGCAATGCTGAAACAGGACGAATCACAAGAAACCTCGTTACCAGTGGAGGGCGAATCACAAAGGAAGGATTCGCAGGGTAACGCGATTCAGAACATGATTCAAACCTGCTGAAAGTCGCTTAACGAAGTCTTCACGGCTGAGGGTGAACAGGGGCTATCTGACGAATCATCAGCCGCTGGCCAGGCTGTGCAGTGCGGGGTGGTGTCGCAGGCATTGGCAATCGAGGAATATCGAGATTATTCCACCCCATCTGCTGAATCGCTGGTTCATCAGCCGCCGGAGCCGCCGGCGTTCCTGATTCAGTCGGGGGATCGACTTTCGGTGCCTGGAAATGTTGTTCCATTGGCCGTTCTGCTGGAGGAACCGGAATCGCTTCGAGCGAGGAATCATAGGCCGGAGGAACGGCAGATGGGACATTCATTTGTCCATAGCTGCCAGGCGTCATTTGTTGCGAGGCACAGTCAGGAGTCGGCACGAATTGAAAAGATGGTGATTCACACGAGGGCGATGCCGGGGCCAGACACGATGGAGCGGCTGGAGCCAGACACGATGGGCTACTCGGGATCCCACAGGATGCTTCGCTGAACGTGAAGCTCTGGCCGGACATTATCACTGGATACGCGTTGCCTCCGGAATACGGATTGGGCGCGGGTGCACTACAGCCACAAGTCGACGGAGCAACGCCAGGAAATGGAGCAGCGATCATTCCTGAACCGCCGCACATTCCACAATCCGGAGCAGCCATCATTCCTGGTATATTGCAGCCGTGGTCAAAGGTCCCGCAGTCGCCACAGCCACCGGTCCAGCCAACGGTCATTGGAGCCACACAACCTGGATCGCCGGCACAGTCTGCACAGTCACAAGTCACATGGGAAGAGAAGGTAAACTGATGCGAATCATGAGAATGCTTCTTGTGGTGCTTCGAATGCCGTTTGCTGTGCTTCAGTGCCCAGGTATCACCTGGGTAGAGCGGCTGATAGCAGTGTGCGCACTGACAGGGAACATCCATCTCGCGATGCTTGCTGCGTTTCAGCTTTGAGAAGCAGGAACCGTCGCCAATCGAATGGCATCCGGTGACAAGAATAAGAAGACAGGCTATAGCCAGCAGATTCTGCCGATTCATCGAACGTTCCGTCCTGGATCATGTTCAGGCCCACTGCTTTTGTCCGTACTCGTGGACAATTGAGAAAGTGGCAACCCGTATCTGGTTCATCGACAGATGCTGATGTTAAGCTTTAACGATTATGACGATCTTTCGGAAGAATTTGAAAATTCCCAGGACGATTTCCTGTGGACAACTCATGCCGCCGACCGACTGTTCCGGGAACTTTCGAACGGAAGCGTGGCGACTTCGTACCCTGGTCGCATTGAGATGCTCATCAATAGCCCCAGCGAAATCGACGTTGACAATAAGCTGCTTCCCCCATAACTGCAGAGCGGCAGCGTGATCCCGGTAATTGGCATTAGTCCAACCGTCATGCTGGTATTGATTACGACCTGCGTTCCAATCATCGTTACTATCCCCACTGCAGTCAGACGACCGAATGGTTCGTGGGTTTGCCGAGCGATGGCAAGACCTCGGAAGATGAGCAGTGAATACAGCAGCAACAGTCCGCCACATCCGACAACCCCATATCGTTCACCGATTACAGCGAAGATGAAGTCGGTGCGTGCGGCCGGCAACTGCCATGCGGAAGGATCATCGATTGGAGGTTCGGCCTGGGAGATGCTTCCCCAGGTTCCGCCCAGAGCGAGTACTTGTTTTGACTGATGTAGATGAAAACCGTCGCCAACAGGCGCAAGTCCACCGTCCTGCTGAGTAAACACGCTGACCACGCGTGACTTCTGCTCGCTGCTCATCTGCCACCACAATCCTGGCAGCATCAGAACTCCGATGGCCGAAGCAAACACAAGGTGTTTTGTTTTTGCGCCAGCAGCAAACAACATGGCATATAGCACAGGCAGGAACAACATGGCCGTTCCGAGATCAGGCTCTTTCAATACAAGGAGCATCGGAACAAGGGTCATCACCAGGGGCGGTATCAGGCCCATGATCTGACGATGGTGATCTCGATGCATCAGCCACGCGGCCAGCGCAAGAATGAACGACAGTCTTGCAGGTTCACTCGGTTGAAAATCCAGAATGCCAAGCGGAATCCAGCGACTGGCTCCGTTGATGGGGGGCATGAACAGCGCGACGCCGAGAAGAATGACACAGATTGAATAACTGAGAAACGCAAAAGGGCGAATGAGTCGATATGGGATCTGAGTCAGACCGAGCATCACGGGCCAGGAAAGCAGTATCCAGATCAACTGCTTCTCGAACAACAACGATTCCCCGTACAGTTCATCGGCTCTCAAAAGTCCCGTTAATCCGAACGTGGTGATTGCAGCAATGACCACCACCAACGACCAGGGAATTCTGTAGATGTCCGTTATCACAGGGAGTCCGGTTTTTTGATGGAGGATCGTCCTTGAATCTCGAAGTCTGAACGAATTCAATGTACTGGATTTAATCGCAACCCGGAAGACGATATGGTGCACTTCCTGTTCACTTGCCCTGTACTTCGCGGGTTCTGTCAACAGCAGCCTTCAATTCAGTGATTCTCTGTAATTTCGTGATTCTCTGTGGAACAGTCTCATGAGTGAACTTTGCCGGCGTTCTGCGGCTCCTCGTCTCCGCTCAGTCTTTGCCGTCTCTCTGTCTGCGGCCTCGTTCATAATGTGTGCTCTTACCGGAACATCCATCCCTGCGTGGGCTCAGGAAGATCCCTTTGCACTCGGAGTTCGCAACACAGAGCCCCTCGAGCCTGATGCACAACAGGCAACGTTTCAGCTCCCGGAAAGCTTCCGAATCGACCTTGTCGCCGCTGAACCGGACATTGCCAAACCGATGAATATGGCATTCGATCAGCGAGGCCGGTTGTGGGTCAGCAGCTCTCTGGAGTATCCGTTCGCAGCGGCTCCTGGTACCACACCGCGAGATACGATCACAATTCTCGAAGATACCAACGGAGATGGCAGAGCAGACATCGTGAAGAAGTTCGCAGACGAACTGAATATCCCAATCGGTCTTTACCCGTACAAAGATGGCGTGATCTGTTTCAGCATTCCAAACATTGTCTTCCTTCGGGATACGGATGGCGACGACAAATGTGATGTGCGAGAAGTGCTCTATGGGCCATTTGACACAACGCGGGATACACATGGAATGTGCAATGCGTTCCGTCGCGGAGAAGACGGGTGGATTTATGCGTGCCACGGATTCAACAATCGCTCTGAAGTCAAAGGACGCGATGGTCATACCGTGGTGATGCACTCCGGAAACACTTTTCGATTTCGACCTGATGGTTCACGAATTGAACACTACACAATCGGGCAGGTGAATCCATTTGGTATGGCCATCGACCAGTTTGGGGATCCGCTGACGGCGGATTGCCATACCAAACCCGTGACTCTGCTGCTTCAGGGTGGGAACTACGACAGCTTCGGCAGGCCACACGATGGACTAGGCTATGTTCCAAACGTTATGGAGCACCTGCATGGTTCAACAGCCATTGGTGGCATTGCACTCGGTGAAGCCACGACTTTCCCTGGCGACTTTCAGCAGTCCAGTTTCGGTGGCAATGTTATGACGTCACGTATCAACCGAAACCTGATTATTCGAACGGGTTCGACAGTCAAGGCAATCGAAGCTTCGGATCTGCTCTCCACAACAGACCCCTGGTTTCGCCCTGTGGACCTGGTCGCTGGCCCTGACGGCTCGCTGTATGTTGCCGACTTTTACAACCGCATCATTGGGCACTATGAAGTTGACTTGCTTCATCCGGGTCGCGATCGGCATCGAGGGCGCATCTGGAAGATCAGTGCAGTGAAACCCGGGACGAAAGCCGATTCAGCGTCTCCCGTTGCAGGTCTATCTGTCAATCAGGCCGTCACAGACCTCGGAACCAGCCTGCCGGAGCGAGCTCGCCTCATCGCCGACTTTATAGCCGACAATCACGCTCAGGAATCAGTCCCGCTGCTTCGGAAAGCAGTCCGCGCAGAGTCACCAACTCTTCGAAGGCGGTCGCTTCGATTGCTGGATCGTCTTGATGTACTCGATGACAAAACCCTGGCACAGGCATGCACAGATCCGGATGCCCTGGTTCGAGTCCACGCTTTCAGAGCTCTCAAGAACATTGCAGAGAAATCAACCACAAACCAAAACGAAACTGCCGTTCAGAATAAGCTTCAGATGATTGTTACGGGGTTTTCCGATACCGACGCGATGGTCCGCCGAACAGCAGTTCAGGCATCGTCACACATGCTGCATGAATCTCTGATCCCTGAATTGATTACACTCTATCACATCACTCCGGCGGATGACGTTCATTTGCGTCACGCGATCCGAATGTCTCTGCGGGACCATCTTCGAAATGAAGCTTGGTTTAGAAGTCTTGCGGCTAGTGTCAAACCCGAAGATGTTGATCTGATTTCAGGCGTCTGTCTTGCATTGAAAAATGCGGCTGCTGGCGAATTTGTAGCCTCACGACTGGATGAGATTTCCCGAATTCCGTCTGTGGACGTCGCAACTTATCTCACGTTTGCCTCTTCCTATGTAGACACAGGATCGGTTCCAGATGTCGTGCAGGCAGTTCGTCGGACATATCGAGACCAGCCGGCAATGCAGCTTCAGCTGATGGAATCAATGCGTGCCGGACTCCTTCAGCGCGGAGCCGCAATTCCTGGCTCGATTATTGACTGGGCTCAGGAAATGGCGCTGGGGCAGCTTGGCATGAAGACCCCATCGGATACAGAAGCGATTCAGGTCAAGCCGGAGTTCAGCTGGACGTATGAGCCATCCGGACCACGTCCAACTCCGGAGAACATCTGGGGGGTAACACGCGATCGCAAATTTGCCGATGGAGAAACGGCACCTCTCTACAGCAGCTTCGAAAAGGGTGAACAGAGAACAGGAATTCTCCGATCTCAGCCATTTATGCCGGCGGAAATGCTGAGCTTCTTTCTTGCTGGTCACGACGGGTTTCCCGAAGATCCACTGAAGATGAAAAACATGGTTCGACTTCGAGACGCTGTAACAGGCGAGGTTCTTCGGGAAGCATCTCCACCGCGAAATGATGTTGGACAAAAGATCACATGGAACACATCAGAATTTCAGGGACGTAATGTTGTTGTGGAACTTGTGGATGACGATAACGGGAGTGCCTACGCATGGATGGCAGTGGGACGATTTTCTGATGAACGACTCAATCCCGGTGAAGGAACTTCCCGACGAACGACAGCAGCGGCTCTTGTTGCCGCATATCGATTGACTGAACTTCAGCCAGCAATGAAGCAGATTCTGCAGTCACCAAACGTGGATGCAGAAAGTCTGGCAGCATGTGGTGTCGCGATGGCTGCTATGACGCCGGGAGCAAGAATGCAGGCGGTTGCCGGGACGCTGTTTGTCCAAAAAGCATCTGAAGACGGACGACAGAAGGCGATTGCGGCGCTGTGTGATTCTGACCCGGCGATTGCCATCGAGGCATTGTCAACCACGGCGGTGTTCGCAACATCCGCGGAACAGCTGAGAATTGCAGAGGTATTGGCTACCGACACGGATGGTATTGAAGTCCTTGCAGGACTTGTGGAGCAGGGACGCATGTCTGCAAGGCTCCTGAGAAACCCGAACGTTCAGCAGCGGATTTCCGCGATCGCAGGTGCAGACATGAAGGCCCGGATTGAAGGGCTCACGACGGGACTTCCCGACGAATCTGCAGCGATTGAGGCCCTGATCGTGTCACGCCGTGAAAGCTGGCAACAACAAAGCGGCGACGCCGCTGTGGGTGCGGAACTGTTCAAAAAGCATTGTGCGATCTGCCATCAGGTCGCCGGTCAGGGCAAGAAAGTCGGACCAAATCTGGATGGCATTGGAAATCGCGGACTGGATCGAGTTCTTGAAGATGTTCTTGCGCCAAACCGAAATGTTGATATCAACTTTCGAACTTCCACGATCGTTACAACCGAAGGGCTCGCGATCAACGGACTCGCGAGAGACCTCGAAGGCGATCGAGTCAGTATCTTTGACAGCCAGGGGAAAGAAACAATTCTGCCCCGCGACGACATCGATGAACGGGTCACGTCCAGCATGTCACCGATGCCGGCAAATGTCAGCGAGATTCTGAATGAACAGGAATTCAGAAATCTCCTGGCATGGCTGCTGACACTTCGACACTAATCTGTCTCAGGAAGTTGCGTTATCCATCTGTCAGACGTCGGATGTCGCGGAGGATCTCCGGAATCGCTTCAAAAGGGTCGCGATCCTCTTCGTATTCCAATGCCACGAATCCACGGTATTTGGCGTCACGAAGAATTCGTATGATCCGTTCAAGGTCTGCGGCCTGTTTGACGCCGTTGACTGAGACAGAGACTTTGATCTGCGCATTCACTGAATACGGGGCAATCAACTCCAGATCGCGATAGGGATCATCCGTCTGAAAATTGCCACTGTCAAAATTGACACCAAAGAACGGAGAATTCCGAACCAGTGCAATAATCTTCAGCATCTGGCCAGGCGTGGCCGTGATTCCGCCGTGGTTTTCCAGTGCGAGATAGACACCTTTCTTCTCTGCGTAGTCAAGACATTCGTTGATGCCGGCGGCACATCGAATCACCGCGGCCTCTTCCGTATCACCAGCCGGGACCTGACCGGCAAAGATGCGAATTACAGGAGCTCCGAGAACGGCTGCGTAGTCGATCCAGGCTCGACATTCATCAAGCTGTTTTTGGCGATCATCTCCCTCCGGGAGACAAAAGTCGTTTCCGATGGCGGTTCCCGAAATTGTCAGGCCGAGTTTATGCGTGAGACTGCGGATCGACACGAGATACTCTGTGGTGATGACCTTTGGAAAGTAGTATCCCGTCAATTCCACGGCCCCCAGCCGTTGCTCAGCACAAAACCGAATGAAATCCTCCAGCGTCATTTTTGCAGCAGAGATATCCTCCGGAGTTCCCCGACGCGGAAGCAGTCTGCTGAACGAATAACCAGCAAGGCTGAGTTTCAGCAGTGATCCACCCATCCTGGCAGGAGGGTCTGCTGCAATCACCGGGGCACCAGACAACGGTATCACGTTCAGCAGTGAACTCCCGACTGCAAATGATGCCCCAACAGTCGCCGCAGAAGACATGACGAACTGACGTCGAGTCGAATTCACAGGAAGCTCCTTCGAAGAATAGCGGTTGAATACTCGCAGTGCTGCAAAGTCCGTTTGTGGAAACCGGCTGTTTGTGTAAATGAAATGTACTATATCACTCGGAGCCTTCAGAACAGCAGTTCAGGGAGTTGGGGAACTGTGAAAGTCACAAAACGTGTTTCGAAACCGTCTGCACTGTTCGGAGAGTTCAGCATCGGATAGAATTCCGTGTTGTGTTGACAAAACAGAATCACGAGAAAAGAAAGAGTTGTCCTGTGAATTCTACTCAGAGACTGAGAGCTGCACTTTTTGTCGCTGTATGTGCACTCGGTTCAGTACCCGCAATGGCTCACCCTGGTCATGGCGATCCAGTGCATTCGGATGGTGTTATGCACTTTGTCACAAGCCCAACACATTGGGTACCCATTGCGATCGTCCTTGGACTGGCCGCGCTGGTTGCTGTTCAGCGTTTCAGTCGATCAAAGCCTTCTGGAAAGCTCTCTGACAAATGAAGCTTGTTGTCTTCTCTGCTCAGCCTCACGACCGGCAGTTCCTTGGCGCGGCTTTCGATGATCGTGGGCATTCGCTGGTCTACATTGAGGCAGGGTTAACATCGGAGACGGCGGCTGCAGCTCATGATGCAGACGCCATTTGCTGCTTCGTCAACGATGATCTTGGTGCAGACTCCCTGAAAGCACTGCACGAAAACGGAATCCGCCATATCCTTCTGCGATGTGCTGGTTTCAACAATGTGGACTTGGCTGTCGCTGGTCAACTGGGACTTACTATTTTGCGAGTCCCGGAGTATTCACCTGCGGCCGTCGCCGAACACACGCTGGCACTCATCCTCTCCCTGAATCGTGGAATCCACCGAGCGTGGAGTCGCGTCCGTGAAGGGGACTTCCGGCTTGCCGGACTTCTGGGATTCGATCTCTCCGGCAAGACCGTCGGCATTATTGGAACCGGGCGAATTGGCCAGCGAGTCTGTCGTATTCTTAAAGGCTTCGGATGCCATGTGATCGCGTGTGATCGGCAACCCGATGAACAACTTAAGACTGAAGGTATTGAATACGTCGATCTGCCGACACTTCTGGGAGAGTCGCGAATTATCTCGCTTCATTGTCCACTCACACTGGAGACTCGGCATCTCATTAACCGCCACTCACTGACGCGAACAAGGAAAGGCGTGCTTCTGATCAACACCAGCCGTGGAGCGCTTGTTGATACACAGGCACTCGTGCATGGGCTCAAGTCCGGTCATGTTGGTGGCGTTGCACTTGATGTCTACGAAGAAGAGACGGGACTGTTTTTTGCCGATCATTCAATGTCGGTGATTAAAGATGACGTGTTTGCTCGACTTCTGACGTTTCCGAATGTTCTGATTACCGGACATCAGGGTTTCTTTACGGAAGAAGCACTCACAAATATTGCCGCAACTACGTTGAAGAACATGGAATCAATCGTGCTGGGTCAACCGGATCCCGCTTGCGTTGTACGAGCGTGACAATTCCTGGAATGTTTTGAATTCCGTGATTGACGACCTGGACATGAATGGCTATCGTTTCATGCTCGCCCCGCGAAATTGCGGCCGATGAACCGTAGAAAATCAATATTCTGCAAAAAGTGGACTGTGATCCGAATGTCAATTCTGCTGCTAATCCTGCTGAGCCTACTGCTTCCGGTGTGAAGCCCGCCTCAGGTACGTACGCAGCGAAATCGTTGAGAATGGAACCCTGAGGTTGCGAAACCTCAGGGTTTTTTTGTTGGTTGTTTTGTGCGGTAGTGAGTCAATCGTAGTCAAAAATTGTCATTTGTGTGGACAGGGAGTTTCTTCCGATGAGCGGCGACCAGATCATCATTTTCGATACAACACTGCGTGATGGCGAGCAGTCTCCGGGCTGCAGCATGAACACACGCGAAAAACTCGAAGTGGCCCGCGCTCTGGTTGAACTCGGAGTCGATGTGATCGAAGCCGGATTTCCAATTGCATCGCCAGGCGACTTTGACGCTGTTCGGCAGATTGCAGAAAAGTTCGGTGACCGAACGACGATCTGTGCGCTTGCAAGAAGCCGTGATGAAGACATCGAAAAAGCAAAGGGCGCACTCGTAAATGCAGCGAAGCGGCGCATTCATGTGTTCCTTGCGACCAGTGCCATTCATCGTGAGTTCAAGCTCAAAATGGATAAGGCTCAGATCATCGAACGAGCGATCAGTTCGGTGAAAATGGCGAAAGAGTTTACGGACGACGTTGAATTCTCGCCGGAAGACGCTGCTCGAACGGAACTCGACTTCCTGTGTGAAGTCGTGGAAAAGACCATCGATGCAGGCGCAACCACAGTCAATATTCCTGACACGGTCGGCTATGCGACTCCAAATCACTATTTCAAAGTGATCTCCTATCTGAAGCAGAATGTCCCCAATATCAACAATGCAATCATCAGTTCGCATTGCCATGATGACCTCGGACTTGCCGTAGCCAATAGCCTTGCCGCCATCGAAGCCGGCGCTCGTCAGGTCGAATGTACAATCAACGGCCTTGGCGAACGTGCCGGAAATGCAGCGCTGGAAGAAATCGTGATGGCATTGAGAACTCGCGCTGACTATTACAAAGTTCATACAAAGATCAACACACAAAAGCTATACCCGACCAGCCATCTGGTTTCATCCATCACCGGTATGAAGGTTCAGCGAAACAAAGCCATTGTGGGCCAAAACGCATTTGCTCATGAGGCCGGAATTCATCAACATGGGATTCTGCAGGAGCGGTCCACCTACGAGATCATGAGACCACAGGATGTCGGCTACGTTGGACAAAATCTGGTCCTCGGCAAACACAGCGGACGTCATGCGTTCCGCGACCGAGTGGCTCAGCTTGGCTTTCAGCTGGACGATGCAGCAACTCAGAAGGCGTTTGACGACTTTATTGCACTTGCCGACAAGAAGAAGGAAGTCTATGACTCTGATATTGTCGCGCTGATCGAAAATCGGATGGAAGAAAATGGCGACCGATGGAAGCTGATCAGTTTCCACACGTCCGCTGGATCGTCCGCAATTCCAACGGCAACAATTCAGCTTCAGTATCTTGAAGAACCAGTACTCTGTGATGCAGCAATTGGAGATGGCCCGATTGACGCCGTGTTCAAGGCGATGGAACGAATCGTCGGCCTGACCGCTCGACTGGAACAGTTCGATGTTCGCAGTGTTTCGGAAGGCAAAGATGCTCTGGGAGAAGTGCGTGTGACTATCAACCTCGGCGGACGACATTTCCAGGGGAAGGGTGTGAGTACTGACATCATTGAAGCAGCAGCGGCCGCATATCTGAAAGCACTCAACAAGGCAGTTTCCGCAGGAGTAACCGCATGAAGCGGAGACGCTCGGCGTTGATTGTGGCAACTCTGCTGGTCTTCGGACTGAGCGGCTGGAGATATCTGAATCCCCGGCAGCCTCAGTCCGAGTCTGATCTTCAGGTTGCGTTCCTGAAACCCGCGCCGCTGTTCGAACTGTTTGACCAGAAGTCGCGTCTGGTCAAGCTCAATGCATTTCTGAATCGACATCCGATCCTTGTTGTCTTTTTTGATGGTGATAAGGGCCCCGATAACAGTGAAGTTCTCAGAAAGCTGCGAGACTATTACCCGGCTCTCAAAGAAAACGGAGTGATCGTACTCGCAGTTTCTAATGTCCTGCCCCAACAAAACAGGTCCCGCGCAGAACCATTTCCGTTTCCTCTGCTGTCTGATGTTGCTGGCGCAGGATCACCTTCCGTTGTCGCAGACTGGGGCTGTGCTGAGCCGGCCGATGACCCGGAAATGATCCGCGTAAGAAATGCGATGTTCTTTATCAATCAGGCGGGCTATGTCGCATGGGAAGATAAATACCCAAAACCCGTCGACAAACCGCTCGAGATGATCACCTCGCTCCTGACGGGTTCGATGTAGCACTGCTGTAGCACTCGAACCAGCACTCGAACCAGCGCGGGACGGGCAGGAATGCCCATTCTACTTTTTAGCGAGATCGCCAGAAGAGGGATGGGGGGATCTGCAGTTGGGCGGCGGTTTCGGAGATTTGTTCGAGGAATCGCTTTGCGTCAAGCGGATAGCCTTTCGTTGGACGCAAATCGGGAATCTGTGCCTGCCAGAACTGATTGAACCCGATCATTAAGACCTCGCGAAGGTACTTGGACACCATCGACGCCAAGGCAACGGGCAGCAGTTCTTCTGCACGTGTCCGGAAGCAAAACTCCATTCTTCCCATGCGATACCGAGACCGTTCCATCGACTCTTCCAGTCGAAAGACAAACTGATCTTCATAGGCATCCGAGATCACTCCGTCATATCGATTCCGTCCTCCATGCTTATCGCAATAAACTCGAACCAGTTGCTCGGAATCCGGAGCCACAGCTCGTACCAACTGGAGTGTAGCTGCCGACAATACGACTCCTTTGGAGTCCGCCTGTTCCACAAGAACATTGAACTCGTGCGGAAAAATGACTCGACTCACCACAGACTTCAGCCGCACGCCGCTTTCGTCGAATGCCTCAAGCAGTTGATCACAATATTCAGACAGCTCATCCGGAAACGATTCTATCGGCAGTTCCGGATCATACTGCAGATTCCATGGTTCGAGCAGAAGACCGGATTCAAACGGATCGCCGGCAAGCAGTTTCCCAAGGCCACGAATGGTTTGCGGAACATCGATGATAGACTTCAGGAGACTTAATACACCGGTCTCCAGATCGAGCAGGCCGGAAGACGGAGAATAGACCTGCTTCGAATCTGCAACATGCAGCCGCTGCTCATTCCGAGCAGGCTGGTTGGTTAGAACTCCTGAAAGTGAATCCCACATGCCGTGCGGTTCAACATCGGAGGGTACTTCCCACAATGTTGCTGTCACCACCAGTGGTCCAAGATTGGGGCCATAGCCCGCCTCATCAGTGCCTGCAACAAGAGTACAACGCGTCATCCAACTACTTTCGCTGTCGACGAATGAACCGGATCAATCCAAGTCCATCTCCGGAAACAGTTTCTTCGCCGGAGACTTTCAGAACCTGAGTTGTAAACGCTGGAACCACTCGGCGAAATCGAACAGCCCATAATTCACCAGCCCTGACCGGGCTGAGAGAAAGCGATCGAAATGGAATCGCGGCTTCGAATCTCCATGAGACCGTGTCGGTGTCCGAAGCAATGAACCACTGTGGGTCCCAGTTTCGAATCTGCCCGCACGCATCCTTCGTTTGGCCGGTCTGGTCAATCTGAAAGTCCAGTGAAGTCAGATAGTCGCGGTCGATATCCAGTGAGAATTCCAGCCGATCTCGCTCGCCAAAATCTGCGTCGTGTTTCCGATTTATGGCTCTCGATTCAGGTACGGGGCCGCCCGGAAGATGTTCAAAACGACCAGCAAGATACAGGAACTCATCGTCCCAGGTTGCAAGTACAAACGCCGGAGGATCTCCAACACTGTTTTCAGTTGCTCCTCGGAGAAAAATCTCCTCTGCTTCCTCCCAGCACTGATCGGTCAGCTGAGCATCCAGCAATGGTCGTCCGGGTGCTTTCTGAAGATTCAACACAGGAACAGGAGAGACTGCGGTTGAATGCACCGTCTGCATTTCAGCTTTCACAAATTTCTGATACTCATCGTCTCTCTGAGTCAGACCAGCAAGAATTGTGCTGTGCTCGCCAAAGGCTCCCGCCAGTCGAAGATTGGCAGCTTTCCGCAGGGCGACTCGTGTTGTTACCTGCTCGGCAGTTGCATAACCCAGAGCAGCAAATGCCTGTTGTGCCTGCTGATCCCACCTTGACAACAGTGAACTTGAATGGTCATTGGACTGTCCCCCAAACTGAACCCCTGTGGCAGGCTCCACGTTCGGTGACGGAATCAGTCCCTCCTGCTCCGCCAGTTGAACCTGACCAATCGGACTTACACCCGGAAGTCGTCCTGACATGGGGTGTCGCGACTGCATCCGATCCATTCGAATCCGACGCACTTCGGCTGAAGAATACAAGATGAATAGTTCTTCTGCGGCGAGCTTCGATTCATTGGTTCCCGGAAATCGCCGAATCAACTCCTGAAGCACGGCAAAATATCCATCGACATCTCCCCGTTTCTGTGTCAGCTCTCCAAGCCCTTTGATTTGTTGTAATGCAAACGTTTCCGGAAGGTCGGTCCCCATGGACTGAAGTTCGGCAATCAGGGAATTCTCCGTCGTCGCTCTCTGAAGCTGTCCCACAGCTGCCGCTGAAGCAATATGGGCTCGCTGAGCAGTGGACTCAAGACCTCGAATCTCCTCGCCTGACCTGCGGTCCAGCTTTCGACGGGCATCAGAACCAAGTCCCGCTTCAAGTCCGGCAAGCACCGATGGTGGATTCGTTTCGCCGGAAAGTGAAACAATCGTGTAACAGTGATCCACCAGTGCAGGAAGCGGTGCCGTCTGACACCATGACAATGGCTCGGCAGCTCCGGCTACCATCATGCCAGTTGTTGTGCCGCTGTGAGGCAGCAGATCGTTCGAACGAAATCTGAGTGCGGTCGTATCTCCGTCCGGTAGACGCCTGATGACTCGCGACACCTGCCAGGGTTTCAGCAGGAGCGACGCCAAGACAGGATGATCGCCTTCGGGACTTGAAGTGCCATTCGTTCCTGCAGCAAGCTCAATCGCCGCCGGAAGCACTTCAGTTAAAATTTTCGCTACAGCATCCTGATCGTCCTTCGGCTCTACAACAATCACGGTCGGCCGAAAACACCTCAACCAGATTGCAACTCGCAGAGGAAGCATTGTCCGTAACTGACCATCGGTCTGCCGATTCCACTCCTGAAGCAACTGATGCTGAGAACGATAGAGTTCGGGGCGACTTCTGGTAAACATCCAGTCCGAGGCCAGAACGTTTCCACCCAACCCCGACAACGCCTGACGCCCTGCTTCAGACTGAATTCCACAGCGTGCCATCGATGCCGGATCTCCGGCCGTATAATCTGACGAAAACTGAATTGATACCGTGCGAAGGCCTTCTTCACCTGCGAGTGCCGCAGTGACTTCCCATGGCTGTGCAACGGGCTCTGTTACCACACTCATCAAACCAGTCCTGAATTCCCCGGAACGTACGACATCCCAAGACTGTCCAGCGTCCGAGGAACGCAGAATGACTCCCAAATCACCCAATGCGAGCATCGTTGTTTCGTCGATGAACAACATTTTATGCAGACTTCCATTGGCAGGGACCACCACCCGCTGCCAGCTTTGACCATTGTCAGGAGATCTCAAAATCACACTCCCCGGAGTCCCCCCCAACAGTACCAGCTCGTTTTGTTGCGCGATGGCACGAAAGTCCAGAAAGCGATCAACCGCTGAAGAGATAAGGGCCGGACTTCTCGACCATGAAACACCAGAGTTATCCGAAGTCAGTACCAGCCCTCCGTCTCCCACAATCCATGATGACCCCGATTCGTCAGAAGACATCGCTCGAACACTGCGCATTGTGGATGTCGGCACGCCAACCGTTACCATCTGCTCCCCAACAACAGACCCGTAGGTCAATTGAGGACCTCCAAGAATCGCTTCATTCTCACTGAGAAATGCAGCGGCTTCCCAGATAATCCCCGGCTGATCATTGTTGACGGGCTCCCACGACAAACCTCCATCGCGACTCCGGACATATGTTGCACCGTTTCGAGTCGTTATTGGCCAGGTCAGAGCAACAGCTTCCATCAATCCGAAGTAATGAAGCCTGCGAATACCCGGCAGCTTGTTCAACGCCACGGACGTTGCTGTCGACAGAGGAATTTCAGGGGTTGTTGACAGGTCGGTCCAGGTTGTGCCTCCGTCCCGGGTACTGAAGAGCACCGCAACCGGCTCGTTGACCCCACGAACAAAGCGCACCCCCGCGATCCATCCGACTTTGTTCGTCAAAAAACAAACACTCGTGAGACGACATTCCGTTGGAACACAAAACGTCTGCCACGTCTGCCCACTGTCCTCGGATCGAACGACTACACCATGATCACCAACCGCCCAACACAGTTTGCCAACCCTTGAGACATCATTGAGAGTCGCGTCTCCGAGGACGGACTGAGTTCGCCGAATCGGCCCCAGAGAAAATGGCTGACGTGGAACGTCTTCAACGATCAGAGAAATCGGTTCCTGAAATCCGTTGACGGATGCTGAATTCTCAACAGAAAGCAACAGGGCGATAGCTGTCCAATTGAACAGTCGAGCGAAACTCGGCGTCATCTGTCGCGTACACAGAGAAAATACGTAACTTAGGAAAGAGGCGGTATTAGTGATCATCCCTGAATCTCTCCCCACATCCCTTGGGTACCGTATAAATGGTTGAGCGAACGTGGTTAAAAATAGCAGAAAACGGCCAACGACATCGAGATGGAAATGAGACGAACTGCAGGATCTGCCGGAGGACGGTGAAAATCCGGGGAATGCCAATCATTTTCTGTCTGAACGTCTTGCACTCACCTTGACCAGATTCGCGGTGTTTGAGAAAACCCGGAAGCGAGTGGTTCGGCGTGAGATGGGAACAGAGCCCTAAACGCCGGGTATTGCGTGCAGTGGATAGAATCTGAGAAATCGCCCCACGGAAACGGGGCTTCAGTTTGGCAAAGGAGTGCCCATACCGTGAAGAAGTTTGTGTGTACATTGCTGGCAGCAATTGCAGTTGCCACAGTCTCTCAGGCCCAGGCTCAAAATGCACCGGCCGCGGGAGCTCCCCGAACCGCGGCGCCAGCAGCAGGCAAGACATCGTATGTCGGTCTGATCGATATGGCAGAAGTGTTCCAGGGTTACAAGAAGTTTGAAGCCCTCCGGAATGAACTTCAGGCGGAAATCGAGAAAAGCGATCAGGAAGCCAAGGCAAAGCTGGAGAGTCTCCAGGCTCTGCAGGCTGAGATCAATGAAAAGAAGTTTGCGCCAGGCAGTCCGCAGTTCGAACAAGCGGAACGACAACTGCTGGACGGCAAAGGCGAATTTGAAGCGTTTCGTGCTGCGACTCAGCGCAAACTGGCTCGCCGCGAGTCTGAAATGTTCAAGGTGATCTACTCAGACACCACGAACGCCGTTGCACAGTATGCGAATTTCAAGAACTACAGCATGATCATTCGATTCGATCGCAAGGGAATCGACGAGAACACTCCGCCACAGGAAGCTGTTCAGCGCATGAACAAGCAGGTCGTATTCCATCGCCCGGAAGACGATGTCACGGACATCGTCCTGAAGTATCTGAACAGCGAATACGAGAAGTCACGCGGCCAGGTTCCAGCTCGCGCGGCAAGCTCCGGTGCTCCGGCAACGAAGTAGTGGTCGAAGTATCAACCATACTGAACGACAGATGAGGTCAAATGTCCGGCAGTGGAGACTCTGACGAATCCACTGCCGGTTCTTTCGTAATGTGACAACTGGAAACGGTGAACAGACAGAAACGGTGATCAGATGGTCCAGCAGTCTTTTTCCGCACAAAAGACAGTTGCGTTTCCATCCGGAACGCAGGTTCAGACGACCCTGTCACAGCCCGCCACCTTCTCGGGGCCGGGACTGTTTCACGGCATAGAGGCGACGGTTCGCCTTCTTCCTGCCGAAGAACACACGGGGATTGTCTTCCAACGAGTCGACATACCTGACAAGCCGGTGATACCGGCACGGGTCGAGTATGTTACTTCAGCAGCCCGCCGCACGGTTCTTCAGGGACCACAGGGCGGTAAGGTTGAAACAACAGAACACTTGATGGCCGCACTCGCCGGACTGCAGATTGATAACTGCATCGTCGAGATCTCCGGGCCGGAAGTTCCAGCATTGGACGGGTCCTGCCTGCAGATGTGTGAAGCGATTCTGGAAGCAGGCCGTTGCCGCCAGACCGCGACCAGAAAAATCGCCAGACTTCGTGAGCCACACGGAGCCGGGGGTGGAGATGGAGAGTGGATCGAAGTGACTCCACGCTATACCAGTGTCAGCTCAATCTGTTACCAGCTTGACT
This sequence comes from Planctomyces sp., assembly GCA_016795105.1. Taxonomy (GTDB): domain Bacteria; phylum Planctomycetota; class Planctomycetia; order Planctomycetales; family Planctomycetaceae; genus F1-80-MAGs062. The sequence continues at coordinate 41,111 of JAEUIH010000022.1, forward strand.
ATGGTCAGGACTCACCGGTCCCAGCCGGAGCATATTCAGTCAATGTCACACCAGAAGAATTTCTGGCCGAAATCGCTGGCGCAAGAACCTTCGTCCTCGAATCCGAAATCGAAGCCCTTCGAAGAATGGGATTTGGAAAACACTTGACAGCCCGTGATCTCATTGTCTTCAGTGAAGATGGGCAGGTTAAAGAGAATCGGCTTCGCTGGTCAGACGAGCCTGTTCGACATAAGATTCTGGACTGCATTGGAGATTTGGCTCTCAGCGGAGTCCCATTTGTAGGTCAGGTCATTGCTCGCAGAAGTGGGCACAAACTGAATCATGTGATGGCGTCAACTCTGTCGATGATCTCTGGAAGAGACATCACAGGTCGCAGGGCAGCCTGACCGGGATTCTCTGAGTTCAAAACAGATGGATTTGTTTAGACGATTCTGATCAGGATGATCATATGGAAACTCGGATCTCTCCAATGTCTCAGGTTGACCCCAATGCTCGAATCGGGCAGGGTGTTACCATTGGCCCGTTTTGTGTTGTTGGGCCGGATGTTGAGATCGGCGACGGCACGACTCTGCACAGCAATGTCGTGATCATCGGGAAGACTCAGATCGGGGCAGGAAATCGATTCTGGCCCGGCTGTGTGATCGGCGGAGATCCGCAGGACGTCAGCTGGCAGGCTTCAGAGACACAGATCCTGATTGGCGATAACAACATTTTCCGAGAAGGCGTGACCGTGAATCGCGGCGCCGAGAAGGAAGACCATACTACGCGAATCGGCAATAACAATATGTTCATGGCAAACAGCCATGTCGCACACAACTGCCGTATCTTTAACAATGTCATTCTCGTCAACGGAGTTCTCCTCGGCGGGCACGTCCATGTTCATGACGGTGCCATTGTCTCCGGGAACTCGGTCGTCCATCACTTTTCGACTCTTGGCCGGTTGAGCTTTGTCAGTGGCGGATGCAGAGTTCCTCATGATATTCCTCCATTTATGCTCGCGGCTGGCAGCGACAACCCTCAGCTCAAGACCATCAATGTGGTTGGAATGCGTCGCGCAGGAATTTCAGACTCGTCAATCGAAGTCGTTCGTGAAGCCTTCCGACTGATCTATCGTCGCAATCGACCTCTGGATGAAGTTTGCCGCCATTTTGACGATACCCTCGAAGGTGTGATTCCAATTGAACTCTCAATGCTGCTGACATTTATTGAAAACCAGCGAAACGGAAAACTTGGACGCGCTCGTGAAGCTGTCCGTAATAAACCAGCAGCCGAATCTGCTCCCAACACTACAGAAGAACGCAAGGCCGCATGAACAAGACTCGTATCGCCGTCATTGGTGTTGGTGCCCTCGGTCGACACCATGCTCGAATTCTCTCAGGATTTGATGACGTTGAACTCGTCGGTGTTGTCGACGCACGCGAAGATCAGGGACGACAAATCGCAACCCAGCACCAGACCCAGTGGTTTCGGTCTGCTGAACAGGTGCTTGGCGCTGTTGACGGCGTTGTCGTTGCGGTACCTACAGTCGCTCATCTGAATGTTGCCAGACCATTTCTCCAGGCCGAAATTCCGGTCCTCATGGAGAAACCTCTGGCTGCCTCTCTGAGCGAATCAAAAGAACTGCACGCTCTTGCTCAGCGCTCCGGTACTCTCCTGCAGGTCGGACACGTTGAACGATTCAATCCGGCATTTGAACATCTCCGAACACTGACTTCTCAGCCACTCAACATTCGCTGTCAGCGAGTCAGTCCGTATACGTTTCGATCAACCGACATAGGTGTTGTTCATGATCTGATGATCCACGACATCGATCTGGCTCTGTCACTGTGTGGCGGTTCAGCAACGGTGCAAAGTGTCGATTCATTCGGGGCCGTCACGATTGGCCCCCATGAAGATATGGCGGTCTCTCGACTCAGAATGTCAAACGGTGTGATCATTGACCTCACAGCCAGTCGGATGTGTCCGTCCGCCGAACGTTCGATACAAATCTGGGCCGCTGACGGATACTTCTCTGCGGACCTGCAGACACGAAAGGTTACCTCCTGGCAACCAGCACCAATGCTTCGCCAGAACCCAGGTCTCGTACATTTGATCGCACAGGCAACACCAAATCCTCTGTCGCTCAAAGATGAAGTCTTCACCAAGTGGATGCAAAAAACAGAAGTTGAGCTCCCGGCGCAGGATGCCCTCACCGCAGAACTTAAAGACTTCGTCAATGCAATTCGAACCGGCGCACGGCCCCGAGTCACATCAACCGATGCGGTTCGCGCCATGGACGTTGCAGATCAAGTCCTCTCCAGTCTGACGTTGTGGTCCTATCAAACAGGATCCACACAATCTCAAAACCGCAACGCCGCCTAATTCCTAAGTAGGACGGCCATTCCTGCCCGTCCCCACCCTGCTTCGAGCACTACCGCCGCTCCCTAAGCAGGATGGCCATTCCTGCCCGTCCCCGCCCTGCTTCGAACACCACCGCCGCGCCCTAAGTAGGATGGGCATTCCTGCCCGTCCCCGCCCTGCTTCGAGCACTACCGCCGCTCCCTAAGCAGGATGGGCATTCCTGCCCGTCCCCGCCCTGCTTCGAACACTGCCGCAGCTCCCTAAGCAGGATGGGCATTCCTGCCCGTCCCCGCCCTGCTTCGAGCACTACCGCGGCGCCAGGGAAGGCTCGGGCAGGAATGCCCAAGCTACATTTGGATGGCCCGTGGCAGATGGAATCTGCCTGATCAAAAAACCTAAATGAACGTTTTGAACGTTTACAAGCCTCCGGCGAATTTTCAGCGGATCTCAAAAAGCCCAAAAAACAAAACACTTTTATCCAAAAACACACTGAAATAAATCTCAATCAATTTTGTGGACAATGAACGATTGGTGATAAGAATCGTTCAGCAGTTGTTTCCACAAGTTTCGAGGGAGTCTGGTGCAATGGTTAAGAAGTTGTTTGTTGGATTATGCGTTGCGGCGGTTTGCGGTGTGGTTTCTGCAGATCATCGAGTCGTGAAGTCGAAGTGTCAGGGAAGCCAGACGGTCGCAGGTGTGCGAGTCATTCATACGGCCGCACGTGCCGCTGACAAGGACATTGTTGATACAGCGGTGGGTGCTGGGTCCTTTAAGACTCTCGTCGCAGCAGTGAAGGCTGCTGGCCTGGTTGAAACCCTGAAGAGCAAGGGACCGCTCACTGTCTTTGCTCCAACCGATGAGGCGTTTGCGAAGCTTCCAAAGGGAACAGTTGAAGAACTGCTGAAGCCTGAGAACAAGGATAAGCTCGTCGCAATTCTCACCTACCACGTAGTGCCAGGAAAGGTTGCCGCCGCAGATGTTGTAAAGCTGACCTCGGCGAAGACCGTTCAGGGACAGGAAGTCGCGATCAAGGTCGCTGACGGAAAAGTTTCGGTTGACAATGCCAACGTCGTGAAGACAGACATCAGTTGCTCAAACGGGATCATCCATGTCATCGACAGCGTTATTCTGCCAAAGGACGAGAGCCCAAAGTCCGCTGATATCGTAGACACGGCTGTCGGAGCCGGTTCCTTTAAGACTCTGGTCGCAGCAGTCAAGGCGGCAGGTCTGGTCGATACACTGAAGGGAGAAGGTCCATTCACTGTGTTTGCTCCAACGGACGAAGCGTTCGCCAAGTTGCCAGCAGGCACTGTCGAAGATCTGCTGAAGCCCGAGAACAAGGATAAGCTTGTTGCCATCCTGACGTACCACGTCGTACCAGGGAAGCTGCCAGCTGTGAAGGTGGTTGATGCCAAGTCTCTGAAGACCGTCAATGGCAAAGAAGCACCGATCTCCCTGACTGACGGTGCAAAAATTGGCGATGCAAAGATTGTGAAGACCGACATTGAATGTGCTAACGGCATCATTCACGTGATCGACACAGTGATTCTTCCATAATCTCCGCACGCATCCTCGATACCGTTTGAAAGCCACTGATCTCTCAGATCAGTGGCTTTTTTAATGTAGGATGGGCATTCCAGCCCGTCCCCACCGCCTGCCCGTCCCCACCGCCTGCCCTTCTTCCATGTCCGTCCCAGCGCGTTGCGGACGGCATTCGGAGAATGCCTGCTACTTTAGCAATCCGTAGGTGGTGAGCGTCTTTCGCAGGCTTTCCAGTTGAGATGTAGAAAGCGGTGTCAAAGGGAGGCGGACTTCTCCGCAGGGTTTTCCCAGCAGAGTCATTGCGGCTTTGACTGGAATGGGATTTGTGGAGAGTCCCAGCATGTCTCGACACAGAGGAAACAGCTTGTGGTGCAGCTGCTGTGCCTTAGCGACATCTCCGGATTGAAACGCCGTGATCATTGCTTTCACATCGCGGGGAACGATATTTCCCGCAACCGAAACGACTCCACTGCCGCCTAATGCCATCAATGGTAATGTCAGGCTGTCATCGCCCGAGAGCACAGTCAGGGTGGACGAGTTCAGAATGAACGAAGCCTGATCCATCGAACCCGTCGATTCCTTGATTGCTACCACAGTTGGACAGGCATCCGAAATCTGACAAATCGTCTCTGGTTCCATATTCTTTGCAGTTCTGCCCGGAATGTTGTACAGCACGATGGGGATATCCACTGCATCCGCCACGGCTTTGAAGTGGGCAAAGAAACCTTCCTGAGTCGGCTTGTTGTAATACGGAGCAACCATCAAGGCGCCCGTGGCACCAGCCTTCTTTGCACTTTTGGTCAGCCGGATTGCCTCCGCAGTGCTGTTGGATCCGGTTCCAGCCATGACCTTGATTCGACCTGCCGCCTGTTCACAAACAATGCCGATGACTCTCTCGTGCTCATCATGCGACAATGTCGGACTTTCGCCCGTTGTTCCAACCGGACTGACACAGTCCGTGCCGGATTCAACATGGAAATCGACAAGTTTTCGTAGCTGCGACTCGTTCACAGAGCCATCTGCATTCATCGGGGTAACAAGAGCAACCGTGAGTCCGGAGAAGAGTTCGCCTTTGCGTGCCATTTTGATTTCTGTTTTCAGTCTAAAGTACTGTTGTGATTCGTTGGATAGATGGTGCAAATTCCACGGCATCTTGATTTCGCGAACAGCAAAATCAAGCCTGTCCGCGTTTTCGCCAGTCAAAGCCGGACATGTGAGACAAAGCAAGCAACAGAGCATGAGTACCGTTTCGGCCAAATCCCTGCGCTTTTACAGAGAGATACAGCTGCTCGGCGAGGGCCAGTCCAGGAAGAGAGAGCCCCATCCGTCGCGATTCTTCCAGCGCGATTCCCATATCTTTAATGAAGTGTTCGACAAAGAAGCCAGGATCAAAATTGTTGTCGATCATCCGAGGGCCGAGATTTGACAGAGACCAACTGCCTGCGGCACCGCTCGATACAGATTTCAGCACCGTTGGAAGATCAAGCCCGGCCTTGTATCCATATAGCAGCGCTTCACAGACTCCAATCATACCCGTGGCGATCAAAACCTGATTCACCATCTTTGTGTGCTGTCCAGCGCCCGCTGCTCCCTGATGGACAATCGTCTTTCCCATTGCTCCCCACAGAGGTGTCAGGGCTGCCACAACTTCCGAGTCACCGCCGATCATGATCGACAAGGTCGCATTTCTTGCACCTATATCCCCTCCACTGACAGGAGCATCGATGCTGTAAACACCTTTTGCCCGAGCCGCCTTATCGATCTCGACGGCCAGTGCCGGCTGACTGGTTGTCATATCCACGATTACGCTGCCCGCTGCGGCGCCGGCCAACGCCCCGTCAGTTCCAAGGATTACTTCTCTCACGTCCGCAGGAAACCCGACGATGGAGAAAACTACATCTGACTGCGATGCCAGCTGCTTTGGCGTGGCAGCCCATTGCGCGCCTTTGGTCAGCAGGGCTTCCGACTTTGCTCGCGTTCGGGAATACACTGTGGCACTGAAGCCAGCATTCATCAGGTGCGAACACATGCTTGATCCCATCACACCGGTGCCGATCCAGCCAAGTCGAGTCTTACCGGGGACGATTTGCGGAATAGTCATTCGAAAAATCCAGCTCCTGCGAACGAACAATGCGGCCTGTACAACGATCGACGTAGTATCTCACGAACTCATCGCTATTCGCAAGTCAGCGACGAACTAGTCGTTCATCCGTCGGAGTCCAAGCATGATCGAATTCAAACCGCTGCCAATTCCGAGCAACGCCAGATTCTGCCCGCAAACTGCAGGTTCGGCGGCTAGCCCCATCGACAATGCCATTGGCAACGCCGCGGCTCCGGTATTCCCAAATCGCTCAACAGTCGGAAAGTCAAGGCCGGGGCTAAGTTCCAGCTTTTCCATCAGGAGATTTCGATGCTGTTTACCCACCTGGTGTGTAAATACGCGATGGACATCACTGTTCTTCCAGCCTAAGACGCCCCGAGTCTTCTCCCAGGTCCGCCTGGCGAGTGCGATTCCGGCGTGCAGCAGCGCTTCAGAGTCAGTTTCCATTCGAGGACGCCCGTCACTGTGGCGGTCTGCCTGGACTCCTCCAGCACAAAGTTTGTGGCCGGATGTATCTGACAAACACGCGCCTCCCAGCAATTGCAGTCGACTGCGGCTCAACCGTCGATCGCAGAGCACAACGGCTGCCGATCCTGAACCAATCGTCAGCGAAGCAAATGCGGGCTTGATTGACTGGCGAGTCAGTGAAGGGTCTGAAAGCAGGCTGTCAATTGTACCTTCAACCAGGCTTCTCCCGGTTTCCGTTCCGACAACAACACCGGCGCGAATCCGACCAAGTTCTATCAGATCGGCGATCAGCAGCATGCCGTTCAAAATTCCCAGACATGCATTGCTGACATCCAGCACGACAGCATCGTCCGGAAGCCCTACACCGGAATGCACACCCGCGGCTGTCGCCGGTTCCATCTGATCTCGGCACACTGAACCGTGTACAAGCGCCCCAAAATGCGTCTTCGCCAATCCTGACATTTCGATAGCGGCATTCGCCGTCTGGATGCTTACGGATCCCGGCAATGTTCCAGGGTCGAAAAAACGACGTTCCTGTATGCCGGTCATGAGTTCAAGTCGACCGAATGGCAGGGAGAGTCGCTCGTAAACCGGCGCGAGTCGCTGTTCAATGTCGGACGATGTCACCACATGGGGCGGAACCGTGTGCGCGACGGCTTCAACGCAGACATGTTCGTACCGCATGACAACAACCTGCCAGCAAACCCCGGAAATCCGGGAAAACTCAGAAAACGAAAAAACGCACTCAGCAGACTGCAAAGTGCGTTTGGCGAATGCTCAGCCACACCGTCAGACTCTGACACCCATCGCATCGGATGCCTGAAGACGCTGGGCGAGCAGCTGAATTTCATCCAGATTCACAGATCGACGCATTTCATCTGCCGGTACCGGATCACGCATTTCAAGCATGATTGCACTGCGAACATATCGCAAACCGCGGAGAAGGACATCACGTTCCTGAGCACTGAGTTCTACCTGAAGCAATCCGTCCATCGCTTTGAAGACTCCTGATATCCTCAAGACCTCGCACGCCGGAACCTCCTGTGCTGGCGGTTGCGAAACAACTTTGAAACCTGTTTCAAGTGTACGCGTCAAAATGCAAATGCTCAAGGAGCAGTTTTCAACGTCTCAGAAAACCCGAATGATTTTCTCTGCATCCTGCCGAGTTCAACGCTCAATGGCTCTGCAAAGATTCTTACGGATTCTCTGCTGAACAACTCTCCACCAGCCAAATTCGAAGAAGACGCGACAAAATCATTTCAGTTTTTTCACGCGATAGCCGAGCACGATCACTTCGATGAGGGGGCTGCTCGCAAGGTTCCAGCGCGGTATGTCTGGGCCATGGCTCGAGGAATTTCCGCCTCGGCCAATACGACTTTGGCCTGGTTTTCCTGAGTCAACGCTTTCATTTCCTGTTCCGACGCAACGGCCGCTGCACGTCGTTCCTCCGCTTTCGCCCTTGCAATTCGCACATCGGCTTCCGCCTGGTCCGCCTGAAGTCGAGCACCCACATTGTCGCCGACGTCGATGTCGGCAATATCGATCGAGACAATCGCGTATGCAGTCTGCGAATCCAGTCCTTTGTTCAAAACCGTTCTTGCAATCAACATCGGATTCGCCAACACGTCTTTGTGGGAGTTGCATGATCCAATGGCCGATACGATTCCTTCACCGACTCGAGCAATCACGGTTTCTTCCGTAGCTCCCCCAATCAACTGACCAAGATTCGTTCGGACTGTGACTCGAGCTTTCGCCTTCAGCTGAATACCATCTTTCGCAACGCCATCCAGAGTACTGCGTCCTGTTCGTCCAGGGTCCGGACAATCAATAACCTTTGTGTTGACGCTGGTTTGAACTGCTTCAAGCACGTTTCGCCCGGCGAGGTCAATTGCTGACGCATGGTCCCATTGCAGTTCAATGTTTGCTCGATGAGCAGCAATCAGTGCTCGTACAATCAACGGTACGTTGCCTCCAGCCAGATAATGAGTTTCCATGGCCTGAGAAGTAATGCTGCCAAGGCCCGCCTGAACGGCCATAATTCGTGAATCGACGATCACATGAGGATTCACTTTCTTCAGCTTCATGAACACCATCTGCAGCGGGCCAATCGATGCCCCGGACATAAACGCCCGAAACCAAAGCGACGCCACAGAGGCAAAAATGGCAAGAAAGATGAGGAACAAAAAGCCAAAAATGATCCCGAAGCCGATCGCAAACACATACCACATATCCAAGCCACCGTCAGGAATAATCTCCACGACTTCCTGGGCGAACAGCATTCCGTTGAGCATCTGTTGCATCATTCTTCCCTCGTTGGTTCCACTGATCGATCCCGTGTCGCCTGGTTCTGCGACGTGTTGGCTGGTGCCTCTTATCTTAGTTACCCGCCCTGGGGTATGGCAATCGTCGCCGAGGCTTAACTTTTCATGGTTTCCTCGTTAAAACGCGGTTTGACGCACAAACGTCCTTTCTCTGTCCGTGGATCAATGTTTCCCGATGTTTTGGAGCCCTGGTTGTGACAATCGATGAAAAACTGGCATCTCTCGGTATGACTTTGCCCCCAACTCCAAAAGCCGGCGGCGTTTATACTCCGGTTGTGATCGTGGATAAACTGGCTTATGTGTCCGGTCAGGTTCCCTACGATGCGGATGGAAATCTGGTGAAAGGACGTGTGGGTCAGGATCTGACCGAAGAACAGGGTGCCGCGGCCGCACGAGTTGTTGCCCTGACAATGCTGTCCACAGTCAAGGCTTCAGTCGGAAGTCTCGACCGGATCAAACGCGTCGTAAAGGTCCTCGGAATGGTGAACTGCACCAGCAACTTCGAACATCATCCTCAAGTCATGAACGGCTTCAGCAACACGATGGTCGAAATCTTCGGCGAAGCCGGCAAAGCTGCTCGCAGCGCCGTCGGAATGGGCTCACTCCCCTACAATGTCCCCGTCGAAGTCGAAGCCATCTTCGAACTCCACTCGTAGGATGGGCATTCCTGCCCGTCCCGACCTGCTTCGAGCACAGGATCGCAGCAGGGAAGGCTCAAACGTAGGATGGGCATTCCTGCCCGTCCCGACCTGCTTCAAGCACAGGATCGCAGCAGGGAAGGCTCAAACGTAGGATGGGCATTCCTGCCCGTCCCGACCTGCTTCAAGCACAGGATCGCGGCAGGGAAGGCTCAAACGTAGGATGGGCATTCCTGCCCGTCCCGACCTGCTTCAAGCACAGGATCGCGGCAGGGAAGGCTCGGGCAGGAATGCCCAAGCTACGCCTGTGTTGCCCCGAACTCATGGAGCGAAACACAGTTTTAGCCCGTCATACGCAGGTTCAACTCCATCCGGCAATTCTGACTTCAGTCTGTCATAGTCGAGATCATGTGACATATGAGTCAAATAGGCCTGACGTGGATTCAACTGTTCAATCAGCCTGACTGCGGCAGATACATGCAAATGTGTTGGATGGGGTTCGTATCGGAGTGCATCAAGTATCAACACATCCAACCCCTGCAGCTGTGATCGCGATTCCATCGGTATCGTGGATACGTCCGTACAAAACGCAATTCGTCCAAATCGGAAACCAAGGATTGGCAAGTTGCCGTGCCTGAGTCGAATTGGAAGGACATCCAGTCCGAGTATCCTGATGGACTGACCCGGCGTCAATCTCTCAAATCGAAGTCTTGGCACTGCATGTGGATGAGAGTGAGTTGAGGGGTCCGAAAACGCATATCCGAACGTCTGAATCAGCTGTTGCTCCACCGGCTCTTCGCAGTACAGAGGCATCTGGGTCGCCAGTTGAAAGCTGCAAATCCGCAAATCATCCAGGCCCATAATGTGATCAGCATGGGCATGCGTGAACAGAGCACCTTCGACCAGCCGAGCATTCTCACGCAGTAACTGCATTCGCAGCTCCGGTCCTGTATCAATTACAAACGATCCTTCCGGTGCCTTCACCAGCACGCCGGACCGCATGCGTTTGTTCTTTGGATTCTCGCTGACACAAACGTCGCAACAGCATCCAACGACAGGTACACCAATGCTGGTGCCTGTTCCCATCAGAATCATTTCACAGTCCGGAACTTCCCTGGACACTTCTTCTGCAGTCTGCGGGGGCAGATGTGCAGTGTCGCCCGTCTCCTCAGGTTCTTCTGGCAATGTTCGAGCCTTCCGCTACGAAGTCCGTTCATGTTGTTGACAACTTTGCCGGAATCCTAGCGATTCTTTAGACCGCGAACAGGGCCGATCTCCGAACGGCTCAACGTTTCAGAAGGACATTCGGAATTCTCAGGCATGCTTCCAAATCACCACTCCGATGATTTCGTATCAGCAATAGTTCAATCCCCAGAAATCTCGCGGCGGCAGTACAAAATGACAACGCATCCGCTGGCAACAAATCATCCGGACTCGGTGAACTCGCAACCTCGTCGCCTGTTAACTCTTTATAATCAGTTGTCAGTTCTTCAAGCTGAGTTCCTTTCCCGACAAGAACGTTTCGCAGTTCAATGGTCGCTCCAGCGGTATCTTCCGCAAGGCTGATCAGCAACTTTCTGCCCGTCGATCTGAAGACAAAGTTTCTGTTCATGCAATACCGAATCAGCCGTACCAGCATTGTCTTAAGAATGACCAGATCCGTGAACCATGGTGTCAGACTTGCGGGTTGCTCAACTTCAATACTCGTCAGTTCATGTCGACCGCTGGCACTGACAATCGCGGCAGATTCGATCAGCAACTCTGAGGGATTCACTTCAGAAAGCGATGGCTGATCGGTCTTCAGAAACTGCCAAATCTGATTCAGCTGGCACGTTGCGCGACGACTACTGTTTAACAACAATGTGACTGCCTGTCGCGCATCATTCTCTGATACACTGTTCGCATCTTTCATTACACTGTTCAGAACTTCGGCGATCCCCTGAATCGAAGTCAGCGACTGACCCAGTTCGTGGATCAGTGCCGAAGCGATTTCTCCAATTACAGACCTCCGATGCAATTGTGCCCATTTGAGCAATGACGAACGATTTAGGTCCATTGCTTCAGGAATCTCAGAACCAGGCGTCACTGAGATCAGGTAAAACGTATTCCGATTTCTCCAGCATGGCCAAATTCTGAACGATATCGGCAGGATCAGTCCATCCGCTCTTGTCACGACTGAATCCACAATCATCGAAGTGCCAGGCTCACCTGAGCAAAGCCGGCCGGTTCGAAGCAATTCACTCAGCCCCTCCCCCAGAACCTCTCTCGAAAATCGCCCGGTACAAGTTCCAGCAACTCCCAACATCTGATCCGCGAAGGAATCACTCCAGACGATTGTCTCATCCTCAAGCTCCATCAACCCCGGTAGACTGAAATTTCTCATCGGACCATGGGAAGAGTCGTTTCGCCAGTGGATGGATTGACGACTCTCAGCAGAAATATCTAATGATGCATCTGATCGTTTATTCGACATGGTGATCTCCGTTTGAGTCCTAAACGTTGTCGAATTTTCGAATGTTCAGCTGGATCCGTCCGATTTCCAGCGACCGCTCCAGCATCTGGTTCAATGTATCACAGCGATGAATTTCAAAATCAGGTGGTGAGTTTCAGAACAAGGGCCCGGTTGTTCAACATCGTCATCTGATGCTCACTCAAGGTCTCTCTGTCATCATGTGTTGCAGCCAGACATCAAGGCATGCAGCCTGGGCATTCCTGCCCGAACACATCCCTGCCCCGTTGCAGTACTCGAATCAGCGCGGGACAAGTCGTAGCTTGGGCATTCCTGCCCGAGCACATCCCTGCCCCGCCGCAGCACTCGAATCAGCGCGGGACAAATCGTAGCTTGGGCATTCCTGCCCGAGCACATCCCTGCGCCGTTCCAGTGCTCGAACCAGAGTGGGACGGGCAGGAATGCCCATCCTACATTTGAGCACATCCCTGCCCCGTTCCAGTGCTCGAACCAGAGAGGGACGGGCAGGAATGCCCATCCTACATTTGAGCACATCCCTGCGCCGTTCCAGTGCTCGAACCAGAGAGGGACGGGCAGGAATGCCCATCCTACATTTGAGCACATCTCTGCGCCGTTCCAGTGCTCGAACCAGAGAGGGACGGGCAGGAATGGCCATCCTACATTTTTGTTTGAAGAAACGTCTTTAGATGTTCATCGGGTGGGACGGAGAGTGGGAACTGGCGGCAGAATGCATGGCCGGAAATTCCAGCATGATCACGCACGGCGAGGTGAATATGTTCGGGACGAATGCGAATTCCATCCTGTGGAGCAAGCTCGCAGGTGACAGGATTCAACGGAACAAGCATCTGCTCATCATCGGTAGCTCCGAGAACCCTATTCCCTTCAATCCCGGCGCCCAGAAACATTATTGAGCCAATCGACCAGTGGTCCTTACCGTTTCCATTGTTGTAGGTTGGCGTTCTACCCATTTCACTTTGAATGATGACAACAAGCTTCTCCCGGATCTTAAGATCCTCGGCCCTTCGCAACAGATAGTCGATACCGGCAAGGAATTCCGGGATCAGCTTCATTTGATCGGCGTCGTTATTGTTGTGACTGTCAAATTGTGAGATCGAAAGGTTCGCTGATACGCATACACCCGCACAAAAAGATGCGAGTGCAATATCAGCCTGCTGCCAGAGCCTCTCTCGAGCAGGCTCCTTCGGTATAAATGGTGTGACTCGCTGCAGAGCTTTTGAACTTGTCTGAGCCGAGTAAAGCATACTCTGACTCCGTTCGACACGCGGCAGTCGCGCCTGAGAGACTCGGGCCTCAAACTGTGACTCCAGAGTTCGCTCAATTCGGTCGTTTACAAAGGAATCCGAATACTGATGCGTGGCACTTCCCTCTACATAATCCGCTCTTGCCAGCAGATTCAAGGACTGCAGGTACGGAACTCGCGACATTGGCACAAGGTTTCCCGTGGCGGCGTAGTTCCCAAAAGTCAGGAATGCCAGCGGTGCGTCACTACCGAGACACGCTGCCGCAAGTGCTGGAAATGTTGGGTAGGCCAAACTGTCGAGTTTACCCGTGGCCATGTAACGGGCACACGGTGTATGGTTATTGACCGACAGATCCAGACCATTTAACGTCAATAACTCACTACCATACTTCTGAAAGAAGTCCTCATTGCTCATACCGGCTGTGATCTGCTTTTCAGTGGGTGCAAATCGATGATTGCCGGCTGTCAGAATGTCCGAATCCTGATAAAGACGATTGATGCCGTTCCGGCCCTTTGGATCCATCAGGTACGTCGTATCCCAGCCTCCGGATGCATTAAAGACCACATAGTACGGACCGACATAACCCGACTCTGCTGCCTGCTCCTGCACAGAATTGCCCAGCACCTGTGACAAGCCCACCGGAGCTGCAAAGCCAAGGCCAGTTCCGGCACACAACCGCAGAAAGTGTCTTCGACTACCCATCATTGTGCATTCTACCTGCGTTGAGTCTACTCATACAGAAATTCATGCTGCCGAAGCAAATAGGTGACAACGCCTCGCCACGCTCGAACCGAATAGTGAGGATCGTCAACTCGATAATCTTCCCGACCACCGCAGAAATACGTTTCCCGCTTTTCAAAGCGATCCTGGGCCTGAGCATCCTGAATGATACCCGAGAAGAGTTCGAATGTCCGAGTCACTTCCGGATCCTGTGGACGATCCTCCCGTCCAAGTATTCGCGAATGCAGATACACAATCGCATTTCTGATTCGCTCATCAGAGGTAGCGTTCCCTGGAAGCACATCCGGTTCAATCTCCGGAAACAACACTCGCTCCTGTGCAGGTCGCCGGAAGTCTTTTGCCACCTGTGCACAGGCCACGTCGTTGGCCAGCAGTCGCTGAATCGCCCCCATTGCTCCTCCAGGATCCGCGTTTCGCTCTGTCACGGTAATGGAGTCGATTCCACCATACAAAACCGCGAAGTCTCCTTCGAGTTTTGCCCAGCGAGTCCCAAAGATGGCTGCAATTTTTCGTTCCAACTGTTCCGGACTTAACATGCGAACCACGCCCAGATCATCGAGTTCGGCTCGTCGCTCATCCGTTTCGACAAGTGCACTCAAACCGTCAGCGGAGTACAGATCCGAGTGCACGAGTGACTGAAAAACAGACTTCAGATTGAAACCGGATTCGCGAAACTCGTGTGCAACGTTTTCGATCAGGCGTCGCTGTTCACGATATGCGAGTCTCCGAGAATTGAACAATCGATCATCAGTGTCTTCGGGCGCCTGAAGCACTCGGCGTCCAAACAGCAGGTAGTAGACGTGTTCAGTCATCGCTATTGAAAATCGATCATCTTTGACGATCCGCTCGGACAGCCATTGTTGAGCTCTCCAGCGTTGTTCTGCTGGCAGACGTTCCCCCTCAAAACCCGCCTCAAATATGTCCTGATACCAGCCGTCGCGCCGTGGCGCCAGGTATCCCATGTCATCGAAATCCTGAAAAATGCCGGCGACCGGGTCGATCGTTCGATGACATACCACACAGTCAGGTGCTTCCATTACCGGGTTCGCATATTTCGATGCAACTGCAGAAGCATCTGTTGTTCTCGGTGCCAACTGCATAATGTCGATCCCGAGGAAGTGCTGATAAATCATTCGAGCCCGCAGCCGATTCCGATTGGTTTCTGTTGTAGGATAACGGCGGAGGTAATGAAACATGCTCATGAGGCCCGCATGCGGATAAAGTCCGGTTAAGGATTCCTGAGTTTTTCCGTCACGGCCCGTAAGTGCCGAAAGTTGAGCCGGTATGTATTCAAAAGGATCTTCCTGATTGCTGAACTGACCTCGGATGTTTTCAAAAATTCCATATCCGCGCGCAGTGTAGGGCGACACCATAATGTAATCAGCAGTCACAAGCTCAGTGAACGGGCGATCGTTCCGTACGATATACGCGATCAACTCCAAAGGCTCTCGTAAAATCGCTTCACGATACACATCCGCCAGTTTCCATCGCGCTCGCTCCTGCTCGGCTTCAGGAATATGACTCAGATCAAAGTCCTGGTACCAGAGACGCGTCTTTTCGAAGTGGTGATACGACAACAGAGTCTCTGCGTTGTCTTCAATACCAGTCGTCAGAAAAATATCGTTAAACCCTTCTTTCAAACGATCAAAAAATGCCGGCTCGTTCATGATCTCTGCAAGGATCGGTCGAATCGCTGCTCGCCCTTCGCTGTCCACTCGAGCCAACTCCTCGCTTCGAGGAAGTCGACCTGCAAGTGATAACGCAATTCGCCTCAGAAGCTTCTTCGTCGAAAGTGGGGTAACGTCGGTCAGAAACTCACGACGATCCTCCTCCTTCCAGACCTTCAGAGCAGCACTTTCCAACTCAGATGTGCTCGCGCCGGATGCACTGCGTTCCCGTACCGCTTCGACAAATTGAGTTAACACACGAAAGCCGGCTGAATCCGTTTTCAGGACTTCGCCTCCGCCATGTTCCAACTCCCCGCTTGCTTTCAGGAGAATTCGCGACTGATCGGCTTTCGTCGTTTCCGAGACGACTGCCATGCTGAGAAACGCATGAAAGTTCTCTGCTCGGTCAGAAATCTGATCGGCCGATGAAAAGCGCTCTTTACGGAGCAGAAATGCTGATTCCCGAGCTTCTCCGTCCGCCCGGTGACATCGCAAACACGTCCGTTCACCCACTCGCGCCCAGACCTCTCGATCAAACGATCGTAGCGATTCCGGAAGATCACCTGCAGGCTCCAGTGCACAGACACTGCTGATCCTGCCCAATGTGATCGCAGTCAGCAGGATGACCTGCCACATGACAGGATACATCAATTCAATGAAACTACTGCGAATCATGCTGGATAGTCCTCCCGTAGCAGGCATTCTACGAATGCCGTCCGCCACTCACCTCATGATACACGATGTGACTTGATGAAAATGTTGCGCACGTACCGTAGCTTGGGCATTCCTGCCCGAGCCGCCTCTGCCGCGTATCAGTACTTGAACCAGGACGGGACGGGCAGGAATGCCCATCCTACATTTAGAGCCACCCCTGCCGCGTATCAGTGCTTGAACCAGGACGGGACGGGCAGGAATGCCCATCCTACGCAGCACTCGGGGAGTGTCTGCTACTGTCGAGTCAGTTTCAAAATGACACTGCGACCATCGCGGCCTGGTGTCTCCCATTCGCGTATGACATCAATTCGCACGCGACGCAACAAACCTGCTTCTTCAGCCTCAGCCTGTTCGTCTACCCACTTGCGTCCTTTGATCAGCAGCAACTCACCAATGGACCTCCAGCATGGATCAAACCAGGTCAACAGTTTTGACAGTGGTGCAACCGCCCTTGCAGTCACTACATCGAACTTCTGCTTCTTCAGCACCAGTTCCGCTCGATCTGAGTAAACATGCACGTTCAAACCCAGCTTTCTGATGACGTCCATCAGAACAGAGGATTTCTTTGCAATCGATTCCGCCAGGGCCATTTTTAGATCTGATCTCAGAATCGCCAGCGGTATGCCCGGAACACCGCCTCCGGAACCAACATCCAACACTCGGACACCTCGAGCAATCTCCTGAGAGAGTTCGATAGTGTCGAGTAAATCCCGACTCACAAATGTTGGAAAATCCGTGTGGCGAGTCAGATTGTGAGTCTCATTCCATTCCCAAAGCAGACGGCAATAGCGTTCCAGCAGAGGAACGAACTGACCGTCCACTCCGGGATTAAACTCCCGGAGTGCATCGGCAAGGCTGTCACACGGTTCAGAAGTCGTCGAGAGTTCCTGATTCATAGTATCCAACTGGTTTTCCACGGGCATCAACACACGTAAACGAATCACACGAGGCCAAATGCTGCGTCCATCTCCAAAGCGATCTTCTTCAGTTCCGCAGCATCTCCGCCAGGAACTTCAGCGGCCAGCCAGCCGTAGAAGTTAATTTCCTGAAGCGCCTTGCGAACGTCGAGATAATCGATGTCGCCTTCAGAGATTCGAGTAAACTTGTCTTCAGCTCGTGAAAATCCTTTGACGTCCAGCTTGATGACTCGCTTACCCAACTGGCGAATCCAGTCGCCCATGCTTCCATATTTCCAGTGATTGCCAATATCAAACTGCATGCCGATCCATGGCGAGTTCAATTCGTCGACATACTTCACAAACTTGTCAGCAGTCTGAGTCGCATCTCCCTGATGATCGTAGAGGAAGTGGTTCCAGACATTTTCAATCGCGATCGCAACACCAAGTTCGGCAGCCAGTGGAATTGCTTTAGCAATGTTCTCGATCGAGCGTTTCCAGTTCTCTTCTTCTGAACCATCGTTGCCGTGGCCGATCACCAGCAGAGTTGTATGGCCGCCGACTGCGTGAGTCGCACGCAATGCAGTCTGCAGTGATTCCAGCGCCTTCGCGCGGACAGTTGCGTCGGGGTCCGTGTGACGGACGCTCCAGTGCGTGGAGTTCACAGTGCCGTCGACTGGAAGTCCACTCTCAGCGATTGCGATCTTCGTTGCTTCAACATCCATTCCGGGAGAATCCATCTCAATCCCGTCAAACCCCGCCTCCTTCACGGCCCGAAATTTCTCCGTCAAGGTCCCTTTCACCTGGACCATCCCGATCTTCAGCGTTTTGTAGAGCCGTCCCTTTAATGGGTACTCATCTGCCCGAACAAGCGGCTGAGTCAATGAAGCTCCCAGCGCCGGAAATGCTGCTCCTGCAGCGACCATCGCTCCGCCAGCCTGAAGAAAACCGCGACGCGACACGGAACCGATGTTCATATGCAACCTCCACTCAGGAATCTTACGGGTTTGATCAGAATCAGTTTTCGGCATCATACCCCTCCGACACTGGCGGAAACAGGCTTCCGAAGGTCATACTCCAATCACATCGGATTTTTCTTTGTCGCCAGAGCTTTTCATTTGATCGAAAGCAGATCATGAGATATTCACAACGCGCCGCGATCGCTGTACTGTTCCGTGCTTTGATCCTCCCAATGGCTGGCGGAGCGTGTTTTGGCGAAGATTTTTCCGTGCAGCCTCTCACTGCCGATGAACTTCAGGCAGTTGATTCCATTCAGCAGGGAAGTGTCACCGCCACGGTTGGCTTTCTGGCTTCCGATGAAATGGCCGGAAGGAATACGCCATCAACGGAATTGAATATCGCAGCCGCGTACGTGGCTGCTCGGTTTCGCGGTGCCGGGCTCGAAGGTCCTGGCTCCGATCTGAGCTTCTTTCAGTCAACCAGCATCGAACAGGTCTCTCCGGCAAAGTCCGGATTGTCGGTGAACGTTGACGGCACACGAATCGCAGACTGCCATGTCCTGATGGGGCTCAGGGATCCTGTTGAGATCTCCGGGGCGATTGAAAATGCAAACTCCGCCAGAGCTGACCAGAAATTTGCCGGTCCCGTCTGGCTCAGTGACTCGCCACTTCCACCTCAGGTTCTCAGCAATCCCGGCGGCGCTGTTGTTGCATGGTCACGAAAGATACGCGAAATTGCAAAACAGGGAGCAACACTTGTTATCGTCCCGATCGGCTCCGACAGCCCTCTGCATGAAATTGCTCGCCGACTTTCTGAGACCCCAATTACGCTTCCTCAGCAGTTTGCGTTTGCCTGCCCGGTTGTCATCGTTCCAGCCGGAACTGAACTCGAAAACAAAACCGTCTCCGTTACCGTTCCTGCAAACAGAATCATTTCCACTCCCGTGCACAATGTGATCGGGATTCTGAAGGGAAGCGATCCGGAACTCTCGAAACAGGCAATCATTATCTCTGCTCATCTCGACCACATCGGAACACGAGATGGCGGTGAAGACACGATCAATAACGGAGCAGATGACAATGCAACCGGCGTTACTGCGGTTGTTTCACTGGCCGATGCATATTCAAAACTCTCAAATCGTCCAAAACGCACTGTGATTTTTATGACATTCTGGGGCGAAGAAAAAGGGCTGCTCGGTTCGAAATATTATGCTCAGAATCCGATCTGGCCGCTCGATCAGACTATTGCAAACGTCAACATTGAGATGATCGGTCGTCCTGAAGAGAACGCAGAAGGTAAGGCATGGGGTACCGGATGGACTCGGTCTACACTTTGTGATCTCGTTGCAGCAGGAGCCAAACGTGCCGAGGTGGATGTCTTCCATCGGGAAGATGTCAGCGAAATGCTCTATGCACGCAGCGACAACTACTCGTTCGTCAACGCAGGAGTCATCGCTCATAGCTTCTCCGCCGGCTCACTGCATGCGGATTATCACCAGCCATCAGATGAAGTCTCTCGACTGAATCTCCCTCATATGACGAAGATCATTCGAGGTCTGATGGCGGGCACGCTCCCTCTGGCGACAGGTGAAGCAACTCCGATCGCTACAAAGAACTGAACACATTCCCTGTCAGCATTGAGTTATTGAGTTACAGGCCATGCGAGCCAGATCGTATCGATCTCCGCCATGGAGTCTGGCGGTCGATATGTGGCGGCTCGAACAACTCCCGTTTCGGAATCTCGCGCAATCAGTCGAATCGCTCCACTGAATGCTTCGACTGTACTGCCCTCGATTCTCAGCGTGACGGCTTTTGAAGAATCGCCCTCCTTTTCTGAACGAGCTGCTGCTGCCGTGACTCCTTCCGGAAGACCTTCAACACGGAAGTCCAGAACTCCGCTATACCCATTGGTACGATCAATGGTGACAGGTATTTCAAGCGGCTTGTCAGTGGTACCTGAAAACACTGATTCCCTGATGCTCAACTTTGCATCGGGCCGACTTTCCGTAACCGTTAACAGGTAGAAGTAACGCTCTCCTCCGTGTGCATATCGATCTCGAACTTCCACAGAAAACAGACCGTCATCCGGAATGGTCAACGTGGATTCGCAGTCGAGATCAGTTCCGCTCAGATCGTCCGCTTCTTTCAGGATCGCGCCATTTTGAGAGCGAATAGTGATTGCCGGATCAAGCAGCGAATCTCGCCGCCGCGCTTCAACTCGAACAGTAACATTCTTCCCCCTCTCACCCTGAAACTGCCAATGGTCTCGCTCACCGCCCTTATGGATCACACCTGTAATGGCCGCCGGAATGACTGTGGGTGCACTTTTGCTCCGAGATGCCCCATTGCTGTGAGATGCATCGTTGCTCTGAATCGTGCGGCCTTCAATCAGCGATGCCATGTTGATCACTGAAACAGTTACCGGCATTGCGGAGTCAAACGGTACAGACCTGCTCTCTTCAGGTGCCCCTGCCAGCACCGGCACTGTTGCTCCGTCAGGATTGAGATTCCATCCTTTCAACTCAACTGATGTATCAATCCCCGTCTGAATCGCAAGGGGGAGTGTGTAATCGACTGCAGGTCCAGTTGAAACCGTAAGTCGATACATGTAGTTCGCACCGCCAGCAAAATGGATTGAGCTG
Organism: Planctomyces sp.; assembly: GCA_016795105.1. Taxonomy (GTDB): domain Bacteria; phylum Planctomycetota; class Planctomycetia; order Planctomycetales; family Planctomycetaceae; genus F1-80-MAGs062. Next base: position 61,872 of record JAEUIH010000022.1, read on the forward strand.
TTGGGATCCGATGGAAACGAGAACAGTCGAATCCTGAGGATACCATCGCGTTCTGCTTTGAATGTCGCCTGAGGATCAATTCCATGGTCGTCGTCGTTCTGAATCAGAATCGCGCCGTCTTCGTCAAGCACCTGAAGAACAGCGTCCATTGGTGAACTGAGCTCGCGTTTACCGAGAACCGACACAAACAGAGTCTGACCGGCACTGACGGGCACCGTGTACGTATCAACGTCTCCGGACTTCTCCAGCACTCCATTGATGACACGCTGGCCGTCCGATATTGCCTGAGCTTCAGCATGCCGGTCGTTGGGCTCAACCTCGAGAAGTTCCGGTAGACGACCAACGACAAATGGTCGAAGTGACGAGCTACCCGCTGGATTCCAGAACCGCAGCCAGTGAACACCGAGCGGACAATCAGCAGGAATTGTAATCGTGACCTTATCGTTCTTCTCGGAAAACGCTGCTGACAACTTGCCATTGCTGGACCACAGACTCAGGGGTGGCGCCCCCGGCTTGCCGGAAAGAGTCACTTCGACCGCAGTCCCTGCCTGCCCACCCGGAGGGAAAATTCGGTCAATCACGGGAGTTTCAGGTTTGGATGGCTCCTGAGAAAATCCCTCACCATTGCTCACACACAGAATGCAGGCAACACACGGCAACATTGATCGCCATACAGCGGAGGCAATCCGGACGCAGAAATTTGCGTAACGGTGAGGGCCCGGATGCTTGAGAAAATCGATGGACTCGGTGGGACCGTCGGAGGAAAAGAACATGATACGACTCGACAAGGCTGGCAGGAAGAACTGAATGAGGGGCATTCAGTCTAACGCCAGCCCTGAGCAAGCCGAAGTGTTATTGGTTCTGATCGAGGAGTGTTTTCGACTCTTTCCAATCAGGACCGAATCTCTACCTTTTTCGGCACCGCTGTCTCGACCTTCCGGAGGCTTAAAGTCAGCACGCCGGCTTTCAACTCGGCGTCGATCGAGCTGACATCAGCATCTTTCGGAAGCCGCAGTCGGCGAATTGACGTTCCGGAAGGACGCTCATCGTGTAAAACCGTGATGCCTTCGCCGCGGTCCGCTTTTCGCAGAGCCACCGTGACCGAAAGAATCCCATCAGCGATCTGAACGTCAATGTCGTCCGAAACACATCCAGGCACATCAAATTGTACCCGGTATGAATCACCCAGTTCCTGCACGGTTGTCGGAAGCTCTCGCGTCGTAGATCGCCCATCCGGAAAAAGCTGCTGAACAAGCTGATTCAGCTGCTGATCAAGACTCTGACGCTGGGCCGCTTTGCGATCGGCTGTCGAACATGAACCCTGTTTGCACGCCATGACAAATCTCCTGTGTTAAACGCTGTTTTCGATTTTTTTAGACTGAAATTCTGTGTCTCCGCTTCCTGACGTGAATTGCGGATCTGAGCCCAGGCATCAGATTGTGCGAATCGAAATCTTCTGCGGCTGAATCACCGGAACTCGTGGGAGCTTCACGATCAGCACTCCATTTCGAAGCTCACCTGAAATCCCGTCACGCTGCACCGGATCTCGAAGCTTCAGAACCCTTCGGAACGAACCTGCACTTCGATCACTAAACAACTCCCGAACCGCCGCATCCGCCTGAATCTTTCGTTCCCCGGAGATGATCAGCTGATCTTCGTTGAGTGAAATATCAAGATCGGACTCAGTAAGACCCGGCACATCAATCTCAACTGTGAATTCATTCGCCGATTCGAAGACGCTCATCGCCCCCAATCGCACTGTCGCGACATTCGCATCCTCTGCCCCATGATCTTCACGGAACATGACAAACGAGTTCCCGGGCAACCAGTTTGAGTGATTCCAACGCATGGCACTGCTCCTCATTAGAAAACGTGATTCCGACCTGCCTGATGGACCCTTCACACCGATCAGGAAATTCTTGCAGGACTGAAATCACTTTCTGCAACTCACGTGCCAATAAAAACACGAATTACCGTAAAGCCTTTTCAGTATGAAACTTAAAGCCGATAGCAAATAGCAAAAAGACCACAACAGCCAATATGGCACACGGAACAAATCACCAGAAAACAGCCATTTAGGCAGCCAGCTGCCACTTCGGCACCAAATGTAGGATGGGCATTCCTGCCCGTCCCGCCCTGGTTCGAGTCCTGCAGCGGCGCAGGGATGTGCTCGGGCAAGAATGCCCAAGCTACTTACACGTCCCGTCCTGGTTCGAGTCCTGCAGCCGCACTGAGCGACTCCAAATGTAGGATGGGCATTCCTGCCCGTCCCGTCCTGGTTCGAGTCCTGCAGCGGCGCAGGGATGTGCTCGGGCAGGAATGCCCAAGCTACTTACACGTCCCGCCCTGGTTCGAGTCCTGCAGCGGCGCTGAACCGCTCGGGCAGGAATGCCCAAGCTACCACTCTTATTTCTTCCAGTTCGTTGCTTCGATCCGAGCGATCTCAGCTTCGATGTCAGCCCCCGAATAAAATGACTGCCAGCCTCGAAGTCTCTGAGTTTCACCGGGCGCACAATCCGGAAACTGTGGGTCTGAATGCAGACATGGGCACGGCGCATTTCCCCAGGCTCGCTGCACAGGGCTCCACGCACTGATGATCCAGCGATTTCGATCAGGTGAATGAGCTGTTGCATAGCCACGAATGAACTGTTTGTTTTCACTGGTCTGCTGATCAAAACCGACGGCCCCCTTCAACATCACACAGTTTTGAACTCGCAGATCTTTGAGCATCTCTTTTGTGTTGTTTGTGAGCCACATATCCATTTCGATGTGATCCGCATGAGCAATTGCCCGAGTACCAAACACGATCCCGTTGGGAAGTGTGCGTTCCATGGAATAGCTGTGATCCGGATGTCGAGTCCATTCCAGTTGCGGCAGCTTTTGACCGGCTTTGTCCCACACTGTGTCAATATGTGTATGAGCCAGATAGGTCAGCCCAAGGTTGGACCAGATGGCCTCGGGAACATCCATCACCACGTAGCTTTGATCATCCCACGGACAAAACACACTGAGTTTGGTCTCACGCTGAGGATTGATGGCTCCGTCGAGAAATCCGATACGGGGATGGCGACCACCGGGATAGGGCAACATCAGCAGACGACTGGCATCCCGCACCGGCTGTGTCTCGGCGCTGATCCTGAATTCCCGCAGCGTACTCTGAACTTCTTCCTCACTGAGCCCGAGGACTTCGCTGACTTCAGCGTCGGAATACCGATGGTGCCAAACCATGTTTTCCATCCATGTTCGCAGCTCTTCTTTCGAACCAGCAGGCCGAGTCTGTCCGTTTGCATTCGATGCGACTGAATCCGGGATTGCCTCCTGAGCAAACAGACATGCTGTTGATCGCTCAAATGGTGTCGCCCCGATCTCGGCAAGGCCGAGAATCAACAAAGCCAGAATGTGCCACGTCAGTTGGGAAGGGTTCATCATTTCGTCTCAGACTCTGATTTCTCTTTGGGACCGCGGTTCCGGGATTCAAGACTTGTGGGCAACTCGCAAAGCTCTGCCCCAGCCTCGCACTCAGCCGCAATTTTGTGAAAGGTTTCGAGCGCTCGCTCGTAGGCCTTCCGGGCCTCCGGCCGTTCCGATTCGCTGATGAATCGTTGTCGATTTTTCCAGAGCAGACGAACTGATTCTGCACACCACAACGCGCTTTTGCGGGATGCGCGAATCGGCTCTCCTGCAACGATGACCTGCACGGGATTCGTATGCAGCTGAGGAAACTGTCGAACAGCAATCCAGCAGCTTTCCGTCACTTCAACATTCAAATTCACCTGATGAATATTCCCATCCGCGGGCACGGACTGCTGTGCAACGACCTGGCCATTCATAATCACTTCAACAACGCGATCACCGCCATGTACAAATTCCGTTTCGCGTGGTGCATGCAGATGAACTGTATCCCCCACCATTCGTTTTCCTTCGGGCGGTGTCAGTGTTCCGTATGCGACGGCGATCGGTTGTTCCGGTGCAAAGGCCAGTTTTACCTCGAGAGTGACCATTCGAGGCTCCGTCAATACCACGTCGGCAGTACCCGGAGCGATTCCCTGGACCGTAAAGTCCATCGCATGGGCATAACCATCAGAAACATAGGACCGTCCCTGAGCAAGCCCGCGACACCATTCGGAAAAATCGATGTGTTTCGTTTCGCGTCCAAGCTGAACGTAAACTCGCCCCTGTCCCACCCTGCGGCTGCTCATGCACGGGAAATCGGTTTCTCCGCTGAGCTTCAAAGGGAACCCGCAGTTCATCAAATGATACCAGGTGTTCCACTCGGGAATGCGAGCAGTATCCATGGCACTGATAAAATCACATGCCCCTTCCGGAGTACTCACAACGATCTCCATAGCTCCGCCCCCATCCATGGCCGGCAATGCATAATTGGGGAGTACATCCGCTGCTCGGTCAGCGCTTTTGCGGATTTCCTCGGCTGACAGAGTTTTGTCCAGATCCGAGTCGATTCGATGAAAAGGTTCGGGCAGCAGCACATGCTGAGCTTCGCTTTCCGTAAGCCGTCCATCCTGGTCTTCATCACCCTGCTCAAGACTCCCTGCAGCAACCGACTCAGGATCCACATGCAATGCGGAATGAGGATATCCCGTAAAGCCGCCCTGCTCTTTGGCCCAACGCATAACCGGCACGGTCCACGCCGGCCAGCCCTCGGTCTTTGTACCATTTGAACCCGGATACGTCTGGTCTTTGAGATTCAGTAAACAAACATGGCCCAATGCAGCTGAACCAAAACCACTGATTTCAAGGTCGTATTTGATCAGCGTTAACGGCTCACTGACATCATCTGCGAGCGGTGAGAAGAAGTTTCTTTGATGATCAAAGCACGGGCCCCAGGTGAGAACACAACCGACGTTGAGCCCTTCACCTTTGACCTGAGCAAACATGTCACGAGGTGTTACGCCCTGAGTGGGACTGTCGTAATGCGAACAACCAGCTCCATGAATGTGGTGGTCGCCACTAAAGTACCCCAGTGCATCAGGCCTGATCCATCGCTTCAGCGCAATGTCGATTACAACTTCGTCCTCGTCTGCTTCGGCTGGATCCGGAACATTGATCGATCTGACTTCACGGAAATATTCCGGCCCGCGACTCGCTTCCATCCGAAACTCTCCAGGCGGAAGCAACACTGTTCCTCCGCTATGACGGTAGATCTGCGGCTGAAAGAAGAAATCAGGAGCAAGCCGTTTTGCCTGGGGTGGATAGACCCGACCGTTGACGTCACGAAATTCGAGTCGAGCTGCTGTGGGGGCACCATCATGATCTGTGATCATCAACTTCACGGGAACCGCCGGACGAATACTGAACAGGATGGGGACCTCACTTCGGAAGCCCAGATCCTGAGTTCCTTCACCCACGTCAAAGACAATCGTCGCTTCCCGCTGCCCGGCTTCGCTGCAGTGGATCAGCGCCAGACAATACTCAATGCGAAGCCCGCTCAGGCGAGTCGTCATAGGAGACGAATGGAACATCTCGACGTCAAGAAACCGATGCAGCCTGTCTGGATTCAATTGATCGGCCAGCTCCGTTTGAGCCTGACGTTCAAGGATCGCGACGGCGGGCCCGGAGTAGACGGCTCCCGCCTGAGGACTGGAGATTCTCAAGGCGCGAGCCAGAGTAGCGTCGTTCTGAACTTTGATCAAAACCGGAGTAAACCCGGCCTGCTGGAGCACGGCATCACCCCGTCCACGATGCACCTTGACCCGTAATTCAGGGTTGATGTGAATGTGTACGAGGCACAATGGATCGAGAATCGCCTGCACGGCCGCTGAGTCCTCATCCGCGATCGCGGCGGATAGCATACCGTCTGAATCTCGGTCCAGCGGTGCCCCGAGGTACTCGAGGGCCTGCCGCAGTCGTGCTGCGTTTGCCGCCAGCGGCTGGCCAATACTGGTTGGCTCTGTTTCCTGCGAAGCAATTTCCAGCGAATCCGGCAGACTGATTGCAATCCCGGATAGGGAAGCTGCCTCCGCTGAACGCAAACCCAGCCTGAGATGCGGCAACATCGTCACAAAGACCAGGACCCAGAATACAGTCACAAGACGCCCGGATCGGCAGTCACGCATACGGAAACTCCTCTTCCACACCCAGAGCTTTCCTGATCACCTTTTCCAACGCACCAGGTTGACACCGTTTACACTTTGTCCCAAAGAATTCCGGCCCTCAACAGGTGTAATATTGTCACCAGAAAGATATTGTAGTGACAAGCGGACAGTAACCGTGAAGCACTGATTTCATGGACTAATCGAACTTTATTCGTTTTTGAGGAGTAACAGTATGAGCTCTGGCGGCAAGGGTGGCGTATCACCCGGAAGAAAAGCGTTTTCGACGATCATGCTGATCGTCCTGCTTGTGGTACTCGGCATCGAACTGCGGGCCGGACTCGGCGTCTCTCTTTCTGAAAATGCCCTGAAGGCCAACGCGAAAGACGGAATCATCACCGGCCTCAGTCTTGAAGAAGCAAAAGCAAAGATGATGCTCTGGCCGACCTCTGAAGTGGATGACTCGTCCGGCGCCGAAACGTCCATCCGATACACCTGGTACAGCCTGCTTCGCCCAGTGATCGGAAAACCTCCAGCTGTGCTCTATCTGGTCGGCAGCAAAGGTGAAAATGCCGTTGCTCTGTCTTACCACGGTGAACTGACGGACGAAGATATCGCTGCAATGAATCCAGACGACAGCTCGAACGTCCCAGGTCCGCTTCCGGCTAATGGACCGGTTGGTGCTGCAATGGGAGGCGGTGGTGGTGGAGATCCTCGAGGTGCCGGCATGGGCGGTATGAGCCGCGATCCACGTGACGCAGCTCGACAGCGTCCTGCTGTTGAAGGCGAAGGCGGGGCTGCTGAAGGCTCCGATCCAGCTGCTGAAGGTGCCACGCCAGCTGCTGAAGGTGCGACACCCGCCGCTGAAGGCGCCACACCAGCAACAGACGGTGCAGCTCCGGCTGCGGAAGGTGAAAAGCCAGCGGATGCAGCTCCAGCAGCTGAACAACCTGCCGCTGATAGCCCAGCACCGAAAGAAGGCGAGAATCCCCAGCCATGATTCCTCGCGGCGACAAAGCCGCCGAGCAGTGATGGTTGTAAGGAATCAATTTCGTTGAACGTCACCGAGAAGCCCGGAGCAGTTTTCTGCCCGGGCTTTTCTGCTGGATTCGATATCATGAGTGCACAGGTGAACCGCTAATGGTTAAGTACGCATCTGAATCTTCCGGCGAAAACCGAAACCGTGGCGGTGTCATTCATACTTACCAGCAATATGACCCCCGGAACTTTCCGTCTGCCTCAACTCCACCTCCCGACCTGGTCTCGCCGGTTTTTGAACATATGCTGGAGTGGGGTGACCTGCGTGAGTTCACGGAAGAGGAGCTCGCAAATGCCATCAAACTTGATCCCGGTCAGTTTGCAGGCCTTGGGCCGTCGCTGGACTCGCTGATCAAAATGCTGGAAGAACGTCGCGAGAAAATTCTCGGCACTTACGAAACAAAATCGGTTCAGAGAAAAGCAGAGAAGGCTTTCCGCAGTGAAAGTGGTCGCCTGCGGCCCCCTGGGAAGCTTGAAAAATCGTTCCGCGAAGCGGTCCGCGATGAACAAATCTACGCTCTGGAATCTTTATGGTACCGAGCCGAACGGATTGATCCCGGTTTTGCCGGCCAACTTCCAGGTCTCATCGAAACACTTGGCAACAAATATCAAATTGACCTTCTTGCATCTTCCTGGGAATTCAAGGGCTCAAAGGGGCTTTCCATCGATGAAGCAATCGATGTACTCACCGAACTACAGAAGATTGAAGAGCTCCTGAAACAACTGAAAGAAGCGAAGAAAGATGCCAGACTCGCGATCATCGATATGGAAGAACTCAGCGAGTTCGCCGATCCTGAAACGATGGCAAACCTTAATGAGTTTCAGAAGCAGGTTCAGAACTACCTCAAAGATCTGATGGAAGGCCAGGGACTCAGCAAAAGCGATGGACGCGTGCAGCTGTCTCCAAAGGCCTATCGCATCTTCCAGGGGCGACTGCTTGAGAAAATTTTCAGCAACCTGAAGGCCTCAAGGACAGGTCGTCATACCGGCCCCATCGAAGGTGAAGGGTCCGTCGAAACTCAGCAGACACGCCCCTATGAATTCGGTGATCCCGTCGCACTGATGGACATTCCGGCGACCATGATCAATGCAATGGTCCGCAGCAATGAAGGTGGCAGGTTTCGAATTCGCGGAGAAGATATCGAAATCCACAAGACTCGAAACAGCCCCAAATGTGCGACCGCAGTTCTGATGGATATGAGCGGCTCTATGAGATACGGTGGACAGTACATCAATGTAAAACGGATGGCACTTGCGCTGAATGGATTGATCTCATCGGAATTCCCGGGAGACATTCTTCGCTTTATTGAAATCCATACATTTGCAAAGCTGGTCCCACCCGGCGAACTGCTGTCATTGCTGCCCAAAATCCCAACGATCACAAATCCCGTTGTCCGACTCAGGGCTGATATGAGTCGCGAGGAGATCAGCGAGATCCACATTCCACCGCACTTTACGAATATCCAGCATGCGCTTCAGATGTCGAGGCAACTGTTGTCCGTACAGGATACGCCCAATCGACAAGTGATCCTGATCACCGACGGATTGCCAACAGCCCACTTCGAAGGCAGCAATCTGTTCATGCTCTACCCGCCGGATCCGCAGACCGAAGAAGCCACACTGCGTGAAGGTCTTCTGTGTGCTCGCGACGGTATTACTATCAACATCTTCCTTCTGCCCAGCTGGTCACAGACGGAAGAAGATGTTCAATTCGCTCACCGACTTGCGAAGAACACCGGTGGTCGCGTTTTCTTCACCGCTGGCAAAGACCTTGATCGATATGTGGTCTGGGACTACGTCAGCCATCGCAGAGAAATCATCGGATAAAGGCTCGTCCATGCAGAGAAGTTCTGCTCTTCACAATTCCCTCATCCCACTCACATGGATGTTCTTTCTGAGTGGTTTTCCGGCTCTCGTATACCAGACCGCATGGCAGAGAATCCTGGTACTGCACAGCGGTGTTGGCAGCATGTCCGTCTCTGCAATCGTCGCCGCGTACATGCTCGGACTCGGTGCAGGCAACATGCTCGGTGCAGGGCTCAGCAAGGCTCTCCGTCCGTCGACATGCCTGCTTTGGTTTGGAGCAATTGAGTTCCTGACGGGACTTTGTGGTTCTCTTTCGCCCGAAATACTTTACAAAGTATTGTATATGAAGTTTGGGCACGTCTACGGCAATGTGTACACGGCCACTGATGTCCCGGGCTCTCGTTCAGAGACAGGAGTCTGCGCCGGGTTCGATCAGTCGACTCTATGCCATGAATACACTGGGAGCAGCTTTCGGAGCAATGGTGACGCCATGGCTCATCATTCCCGTCAGCGGTGTCACCGGCGCTATCTTCACCGCCGCCGGAATGAACGGCTTCATCGGGCTGATCGTATTTCTTGGAAATGCTCGGGCTCGGGCTCTCAACAGGACACTTCCGGAATCTTCCCCACCTGACCGACTCATCACGAGTGCCGTCGAAGACAGCAGGCAACTGCCTGATACGGCCGGGACTGGCGGAACCAGTTCCGTCATTGCTGCTATACCTTGTACTGCCATCTCTGCTGATGGGACCGTCCACCGCCGTAATGGGCTACAGCTTCAGCCTGCTCCAGAAAGGGATCCAAAAAGACCCCACTGCATCCGGATACCGCGTTGGCGTCTTTCAGGCAGGCAATATTCTGGGATGCACTATCGGAAGTCTACTCTGTGGATTATGGCTGCTCGACGATTTCGGAACCTCCAATACTCTCAGAGCCATGATGTTCATCGGAGTCATCATGGCTGCCATTGGGATGATTTCAACGACATCACGCATACGATTCACGACGATGATGATCATCATCCTGATGCTGATCGCCTTCATTCCGACCAATTCGGCTCTTTGGGTTCGACTGCACGGTCAGTCCGGTTCGAGTGAAATCCGAATCGCGGAAGACATGACGGGCATCAGTGCACTGACACCGAAAGCCAATTCACAGAACTGGTGGATCTGGGCGAATGGCAAGACGCAGAGCCTGCTTCCATACGGAGGCTTTCATACCAAACTCGGCGTTCTGCCGGTAACACTCGTCCCTGATGCCGGTTCTGTGGCAATCATTGGACTGGGGTCAGGCGACACAGCCTGGGCTGCGGCATGTCGAACCACAACGAAGCAGATGCCGTTCGACATCACAGCGCTTTTGCCGGCTACCTCTACTCCGTTGAATTTTTTCAGCTCTGTGGGAGAAAGCTGAATCCCGGAGGAGTCATGTGTACCTGGTCGCCGACGCCCACAGTTCACGCAACGTTTCGCAGGGCGTTCCCCTACGTTGCTGAACTTGAGCAGGGGCTTCTACTAATTGGTTCCAATGAACCCATTTCGATTGATCCGGATTCCTGGAAAGCCAGAATCGCAGAGTGCTCTCAATATCTGGGGCAGGGCATCACTGACGATTGCTCGCGCGCGGTTGACGGCGCTCAACCTGCCGAGCCGTCTTACCCATCGGACTTTGTGAATACTGATCTGTTTCCGTTTGATGAGTTCAACTGATCGAGGGTTACTCGTTCAGGATAAACGTCACCTTCATGTTGACACGGTAAGCATGGATCTTGCCGTCCCGAATCTCAATCTTCTGCTCCTGAATCCAGGCAGATGTGACGTGTTCAAGCGTTTTACAGGCGCGAGCAACACCGACTTCAATTGCGTGTTCGAAGCTCTTGGGAGAGGACGCTGTGATTTCCGTGACACGCGCTACAGTGGCTCCGTTTGCCCTGGTCTTTTTGTCCGACTTCTTCACTTTTTCTTTCACAACCCAGTCCTCCCAAGCCAAGCCCCACAAACTACGCACCCAACCCAGACTCCCGCGATCTTAAGATGACCTGAACAGAAGTCCTATGGAGCACCCACAAAAATTCGAATTCTTAACAATATCGATATGAGTGAATGCCGTTTGAGACGGCGCAAGGAAACGGGATGAGGCGACTCACCTCATCCCGCTGGTTTCCACGCTGAATCGGCGTTAAGGAGCGGTCAGCCCTTTACGTGTCCAATGTTGATATAGGCATGGACATGGGGGGCTCCTCGGAAATGCCACACAAATGAAGGTCCTTCAACACGCCAGATATCCCACTGCTTGTCATTGTTGAGGTCATCCTGCTGGTAGAAGGCCATGTGCAGCTTTTCGACGCCACCGGATTCTGCGACGATCTGCATAACTTCATCAACATCTGTCTTTCGATACGGTGCCAGCAGAACTGCAAGTGTGTCTCGAACCAGCTGCTGCTGTTCGGTTGCCAGATTACCTACGCAGATTCCAGGGAACATCCCTTTCTCACCCTGAATTGCGACTGCGTTTTCTACTGGAGCTGTCGACACGACTGCGTTCTGTGCCTGGTCGGCGTTCAGAGACTTAAAGACCTTGTCCGTCTGCTCCGTCTGATAGTAGTACATGTTCTTTTTGGCATCTTCTTCGCCGTGACCGTAAACAATTGGCCCTCCAAATGCAGCCCGATCGACACTGTTACCGTCAGCCCGGAGAGTGAGGTGTCGACCGGTGAGCTCAAATTCGAACTTTCCGTTCCCGGGCTCGCCAAACAATGCAACACTGAAATACTCGATCCCCCCGCTGTCCTCATCCATCTGCTTCTTCAGCCGATCATATCCTTCTTCACTTGTGATTCCCTGAAGGATTCTTCGAATGATGTCTCGCTGAGCCGCAGTAAAGAAGTCTTCGCCAATCTGAGGTTTGGTGACGTGCCAGTTTGCATTGATTCGACTTCGAAGTTCATGTTCAAACGGCAGGCAAAGCACAGACTTCTGATCGGAAGACAATGACTTGAAGAAGTCTCCAACAAATGTCTCTGCAGTTTGCTCCAGGGCAGATCCGGCAAACAAACCAGATGCGAAACTCTGCCCGGAAATCGCCGCTGCTGAAACTCCCGCGACCGCTTTCAGAAAAAATCTGCGGTCGACTGCCGCTGAAGGGTCGGTTGAACACGTTTGATCACAGGAATGTGACTTCATGGCGTGGGACTCCTGAGGGAACTGGGCGGGAAACATGCCGCGAACAGATTCGCGGAGGCGTCACTGAGTATACCGGTGCGGTGCTGAAAGGGTAGGTGTGTTCGCACACAAAAGTCAACGAATTCAAACCCGCAGATTCTTCCGCAATGTGTCCTATGGAGCACTTTTTTCGATGGTCGGCGGCGTTTCTGTCGATCCGGATGTCGCTGATTTTGATTTTACAGCCAACGGGAAGGCAGGCAGTTCTTCAACGATAACTCCAGGTGCCAGTCCGTCGCGCGCTGGGGGAAGCGATCCGCCATTTGACTGAAACAGAACGGGTTCAAGTTCGAAGGAATCAGAGGTGACGGCTGAGTAGTCCATAGCTCCGGATGTAATCCACATGTTTTCCACCCAGAACGAATCTCCCAGGACGCCAGGGTTCGTCTCCTCCCCGGTACTCCGATTCTGCCAGAACTGTTTCCACTGATTCAGATCAAGACGTCGAGTCGTCAGATCCATGGCGGCTGTCTCGATCTGCCACAACACATTGAACTGGGAATAAAGGTTGTTGAAGCCATTCCAGTTAATGGCACTCTCCAGCTCTTCAATAAACCCATTCCCTGCGGAGACAATTAACGTCTCCCCCGGAACGACTGATGCAAACACGCAGGCTTCACTGGTCAGGTTGAGTGAGGACATCGATCGCTGAGGCCCTCTGCCTGACAATTCATCACTGTCTCGAAGTTCAAGAAACGGCCCATCCAGCACAAACGTGCCGTGAAGTATCGAGACATCGAGACTTCGGTTTCCCTGAGGCATTCCAGCGCTGCCGAAGTTTCTGATCACCGGACCACCTATGGCGAAGGCCGTATTTTGCATCTGAATCTGGCCTTGCGGCTGACTGGAAATCAGAATACCGTCAGCGTTGCCTCGGCACAGACATCGTTCGATTTTGATGGACGTCTCCTGAGTCGTCGCTGCATCCCCACCAGCTGAAACCTCAGGCAGCTCAAACAAGCTGACAGACTGTTTCTTTGGGTTGACGACATCAAGCGTCACATTATTCAGATTGATCTGATTCGGACCGTCCAGACGGAACATCGACCAGTGGTCGGCATTAAGTTCTTCCCTGACGACAAGTCGTAGATCCACGTCTCTGATCGTAACTGAGCCACCGGTTCTCAGTATAAACATCTCTGTCTGCGGCAGGGCGCCGTTGGTGCTGCCCTCAAACTCAAGCGTTGGACGAAAACCGTCAGCTGCTCGAATAATCAGGTTCATCCCCGTGATGCGGATCGGAGGCTGCGCCGGGATGTCGGCAGGATATCCGTTGAATCGCAACAGAATCACGTCGCCTGATTTTGCATTTGCAACCGCACCCTGAAGTGTCTTGTATGGGCGTCCCGGACCATTTGCTGCCTGCAGCAGAAACGGACCGGAATTCTCGACCGGAAGGGGTACATCCCCAGTCACCCTCGGAAACTCAACATCAATTTCCATCAGCGCTGGTGCGACCGGTCCCGCGGAAATGATCGGAACGGGATACATCACTCGATCACCTGCGACCGATGTCCCGTTCCCCGCCACTTTCGTTTCTGTCGAATTGCCATTCGTCGGAGGAACCGCTGACGTCGTTGTTCCTGCTGCTGTTCCGGAAGTCGCAGACTGATTCAGGCCGGAATTTGAGAGAGTCTTCGTACCGTTCGTGACAGAACCGTCCTCAGAGACCGGCGTATACTCGATCCCCGGACTCTCTTCACCAATGCTCGCGACGGAACTTCCCGGAGGCGTTTCCTCAATACTTCTTAAGACAAGAGCCGTTGCACAGATCACTGCCACCGATGCAAACAGCCAGATCGCTCCCATCGGCTGCCGAGTTCTTACCGTGTCCAGCTTTCTCCAGACAATCCCCTCCGCCGGAATACTCTGCAACCCCATCAACTGCGCCAACTGAATCAAATCAGAGAGCAGCAATCCCGGGGCCTGATATCGGTGCGACGGATGGTTGGCCATCATCTTGCGCATTACCGCCGCCAGCTCCGGCGGTATCGCTCCGTTGATCGACCTCGGATCCGGCGGCGATTTCCCCTGATGGTCCAGCAGCTTCTGCAGAGCCGTTCCATCCGGATACGGCGGCTGTCCCGTCAACATGTGATACATCGTACAGCCAAGAGAATAAATGTCGCTGCGGATGTCGGCGCTGCGAGGATCCCGAGCCTGTTCCGGTGCAATATAGTCAAACGTTCCCAGAGTGGTCCCGGCAACTGTAATGTCACCAATCGAATCCGTCGTGTCGCGTCGCGCAAGTCCAAGGTCCACAACCTTGACTCGACCATTCTCCGTCAGAATGATGTTCGAGGGCTTGATGTCCCGATGCACGATCCCGGCCGCTGCAATATGATTCAGCGCTAATGACACCTGAATCGCATAGTTCACCGTTTCTGCCGGCGTTAACCGACCATGCTGCTGAATCAGCTCCTTGATCGTTCGACCGTTCGCAAATTCATACGCAATGAAGTACAGACCGTCCTGACTTCCCGAATAGAACACTCGAGCAATATTGTCATGATTCAACTGCGCACAGGCTCGTGCTTCGTTCCTGAACCGAGCAATCAATGACTGGTCCGATGATGAAACCGGATGCATGATCTTGAGCGCTACGTCACGAGCCAGTTCAAGGTCGGTGGCTCGAAATACAGCTCCCATCCCGCCCGCACCGATCCGTTCCCGAATCTCAAAGTGCTCAAGCCGAACCCCACACTCATCACCCGTCGCTGTTCCGCCTGATGGGAACAAACGCTGACGAGTCGCTTCCACTGTTGCCGGGACTTCAACCGCAACCTCAACACGCTTGCGGTCCGGTGACGTAATCACCGTATTCTGGTCGTCTGCTACCAACGGACGCTCAGACAACGGCACATCTGCCGAAGCCGATCGCAGTTCAGCGAGGCCTGTGTCTGAATGCAAAGTCATAACGTCCCGTTCCCCAAAGCAATTCCACCACCCAATTCCGTATCTTACTCCCACCAGTCCCATCAGTCAAAATTTAACCTGAACGTGCGTACATATAAAGCGCCTGTATTTTCCCAGATAGTCACGATTCACCGATTGCACGCAAAAAAATGTAGGATGGGCATTCCTGCCCGTCCCCACCCTGCCCGTCCCAACCCTGCCCGTCCCCAACCCTGCCCGTCCCCAACCCTGCCCGTCCCCAACCCTGAGCCGAATCCCACACCCTGCCCCAACAGCCACCGAAAAATCCGGGCGTTGCTTTAGTACACGTACCACCGCCCAAATTTCAACAAAATATCAGGTGTTCGCAGATGTCGCTCGATGACCCGTCCGGGTAGCTTCTAAACTTCCCTCGCATGAACTATCAGGTGGTGGAGTGTCGTCATGGCAATTTCTCTCGAACAGTTTCAACAGCTCATCGCTGCCAGCGAACTGCTGAAGCAGGATGAGTTGCTCACCATCATGGGGGCGATTCCCGAGGAAACGCGTCCGACGACCGCTGAGGAATTTGCTCGCGAGCTGGTCCGTCAGAAACGTCTGACAAAGTATCAGGCTGAACAGATCTACGCGGGCAAAGGCAAATCTCTTGTGCTTGGCAACTATCTTGTCCTCGATAAACTGGGACAAGGCGGCATGGGTGTGGTCCTGAAGGCCGAGCATAAACGCCTAAAGCGCCCCGTGGCCCTCAAGGTGATGTCACAGTCCATCGCAAAGACTCCGGATGCGCTCAAACGCTTTCATCGTGAAGTCGAAGCAGCCGCAAAGTTGCGACATCCGAATGTCGTCGCGACGGACGATGCCGACGAATTCAAAGGAACCCACTTCCTTGTCATGGAGTATGTCGAAGGCAGCGACCTATCGGCATATGTGAAGAAGAACGGGCCGTTGCCGGTAGGTCAGGCAGTGCGGTGCATCATTCAGGCGGCTCGCGGTCTGGAGTTTGCACACAGTCTGGGCGTCATTCATCGTGATATCAAGCCGGCCAATCTGCTGCTTGACAAATCAGGGATTGTCAAGATCCTCGATCTCGGCCTCGCACGTATCGAAGGGAGCGCCACAAACCAGAGCGAACTCACCAGCACCGGGGCCGTCATGGGAACTGTGGACTACATGGCTCCAGAGCAGGCGGTCAGTACCAAAGGCGCGGATGCTCGCAGTGACATCTACAGTCTTGGCATCTCCCTTTGGTACTTGCTCACCGGTCGATGTGCGTTTGAGGGAAATTCCATGGTGGCCAAACTCCTGGCTCACCGCGATGCACCGATCCCGTCGCTGATGAAGGCGAACGAAGATGTGCCTGAGTGGCTTGATGGCGTGTTTCGAAAAATGGTGGCCAAGAGCCGCAACGACCGCTATCAGTCAATGTCAGAAGTGATCCGTGATCTGGAGAACGGTCTGTCCGACTCATCGTCGAACATGTCCATGCCCCAGATTCCTGAAGACTTAAACCTGCAGTCCTTTCTCAGTCAACTGGGAGCGACGGCGGCAGCAACGGCAGCGACTCAAAAGATCAAGCCAGAACCCAATGCGATCCGCGTGGACCCGGCCGTTGAAGTGACGGCGATTATGGGACACGTCGGAGCCGACACGGAACCGCAGACACTCAACACCATCCAGCAGGCTTCCCTCAGAAAGACACAAACGCAATCTCCAGCTGCGAGACAATCACCTCCCACGAAATCTGCAACTTCGCGAACCTGGCTTCAGAATCCACAAATTCTGGTGCTGGGTGGTATTGCCGCAGTCATGTTGCTCGCTGCCGCGGCTTACCTCGTGCGATCGCCGGAAGGAACACTGCGAGTCGAGATTCTGGATCCCGCAGTGCAAACTCAGGTAAAAGGCACCGAGGTAACATTCCGAAACGGTGACAATGCGCCGAGATCTCTATCACCAGGCAAAAAACAACTCATCATTCAGCGAGGCGATCAGTCCTTTGAAACAGCCGCCTTTGAGCTGCAGAAAGGCAGGGAAACTCAGGTCCGAATTGACCGAATCGACAACAAACTGGTGGCAACCAGCATGGGTCAGGTCATCGGTGAATTTTCCATTTCCGAAAGCCGGCAGACTTCCTCGCCGATGGATCCGACAACTGCCGGTTCACTCGCAACGAAGTCGCCCTCAGAAATTCAGGCCGCTCCTCTCAGTCGCCGACCAGCGTTGAAGTTCTCCAGCGAAGACATGGTCGAGTTGCCGATGAGCCTCCCGGCGACGAACACTGAGTGCACTCTCGAATTGTGGCTCAAGCCTTCGATTGAACCCGGAACATCTGCACTCCTGCTCAAGTCAGCATTGGGTGAGCTATCGATTAATGCTGGCCGTTTCCGCCTCTACACATTTCATGGGCATGGAGAAAGCGAGCTGACTGTTACCCCCGGGCAACGAATACATCTCGCGGGCGTCAATGACTCGAAACGTCGTTTGATCTATCTGAATGGCAAACTCATTGGAAGCACCGATGATGCGGGCAGTGTCAATCCTGAACAAGTTCCTGTGAAACAATGGCTTGCCGGTTCGGGCTTCTCCGGCGAGATTGAAGCTGTGCGGGTTTCGAGTGTAGCCCGATATTCACAGGAATTCACTCCGCCTGCCAACTTTGAAACCGACAATCAAACGGTCGCACTTTACCAATGTGACGAGGGTTCCGGAGACGTATTGAACGACTCCTCAGGCAATGGCTTCCATGGAAAGATTCTCGGCGCGGACTGGGTCTCTGTCGATGATATGCGGACCGGTCCCGACAAGGGTTCTGGTAACGAGATGAGTTCTGTCAACGACGCGAGTCTGATCAAATCGCCGGGCTCCGGGAAGATGGTTGACCTGCTCGCCGCCGTTGAATTGTCTCGCGACAGCCTGAAAGATCAATACTATGGCACATGGACCCGAGATGGGCAGGTGCTCATCAGCCCGGGAGGTCAAAAGCCTGGCCGCATTCAGGTACCATATCAGCCGCCTCTGGAGTATGAAATCACGGCCGTCGTTGAACGGATGACGGGGGTTGACGGCGTGATCTTCGGTGTCATCGTAGACGGTTATCTTGCCGAAGTCGGCGTGGATGTGTTTAACCCTCAGATCTCCGGCCTCTCATTGATTAACAGGAAAGAACTGCCGGATACGGAAACCGCTTTCATGCAGCGCCTAATGCCTGATCGCAAACAGTACCTGATTCATATCATTGTCGGGAAACAGTCGGTACGTGCCAGCGTCGACAATCAGGAGTTTCTGAAGTGGGAGGGCGACCCGAGTGTTCTGACTCAACAGACACATTTGCCGAATTCGCGACATCTTTGGTTTGGCGCTGCATTCGATCAGTTCAAATTTCATAAACTGGAAGTGCAGCCATTGACGAATTCCAGCAAATCGGCTGAATCATCAATCGTACGCTGGCCATTCGATCCGAATGATGGACATGAGTACGAATGGAGTGAACCTGAGAGTCCTGGACCGGTCATAAATAGTCAGAGTTTTAACGAACATCCCGAATTGACGCCCAATGGTCTGGAAATGTGGAGCTCCGGAGGCGGAGAACTGTGGGTCGCCGTGCGAGACTCAATCGATGCACCATGGCGTGACAAACAATCTGCCGGAAGTCAGATCAACGACGCTTCCAGCTGGGATTCCGAACCGACTTTGTCAGCAGACGGGTTAACGCTTGTCTTTTCTTCAGACCGCGGATCTGCATCAAAAGATCTGAACCTCTGGATGTGCACGCGGACGCACGTGAGCGAGCCGTTTGGAAATCCCGTCAGACTTGGAAGTGATATCAATACGGCAGCCTGGGAAAGCTGTCCAGCTCTGTCCCCCGACGGACGGACTCTGATCTATACTTCGTTCAGGTTAGACGGCAGGCCAGGTGACACTGACCTTTGGGAAGCAACTCGCCTGAATCCTAACCTGGAATTCGGCAACAGCCGGAGATTAGGCCCACCAATCAACAGCCCCGCTGAGGATACAGCAGCTTATCTTTCGTCCAATGGGCTTGTCCTGTTGTTTGAGTCATCACGAAGCGGCGGCGCAGGCAAAAAGGACCTTTACTTCAGCACTCGCACGACGGCAGATGCCGAGTTCGGTACGCCAGTGTCTATTGGCACGCGGGTCAACACAGTGCACGATGAACATGCACCCTGCCTGTCAAACGATGGCCAAACGCTCTTGTTCTACTCAAACCGCCCTGATGGAGCGGGCGAAGCAGGCATTTGGCAGTCACATCGAGTTCGCAAGTCCGCCGTTGAGGTTCCCCAGGCCGCATATCTTGATTCACTGAAGCCAACATCGTATGTAGGTTTTGACCAGGTACGCAGAGTTGGCGAGAATGCGGCTGCTGACGGTAGCCTTAAGAACAATTTTACCGGAATCAAAGCGTCACACGGACTCATCGTTCACCCGGATGGAGAGCCAACCGGAACGTGCCGAGTGATCTATGAACTCGATCAAAGGTATGCAACCTTGAAAGGTTCCGCACTCTGCCGTCCTGTTCGCAGCTCACCCATTGTTGCGGAAATTCTGGCGGACGGAGTATCGGTGTGGAAGTCGGGCGATCTTGCTAAGTCCAAACCCCGCGGCAATTCGTTCGACATCAGCGTCCGCGGAGTTCGTCAGTTGACCCTGATCGCAACCAGCGAACAGGAAATGTATGCAGCCCATGTCCTATGGAAAGATCTGCAGCTCTCTCCCAACACTACAAACTCCGCACCACGAATAGAATAAACGTAGGATGGGCATTCCTGCCCGTCCAGTACCCCGCCAACACCTCTCGCAACACACCCCCCCGATCCCAAGTCCTGGCTTTTGCTGTGTGGGTTTCAATCTCTTCGATCTATTCCGAGGTTCGTCATTCAGATCCCTCCGGCGCAAATCTCCGCCTCTCTGCGCCTCCCCGCCTCTACGTTCAATTTCATCACGGCAGAGCAACCGCAATAACGCGATCATCCACAGCGGCTCAAAATGCATTCAACGTTTCGCAGTCAGCAGCCATCCAATGCAACTCTCTGCGTCTCTGCGTCTCTGCGTCTCTGCGTTTAATTTCATCGCGGCAGAGCAACCGCAAGAACGCGATCATCCCAGGCGGCTCAAAATGCATTCAACGGTTCGCAGTCAGCAGCCATCCAATGCAACTCTCTGCGTCTCCGCGCCTTCGCGTCTCTGCGTTCAATTTCATCGCGGCTGAGCAACCAGAATAACGCGATCATCCCAGGCGGCTCCAAATGCATTCAACGGTTCGCAGTCAGCAGCCATCCAACGCAACTCTCTGCGTCTCCGCGCCTCTGCGTCTCTGCGTTTAATTTCATCGCGGCAGAGCAACCGCAAGAACGCGATCATCCCAGGCGGCTCAAAATGCATTCAACGGTTCGCAGTCAGCGGCCATCCAATGCAACTCTCCGCGCCTTCGCGTCTCTGCGTTCAATTTCATCGCGGCAGAGCAACCAGAATAACGCGATCATCCCAGGCGGCTCCAATGCCGCACTACATTACCTAAACCCCCAAAACGGTCCGTGGCACCTTAAATCGTGCGCACTACTCCGGCAGCAAACAACCTGTGCAACTCGCCATGTGAAACTGATGCGACTCAAAGTGCACTCTATGTTTCTTAGTACTCAACCATCCGGCGCAACTCTCTGCGTCTCCGCGCCCTCGCGTCTCTGCGTTCAATTTCATCGCGGCGGGCGACTTCGCAGTTGAGTTGATTCGAATTGCTACCATCCCGGCACAACGTTCCCTAGAATGCACAACCGTCCAGTTAGCAGGCGAACAAACGTCCTCGTTTTGCGAAGGTAAATGGTCATGGCTGCGAAGTGGTGGAATCCAGTACACGTGATTTGTTGTTGCTCCGTACTTATATTTGCCATCGTCTCGAACGGAGCCTTTACTCAGATCAGCTTTGCGGCCTCGAATCAGCCGGCCGAGTTAAAATCAGAGACTCTGCCTTCAGACGGCAACACTTCTGAAAAATCTGTATCAAAGATCGAACCGACATTTCATGATCATTCGCTGCTCATTGCTCCCGAATATCCCTGCACCTGGCCCAGTTATCCGTTCCCGAAATTCCAAATCACTCATCAATACATCATTGGTCCAAACTCTCCTTACAACATCGATACTCTCCTGATCGATGGGAACACCGGTACTCAGCTGGACGTACCTCCTCACTCGGTTGCTCGTCCTGAACTGAATCGTGAGAAATCAGGTCCATGGGGACTGCATTACACGGATCGCGTTGAGCCATGGCAATTTGGTGGTGAGGCATGTGTGATTGATATCCGCAGACTGCTGGATCAGGCACCTCGCGGAGTCAGTCCTCTCATTTCTGCAGACGACGTGCGGGAGTTTGAATCCCTTCATCGTCCGCTCCGGTTTGGAGACGTTGCGTTGTTTCGCAGTGACTATTCGGACCTCTACTACAAACCGTTCCCGGAAGGATCTCGGTACATTGCCGACATCCTGGACCGCAAAGCCCCCGGCTATCCGGACCCATCTCCGGAATGTATGGAGTATCTGGCAACTCGTGGCGTGATGACTCTCGGCACAGACAGTGCCAGCATGGGACCACTTCCGAATCTGGCGGAACCGACTCACTATGCCGGTCTGCGACATGGGATGATCTGGACGGAAAGTGCAACCAATCTTGGATCACTTCCTGCGACAGGCGCATTTTATTGCCTGCTGGCTCCTCGGCATCAGGGAGGTCCGTACAGTGAAGGTCGAGCATTTTCGATCTCTGAAGGGCCGCTCCCGGCTCGCCTGATTGAAGCAGCTCGAAACCGAAAGGTCTACGATCTTTCTCCCGTCCTCGCTGAAGACCTGCCGCTGACACATCCGGGTATCTCGACAGGCTCACATCGGCAAACCTATCTGCAGATTGACTTTCTCTACTCGGAATATCTTGACATGTGGCACCATGGACATCTGATGGATGCCACGGCTGGAACCCATCTGGTTCCACCATCGTTCGCATTGCCGCCGGAGGACACAACCCCGGAGTATTCACCGGAAGTACGCGGCTGGTTGAGTGAGTACGAACAGAAGTTCGGGCCACGAGGCTTCAGTTCCATGACCACGGAAAAAGTCCCGTTGTCATGGACGGCAGGCACTCTGCGCGTGATTGATGTAAGGTCACTGGTGGGTACGACGAAGCAGTCAGACTGGCCCGCATCTCCGATCATTACACCGGCTCACATCCAGCAGTTTGAAGAGTCCGACGGACCACTGAACCCCGGAGAAGTCGTTGTGTTTCGAACTGATCATCTGGATCGATTTCTCAAACCACTTCCAGAGGGCAGTGGCGTCTGGGCGGACCCGATCGCAGGGAAATCCGAAGGATGGCCCGCACCATCAGCAGCAACAATTCTGGCTCTGAAGAAGAAGGGAATTCGATGTGTGGGAACAGATGCCCCGGATCTCGGTGGCGTTAACGCACGCAATGCCACGATGACCTATTGGGCGCTCGGCAGCAGCGAGATGGTGGGAGTGGAGTTCCTTCATCAGCTCCATCAGGCACCATCACGAGGATACTTCCTGTTTGCAGCACTGAAAATTCGAGACTGTCATGGAGGTCCTGGGCGAGCGATCGTCTTTGAATAACAGATGTTCGGCGGCAAGCGTCGAATGCCTCTCGGCTAAAACATCCTTCTGCTCGAAACCCGGCCAGAGTTCGCTCGAATGAAAAACGAAACACAGAACAGTTCGATTCCACCGTGGAACACCGCGGACCTTCCTGAGCCGATGCCACTGAAGTGGAAGAACTGGATGAGCTTCATCGGCCCAGGTATCGTGATGATGGGAATCCAGATCGGGGGCGGCGAATGGCTGCTGGGTCCGGAAACCACTGCTCGCTACGGTGGAGGGCTGATGTGGGTGGCGACGATTTCGATCGTGCTGCAGGTCTTCTATAACATGGAGTGCGGTCGTTATGCGCTTTATTGTGGAGAGCCCGTATTCACGGGCTTCATGCGAGTTCGCCCGTCGGCAAAATTCTGGATGGGCCTGATGCTGCTGCTCAATGCCAGTGCCCTCATCCCGGGACTGTCGACTCATGGAGCCGCGATTCTGACATCGCTATGGCTCGGACATCCTCCGCAGGAATCGGATCGGCACATCGTCACGATACTTGCATACTGCTGCCTGTTTGGAGTTGCCTTACCAGTGCTTGTGGGCGGTAAGGTCTACAATATGCTGCAGGCAGTAATGACAGCCAAAGTGCTGTTTATCCTCGGATTCTGCCTGTTCGTTGGAATCGCATTTGTACCGGCGGAAGAATGGTGGAATGTATTCAGCGGATTCGCTCGCTTCGGCAACGTACCTGTCTCGGACGGAAATGGCGGCGAGAAAGTCGTCAATGCAGTGAGTCACTGGTATGAATATGGAGAGTTCCCCGTGATTGCACTGGCAAACATCGCGGTGATGGGTGCGTTTGCCGGCTATGCGGGCGGAGGTGGTCTGTCCAATTCCACATACAGCAACTTTGTCCGAGACAAAGGCTGGGGAATGGGACAGCACGTAGGTGCAATCGCGAGTGCTGTTGGTGGTAAGAACATTACTCTCAGTCACGTCGGAAGTGCATTTCCCGTCAATACAGAGAATCTTCGCAAGTGGCGCGGGTGGTGGAGATATATCGTTACCGATCAGGTGTTTATCTGGGCGCCCGGCTGCTTTATGGGGATGGCTTTACCCGCACTGATGTCGATTCAGTTCGCAAATTTTTCGCCAATGACTCAGGCAGCCGCTGAAACAACTCAACGTCAGGGGCTCGAATGGGCTCAGGCCATCGTTACGGCCGATGGCATGCGGCTGGCCCCGGGTTTCTCAGCGGCAACATCGAAAATGTTATGGGTCCTCGCGTCTCTCGCAGGGCTCGCCGTTATGCTCCCCAGCCAAATGTCGATTGTGGATGACTTCAGTCGACGCTGGACGGATGCAATCTGGACCGGCATTCGCAAAGTCCGCGAGGGATTTCGGCCAGGTGATGTGAAGTGGATCTACTATTCCATCCTGACTTTCTATGTGCTGTGGTCGGTGATCTGGACCTATGTCTTCAGCCGCTGGGGCACTCCCAGACTGATGACTCTTGTCATCGCAAATCTCAATAATCTGGCAATTGGCATCACAGCATTGCAGCTTCTGTGGATCAACCTTACCCTGCTGCCCAGAGAGATTCGTCCAGCGTGGTATCAGCGTCTGGGTCTATTGGGATGTTCGTTCTTCTACCTTGGACTCTCGCTCCTTGTCTTTGTTGAGAAACAACTGCCCGCCCTGCGAGAGTTTTTTAAATGAGTCATCGTCACACCTCCGTGTCGTTTCTTGGCATTGACATCGGCTCCTCATCCATTAAGGGTGGAGTACTGGATGTCAATGGTCGAAGCATTCATTCCGTTTGCAGCCGTCCGTTTCCACAGCAGATCGCAAATCGTCCGGCGACCTGGTTTGAGGTAGATGCAGAGTCAATTGTTGCGTCGGTTCAATTGGTGATTCGTGATTTGTTGATTCATTGTTCTGCTCCAGCCGGAATTGTCTTCACGTGTCAGATGGGTGGAGTATTACTGGTCGATGAGTCTGGTGCTCCGCTGTCACCGTATCTCTCATGGCGCGACCAGCGCACGATGGCCCCTGCAACTTCATCGGATTCGGAGTCGGTGTTTCAGGAAGTTCAGCGACGGACGACTCCAGAAGACCGAGCTGCGATCGGAAACGAGCTCAGACCGGGCTCCGCGGCAACCCTGCTGTACTGGTTGAGTCGTACCGGATCGTTTCCGGTTTCTCGGGCTCGCGCTGTCACGCTTGGTGACTTTGTCACGGCCAGGCTGTGCAATTCGCCGCCCCGGATTGAACCGACGATGGCTCTCGGACTGCTCAATCTCCGCACTCAGCAGTTTCATCATGACTGGCTGAACAGACTTGGATGCAGCGAACTCCTTTGGCCGGAACTGACGGATTCACTCACTCGTATTGGCAGCATTGATGTTCAGGGACTGGAAATCCCTTGTTATCCGGCGGTCGGAGATCATCAGACAGCACTTCTTGGCGCTGGTCTCCGGCCTGGCGATCTCTCACTCAACATTTCCACAGGCTCCCAGGTGAGTATGGTGACCGAGATCCCGGAACTGGGAGACTATCAGACGAGGCCATATTTTGGCGGACGGTTTTTGAATACCATCACACACCTGCCCGCAGGCCGATCACTGAATGCTCTTGTCGACCTGCTGACCGAACTCAGCACGACCGAAGGTACTCAGCTGCGCGACCCGTGGTCCGCAATCTCTGCTGCCACGGAACGAGTGACATCCACAGATCTTGAGATCGATCTGTCGTTCTTTGCCGGATCAATGGGGGATCGCGGCTGTATGCAGAATATGAAGCTGGAAAATCTCTCGGTGGGCCACTTGTTTGTTGCGGCATTCACGAACATGGCTCACAACTATGCACTCTGTGCAAAGCGGCTGACGGGAGATCGAAGCTGGAAACAAGTGGTTCTCTCAGGCGGACTTCCTCAAAAGCTGCCTCGACTCCGATCCATTCTGGCAGAACGATTTCCAGGGCCAATGCGAACACCACAGATCGTCGAAGAGGCACTTGAAGGCCTGCTTCAGCTTGCACACGATATTCATCATAAGGAAACGGGGAGCCATTGACAGATGGAATTATTTGACCTGACCGGTAAAGTCGCATTGGTTTCCGGTGCTGCCAGCGGCATGGGCCGAGCTTCGGCCCTCGCTCTTGCAGAACACGGAGCAGACCTGCTGCTGACGGACCTCAACGGACCAGGACTCGCAGAGACCGCCGCAGCAATCTCCGCGATGGGAAGAAAAGTCGTAACGGTAACTGCGAACGTGTCCAGCACCGAACAGATTGAGAGTCTCTGGCAGACTCTGGACAAAGACTTCGGACGCATCGACTTTCTGGCGAATATCGCCGGTGAAGCCATCATGGCAAGCCCGGATGTGATCACCCTTGATCAGGTCACAACGGTCTTTCAGAACCTCGTCTTTGGCAGGTTCCTGATGTGTCAGCACGCTGGCCGCAGAATGCAGAAGCAGGGCGGCGGCAGCATTCTGAACATAGGTTCGCTTGCCAGCATAACGGCCCTCGGTCGAGGACACATCGCGTATAGTATGGCAATGGGCGCTGTCGTTCAGATGACTCGTGAACTCAGTACCGAATGGGCCAGCCGTGGCATCCGAGTCAACGCGATCCTGCCGGCGCAGGTCATGAACCCTGGACTCGAGAAACGCATCGCTGAGAACCCGGCAATGAAAGAAAAATGGCTCAGCGGAATTCCAGCCGGAAGGATGGGAGTGCCGGACGATATTCGAGGGCTGGCCGTTCTCCTCGCTTCAGACGCCTCAAAATGGATCACCGGAACTCTGATTCCCATGGACGGTGGAAATCTGGCAATGAACGCCGGCGGCACGATTGGACGCTGATCACAGTCGGACGCTGACAACAATCAGATGCTGACAAGGGTCAGCCTTGAATATGAAATCTTCAATCCAGGCTCAGGAACAACTTATGTCGGGTTCATTGAACCGAGAACTTGTACTGTCCATCTATCGCAGTATGGTCACGATTCGACTCTGCGAAGAGCAACTGGCAAAGTCTCACCAGCGAGGACTCGTCCTTGGCGCCTGCCATACCTATGTTGGTCAGGAAGCAATCGCGTCTGCGGTTTGTGCCCATCTGACAAAACGCGACGTGGTCTTCAGTACTCATCGCGGGCATGGCCATGCTTTGGCGAAGGGTATGCCACCCAAAGAACTTATTGCAGAACTCTTCGGCAGAGAGTCCGGATGTTCTCGTGGTCGTGGTGGAAGCATGCATTTGTTCTCGCCTGAAATCGGCATGATGGGAACAAGTGGAATCGTTGGCCCATGTATTCTTCAGGCCACGGGTGCGGGGTACAGTTTCCATCTGATGAAGACGGATCAGGTCGGAGTTGCCTTCTTTGGAGATGGAGCAGTCAACAACGGAGCTTTCCACGAAGGACTCAATCTCGCCTCGATCTGGAAGCTGCCCGTTCTGTTCATCTGCGAAAACAATCAGTTCGCCACCGAAGTACCGTTTGAATATTCAGCCGGAAATCCGAACGTCGGAATTCGCGGAGCGGCATACGGAATGGAAGGCGTGACAGTGGACGGAAACGACGCCATTGCGGTATCAGATGCTGCCGCGGCGGCCGTTCGGCGAGCCAAGGCCGGTCTGGGGCCAACGCTCATTGAATGCCGCACCTATCGAACTCGTGCTCATGCCGAAGGAATGGGCGATTTTACGTATCGAACCAGAGAAGATGTCGAACAGTGGAAGCAAAAGTGCCCCATCGCTGCACTGCGAAAGACGGCAACTGGCCTGGGTATCGTCTCGGCCGCAGAACTCGATGCCGTTGACCAGGAAATCACAGCCCTGATCGCTGAAGCACAGGAGTTTGCAGAACGCAGCAGCTGGCCAACCGCTGCGTCTGCCACGACACACGTGTACGCGCCGCCAACGTCGACCACAGCGCCGGAACCACTAGATCGGCTGAAAGCTGAATCCGTAACCGGAGCACGTCGGGAAACCACCTGGATGAAAGCTGCCTGGGAAGCACTCTCTTTCGAAATGGAACATAACGACCGCATCTTTGTACTCGGCGAAGGAATCGGTAAACGAGGCGGGAATTTCAAAACGACAGAAGGTCTGTACGAGAAATTCGGCCCGGTTCGTCTCTGTGATACTCCAATCGCAGAGCGCGGCTTCGTTGGTTTGGCGGGCGGATCGGCGATGACCGGCACACGTCCCGTTGTCGACTTTATGTTTGCTGACTTTGTCCTCGACTCCGTGGGCGAAATCATCAACCAGATCGCAAAGATTCAATACATGTCCAGTGGTCGGATTCAGATGCCGGTACTGCTTCGAGGTTGCATCGGAATTGGTCACTGCGCGGCGACTCATCATTCAGGCAGCTACTATTCCATGTACGGTCATTTTCCCGGCCTTCGAGTCGTCGTACCATCCGATGCGTATGATGCAAAGGGTCTGCTGCATCATGCGCTCAGGTGCAATGACCCAGTTTTGTTCCTGGAGCACCGAGAACTCCTGAACACGAAATGCCATGTCCCCGAAGGAGATTATGAAATCGAGTTTGGTCGAGCTCGAATTCTGAGAAATGGAACGGACCTTACAGTTGTTGCAATCGCTCAAATGGTCCATCGCTCACTTGAGGCAGCTGAAGTTCTCGCGAAGGAAGGTATCTCCGTCGAAATCATCGACCCCAGAACAATTTCGCCACTGGATACAGAGACGATCCTCGAATCGGTCGCTCGCACCGGCCGACTCTTAATCGTCGACGAAACTTTTGCTCCATTCGGAGTTGGAGCAGAAATTGCAGCAACGATTGCAGATGAGGGGTTTGATGAACTGGATGCTCCGATCCGACGCCTGAACGGCGCATTTTCTCCCACGCCCTACAGCCCACCACTTGAAACCGCGGTTGTTCCGGGTGTCGATTCAATCCTTGCAGCAATGCGTCAACTGATCGCAGAATAATTCGTGGCAGTAGTCATCCTCGGCAGCACCGAATTGGACAGGAATTAGTAAACATCATGCCAGTCGAAGTTACAGTACCACGCCTTGGATGGTCTATGGATGAAGGCACGTTCGCCGAATGGCTGATCCCAGCCGGTGGTCAGGTCAAAAAAGGCGATATGCTGTTCGTCCTTGAAGGCGATAAGGCCGCTCAGGAAATTGAAAGCTTTGATGAAGGGACTCTGCACCTGATCGCGACAAGCCCACGACCGGGAGAGGTGGTCAAGGTTGGGCAGGTCCTTGCTCTGCTCCTTGCTCCCGGCGAATCTGGCGAACAGGTTCAGTCGGGGACAAAAACAGACAGATCGCAGGAGTCGAGGCTGACCGATCCGCCAGCCGGTCCGGCTTCACGTCGTCTTGCCCGAGAACTTCGCGTGGATCTCGAAACGGTTGAAGGAAGCGGAGTCGGCGGCCGGATTACTCCTGAAGATGTGGAACGAGCCTCTCAGCGCTCCAGTGTTAAGAGCTCCTCTGCTTCAACTTCGACTCGCACTTCGTCGCATGACCTGGTTGCAACAGATCAGAAACGAGCAACTCCGAGGGCACGCCGCCGAGCAGATTCAATTGGCATCGACTGGAGAACCCTAACAGGTACTGGTCGCAATGGCCGAATTCGTGAAGTGGATGTGATTAAAGCGGAGTCCAGCGGTAATGATTCAGCCACAAAGGCACGTTCGACCGCAGATCAGGTGATGGCATTCACCTCGAATCGCCGCACGATTGCCCGCAGAATGCTGGAAAGCCACCTTGAAAAGGCGACTGTAACGCTGAACACGACGGCGGACATGACCAATCTCGTCAGTCTTCGTGAACAGTTTCGGCAACTGGCAACGGGCGATCTGGCATCGACGGTTCCTTCCTACAACGACTTTTTTGTCAAACTCTGTGCCCATGCTCTTTCTGAACATCCTCAACTCAACGCCGCATGGGAGGAATCCGGGATTCGAATCTACGGTAACATCAATATCGGAATCGCTGTTGATACCGATCAGGGACTCCTTGTTCCCGTGGTTCGAGACGTAGATAGAAAGAGCCTGCGGAAAATTGCTGTCGAATCGGCTGAAGTGATTGCTCGAGCGAGGAAAGGGCGTCTCGCGTCCGCAGACGTTCAGGAAGGCACATTCACAATCACAAATCTCGGTGCACTCGGAATCGATACGTTTACTCCAGTGATCAATGGACCCCAGTGTGCCATTCTGGGTGTGGGACGGATTCGAAAAGAGCCCGTGTGGACTGACGGACAGTTCGTACCTCGCGATATCATTTCCCTCAGTTTGACGTTTGACCATAGAATTGTTGACGGCGCACCGGCCGCTCGATTCCTGAAGTCCCTCGTTCAGGCACTCGAGAGTCCCGCTGCGATCCTGATCGACTGATACCCGCGTAAAAGACACCCGCCCGAAAGAGTTCTTCATGCTCACTGCTGAATCGCGCAAGACCGACTTTCCCTCCCTCGATGGACGCGTCTACCTCAATACCGCCGCAGAAGGAATTCCACCGCTGCGTGTTCGTAATGCACTGAACCAATATTTTGCTGACAAGCAACTTGGTATGGATGGCCGCAAGCCCCACTTTCAGACGCTCGATCGCGTTAAAGCATTGGTTGCAGAATTCTATGGCCTCACGCCGGACGAGACAGCTGTCTGCTCCTGTTCATCCGAAGCCTACAATCTTGCCGCAATGGCACTCCACCTGAAAGACGGCGATGAGATTGTCATCAACGATCTGGATTTTCCGGCAGGAGTCACACCATGGCTGCAGCCTGGAAGCCGTGCCACCGTAAAGATCTGGAGATCACAAAACGGGGCGCTTCATGTGAGCGATCTCATTCCTCTGCTCAGTCGAAAGACGCGTCTTGTCACAACCTCTCTCGTCAGCTTTTTCAATGGTTTCGTTGTGCCACTCGATGAGCTTCGAAATGAGGTCCGAAAACACTCTGATGCTCTGCTCAGTGTGGACGTCACACAGGCACTCGGGCGAATTCCACTCGATCTGCGAGATGTCGATCTGATCGTCAGCTCGACCCATAAGTGGATCCTTGCGAGTCACGGCGGCGGACTTGTTGGTGTACCGTCTGCTCGGGCAGAGACCTGGACTGTTCCTGCAGGTGGGTGGTTCCATCTGAAGGACCCGTTTGGTGTTCAAAGGTTTGACTCCGCAATCAGCCAGCCCGGCGCAGCGAGCTTTGCCGTTGGCATGCCAAACTTTCCAGCCATCTACGCCATTGAAGCCGGTCTTTCATACATCCGGGAGACTGGGGTTCAGAAAATCGCACATCATGCGGCTCCGCTCGTCGAGTTCTGCTTCCGCGAAATCTCAAAACTGCCGGTAGAAATGCTCACTCCCGCCAATTGTCAGCTTGCAGGGATCATGGCATTTCGACACCCGAATGCCGAAACGATCCATCAGGAACTCCTCAAACAAAACATCCATGTGATGTCACACGCAGGACGACTTCGGATCGCAATTCATGGATACAACACCATGAGTGAGATCGAGCAACTGATTCGAGTCCTGCGGTCTCTGTTGCCTGGGTGACTCTTCGCTGGTGCGAGGATGACACCTGACAGAATCATTTGGCAATCACCGAACCTCTCCCAAACCACCCGGCTTTCCAACTCAACTGTGTGACATCGAACAATTCGCCTGAAACGCAGTACAGGCGTTGTTTGAGTCCGCAGGTGGTGCTATAAACTGCCGCCCCCGCAGCAGTCCATGGACGGGGATTACGAATACAATGATATCCAGGCAGATTCAGAAGTTGAGGAGAACGATCCTGTGAGTGAAGGTAAAGAAGAAACAAAGGGACCAGAAGCGCAGCAGCAGTTTCAGGAAGTCGTCGTTGATGATTCACACGCCAATGCGGGATACGCAAACTTCTGCCGTGTCTCCAGCACTCCTGAAGAACTGATTCTGGACCTGGGTCTGAATCCAACTCCCTACGCCACTGGCAAGGTGGACGTAAAAGTCAATCAGCGAATCATCCTCAATCACTTCACAGCCAAGCGACTGTGGCAAGCCCTGTCGATGGCTCTCCAGCGCCATGAGCAAGCCTTCGGCGTTCTGGAAACAGACGTCCGCAAACGCGTCCGCACCGGCGGCCCATCAGGCAGCTAAAATAAATCGTAGGATGGGCATTCCTGCCCGTCCAGTATACCCCACGCTCGTGCATTCCTGCCCGTCCCAATCGCATTGCGGCGGCAGCGGACGGCACTTGGAAAGTGCCTGCTACATGCAGGATGGGCATTCCTGCCCGTCCCGTATACCCCACCCCTGAACCAAACAAAAAAGCGAGCCCCTTTCAAGGCTCGCTTTTCTTTTTCCCCAGCTTCAGGTGGGCCCCGCATATTCAGTTGAGTCCGACAACTCAACCAAAACGAACTGCCTTGAGAGCGACCTACTTGTCGACCTCATCCCAGCTGATCACCTCGCCGCCATTCATACTGAGAAAGGCTCTCAGGGTTTCGGCAGTAACATTCCGAGACACGAGCCGCACATAACCATCGCAGTGGCACGCAGCAAAAGATGGTGTCTCAGGATTCAGGATTGACGAGATCGGATCCTTATCGTCGATAACAATGTCTTCCGGCTTCGTCCAGATCACTGCCTTATCTACATCAGCCTCAACAACCATCAGGGTATTGCTGGTCCCATCGGTAATCTCTTTGAATTGAGTTCCCGGCCCTGAACGACCAAACACAGAATCTTTTGTCAACGGAGCCACGAAGCGAGTTTTCCCAGGATCGCCCTGCACGCCCTGAACTGGTACAGAGCGATACGTGGCAGGCATTTTTGCAATCAGCTTCTGGTTATGTTCACTATCCCACGGCTCATCAAGATGAAACTCGCTATAGAGCTGCGCCTGATCAATGTAGGGCAAAATCAGGACTCGCCAGCTCAGCAGTCTCTTCCCGTCGTCGCTGGAAACAGCCTGAGGCGGAAGGCATCCGAAGGCGTCATAAAAATTGTGCAATCCAAGGGCGATTTGCTTGAGCGAGTTCATCGATTGAGGTTTTGCATCACCGGTAGCAAGTTGCTGAAACACTGTCAGTGCTTCTAACGATTCATCGACGGACTTCAATTTCAAAGTCACGTCTTCATCCCCAGCGGTCAGTTTCAGAATATCGGCCTTCTCCTTAACCTGTCCCGTCATCCACTCATTGACCATGGACGTAAGGCCTTCGGCTGTTGCTTTCGATTTGGTAGAGATACGGACTGTGACTTCTGACGGAGGCAGCTGACCGGAAAGTGTGAACGTACGCAGATTCACCAGGTACTCCGAAGCCTGTGCCACGCGTTCCGCGTCCCCGTTTACGAGCTTTGGCAGCACAGCCACGATTGGGAGCATGACATGAACCGGGGTTGCGACAACAATTCCATGAGGATCCTGCACGCGGTCAAGAGCCTTCAGGAAATCGTCGTTCACTGTTCCTCTGCGTTCAGAAAGTAAAAAATCAACGGCGGCCTGATCGCCAGCGAGTATCACATCATCATTGACAATGACTATCGCCTTGTCGTTACCACCAAAGATTTCCACAGCCAGTGCCTTCAGGATGGCAGCCACCGCGTCCTTCTTCTCGGGCGGCACTGGAACAAACACCGCACGTGGACCGGAAACAAGTCCAGCGGTATCGCTGATCCAATAGACTCGTGTGACTCCCGTCTGAGTGAGAGCAGAAACTACGGCCTTTTGTGATTCAGTCGACTCCTCAGCCCCGGTCATTTTCCCTCTGAATTGTCCGAGAGCTGCAACATCAAGCTGTGACAGGTCGACCCAGCCGACAACAGCAGTGCGGGAGTCCATATACTTCCGGACCCCATCAGGGAGCTTAAGTTGTAAATCCTGAGCCATGCTGGCGTTGTGGACAACGAATGCCACCAGCACAAGCAGTACTGAGTGACATCGAAGGAGTGAGAATACTTTTTTCAGCATGATCGTCATGCCTTTCAGAAGAGTGGGTAAGTGGATGTTTGTTGTGTGCGTTCAGCGATCGAGTATTGCGTTCAATTCCTGAAGAGGTCGGTAGTTGGTCGGA
The DNA here is from genome assembly GCA_016795105.1 of Planctomyces sp. GTDB lineage: Bacteria > Planctomycetota > Planctomycetia > Planctomycetales > Planctomycetaceae > F1-80-MAGs062. The sequence goes on from JAEUIH010000022.1 coordinate 95,523, forward strand.
CCGGCGGCCTTGAGAATGATCATCTGCCGTCCTTCTACTGTCTCTACCCGATATTCAAATGGTCCATCTGAATAAGGGTCCTTCATAGCCGGTGCCGATGTGAGTTCATTGAGTGATGACGGCAACTTGCCATCGTGCTCGGCCGCATACATCCGGAGAGCTTCAAGAGTCATCAATCGATTGTGCCCCAGAATCATGCGTGTGTCCGCCTGTCGTACATTCATCACCGCAGGGAAAAGAATTGACGCAATCGCCGCACCGACCGAAGTCGTTCTGGAGTTGCCGACCCACGCCTTGAACTCCTGATCTTCACGTCGCATGACGGCATCGGCGACAGGTGAAGGAAGCAAAATACCTTTGGAAAGTTCCTGCCCGCCCTTCCGCAGTTCAATTGATGCATCCATCAGGATGATCTGGAGTGAAGGCAGGCTGGCGAGACGTTGCTCCGGAATCCCTCCCGCAAGCAGTCGTTCTCGGGCGACATCAACCAGCGCCACTCCGGCGATCGCGAGCGTCACTCGAGGCCCCTGGGCGAACGCTCTGTTGTTGTCCGTTAGAACACTGAGATCGTCAACCATATCGGCCCATCGCTCTGCCGCTTCCGCTTCCGACCAATTGGCTGTCTCCGCATCACGGAGTGCCGGAAATACGGCGTGAATATTGCTGAGCTCCCAAAGGGCGGATTCCCGAATATCAATCAGCGGTTGTGGAATCGTCGCAATCGCCCAGTAGAGATTTGGGCAGCCCGGAGTACCGATCGCTTCTTCGAGCCCGTCTCGCATGATCGCAGCGATTGCAATTCCAACCAGCTTCTGGATCAGAGTCTCTCCCTGACCGACAAATTTAGCCAGCCGAAACCCATCACTCATCGTGGAAACTGCTCCATCAAAATCCTTGTTCCGGATCTCGTGGCGAATCTTAAGACGAAGCATTTGAGCCATGCTGCGAGCTTCCTGAACATCCGGAAGCAGGAATGAATAAACCTCGGGCCCCCGCAGATCCCGAATACGATGGTCCCATTGAAAATCTTCGGACATCGCTAAGTGATGCAACTCTGAATAGATACTGGATAATTCCCCGACAGCGGCCGTCAACTGTTCATCCGTCGGGCTGGCTTCGGCAGAAGCCCAGTCATGCCACAGTTTCTGACTCTCCTTTGGTTTCTGAGAATACAGAATCAGTGCCCGGGAAAAGTGCAGTTGAGCAGAACCGGGTTTCAGTTCCCAATTGGCCGGATACAGACGATAGCGAAACGCTGGAGTCGGTTCCGCAGCAGGCTGAATCTGCAGGGGCTTCAACGGCTCCTGAAGTTTCTTCGGTCCGAGGCGAAGCTGCTCCAGAGTCATCGTGGATCCCGGAGCGTCCTGGGCGACAGTGATTCCGCGAGAGCATGTCAGCAGAACTGTAAGCAGGATCATCACACATCGAATTCGATACTGAAGATGATCTTTAAGACAACGTGCGCAGCGCATAATGCGATCCTTAGAATTCGTGACAGAAGGCTGAATCAAAGAGAATTGCAGAGACGAAAATCAGCGCCAGAATCTGTTCTGAATCACAGAAACTCTTCGAGTGATTTTCGAACTAAAGGTGACGTTCGCAGCATCGTTTGTGAAGGACCTGACGCCATTGTCAGATCACTTGCTTGTCGCGACGACATGTTCGAGGCCGTCATGTCGTTCCAGCGAGACCTTTCCACTCGGCTCAATGCAGGTTGCATAGACGATTCCGAATCAACCGAAAGCGGATAGTTCACTGCATTCCACGGCCAAACCTCGCCAACGAGCGTTGACAGCAGCGAGACTCTGGATGCTGGAGCGGTAGAGGACACCGCAGGGGCAGGTTCGTTCTGTCGTTTGGGTTCGCCCTCAGAGACAACTAAGCCCTCTTCACTTCGAATCGTCTCAGCACCCGGCCCCGCGACTACACGTCGAATCTCTGCAGAAGACTCATGTGAAGTGCCACCGGAGAAACTGGCTGTTATGGCCCATAACATCAGACCAGAGACAACGCCACAGGAAAACGTCCTCGTTTTCAGCCAAAAGTTCTTCCGAACCAAACTCCCGGGTACAACTCTGTCGGCTGCATCGGCCAGGAAGTGTTTTTCCGCAGCAGCCCAGCCGGCTCTGTAAAACGTGTCTTCCGTCAGACTTTCATGCGATGCAGGCACCATCTGACGCAACTGACGCTCAAACTGCTGAAGATCGGATTCTGAAGAGTCATTCATTTGAGTCAATTCTTTGTATTCGTCAGGATCTCGACCTGCATCACCGCCAGCCGAAGGCGAACAATGCCGGCCTCATACCTGCGATTCGCAGTTGCATGTGATATCTCGAACACTTCCGCGATCTGTCGAAACGTCATGTTGTTCCAGATGTGGGCAACGATAATCTCCCGAGTCTCCGGATCCAGGCTCGCCAACGCCCGTTCCATATCTTCTGTTGCCGAACTGCTGGTCAATGGGTCCGGCTCAAACATTCCGCCACGAATCTTCCCGGCAGTCGACTCGCGTGCGACGCGTCGCTTCTGGGAACGCGATGCATCGATCGCTGCATTCCGCACAACTCGCACCAGCCACGCAAGGCAGTCCGCCGGAACAGGCTCCTGCGACGCAAGCCGAATAAAAGCCTCCTGAACACAGTCTTCCGCCTGATCCACAGCAGCCCCACATCGCGACTTCGCCAGCAGCACAAGTGCCGAAGCATGGCTACGCCAAAGTTGAGTCATCTCGGTTGGAGAAATCACAATCACACTCATTCTGAGGATTCAATGTTTAGTCCTCTGCTGAGATGACGACACCGCCTCAAAATTGTCTCAATTTTCTCACCAAATCCCCTTTTGCGGGCCTTTATTAATGGGTTAGGATTTGCGGGAAATCCTTGTAGCCCCAAGGACGGTTCCTTTTCGAGCTGCCGCAGCGACGGGATGAATGAAGTGGACCCCAGTTTTAGGACCACGGAATAAGATAGAGACGACGCGTTTTTTCCGGTATTCTGTTGAGGCAAAG
>JAEUIH010000230.1 GCA_016795105.1 Planctomyces sp.
TCACGATACGCATTGAGTATTTTCGCCGACAACGAATTAATCGCAACCTGTATTCTCTTGGCGGGTGGTGGCGCATCCGGCATCCACGAACATTCTGCCCTCATCCATGCTGAATCATGCGTTGTTGCTGTTGGTCCGTACTTAGTGTCGCTCACAATTCCGACTCTTGAGCTGCAATGGACAACTCAATCTGATTCGGCAACATGTTTTGGCGTCTATCACTCTGAAACACATCACTGCTTCATTTCACACGGCGAACTCGAAATTGCTCGCGTGTCGTACGATGGCCAACTCGTATGGCAATCTGGCGGCGCTGACATCTTTACAAATGGCATCACGATACGTGAAGATTGTGTCCATGTTGTCGACTTCAACGATGTGGAATACACATTCGATATTGATACTGGTCGCGAATGCGCGGCATAATAATCGGCTCAACCGGAGCCGCGGGCCGCGCGGTTTCTGAAATCAACGGTTCTTGGCCGCCGCCGAGTTACCTTGGTCGTTATATCACATGAGAACGTATGACTTCATCGGCACCACGGTCGTCAGTTAAGTACCCCTTCGTTCCAAAGTCTACAGCTTATTTGGAACCGGGGCAGTTCTGGTCCATCCCGCTTGACAACGGATGGTTTGCGTGCGGGCGGGTCCTTCAACTAAAGATTGTTGATGGCCAGCGCGATCGCCGACAATTCTTGGCCGGATTGATCGATTGGAGGGGGACCTCGGTACCAACTGACGAGGCAATTGCTGGGGCACAATTACTCGATCACGGTCAAGTTCACATCAAGACAATCACGGAGAACGGTTGCGAAATACAGGGCTTCCGATCTTTAGAACATGATAGTATCGAAATCCCATTAACACTCGACGAGTCAACAGGTCCCCG
>JAEUIH010000231.1 GCA_016795105.1 Planctomyces sp.
GAGTCCTGGGACTCTCGGGGATCGTGTCCAAAGGTGGGCTGACCGTTTCTGAAACGGCGATGCGAATGGACATTCCGATTATGATTGCCACTTCGGTCAGTTGTCTGCCAATCTTTTTCACCGGTCACCGGATTGCTCGCTGGGAAGGCGCTCTGTTTCTTGGCTACTACATCGCCTACACAGCATCACTGGCGATCTCTGCAACTCACCCGGAACTGGCTCGCACGTTGACCAGTGTGATGTTCTTCTTTGTAATTCCGCTGACGGTGATTACATTGATTGTGGGTGTCGTGCGATATCTAAGAAACGGAACACAACCTAAGTAGGATGGGCATTCCTGCCCGTCGCTCCCCTGTTCGTCGCTCCCCTGTTCGTCGCTCCCCTGTTTGGCGATCACTGTTTGGCGATCTTGGTTGAGGGTTGTCTGTGTGTAATGGATGACTTGGTGGCGGAGGTTGCGGGGAGGGAGGGTTCGAGATCACGACGGAGCGTGATGAGTACTTTGGGGGGAGGTTCGGCGCTGGAGGGCGATTTGGATGCGGGACATGGTTGTGTCGCTGAGCTGAATCCGGCCGCCGGCTGCGGTTTCTTTGATCTGCCATGCGCGTTTGGCACCACATAGTGCGGATGTGATCCCGGGTTGTCGAATCGTCCAGGCGATGACCATGGCGGGAAGGTCATGACCGGCTTCGCAGGCGATCTGCTTCAGTTCGTCCATGAAGTCCTGATTTCGCTGCCATTCGGCTCCCTGAAACATGGGATACTTCTTTCTGCCGTCCGCATCAACAAACTGATGATCTCGGGCAAGCCGTCCTGCGAGCAGTCCCTTGAGCAGCGGCCAGTAAATACAAACAGCAACTTCATTCTGCTGGCACCAT
>JAEUIH010000232.1 GCA_016795105.1 Planctomyces sp.
CCTGCAGCCGATCGAGGATCTGCTCTGGGGTCGGTCGGACGGACGGATCGCGACTTAGAAGATCCGTGCATAGGCGGGCGAGATCGTAAGGAACCGAAGGAACGAGCTCGTGTACCGGGGTCGGCTCCCGATGCTGGATGGCGGCCAGGATCTCTTCCCCGGTTCCGCTAAAGGGGAGCTGTCCGGTTAGTACCTGGTACAGCACAACGCCGACGCTGTACCAGTCCGCAGCCGGGGATACCGCCTGACCTGCGGCCTGCTCCGGCGCCATGTACTGAATCGTTCCGATCGTGCGTGACTCCGCCCATTCTTCGTTCTGTTTCAGATCCGAGGCGATGCCAAAGTCCAGGATGACCAGCCGTCCGGCCTCAGTCACCATCAGGTTGGACGGCTTGATGTCGCGGTGCACTTTCCCATGCCGGTGCAGGGTGCGCAGGCCGTGCGTCAGCTGGGCGAGCGCACTGCGCAGCCGCATTTCATTGAACTTCGCGGAAGCTGCGATCGTCGTGCGCGGCAGCATCGCGGTCGCTCCGCCGGTACGCGGCGAGTGTTCGGAAACATCGACGTCGCTAGTGACCTCCTCGGCCGGCTCGGCCGGGGCTGTGCGGACAAAGGACAGGAAGTCGATGCCCTCGACCAACTCCATGGTGAAGAACCAGTGGCCTTCCTCTTCAAACAGCTCGCCGAGCTGTACGAGGTTCGGATGCTGCAGGTCCTGCACGGCGCGGAATTCCTGCTTGAACATCCGCAGCCGCTCGGCGTCCATCGTCTGCAACGAGGCGGTCAGGCTCTTGACCGCGATCTTGAGTCCGCGCTCTCGATCGAAGGCGGCGTAGACGGTACCCATGCCGCCCTGGCCGAGCCTCCCCAGTGTCT
>JAEUIH010000233.1:0-361 GCA_016795105.1 Planctomyces sp.
GCCTATTTCTGCCCGGCAGTGGTCTGCTGGGTTTTTGCCCAGCAAGTTCCAGGGCATTCTGTTCCAATCGAAAGGTGAAGCAGTCCACTACGTAGGCAGTCCGCCCGGAGTTTGCCAGAGCACTCAGCGTCAGGTGATCGATGAGATTCAGCGGCTGAATGGCATGTTGGCGGCTGAGAAAAATGACCCTGAAATTGCTACGCGCATTGCTCAATATGAAATGGCATTTCGCATGCAGACTTCGGTGCCTGAACTGACCGATTTCAGCAAGGAAACCAAAGCTACGCTGGAACAGTATGGGATCAAGGAGGCGGGTGATGGCAGCTTTGCATCCAACTGCCTGATGGCCCGTCGCCTGGCG
>JAEUIH010000233.1:371-871 GCA_016795105.1 Planctomyces sp.
TATCATCGTGCATGGGATCATCATGGCGAAATCGAAAAGAGCATGAAGATTGCTGCGAATGATGTGGACCAGGCAAGTGCAGCGTTGCTGGCTGATCTGAAACAGCGAGGCTTGCTCGATGATACGCTGGTGATCTGGGGTGGCGAGTTTGGTCGTACACCCATGGGTCAAGGTACAGGCCGCGATCACCATATTCTTTCCTTTGCCATCTGGATGGCAGGCGGCGGCATCAAAGGTGGCATCACGTATGGTAACACCGATGAACTAGGCTACCGATCCGTGGAGAACGTAGTGAGCGTGCATGATCTGCATGCCACCATGCTGCATCTATGTGGCATCGACTACCAGCGCTTTAGCTTTAAGTATCAGGGGCTGGATATGCGGTTGACCGGTGTAGAGCCATGCCGGGTAGTGCAGGATGTGGTGGGATAATGAAGAGTATCACCTTTTCACTGCTGATTCTTTTGATTGCTCCAGTCTCCTTCTTCGCCCAGCCACCC
>JAEUIH010000234.1 GCA_016795105.1 Planctomyces sp.
TCAGCAAAGACACGCCACCTCTTCAACCCCCAGCCGTCCCGCCAGGGTCATACACCAGTTTCGACTTTAGCTCCTGCCAAGGACGCCTGAAGCAATACCATCTCATCGTGGATGGACTCGGGTTCGTAGCCCCATTCGAAGATCACGTCGGAGAGCGCAAGCCGGCGGCGCATATCGCGCACAATAGTGTTACCGCGAAGAAAATCGAGTTGGCCGCGATGCTTTGCAAGCGCGTGCGCTTTCTTTCCCAGACGGTAACGTCGGTAAGCCAGCGAATGCCCCGTCCCACTCTGACCGCGCTGCGTATGTTCGTCGCAAAAGCGCGCCCCGGGATAAGTAAACCGAAAACAAAGTTCACAAATGGCAACCTCATGCCAATGGCGAGCCGACCAGCCGATGAGCGCCAAGCCCCAAATCAGCCGGGAGGCCGGATCGATCTGGTCATGTTCGCTTTGCCAGAGCAGTCGATAGCCGCGACGGGCTGCCAGTATCGGAGACAAGGGTCTGGCGGTTGCTTTGCCCTCCCGGCTGGCTTGCATGTGCCGATATTCCCGAGCGGGGTCGACACGTTGTGCGGGATCGGTCAACAGGCACCATAGATCCGGGCAATTCTTGCGCCCGAGGGTGCGCAATTTCCGCCATACCAAAATCCGCACGGGTTCGGCACGCATCGACGGGGCTTCAAGCTCCTTATCGAGCAATTCCGTCAGCGGTCCAAGCAGGGCCACGTACTGCCCGGTATCCGCAACGCTCCGGTTGTGCAGTTGCGGGTATTCCTGCGGGTCGTAGTCGAGAGCTAAAGTCGAAACTGGTGTATGACCCTGGCGGGACGGCTGGGGGTTGAAGAGGTGGCGTGTCTTTGCTGAGA
>JAEUIH010000235.1 GCA_016795105.1 Planctomyces sp.
GCAATCTGCGACGGAACGCACTGGCCTCGAAGAAAATTCTTAACCACGCTTTCAGGGGAATTACCATGCCTTCAATTCGAATTCCGGTCCTTTCAACTGTTCTTGTCGCAGTCATTCTGTTGTTCTCGAGCGGGTTCTTCCTGAGCCCGGTGCTTGCAGCCGAGCCCGCGATCGCCGGGAGAGCAACAATCCGCATCTCTGACCTCGGTGTTGCGGACACTCATATCTCCATTAAAACAAAGACGACCGAATATACCGTCCTGAAGCAGATTGGCGGCAACTTCAACCTGCTGGCTCGACAGATTGGAATGGATGACCGCAACTGGACTCGGCTCGACAACCTCACGGGCCGTTTCATTGATGCGGAGAACTCCGTGGACCTGACGTTCAGTACTCCAGGAGCTGCTCGCAACGTCAAAGGAAATCTGTGGGTGTATCCTCTGCATGGACAGGAAAAGTTTCAGCTGGTCTCGGCAACGGATACTCGAGTCACTTTGTTGCAGGCGGAGTCCACTGATATCGGACTTGGCACAATGATTGCCGATATTGAGTTGCCTCAGGGTTCAAAGAATGGCGCCTACAACAGTGATCGAAACGAAGTCACGTTCGAATATGAGCCAGCAATCACCAGCGGTGATCGGGCAGACCTGCAGTTTGATGTCACCCACAAGTCTCAGCTGATGAGTTGTCTTGCCAAGAATTACAGCAACCCTAACTTCAAGTTCATGTGGGCCGCACGGTCAGAAGCTCGAAACACAGGTGACCAGATTCTGAACAACTATCGTGTTCGATTTCGAGTCGCCGAGATGGGGAGCTGGAGTTCCTGGAACCGGACCGCAAAGGTCTACCC
>JAEUIH010000236.1 GCA_016795105.1 Planctomyces sp.
CCGCCGGCGGCGACAGCCATCACCACGGCGGCTCCAGCATCCACAGCCACGGGCAGGATGCCTTCATCGGCCGACTCTTCCTCGAGGCCGACCTCACCGACGCCGACAAACTCGTGCTGAACCTCCTCAACGTCACCCCCGCCGAGGGCGAAGGCGCCTGGGGCTATGCCGCCGGCGTGCGGCACAACCTGACCCACCAGTTCTCCCTGAGCCTCGAGGCCATGGGCGACTTTTCCGAGGATGGCTACCACGAGATCAATGTCGGCGCCTTCCTCGTGCCCGACCATCACATCACCCTCCGCGCCGGCGTCGGCTTCGGCCTCACCCCCGCCAGTCCCGATCTCGCCCTCCGCGCCGGAGTCGTGTGGCGGTTTTGAGCCGCCGGTCCCGGATCAGATTGGCTTCCAGCAGATTCAGGGAGGCCAGCAGATTTTTTTGGATGGGTAAGCCTGAAAGCAGCGAAGGAGGCCCACGGAATGCACGGAAAGGCACGGAAAAAGAGGCGGAAGGGAAAAGCCGATCAAACTCTCCCGGAAAGATGAATCTCAAGAACCCTTCAAAACCCGAACCTTCCGTGAAATTCCGTGCCTTCCGTGGGCCTTTTTCATCCTATGCGGGGTAAACCTGCCCCGAATCTGCTGGCCTCCCTGAATCTGCTGGAGATCTCCCGGCAGGACGAGCCCTGGCAACGGACCAGGCCAGGTTGGCTTCCAGCAGATTCAGGGAGGCCAGCAGATTTTTTTGGATGGATAAGCCTGAAGGCAGTGAAGGAGGCCCACGGAATGCACGGAAGGCACGGAAAAAATGAGCCGATGGGGTAGCCGATGAAACTCTACCGGAGAGGCGA
>JAEUIH010000237.1 GCA_016795105.1 Planctomyces sp.
TGAGAATCAACACGACAGGCAGTCTGTCCGTCGAGTGCGGGAAGGAATGAGCGTATTCGCTCCCACATTTTGCTGGCCAACTCGACGTCGTTGAACACAACGCGATCATTATTGCGAATGTGCGTCATCATCTGCGGGCCGCTCGAAGTTCGCACAGAAGCAGCTTCAAAGCCGATTGATTCGGCGCGTGCAACAAGGTCGAGACATTCATCGCGGCCGAAGACATCTGAGACAGTGATGATGTCATCGTCGATTGTTTTCAGCTGCCGAGTCATCTTCCAGTCACTAGTTTTCGCAAATGACGACACGGATAACCGAGCCGCGGCCAACCGTTATTGATTTCAGAATCCGCGCGGCCCGCGGCTCCGGTTGAACCGATTGTTCGCCCCGGTCACGTACGAGACTCTTAGTTCACGAATCCGATTCGGATGTCAGGATCGATCACGAGGCGAATTGTTACCGAAATTGGAAAACGTTGTTGATCGAACGGATCGCCAGCGTAAATGTACCAGAAGCGAGACGGAGCAACGATGCAATCTTCAAAGTCCATGTACCGCCCCCTTTGATCGTTGATGAAGCGGGCTTCACCTCTGACGTAAGCAGCAAAAGTAAATAACGCTGGTTCGGTTGTGCCTCGGAACAGTGACGCTTGAATCACGCTTTCAAATTGCCAAAGCGTAAATAGCAAACGCAGCCCGTCACACTCCAACTCATAGTTGTAGGAAACTCCAAAATCTTCGACCGTGGGTTCTACGGCGAAGAAATCGAGGAAGTCGATATCGTTCCATCGAAGCTGTGGCATCAGTCTGGATGAGTTCCTTCAAGAACTCGCGGA
>JAEUIH010000238.1 GCA_016795105.1 Planctomyces sp.
CGCGCGAATGGGCGATCATGGTGTTGTTGCAAAATCAGATTGGTGCAGATTACGCAGCTCTGGTGGCTCTGCTGCTTCGCATCACCTGGCTGATCAGTGAATGTGCGATGGTGGTGTTCCTGTTGCCGTTTCGGAATGTGGGGGAGAAGAGTGTTTCAGCTGATGCTGCAACATCATTGCAAATCCCTCCCCTCACCCCACCCCCTCTCCCTCCAGGAGAGGAGGAGAGTAAGACTTAAAACTCGGCGTTGCCAGGTGTTCGAGGGAACGGGATCACATCGCGGATGTTGGCCATGCCGGTGAGCAGCAGCAAGGCACGTTCCAGGCCCAAGCCAAAACCGGAATGAGGCACGGTGCCAAACTTGCGTAAATCAAGATACCAGGCATAAGGTTCCACAGGCAGGCCTTGTTCCTTCAATCGCTGCGTCAGCATTTCGAGTCGTTCTTCACGCTGGCTGCCTCCAATGATTTCACCCACACCGGGCACCAGCACATCCATAGCACGGACGGTTTTGCCATCATCGTTGACCCGCATGTAGAAAGGCTTGAGCGTTCGCGGATAGTTGTAGAGAATCACCGGCTTGCCAAAGTGCTTTTCGGTCAGGTAGCGTTCATGCTCGGATTGCAGATCTTTACCCCAGCCGACAGGGAATTCCCAGGTCTGGCCCGACTTTTCCAGTATGTCAACCGCTTCGGTGTAGGAAACCCGCAGGAAGTCTTCCTTCTGAATGCCTTCGAGCCTGGCTAGCAGATCCTTGTCGATGCGGTCGTTGAAGAACTGCATGTCTTCCTTGCAGTTCTTGAGTGCATCGCCAATGATGCGCTTGATGAAT
>JAEUIH010000239.1 GCA_016795105.1 Planctomyces sp.
TGAAAGAGCGGAGCGGGGAGGAAGAACCCGTGAGCTTGCCGGGGTGAGTAAGCGAATTAGAAATGCGAAAAAAGGATCAGGCCTATGCTGTACTCAATCGGTACAACACAGGCCTGATCTGTAATGAAATCGGTGATACTCAAAGGAAAGGAGTTTGCAGCAACCTAATCGTTATTGGCTCCACTCATACTTCGACGGCTTCGACAAGCTCAGCATGAGCGGAGGTGAGGTTCGGTGGAAACTCCAACAGCTACCATTCTTCACTCTTCAATTTGACATTCGACATCCCCTTCGCACTCCATCCCCTTGTAACGAACGTTTTTCTTGCAAAAAATCCTGTTGTGCTATCGGTGGCGTAGGCGCATATTTGCCGCGCTTCCTTAGCTCAGTTGGTAGAGCAACTGACTCTTAATCAGTGGGTCGCCGGTTCGAGTCCGGCAGGGAGCACCAAAAAACAAAAAAGCGACGAGCCTCTATCCCGTCGCTTTTTTTATTTGATGAAACCTTGCCCCCCCGTTTGTGCTACGTGGGGAAAGGGTACTATCTTCGGCCTGTGTTTCATCTGGCCAAGCATCATTGCGGCCAACGATTGGCGGCTGTGGTGCGTTGTTTGTTTCACTAACAGGGGGAGGCTTCCCTATCCTTCATGGATGACCCGTTTATAGGACTACTGATTACCATTGTGCTGGTGCTTGCCAACGCGTTCTTTGTGGCTGCCGAATTCGCCATCGTGAAAGTGCGCGCTTCGCAGATTGAGCTGAAGGTGCAAACCGGAAGCAAAGTTGCCAAGATGGCTCAACGTCTGCTGCTTCATCTTGATGAATATCTATCG
>JAEUIH010000023.1 GCA_016795105.1 Planctomyces sp.
GATTGTCTGCGTGTGGCCAGATGCAATGATGCGTAAGAAACAACCGCCGCTTGTATTGCGACTCATTCAGATTCAGAACGAACGCGGTACCATGAGTCTGGTAACGAATGTGTTATGTTCGAAGCAACTTTCAGATTCAGAGATTGCGAAATTGTATGCAATGCGATGGGGAATCGAACTGCAGTTTCGCTCGTTGAAGCAGACATTTGGCCGCAGCACCCTGCACAGTCGAACAGCCGAATGCTGCTACGTGGAAATGGACTGGTCATTGCTGGGCCTGTGGGTCGTCCAGCTGTTCGCCGTGAAGGAACAGATCAAAATCGATCAGCCACCTGCCAATTCGAGCGTGTCACTGAGCCTTGCGATCATTCAGGATACGATGGACATGTGCCATGAGGCAGCAATGAACGGTACCGTGCTGCGTCAGCAGTTGAGCGAAGCAGTTCTCGACGATTACGAACGTACGAGCAGCAAGGCAGCGCGCTATAAGCCCAACAAGAAAGACAAACCCTCAGCCACTCAACCCATCATTCTTAAGGCAACGGAAAAACAAAAACAAGCACTCAGGAAACTCAATTTGCAACACTCACTTTTTCCTTAACGGCGTTGCCCCGTGGGGTCCGTCTCTGTCGCTCCGGTTGCGTCGGTGCCCACATAGACTGCCGCTACGAGATTTCGGTCATCGAACACACTGATACTGATTGTACCACCTGGGGATGTCGTTTGATTGCGACGCAGCATTTGGTCATAACCGAACGAAGTCGTGTTGTAGTTCGTGCCTTCCGTACCTGACCCGGAGGAAGGAATCAGGAAATAGGACCGGGTTGATGAAATCAGACAACACTGTTCGTACTGGTTCGTCGTCCATCGCACGTAGCTGGACTGGCTGAACGTGTCGGTTGGCAGCAGCTTTCCTGCCGTCGACGATCGCGTGGCCTGGATCTCTTCAAGGACATTGCCATTGTTGTTCGTGAAGGTAATCGATACCGGATTGACCAGAGTAAACGTATAGGAAGGTCCGGTGCCGGTCGCATATCCACTCGCGGACATGACCTTATTCGTGGCATCATCAAATGTTGTCCATCGTGCAGCGCGAATACTGGTGGCTGTGCCCCCGACAACGGCCTCATGAACTGGCCCGAGTGTCTGTACAGTTCTGCCTTGAGAGTCAATCTCAAAGTCCGTCGTCAGGTTCAGTTTGCCAGTTCCAAAATCCTCGATCGACTTCGTCATTGCTCCGGTTGCAACATCAAACGAGTACTGGTTCGTCAAACCGCGCTCATCGGTGGTTTCAGTGAGATTCCCCAGCAGGTCAAACTTCTGCGTTGTTGTGGCGGATGTTCCGCTGCCATTCTGCGATGTCAACACGGCTGGCAGTGTTGTAACAACCTGAGATGGCTGAAGCTTTCCGGAATAGAAGGTATAGGCAAAGCTGGTTTCAATTGGAACGGCATGTGATTCGTCAGTATAGATGGTTTGCTTTGAAACCAGTATTCGTGCCGCGCTTCCAACCGTCTGAGTTGTGTAGTCCGTCTGTGATTGCCGAATATCCGATCCGAGCTGGCCCTGACGCAGATTGCGATACCTGACGTAATTCTCTGTTCCGGTACTGGTGTCGTATACCGAGATGTCGATCAGTCCGCTGGCATCTCGCACGTACTGGTATTTGCCAGTACCGGAATTGTAGCCCAGCAGGTCGTTCAGGGATTCATTGTACCCTGTGATCGCTGAAGGGCTGATTTGCCATTCCGCCCTGCCGAATGCATCATAACGGGTGTAAGCACACCACTGCCGCAGTCCATCGGCACTTTCCAGTACCGACAGCATGACCAGTCCGTAATTGTTGGAAAAGAAGATTTGTTTCGAACCGTCCTGTCGGGTCAGAGTACTCGAACGTGTCCAGTGATTAAACGGGGCGGGAGATGGCAGGCTGTTGGGGTTGGTCGCGTAACTGATCGAATACGAGAGCGTTCCGCCGTTGGTACGCCACAGTTTCACGCGCCGAGTGGACGGTTCATACTCGAAGTACCGGTCAGCATACTGCGCCAGCGCACTGTTTGCCATCGTCAGCGGATCGCCACTATCTGCCAGAATCTTCTGATACGTCGCTGGCGACACCACATATCTCAGGCCGTGCTCGAATCCGATCGACGTGTCCACACCCGACTTATAGTACCGAAAATAGGTGTACTTGGGTGCCGTGGTACACGAAACGATGAAAAAGACTGACATTCCGCAGTGAATCTGAGGTTGAGGTTTCGCAGACAAGAACACGGGGTGTTCGTTGATCACGTGTGATGAGTCGATCTGGCCGAGTAGATTCAGACTCTCCGGCCGGTTGCTGGTCGACGCCAGGCTGATTCAGATGTGGCGATGCTGATCGATGAAGACTCGAGGTGTAGGCGTTCTCACGTGCGCTGGTGATGGCCGGCCTGTGAACCCCCAAATCTCGAAATCACCTTGCCGCTCCTCTTCACAGCTGCACTCGTTGAGGTCTTCGAAGCAACTGGTTCTTCATGGGATCAGCAACGAATGGTGATCGATCGTGTTTCAGTCCAGGAGTGAATGCTCGATGAAACAGATGATGGGCATCGCTGCCGCTTCGAGGGTCTTCGGTGAGTGTGCGTGGGCTGCTCGAGGTCGTTCGTGTGGGTTGGCTCTGCGTGCGTGCATTGGGCGTTGAATTCGAATCGCAGTTTTTTGCCCAGACCCCCGGTTGGTTTGGCCGCTTCGCTTCGAAGGTAGCCCCTGCATGGTCCCGCGAAAATTTTGAGAAGGAATTTTTTGGATGACCGCGAAGAAACCTGGGTAGTGCACCGGCAGGGAAGGCTGCAGAGCAAGTATCGTAGAAGGTGACTTTTTTCCGAGAGAGACGAGCGTTCTGAACCGTCAGTAGTCTGGACGCGGAGAGATCGTTGTTGGCGTGTTGAGCGGGGGAGCGTTTTCCCATAGAAGCATTGTTCCACCTTGGGAGTGTGCGGGAATGGTGGATCCCTTGTGGAAAGCAGTTTGCAGTCAAGGGCTCTCGGGTGCTTGGAATAGTCTCAGCCGGCGCACGGATGGTGGAACGTTGAGTTCTTGCGAATACGGTTCTCTGTGATGTTTTCCCTCAACGATGGTGGTGATGGTGGTTGTTACCTAAAGGTAAACAACAACCAACATCACAACCCCATGCTGGTGGGACCTTGTTGGTCTCAGTGGCAACCACCATCAACCAACATCAACCAGCATCTCTTCTTGGGGAATGCCCGCCGAGCCCTCAATTTCTTCAGTGATCTGTTCTTAAACCCCATCAGCCGTCTTCCTGTCATATTCTGCAGCGTACTCATTGAGGATGTATCCCGTTGCCTGAAGCCTGTTGAGTGCATCACGGTACGGTCTTATCACCAGCGTCATTTCCTGAACCAACTGAGGAAACACGACACGGAAGTCAGACTGGACTGCTCCGCAGGAATCACAGATCTGATTCTTCGATTGTGATGTTTTTATGTTCCTGACAGCTCTGAGAATTTGTACTCGTGCGGCCCTTTGTTTCCGCTCCTCAGCCTCACGACGTGCATCCTCGCGTTGTCGCTCGAGTTCTTCCTTAGCTTGTTCTGTGTACTCACCCCACGGTTCAACCTGGAAGGTCCAGGCGTGTTCATCGAACAGAATTCTTCGACCGCCGCCTTGGCCTTCCCTGCCACCAAATTGAACACACAGATCGTGCTTCCAGTCCCATGCATATTTTTGATTGCGACCTACAAGCCACCATTGGCCACACGATTCCGCGATTCCGGCACCGGTCATATCCTCGAGCGTTGGAGGTTCACCGAACTGACGTGCTGCTGACTTTACGACGTGATGACTGAGAATCATGCAGGCGGGAGCGCAAGCCGCCTGAAATGCTTTGATGGCCGAACCCATTTCGCTGAGACGTGCTGCATCAACACCAGCCAGGCCACGGTAAAGCGGGTCAACGATGACGACCTCGATTCCATGTTCGGTCACGTCGGCACGAATAGCGGCCTGATCCTTTTTTGATGGAAGGCACGGGAATTTAATGGCCTCTACCCGCAGGAATCCTTTCAAGTCAGCGAACTTGATCCCGCGAACTTTACAGGCTTTTTCAATGTGCTTTGCGATGCGCCTGTAATTCGCTTCACCCGTGATCAACAGTACCTTGCGACGTTTCGTAACGTTGAATACACCCATCCACGGTGTTCCACTAGCGATCGCAACCGCGAGATCCGTCAGTTGCAACGTCTTGCATCCTTTGGATCGTGCACCGACAAGCAACGGTTCATCGATTGTAAACAGTTCGTCCACAAGCCAATCGGGATTCTGCGTTGCGTACGCTGCCAGTTCTGATGCGTCGATGCCTGCGAATGATGAGTCGCGAACTGACACCGGCTGCTTCGCTGCCGCGTGTTCCGTTGCATCTACCTGAGGTGCCAGTGGCCAGTGATCTTTCAGGAAAGCGAGTACTTCAGATTCGCGATTTTCGATATTGCGATATTGTTTGTAGACGCATCCCGTAACAGGGAAATAGCGGTCTGCCGTGAATATCTCAATCTTTGGTGTCTCGGCGACAATTTCGGGAACTCGCAGTTCGCTTGTTCTACCCTGCGGTAGTGAAATGCCAGCAGTTAAGAAGATTCTCAGCCCCGTCTCACTTGGCGAGATTTCGGTATAACTCTTGAATCGGAGTACTTCTTTTGACGCCCAATCGGCGATGGTGCCCGTTTCCGGATCCCTGCATCCAACAAGGTTGATGCAGCAAAAGGGATCTGACAACGTGAACATGAACCCGATGCCGCTGTGCTCCGATGGATCGTAAGTGGTCACCGCGTTTTCAAACGATGCCCAAGTCTTCGGATCGGTGGACGATGCCATCTCGTTGTAAACCGACAGCGGCATTCTCGTTGCCTGTCCATCGAGGGAAAAGGTTTTCCAAAGCACCCATTGGTCGCGATCCTGTAGCGCCGCAGGGATGCTTCCAAAGTCGATCTGCCCGTTGATTTTCGTCGAGTCCATCGGTATCATTCGATTGCTGTTAGATGTTGATTCGCCTGCATAGCGAATTGAAAGAGAGAAGCCGTTGCGATTCCGTTCGTGACGGCTTTTTAATTGTTGAATGGCGGCGTCAGTTGCTCTGCAACCCAAGGCAGAGCTTTCCGGTCTGGAGTGCCTAACGTCTGAAGCCCGATTGCTGTGCGGCATTCCAGGACCGTGGCCCTGAGGTGTTTTGCGATGCGTGGCCACGGGACATCAGAGCGTCGCAGCCTTTTGATTGTGGCGATTTGAGCGGGTGTGAATCTCATTGCTTCGCCACCCGAATCGTCGCCACAAAGTCCTTCGTCGATCGTACGACTGCGGAACTGACTCCCATCTTTCCCAGCGTGTCTTGCGCGGCTTCAGACTGGCGTTGGCGCTGGCTGGCAGTGATCACCGGTTTAGCGGCATCATCCTCCGCGTTCAAAGCGATGAGGAATCGGTCAATCGCCTCTAGACTGGTATATCGGGCACCGCCAATCAAGACCGTCTCTAGACGAGTTCCCCTGATTCCAGAAAGCCGCCATCGATGGAGTGTGGCGAGTGATTTGCGGCGACCGTCTTTGAAAGATGATCTTGCATCGGAAAACGAGATCAGCGTTTCACGCTCGATATCTATTGGCATAAAAGACTCCTGACAAGTTGCGTCAACGAAGTGCTGAACGCGATGTCAGGAGTCTGATTGAGACAATTCGATGATTCAGGGACCAATGGTCACCATGAGGTAACCAATTTGGTTACCTATTTGATTCCGATATGAATGAGCTTGTGCTGGCGGTATTCGAATCGCAATTCGATTGGAATCAACTTTTCATTGATTTTCGTTTTCTCCTGCTTTAGCGAAGTGAATCCTGCAGCGTCCATTTGACTTTTCGTTCGCCCGGCTTCTCCAGCGCCATGAATGAACTTCAGGATCTTAAACTGTTGTGGAGAGAGTAGGATCAGACACGTTTCCTTGTCCTTGTAAGCGTCACCATCGCGCGATACGGACAAATCGTCATGAAACCGCAAACCAAGGTATGGCATATTGTCCATTGAATTTTTCGCTGACGTTGACGTCGCTTCAGTATTCAGCTCCTTACCTCCACTGTCCTGTTCCGAAGATCTCGACACCGGTTCAACGTCTCTGCGGCCCTCATTGCCTCTGACTTGTCCTGCAAAGTCATACTTAGCCCGTTGAATGCCGAGTTCTCTATTCAACATGTAAAATGCGTTGGTGAGATCTTTACGACTATTGTGTACGGCCCGAGTTCTTTGCAGCTCACTGCCGTTTCGGGCTGCATCGATCGCGTTTCGATTGACTCGGTGAATCTCGTTCCTCAAGCTTTCCAGTGTATCGCCCTTGAATGAAGCGACGGCGGGGTTCCCATCGCCAGCGATTTTCCACGCCAGATACACAATAGTGAGTTTAGTCGTGACGAGAACCACTTCGTCCCTTTGCGGAGGCGGGTCAAGAAAGGATAGAAAAGCATCGTCACTAACGGGCCGAAGCCCAAAAAGGACATCAACCTCCTTGAGGATTTCTTCGACGACATTCAAAAAACGTTCCGTTTGAAGGAACGATTGTGCCAGCGCCAACAAGTCGTCCTGGGAATGATTTCCAAGACTCAGTTTTCCGATATTCCACTTAGGCCTGGGGGCACAAGAGTGTAATTGGTCATTCGTCATGTGTTATCAACCCCTGATTGGTTGATGCCTGCAACAGAGAACGCGGGGAAGCGAGTACAGGTTGCTCGCATGACGTCTGGCCAGACGCTCCCCACGTTCAAGGAAATATATCAGATCAACCGATCTTTCTGGCGACTTCGGCCGCCTTGAGACCAGAGATTTTTGCGTAATGCTGCGTCATGTCGGCTGTCGCGTGTCCGAGGACGGCCTGAGTATGTTCAAGCCCGAATTCCTCCCGCACGGCATGCCCAACAGTGTGGCGGAGCTGATGAGGCACCCAACGATCAATCTCCAGCTTCTCGCATGTCCGAGTAATCGCTCGCCTGTAGCCGTTCCTTGTGATCTTGAACAGTCTCTTATCAGGCTCTGCTGACAGATACTTCACCAAAATCAATTGTGCCTGTGGACCAAAGTACAGAGTTCGACTTTGACCATGATGACGGGTTTTGTGATCAGTAAGTTCTGCGAACCACACGTCCCCACTTCTGTCAATCATTCTGGTGGTCAGCTTCAGTAGCTCCCCGCTTCGGGCACCTGTCAGCCGCTGGATGTCAATCAGATCGCAAATCAGCGAAGACACTGACTTCCGTATCTTTTCGATATCCTCGATCGCTACGGGCTTCCTGGGGGCGTTATCGTGGGCCTCAGTCCTGCCTGCCAGGAGAGGAGCAACACACTTCAAACGTTCAAGGACCGAGGAATCAATCAGTTCATTCGCTATGGCATGTTTGAAGATTCGTCGAATCCTGCTCACACCCGTGTTGATTGACGATCGACACCAGCCCGATTCCACCATTTTCTGGCGAACAGCCTTGAGAGCCAAGGGGCCGAAGTCCTTGGCAGGGAGCATTCCGTAGAGTTCGTTCAACGGACGGATGACAGACTTCAGAACGGAAATTTCGCTGGTGGGCTCCCCATTCTTGACGTAGTGTCCTTCAGCATGTCTCAGAAAGACGAGGCAGAGTTCACCGACGCTGGGACCTGAATCCGCTTCAGAATCATTTCGTGGAAATCTTCCACGATTCGATTTCGCAAAAGGATCAATCTGGACGCCACCAGAATAGTTTGCGATCAATTCGCCGTAGCGAATTCGGGATTCCTCGGAACCGTAAGCTCCAAGAAGAATATCTTTCCCGTCGATTCGGACTCGTGCTTGTCCTGATTGCTTGTGCAGAAGATACGACGGCAAAACATTGGGTTTTCGTGCCATGTGCGGGACTCCGTTTTATTTCGTGGAAGTTCTTCCACGATTGAAACAGTGTTCTCACCGCACTGACGAACGCCGTCAGGTATCGTAAATCGCGATTCGGAATGAGTTTATGAAAAATCGGGGCGACACGATTTGAACGTGCGACCTCCTGCTCCCAAAGCAGGCGCTCTAGCCAAACTGAGCTACGCCCCGGATTTGAGTCCGGATGACTGATTCAAAGGGAAGTGTGACTTCGCAATGAACAGACAACACACGGGAATGAATGGTTCGTTTCCATCCGCATTCGTTCGTGCGGGGCGGAGTGTAGCGGGGATGGGTTTGCGTTGCCAGAGTGCAATGGGGGGTTCGGGGGAGGAAATTCGATCAAAATCGGAGTGGATTTCTCGCAAATCGGCGAGTCCTGCCGGTACGAATGTAACATTCTGCGAAAATTCGGCACGGTGTGCTCGCATTTCTTCGCTGGAAGACAAACCTATTTCCGGCAAGAATCCGGTGCTGGCAGCTGGACCAATGTTTCAGAAAGTCGATAGCAGGATGCGTCCTTTGGGACCTTGTCACGTATGACGCTGATCAATTCCACACTGATCGCCGGGATGGCTCTGGCTGTATTGCCCATCATCCTGCATATGGTCATGCGTGCCAAACCGAAGCGAATCGAGTTTCCTGCTTTGCGGCTCCTGAAGTCCCGGCAGCCTGCAAATGCTCGACGCATGCAACTCAAGCACTGGTTGCTGTTGTTCCTGAGGTCTCTCCTCATTATTCTCGCTGTTCTGTGTGTTGCTCGACCGTCGCTGCCCGCGGCTCGTTATGGTCTGCAGTGGTGGGAATGGACACTAGTGGTCGCGATCGCTGGTGTCGCGGTCGCAGCCTATTATTTGCTCGGCCGAAAAGATCCCGATCGACACCTCGCTGTGCATGTTCTCCGTGATGTGCGAAATCGGCGTCGTCTGTGGTGCGTGCTTGGTGGATTTCTGGCTGTGCTGGTTGTCGTTGGAATTCCGTGGGGACTCCGAGTTCGATCGGAAATGACGTCGCCAATGAATGAAGCCGCTGAGGATATTCCGGTTGCTGTTGTGTTTATTTTCGACAACAGCGTGAGCATGAATTATCGCCATGAGAACCTGACAAGGCTTGAACGTGCGCGGGAAGTGGCCATTCAATATCTGTCGCAGCTGCCTCAGGGAAGCCGCGTTGCGATCGCGGGACTCGCCCCGGATGAAGAGGTTGTCTTTCAGGCGGACCTTGCAAGTGCTCAGGCGAGGATTGATTCTCTTCCGGTCACCTATGTCCCGGATCCAATCAATCGCCGCCTTCGGGAATCGATTGAAGCACACGTCGACGACCGAGACCGACTCCGGCAGGAGGCAGGTGTGCAGGCCGGTGATTTTTTTGCGAGGGAGATCTGTCTGCTGACAGACTTGTCCGTTTCTGCATGGAGTGTTCCGGACGAAGTTGGTCTCATGGACTTACTGGTTCAGCAGGACCATGTCCAGCTCTATGTTGTTGACGTGAGTGTTGAACAGCCGGTGAATTCACTACTGACGGCACTTAAGCTGTCCGACCAAACTACAGTTGCCGGACGCGAGGTTGTTGCATCGGTGACCGCATCAGGAACAGTGGGGCAGGTGAAACCGCTGACGATCGAGGCCTTTCTGCTGGATTCAGATGGAAACGAAATCCGGGTTGGCCCACCGCGAACTGCTCAGCTGGATAACGGACCCGTCGAGGTTCAGATCCCAATTGCCTGCCCACCCGGTTCGGCTTTTGCTCAGGGATTATTGCGCATTCAAAGCGATGATCCGCTGCCCGACGACAATATTCAGCATTTTACAGTCGCCGTCAGAGCTGCCCCGAAGATCCTGTTAATTTCGGACCGTCGTGAAGAAAGTCTGTACATTAAGAATGCACTTGAGCCGGAAGATGGGGCTCAGTGGGGATCGGATTTCTATGACTGCACCGAGGTCACGACATCGCAGTTCAATCGGGAATCTCTGGACAGGTATGATGTGGTTTGCGTCATCAATTGTCAGCGGCCGGACCCGTCGATGTGGACAGCTCTGAAGTCATATGCGGAAGCCGGGAAAGGTGTATTTGTTGTCGCCGGCAACAGTGGGATCAGCGTTTCCCACTGGTCGACACCGGAGGCTGCGGCCCTGTTACCTGGAACTCCAATTCAGTGGTTTCGATATCTCGACGAGCCCGGTCGAATCCGGCTCGTCACCGAACAGCATCCGATGACGAAGCCCTTTGCCGAATGGGAAGAAGCGAGAACGGTTCTTGGTGCTTCTTCCTTCTTAAGATGCTGGGCCATGGAGTGGTCCGATGATTCCAGCCTGTTGATGGTCTTTGATGGCCCCGGCAACCGCCCAGCACTGGCTGAGCGACGACTTGGCGATGGGAAGTGTCTGTTGTTCACTTCAGCCATGGACAATCTTGTGAATGGCGGAAGTGAATGGAACGACTTTGTTGTCGACAACTGGTCGTTCCTGATGTTCTGTGACGTTTTGGTTCAGCATCTGACGGGAGCGTCGGAGCAGCAGAGGAACTTCACTGCAGGAAAACCCGTTGAGATCTCCGTGCCTGCAACAGAGAGATTCGCAGAATACAGAGTCTCCCGTCCCGGATTCCGCAGAACACCGGGTGAACTTTCCGCAGATCAAACGTCGTTGCTGATCAGTGATGCTGTCGATCCCGGTCACTATCGAGTCACCCCGTTTGAATCTGCAAGTGTTTTTGAAGCAGCGTTTTCGATGACTCTGCGTGACCAGGAAACCGACCTCACACAAATGACTCGCAAACAGCTGGAAGATATGCTCGGAGCAGAGCGGTTTTCACTCGTTCACAATCCAACTGACCTCGAACGGGCAGTCCGTGTCGGCAGGCTTGGAATTGAAGTGTTTCCGGTGCTGATTGGGTTGTTGCTGCTGGTGTTCTGCGCCGAGCATCTGATGGCCAACTTCTTCTACGATGAGCAACCCGCATCGCTGGAGAAGGCCTGATGTCGCTGCATTTTGAACCTGTCTGGCCCTGGCTGTGGGTCTTCGCTGCAGTGATCCTGCTGGTTGGCGTGATGTGGCTGGCCTATCCTCGTCGAATCCGGCATTTGCCATCCCGCTGGTCTCGCCTGATGATTGCTCTAAGATCGCTGGCTGTGCTATTGATCGTGTTGATGATGGTGCGTCCCGTAATTGTGCGGGAAACTGAAGATGCTTCGGACTCAATCCTGTACATTCTGTTGGATGCAAGTCGAAGTATGCAGACTGCGGACCTGCCTGGAAACGAAACTCGTCGATCCGGGTTGTTGCGGGACCTTGAATCGTTCCGACCATTCCTGGAACAGATCGGCAAAGAGAGTGAGATTCGATTCAGAGATTTTTCAGAAGACCTGACGACCGTTGAGACCCCGGGTGTCGACGCATCTGGTCGGATGACGGCATTTGGCGCTGTACTTGAAAAGCTGTCGGAAGAGGTCGGACGATCAAAGGCTGTTGTACTCGTCCTAAGCGACGGTAAGCAGGCGGCATCCGGGACGCTGGATCGCGATCCCCTTCAGCCAGCGAGGATACTCGGACGAAGTCAGCAGCCGATCTTCGCAGTGAACTATGGCAGCAGCGAGAGTTCAGAGAATTCGCTCGACGTCTCACTGCAGGAGCTCGACCTTTCCCGTGATGTATTTCGAGGAAATGTGGTTCCGATCCGAGTCCGACTGAAGGCCAGCGGTGCACAGGGAAGAGATATCCAGTTGCGGACATATCTGGAAGACCTGTCGGGAACTCAGATCGGGCAGTCCGGCGAGATGAAGCCCGTGCTCAATACAAGTGACAGTCAGGCTGCAAAAATTCACACAGTCAAGGGAGCGGCAGAAGACGTTCTGATTCCATTGTCCATCATTCCCGAAATGACTGGGGAGTTGAAGCTGCGAGTGGAAGCGGAGCCCCTTCCAGGTGAAGCTCGCCCAACCAATAATGTCGTGGAGACAATCATCAGAGTTCGATCCGGAGGAATTCGAGTTGCTTACTTTGATATTGCACGCCCGGAACAGACGGCCGTTCGCAAAGTGAACCGCAGCAATCGAATTCAGCTGGATTTTTGCTGGATTCGATCGGGCGAATTCAGGAACAAGTCCGTCATTGATGCAAAGTACTTCATCCCGGGAAATTATGACGCGTACATCATCGGTGATGTGCCTGCAAGTGCGTTTACTCCAAAACAGCTCGCGGATCTTGCTCGCTGTTGCGTTGCGGGATCTGGTCTGATGATGACCGGGGGATTCAACAATTTTGGCAACGGTGGTTATGCGGGGTCACCCATTGAATCTCTGATGCCAGTGCAGATGGCAGCAAAAGAAGACCATCTGTCAAAACCCATGAAGATGCTGCCCACCGCTCAGGGACTTGGTCACTTTGTGATGAACATCGCTGCCGATCAGAATCGTGGACGCTGGGAGCAGATGCCAGGACTTACCGGCGCCAATCTGCTGCGAAGACGCGATGCCTCGCTGGCTCAGGTCCTCGCGGCCTCCGAGGATGGTGCGCCGCTGCTGATCGGCCAGAGTATTGGCCAAAGCCGAGTCCTGGCATTCGCCGGGGATACAACCTGGCAATGGCCGCTGAAGGGTTTTGAAGAGGAGCATCAGCGTTTCTGGCGTCAGATCATTTTCTGGCTGACAAAGAAGGAGATCGACACCGACAGTCTTGTCTGGGTCAATGCAGAACCGCGAGACCTGACGCCAGGGCAGACGTCAATGTTGTCGTTTGGAGCTCGCAAACAGGACGGGCAGCCACTGCCGACTGCCGAGTTTCAGGTGTTTGTGAAGACACCGTCAGGGGAAAGAAAGTCGGTGGTTTCTCGTCGGGTAGACGAAGCACATTCCGAAGCTGATTTTGGTGATACTCTTGAATCGGGTGACTATTGGGTGGATGTGATCGCCACAAACGAAGGGAATCCGGTGGGACCAAAAGCTGTGACGAGGTTCCATGTGAATGCTCGGGATCCAGAACTGGACAGCCCCGGAGCAGATCCGGGGCTGCTGAGAGAAATTGCGAATGCAAGCGGCGGTTCTTTACTCAGTGCCGATGAACTCCGACAGCGTCTGGAGAGCTGGGCGGAAGATGGTCTTCCAGGCATTGACGTTAAACGCAGAGAACGATTGAGTCTCTGGGATAACTGGTTCGTGCTGCTGGCGATTGTTGCAACGATGGCTTCAGAATGGGGCGTACGCAAGAAACGCGGACTCGTCTAAAGCAGGACAGGCATTCCTGCCCGTCCAGAACGCACTGCGACGTTGCGGACGGCACTTGGAAAGTGCCTGCTACAGTAGCAGGCAGACTCCGTCTGCCGTCCGCCTGGTCCCTTCCGTTGCACCAGAGAGCGTGAGGTGGGAGGGGCGTAGCCAGGGCGTTGCGGACGGCACTTGGAAAGTGCCTGCTACGGGTAGGACAGGCATTCCTGCCCGTCCAGAGTTCCGGAGCGGCGCAGGGGCGGCTCGGGCAGGAATGCCCAAGCTACGGAGCAGAGGCGCAGAGTTTGAATTGGTCATGGAGGAGACGATATTCGAACTCATCGGATGACAATGGATGTGCGATAAGATATCCTTGGCCAAAATCACAGCCCATGTCCGATAGTGTGTCGAGCTGTCTGTGAGTTTCGATGCCTTCAGCTACGATTCTCAGACCGCGACTTTGGCCGAGACGAATGACCGAATCCACGATCGCGACTGCACGTTCGTCGGCCGGAAGATCATTGACAAACGAGCGATCGATCTTGAGGAAGTGAATACTGAGGTTTCGGAGGTAGCTCAGTGAGGACTGGCCGGTCCCGAAGTCATCCAGAGCCAAAGTAATTCCCAGGCGTGACAGCTGATCCAGAAGTTGAATTCCGTTTGCGCTATCTTCCATAATGGCGGTTTCGGTGACCTCAAACGTGAACCAGTCCGGGCTGGCACCTTCCCGGTCAAGAATCTCCTTGACACGCTGGACGAATCCAGGACTTCTGAGCTGCCTTGCTGAGAGATTGATTGCACTGCGGTTGGGCCGAATTCCGCGATCGTTCCACTGCACGAGTTGTCGGCAGACTGTTGAGAGAATGACATCGCCGAGATGAGACACAAGTCCGGACTGTTCGGCCACTGGAATGAATTCAGCAGGAGAAATCTGATCTCCGCCGGTTGTTCTCCAGCGTGCGAGAGCTTCACAGCTGGTCATCTCACCAGTCCGCAGGTTGAGCAGAGGCTGATACTGGACGGAGATATCATTACTCTGAATGGCGTGATGAAGTTCTCGCTGAATTCGATTTCTGCGTTCGACTCTGTGTCGCATCACCGGGCTGAACATGCGAACCTGATCGTGCCCATCTCGCTTTGCCGCATACATCGCAATATCTGCATTCTGCATGAGTTCATCGGCCGTTTCTCCGTCGGCGGGATAAACTGAGATACCGAGGCTGGCACTGATTCGAACCTCCGCGTCTCCGAGATGAATTGGATCGCGCAGGGTACGAAGAATATCATCTGCAACGGATGCGATCAGTGTTGGATCGTCATCGCACCTCGGGATCAGAATTGCAAATTCATCACCTCCGAATCGAGCAACGAATAACTCCGTTCCGGAGCCGGTTCGCAGTCGTTGTCCAACTCTGATCAGAAGCTCATCTCCAGCGGAGTGTCCGAGCGAGTCGTTGACAACCTTGAAGTCATCGAGATCAATAAAGCAGACAGCGAACTGATATCGACGCAGGCGATACTCGTCGATCATGGCTCGCAGTCGATCACGATAAAACCTGCGATTTGGCAGTCCGGTCAGTTGATCGTGAAGTGCCTGTCGTTTCAGGCGCTTCTGAGTCCGTTCAATATCGGTGACGTCGGAAAAGAGTACCATGACATGTGAGGGTTGTGATCCGTTTTCGACCGGACTGAGAGAGATCAGCCACGATCGTTCTTCGGTATCCGTTTTTGCAATCACTACCCGGCCTGACCATGGTTGCCCTGACAGGACAGCATGAAACACTGTTGAGTATGCAGGGAATGTCCACTTCAGCGTTTCGTGCAGTGGGCGCCCGACAAGTTCGCTTTCCGGACAACTGGAGATTTGCGCGAATGCCGGATTGACTTCTTCAATCGTTGCATCCCTGTTCAGAATGACGACCCCCTCTCGTGAATGATTGAAGACTCTGAGCAGGAGCTTCAGGCGTTCATTCTGGGGTCGGTCAGCGAGAAGTTTTGTCTCGGCCAGTTCTTTCCTGGTGGATTCGAGCAACTCGATAACTTCAGCAGACAGAATTTTTGAATTGGCATGAGCCAGCGAGAGAGTCAGTGATTGTGTCAGGATACGTTCCTGGTTGCACGCTGCCTTTCGCGAGGCCTCGTCGAGCGAATCAGCAATTCGCTGGATTTCTGTCCGGGTGCCTGGTTCAGTCGTTTGTTCGATGATTTTCTGCAGTTCCTGGAGCGACTGGTTGATCCGTGCGAACGGAGAATCACAGCCGACCGGGTTAACCGGGTCTATTTGCCGCAGTGATTCGGAACGCCGGACGTGCATCTTCGGATTGCTCTGTTTTGATTCGCCGTCTTGTCAGGAATAAAATCAGTACCTGGCTCAACACTAGGTCATCAGAGTCAGAGAGCAACCGGTTTGCAAAATGAGTACATTGCTGTTGGTTCGAAGGTCCGGAAGTACGGGCACATTCATTAGAATCGGATTGCTGGAATTCAGGTTCCGGGCAGGAGCCGGTGAATTCGTGTTGCATTTTGGCAACGTTCAAACCTGAAGGGCCGACTCAATGCAGGAAAACCCTGATCTGCAGTGAAAACGGGCAGCTTTCACTGGAAGCTGCCCGTGTGATTTTCGCTGATTTTGAATGTCGACACTGATTGTGCGGACCGTGTTTTCGAACTACTTCTTTGATGTGGGGGCGGTTGTTACACCGTTCGCATTCGAAGGCGTTTGAGAGGCGGGCCGCTGATTTGCCTTTGCTGCTTCACGTCCGAGCATTACCTCCGAGAACCCCTTTAGATCAGTCCAGAACGTCCCTTCGCCTGCATACAGCATATCCAGCTGAATGTCCTCTGGCAGTCCGCTGGCAAACACCCAGTGATTGTAAGCATCACCAGATCCGAAGGCAGAGACGGCGAGCTGGAACAATTCAGACTTCGCTTCGGCTTCCATTTGGCGAGTGCTGGCATCCGCCTTACCAAGGTTGACGGTTGCCTGAGCTTCGAGTTCTGCAGACTTGCGGGCAATTGCCGCGACCAGTTTTCCGGTTTCTGCCTTGGTTTCTTCGGCCTTTTTGTTGCCCTCAGCGACCGCCTCTGCAAACAGCTTCGTTGTTTCAGCTTTGATACGCTCGGTTTCGAGGTCGACCTTCTTTTCTGCTTCTCGCAATGTCGCTTCGGTGCGTGCTGTCAGAATTTCCTGCTCTCGAGTCAGCTTCAGTTCATCGGCAATGAACTTCTCCTGAATTGGCTTACGAACTTCGAGAGGTATGTGGATGTTTCTGACAAATCCATGAAGCAGTGTCAGACCTTTATCTTTGAGAACCGTTTCGAAGTCGTGCGACACCGCCTCCTGGAATTTCAGTCGAGTATCTCCAACAAGCAGATCAACAGCCCCGAGTGATGACCCCTGATTTCGGCAGATGCTTTCAATTTGCGGAACAACAACTTTGGTTTCAACAGCATCAAGATTCCCGAAAGTTCGAATTACGTCGGCTGCCTGATCAGGCATGATTCCCCAGACTGCGGTAAAGTCCATGTGAATGGGAAATCCGTCGTTTGAAGGGAAGTTAATGCCACTGTTATCGTCCATGACGGCCGGTTCACCGCTGTCGTCCAAAACCGGGACTCCATCTCGGCTGACGAGATTTGACTTAATGGACTTTTCTGCATACCCGACAGGAATGATATCAACGTGCTGTTCATTTGGGTTCATTGGATACAAACCGGGTTGAAGCACTTCATCCTGAATACCGGCGGCACGGTCTCCACTTTGATTGTCAGAGAGGTTAGTCACGACACCTGCGTACCCTGTCGGGATTGAAACCCAGCCGGAGTGTTTTGTCTGAGTGCCCGACTGAATCTGCTTTTCCTCGATGACTTCCACGAAATAGGCATAGTCATTGATTCGATAGGTGCCGGGGGCAAAGACCTGCCGGAGGATCCCCTTCTCGGCGGTCTCTTCGAACCGTCCATCCACGAGAAATTTGTCGCCCGTGAGCTCCTTACCCATCCTGCTGGTGACTACTGCGACCTGTCCTGGTTTGACAATGGTGTCGGGAACAAGCTTAGTCTCCCACCAGCCAATCCAGCGAAAGTGGCGTCCAGGGCCAAGCATGTCTTTGAGAATCCCGATTTCCAGTGGTCGACCATTTTCGTCAACCTTTGCGAACTGTCCGGGTGCTGCCACCGGACGATCACCGGGCAGAAACGGGAGCGGTGGTCCTTTGTAACGCAGGACCATGCTGTATCCAACCGGTACATACACACGATTAAAGGTCCATTCGAATGCTTCGTACCCTACGACCAGCATTACGAACGCCGGCACTGCCATTCCAAGTCTCTGTCCGAGTTTGCGGACAAATGATTTTGGTTCGTTCATGTTCGTGATTCCTCTATAGAGTCGACAGCAATCACTGCCGATTTCAAGCCTTCAGTTTAATCTGTGAACTTACTCAGATTTTGCGGTCGTAGTGGGTTCTTCAGAAGTGACCGTTGGAGGTGTGGGCAGATCACTGTTCTTACCGTTTTGACTTGTCGCAAAAGAGTCAAAGACTTTCATAATTGGGCTGTCAGCAGTATTCACCATGATACGGCGATACGAAGAGGACAGTTTCTGGAACAGGACATACTGAGCATACCCCTGACCATCGCCGTCGAATGCATTGACCGCAACCTTCCATCCAGCGGCTTCTGCTTCGTTGTCAAATCGAATCACATCAGCAGCCGCTTTTCCTTTCGCTTCGATTGCGGCAGCTTCGTCGATTGATGCATCCAGTTTGAGTTCAGCAACAGCAAGTTTCTCGTTCGCTTTAGTGACCGCCACCTGTTGTTCCTGCATAGCCTGAGTGGTGACCTTGACGACTTCCTGATCAGCCGCAACGAGTTCCTGCTTCTGTGCAACCATTGCTTTCTCGATTGCCAGTTTCTGTTCGGATTCCTGTTGCAGTGCCTGTTGCTGGTATTGAAGTTCCTGTTGTTTCGCGATTTCTCGCTGCCGAACAGGATCTGCAATCTGGTCCGGAGGTCTGATATCTGTGATCAGCGCTACAATGATCTCGATCCCAAGGTCATCACAGGCTTCTTTCATCGATTTCTCAAAGGCCTTCTGGAATGCCGTTCGAGTCTCTCCGGAGATGAACTCACGCCCGGAAGCATTTGATCCCTGAAGTCGGCAGAAGCTGCGAGCATTTGGCATGATGACAGTCTGGACCAGTTCCTTGTCAATCTCCGGACCGTTCTTCGAGTCATTAAAGAGCACATAGACTTCTGCTGCCTTTTCCGGGTCGACTCTGAATTCTATCACCCCGTCGAGACTCACCCAGAAACCGTCCTTTGACGGAAATCCCATATCGTCTTCTTCTCCCAGATTGAAACGCTGACTGCGACAGTCAACAAGATCAACTCTGGTGACATATGGGTTCACGTAGTGAGTTCCAGGTTCAAGAGTTTTCGCCTGAACGCCTCGTTCACCTGCGTCAACCAGCAGGCGATTCGGGTCCTTTGAGAGTGGAGCAGCGAGGTTCGTAACAACACCCTTGAAGCCCCCGGGAATCGTCACCGGTTTGTGCATCTCCACCGAGTACAGATAAGGATTGATTGGGTATCGGCCCGGCTTTAAGACGCCAGGCATGATTCCTTTGGTGGTTGCTTCGCCATCAGTATTGACCTGAGCGAGAAAGTCGCCATAGCCGAGGTCTTCGCCGCTGAGGCTGATCATAATGCCCATTTCGCCGGGTTGGATTTCAACCTGAGGCAGCACTTCCCATGACCAGCTGTAGGGATTGTAAAAGTGTCGACCTTCGGTGAGTACCTGACGCTGGACCCCCTTGTACTCCGGCCCTGGAGCAATTTCATGGGTGTTCGACAGGTCCTTTCCCGTCTTCTTGATGAGAACCGCAACTTCGCCGGTTCCAACATCGATTCGAAAGCAGGAGTAGACAGCTGTGGTTATGATAAACATCATGACCACTACAAACCCTGCAAACATGATCTTCAACGGTGTCACTCGCAGCGACGCCTGAGGCCGCCTGAAGTTACCTGACATATCAACCTCCCCTGTTTTCCCGACCGCTAAACTTTGCCTTGTGTTGCACTCAATCGTTATTGGTCGAAAGGAAACGCTGGGGCAGGTTCGCCGGATCACACTAAATTGAGGGAATTCTTCTGAAAATCTCTGGTCTGTCGCGAAAAACGTTACGTTGGACAGTGGTGGGAGGCGTTGTTGAGAGATGAACAACTTAAATACGCGACGTTTGAACTATGCATTCGGGCCCGTAGTGGCCGGGATCATGATTGACTTTGTGGATCTTGCGACGTTTGGTCCCCTTGGACTATTTCTCGGATTTCCAGTCGGCGCCGCTGCCGGCTTCTGGCTTGCTCAGTGCATGGGGCTTGACCGGAAGTTGTCGGTGATCTGTGCTGCAATTGCCGGTGTGTACTGCACCATTCCGTATACAGAACTCATCCCACTCGGCACTCTCGTTGGTGCGTTTGTGCGATTGAGTGATCCCGATCCTCCGGTCGCGAATGAGGTTACTCAGTCGGAGGAGGGTGAATCAAAGTAGCAGGCACATTCCATGTGCCGTCCGCTTCGCACCGGTTGTGTTTTGCGTTGTGCGTTTTTGCATGTGCTTAGCAGTGGCGTTGCGGACGGCGTTCGGAGAATGCCTGCTACTTGAACGAAAACACATCTGCGGTTGGTAAGTCTGACGGTGAGCGAAGTCCGAAGAGCTTAAGGAATCTGGCGGATGTGACGTATGAAACATCGGCTCGCTTGCTGCCTGTTCGCTGCAGTTCGACAAGCTGCAGTCGAAGGAGTTGCCTTACCACGTTCATCGCGTTGGGGCGATCGATGCGGCCGAAGTCTTCCTTGGTGAGTGGCTGGTTGTAGGCGATATAGGCAAGGATCTCGAGCACATCAGGGGACAAACGGACTTCCCGTGGTCCAAAACCATAGGCCCGCATTTGAATCTCTCGAAACTCTTCGCGCAGATCGAGACGATAGCCGCCTTCGTGAAGGCGGATTTCGTAAGGCCGGTTTTCGCGTGCATAGGTTTGATTGAGTTGGTCGACGAGTGATACCGCAACGCGGGAATCAACATCCTGACCAATCAGAGATGCAAGTTTGCGGGCAGTGAGAGGAATTTCGCCACCGACAAAGATGGCAGCTTCAATCACCTGAGCAGGACTGACTCGGCGGTGCCCTTCGACCAGCACACCTTCGGATTCGGCCGTTACCGGGACGCTGTCGAGATCCTGTGCGAGCTGTTCGCCGATGGATAACCCAGGGGCGGCTGATTCATCGTCGGGGGTACCGCTTTGCTGGTCGTCAACCAGATCAACAAAAGCAGAACCGACCTGGCGTTCGGCTTCATTCAGCGCTTCAAGCGCCTGCCGATACGCCAGTTCGATATCATTCAGGGGCACCTCAGCATGAGTTTCATGATCGGGTGCGTCTGGCAGAGATTCGTCGTCGGACACTCCATTCTCCGATAAGAATTCTCACCTCAGGCAGTGCCGGAAAACTATTCGTTCAGATTCTCTTTGGAGAATGCAGAAATGGCTTTGCCTGCGAACTTCATCATGCCGACATCAAACGTCGCTAATCCTTCAACCACGCCGTCAGTCACCTTGACGTCAATTGTGACAGCATCACTTGATTCAAATGCAGCGATCGCCCGTGCTCGCATACGATCACGAGAACGCTTTGCCTCTTTTTCTTCCGGTGTTTTGCCTTCAGGTGCGGTGGCTGCGATCTTATCAAGTCGCTTCATCCATGGCAGTAGATTGCCTTCAGCGTGGATGACAGTCGAGGTGGTGACTGGCTCTCCAACCTGAGAGATCGTCGCCTTGAGTTTATCCAGAGCACCTGGACCGGAGGCCAGCCAGACATAGTCTTCTGTGACACCAACAAACAGGTCCTGTTTCACACCAAACACTCGGTCGACCAGGTTGACGAACCCTTCTGCCAATTGAATACGATGAATTGTGACATCGCCCTGGGTCGCGACATTGACTTCGACCGTGTTTCCTTTTCCGGCTTTGGCAAGCTCGGGCAGGATCGTATTCAGTCGAGTGGCCTTCGTGGCGGAGACAGCGGCAACGATGGTAAATTCATCATTGTCATCAGCGACGGCTTCAACCATAAGATTGATGTAACCTGTACGAATACCATCCTGCGTAAGGTCAAGAATGTCCTTCAGGAATTTCTTTGCCGTGGTCTTTTCGTCTGCCGACAGATTCGTCGCTTTATCAATCGTTTCATTGAAGTCCGCTTCCATGTTGACAACGGTCTCAATGGAGTTCTCCTGACGCATACTGTCAATCGGATGATTGACTCGGAGTGACAACGCAGAGCCTTCCATTCTGGGGACGGATGCGAATGCATCAGGTTTCGTCGCGAGTTGAGCAATCGTGTCGGCAAGCGAGGTGCCTTCGATCGCCTTGGCGCTAAATGAAAGTGAAGACTTCTTCGTTTCCCGGTCAAGGTTTGCAAAGGCGCGAATTGTTTTTGCTTCTACGAGCAAACGCTGAAGTTCGTCGAGTTGTTGATCAATAAAGTCGTGTCGCAGCTTGAAAGCCGCTTCGGATTCATCCGGACGTTTCTGAATTGTGCCGAGAGTTTCCTTTCGAAACGGCCCGAACGCGCTCAGACGCTTTGCCTGGTCATCAGCAGATTCATTGTTGTTCACAATCTCTGCGCCCATGGACTGCGATGCTGATTTCAGATCGCTCAGGTCGGTTAGTGGATCACCGGCTTTGAGAACAACCTGTTTGAGAAGGTTCATATCCTTTTCATTGGTTGTGAGCACAAAGATGCCGTATTCGATCTCTGGAAGTACTCTGAACCAGCCTGTGTCAGGAGTCCCTTCTTCACCACGGATCCGATACAGCGTTCGGTCTTTGGTGTCGCGTTCTGTTTCGTAGCCGAACGCTTCCATGCTGTCGCGAAAATCGTCGGCAATATTGCCTTTAGCGTTTTCCGGCTTCATCAGAGGTACCCAGACCAGATATGAAGAAGGTGTAACACCCGTCAGCACATCGACTCGGACCGGCCGAGAACCATCAACGCCGATTTGAAGCGTATCGATGTAGTCTCTCAGGTTGTCCCACTGAGTCTGTTCGGCTTCAGTGGTGAGGTCCAGAACCGACTTGAGATCATCCTTCAGAGAGTCAAATCCAGGATGCAGGACGGTGATGCGCGAGTGGTGCGGTTCCTGAGCTGAAGCAGGAATCACCCCCACGATAGTCAACACGGCCAGCAGACCTGCAAAAAGTTTCAGTTTCATCCTTACCACCAAATCAGAAGACAGGCTTTTAATTGACAGGAGTATTCCACCAAGTGGGGATTCTATGCGATTCAGACAAGACAGGTAAAGGCAGTCTTAAAGGCTCTCAGGAGTGTTCAAAAATTTCCAAAACGACAGCTGTAAGCTCAGAAATCCCTCTGTTTGGTGCATTTTCCGCGATTTCAAACAATGAAACTTCCAGCCGATTGAATCCGTGGGGAAGGCAATGTGTCACATCGAATCGCCTGCGAGTCGGTGAATCCTCAAGCAGTTTCAGTGAGTTCCCATTTAAGCGAACCTGTCCAATTGTTTCCTGGAATTGAACGTCCAGCACGACTTGCGAAGACTCTGACAGTCCATTCGGACAATGAAATCCTCGAACTGCCTCAATCTGAAGGTGTTGCGACTTCAGGGCGGGAAGTCCCCAGTCCATGGGCTTCAGTTCGGCCACTACATCAGCTGATTGGATCGGCACCTGCCATTTTCGGGACTCCAGTGCGGCAATGAGAGGGATGTCTTTGAGTGACATTTCATCAGGCATTCTCGAACCTCGCACCTGAATCTGCCATGGACCGGCGAGACGGATTCGATGAGGTTCAGGCATATTGAATCAACTTTATCGCAGGGAAGTCGCAGGGTGAAATTCCGGATCAATCTCGATTTTGACGAACGCCCATCCAATCGTCAAAGCCCCCAAACGCATTGTGGCGGCGGCGGACGGCACTCGGAGAGTGCCTGCTACCGTAGGATGGGCATTCCTGCCCGTCCCGAAAGCATTGCGACGTTGCGGACGGCACTTGGAAAGTGCCTGCTACGGCTTGTAATTCGTAAACGTCGACGAGATACTCCCGAACAGCCCTACGATCGAGTGTGTCACTTCAGACAGCAAGTCCCCGTAGCTCAGCAGGATAGAGCGTCGGTTTCCTAAACCGAAGGTCGCAGGTTCGAATCCCGCCGGGGACGTTCATAAAGGGTTGTTCGCTGAATTTGTGGGTAAAAAGTATTCCCTTATCGTACCCGTCTGGCGGAAGACCAGCCTTAGCGTCTGCAATGGTGATCAAGCTCTCTGGCCGGATTCTCGCTGGCCGGATTCTCGCTGGATCGGCGGAGCGATCCACGACGATGAAATGGCTATGAGAAAATTTCGGTGGCTGGGTTGCCGAAGATATCGGTGAGGCGGAAGTCGCGACCGGCGTGGCGGTAGGTGAGGCGTTTGTGGTCGAGGCCGAGTCCATGTAGTAGTGTGGCGTGAAAATCGTGCATGTGCATCGGCTTATCGACAGGTTGGAAGCCGAGATCATCAGTGGCGCCATAGGTATAGCCACCTTTTACTCCGCCCCCCGCCATCCACATGCTGAATGCAGCGGGATGATGGTTGCGTCCGTCCTGATTTTCGGCAGTCGGGGTACGCCCAAATTCTGAGCCCCAGATCACCAGAGTATCCTCCAGCATTCCTCGACGATCCAGGTCCGTCAGCAACGCAGTGATCGGCTGATCGACTCGTGCACATTCTTTCGGCAATAGTTCGTTATTTTTTGTGTGATGATCCCACGTGTAGTCTGTAGACACCTGAATGTATCGAACTCCCTGTTCTGCAAACTTGCGAGCCAGCAGGCATTGTCGTCCAAAGTTGTCTGTCGGTACCGTGCCAATTCCATAGAGTTCGAGCGTCTCCTTTGTCTCTCCGTCAAGTCCCATAATCTGAGGGACTTCTGACTGCATTCGGAACGCCAACTCATAACTGGAGATCAGGCCTTCAATCCCCGGGTCGACGCTGGCAGTTCGCAGATGACTTCGGTTTAGCGACTGAATGAGTTCCAGTTGACTCCGCTGAGTACTTTGATTCAGAACCGGGTTCGACAGGTTTGAAATCTTTGCATTCGCGACCGGGATTTCGGCCGCACCGATTGCGGTCGCCTGATGGGCAGCCGGCAGAAATCCGCTTCCATAGTTTTGAACACCACCATGACCTCGTGGGGGGGAGATCGTAATGAACGCCGGGAGGTTCTGGCTTTCCGCTCCAAGGCCATAACTGACCCACGCTCCCACACTGGGGCGCACAAGGTTCGATTTCCCTGTGTGCAGCGTCAGTAACGCTTCTCCATGGGCCGATCCGTCCGTATGCAGCGATCGCAGAACACACATTTGATCCGCGTGTTTCGCCAGATGCGGAAACAGCTCACTGATCCAGATTCCCCCTTCACCATGCTGTTTGAATTTAAATGGCGAGCCAAGAATCGTCCCACCGGGAGGTTGTCGTCCGCGGAGCGCTTCAGCCGTGGCCGTGCGGCCATGAAAGTCTTTCAGCAGTGGCTTGTAGTCAAACGTATCGACATGGCTGGGACCTCCCCACATAAACAGGAAGATCACCCGTTTGGCCCCGCCCACGGTATGCGATAACTGTTGAAATCCTTCCGACGCCGGAATGGGGGATGCCTGTGATTGATTGGCCAGTGCGGCCAGCCCGATTTGCCCGAACCCACACGCAGCGGTTCGCAGCAGGTCGCGTCGGCAAAAGGCAGTTTGAAATCGATTACACTTCATGGATCTGGTGACTCCCAGTAACGATCGCTACTCGAGATATTGAAATCGACTGGATGCGAACAACGCGTGGCAGGCAAGTTGGAATGCCTTTTGTCGAGCATTCGGGTCCGGTGAGGAACCAGACTGCGTCTCTGTTGACTGAATCCATGTTGCGACCAGGGCCGCTTCTTCCGGTGTTGCCGGTTGATTGATGACAAGTTCAAACATCCGAGCGACCTGAACATCAAGGGGCTGATCTGCATTCTCCGCAAGAACTCTTCGTGCCGTGTCTTCCGCGGCCTTCATCACGAGCGCATCGTTGAGCATAAACAATCCCTGAGTCGGTACCGTGGTTCGGGGGCGGGCTCCTGTGGTGAGCTGAGGATTTGCGAAGTCAAAGGCGTCGAACAATTCGGGCAGGTCATTTCGAATGACCGGAAGATAGACACTGCGGAAGTTGAAGTCTGTTCTCCGACGAACAGCATTGTTTCCGACCGCGGTTGCCTGATCACCGAGATAATCGACGGTAGAGTTCACTGGCTGAAGATCGAGTGTTCCGGCAGATGTGAGCATCGCATCTCGCAATGATTCCGGATCGAGTCTGCGTCGGTTTCCTCGCCAGAGAAGAATGTTCTCAGGATCGACATCGTGGTTCGCTGAATCAAAGCTGCTGCTGAGACCAAATGTGCGACTAACGGCAATTTGTCGGATCAGAGACTTCATCGACCAGCCATTTCGGATCAGCTCGGAAGCGAGGTGATCCAGAAGCTCCGGATGGCTGGGAGTTTCGCCTGTCCTTCCAAAGTTATCAACAGTGCGAACCAACCCTCGGCCAAACATATGGTGCCAAATCCGATTCGCGAAGACTCGCGCTGTCAATGCACCGGACCGGCCTGACGAGTCGGTCAGCCATTGACTGAGTTCGATCCGACCACTTTGGTTCGTCGGAAGTGGAGCGGCAGGTGTGTCGCTCAGGACCTGCAGGAATCCTCTGGGGACGAGTTCTCCCCGATCGTCAAACTTACCTGCTAAACGGATGTGTTCATCGACCACACTCTCGGCATCACGCGGGATCATGGCCCGTGGTGGGATGCCGGGGGGATTTGCAAGCTTC
Source organism: Planctomyces sp. (assembly GCA_016795105.1). Classification (GTDB taxonomy): domain Bacteria; phylum Planctomycetota; class Planctomycetia; order Planctomycetales; family Planctomycetaceae; genus F1-80-MAGs062. The sequence continues at coordinate 26,049 of JAEUIH010000023.1, forward strand.
TTCGTCTGTTCATTCAGATACGCTTCCTGAGCAGCAACCCGCATTTCACGCGTGACTGCTGCATCTCTCGAAGCATCACAGAAACCATCTGAATCGGATGCCAGTTTTGCTGCGATTGCTTCTTCAGTCCCGGATTTCAGCAGTTCGAGTGCAGCCTTCGCTTTCTCGACGTGCTGTCGAAGACTGTTGACCTGTCGATAGAAAGACTCATAATCGTCGTCGATCTGTTCACCGTTCTCGCCGAGCCCCACAAGTCGTTCCATGACTCGCTGTTCATTCAGCATAAACCGCTGTTCCATAACGGTTGTGGACGTGAAGATACCTGCGAGTGCGTAGTAGTCGGCGGTTGGGATTGCGTCAAACTTGTGATTGTGGCATCGAGCACATCCAATCGTCTGAGCAAGCACGGTTCGCCCAATCGTTTCAAGTTGCTCATCGGCGACATCCATTCGCTGCCGATTCGGGTCAACACCGAGCAAGACCTTTGGGCCGATCTCAAGGAAGCCTGCTGCGATTCGCTGCCGATCGCGTTGCTCGATTGTTTCGTAGGCAAGCAAGTCGCCTGCCAATTGTTCCAGCAGGAATCGATCATAGGGCATATCAGCGTTTGTCGCATCGATCACCCAGTTGCGATAACGCCATGCTTCGCGAAAGAGGAAATTCTCATCGAGCCCATTGGAATCGGCATAGCGAGCCAAATCCAGCCAGTGACGTCCCCATCTCTGTCCAAACTGCGGAGATGCAAGAAGTTCATCCACCAGCTGCTCCGTTGCAAGTGCTTGTGGCAAGCTATCAAATTTCAGCAACTGTTCAGGTGTGGGCGGAAGTCCAACGAGCTGAAAGGTGAGTCGCCGAACCAGGTCTTTGCCTGATGCATCTGATACTGGAGCGAGATTCCTCGATTCCAGCTTCGCCAAAACAAAACGATCGATTTCACTTCGTGACCACGCAGAATTCTGCGGTTGAGGAGGTGCGACAATGGAGAGTGGCTGATATGCCCAGTGCGACTTCCCTTCGACGGGATCAGATGGGTTTACAACTGTTGGTTGTGACGAAGTCTCCGGGAACGGTGCTCCCATGCGAATCCATGATTCCAGCAGAGCGATGGATTCATCATTCAGCCGCTCTGTGGGCGGCATCATCAAATTCGGGTCAGTGTGTCTCACAGCTCGAATGAGCAGGCTGTGTTCGACATCGCCCGGAACGACAGCTGGACCCTGATCGCCACCTTTCAGGAGTGCGGCCTGAGAATCGATGAGGAGATTTCCTTCATGCTTACCCGACTTCTCAGAATGGCACGACTGGCATCTCTGAACAAAGATCGGGCGGATATTCTCTTCAAAGAACACTTCGCCATTCGCTGAGACACCAGCATCCTGAGGAATGGGGGCCGAAGGTTTGGCGGTTACAGCTGCGACCGATCCGACGCACTGTAGCGCGAACCAGTACGAAGCGGCACAGGGGATCAGAAATCGGATGACCGACCAATGAGGAGCGGACCGCGATGAGTAGTTTTGCAATCGCATCGGCGACCTGTTGGCGAAATGAAAGAGTTGGGAGGGATGCAGGTGGAAGGGAGATCCCTGAAGGCAGGAATCTCCACAGTTTGGCAACCACCGAATCCGATCGTCAAGTCTCTCCCGCGTCAACCGCTTGTGCTCGTCGGGAATTTATCCACTTTGCAGCATGACTATGGTTCATTTTGCGACGGAGAGGCGACGGGCGATGACGACGACAAGGATTGCACCGATTGTGGACATAATGAGTCCTGCGGGATTGATCTGATCTCCTCGTTGACCAAACAGGAACCACGAAATTGCTCCACCGACCATGGAACCAACGATTCCCAGAACCGTCGTGAGGAACCAACCCATGTTCTGTCGACCAGGAATCAGAAATCTTGCGATGGAGCCGACAACAAGTCCGAAAACCAGCCAGCTCAGAACATTCATCAACATGGGGTACTCCAGTCTCGAGGGATTGACTTCGTCTGTCGGCCATGATTGACCGAAGCAGCAGTGGTCGAGACTTTAAGACTGTGGAGTTTTCCTTGCTATCCGGGGTAACCCTGATGACTTCGAACTGAAATTGTAACCGCAGGCAGAACTAGCGTCTTGACCACGGTAGACGCGGAAGTACCCAATTGTGTCGTCTCGCACAACGAACAGTAGAATACTTTTCGAGCCGCAAAGATTTTAAACGGCGAGTTGCGTAAGTTCATCAGTGCTGGCTTTTTGCGCTGCGAGGATTGCAGTGCGTTGATCCCGGCTTCATACAGTGTTTAGCCAGCGTGATTGGTAACCACGAAAGACACGAACCACACGAAAATGCACAAACGAGTACTGGCGGGATTTTGTCGTGTTTTTCGAGGGTCAAATGTCAACCCCGCCTGCGATTCTCCGGCGGTCTCAGGTTAGCAACACCCTGTCGCGCCGTCGCAGCACCCCCGTTCAGCGATGGGCAGCGCAAGTCCTTTTGATGCAGAAGCTGTGAGAGGTGCCGGCACGGGAGTTGTCACAATGCCACACCAGGTCTGCTGCAAATCGTGGCAGCACCGGATCAACACTCGGGCCACAAACCCCGGTCGAACAACACATTGGACGATCATAGATCTGAATTGATTTCATTGTCCTGCCTTACGTCACACAAACGCGGAAACTGGTGAAGGTGATGATCCGGATTGATGCAGTAACACACCTTCGGACCATCCACTTCGCCCTGGACAAGACCGGACTCGTTCAGAATCTTCAGATGTTGTGAAACAGTTGACTGAGCCAACGGCATCTCATCAACGATTTCACCAAAGCTGCATGCGTTTCTACTGATCAGTAATCGCACGATACGTACGCGTGCAGGATGAGCAATCGCCCACGCCAGCGCAGCCATCTGCTCTGCAGACTGGTCGGCCGGCAAACGACATGGCTGAGTGTCTTCACAACACTCGTTCTTCCGAACACCCCGTTTTGCCATGACGTTACCCGCCCCATCAAAGTTCTGCCACCGATATTAATCGTTGATGCACGATAGGTCAGTTAAGTGATCTGGTCAAGTTGCAATTCCCACGGCACTCTCAATGGCCTGGCAAGCACATTTGGTCAAAAAACTCATTTATTCTGTCTGCGGCGCGCGAGAAAACCTCAATTGGGGGAGTCTAATCACTGTCTGTTTCGACTTGCTGAGAGTATTGGTATGCAATCAGGTCCCACGAAAACACGAGCGAGTTTGATTCTGCGGCTTCAGAATGCCGGAGATGTCACTGCGTGGGACGAATTCGTGGAACTTTATGGCAGAGTTCTTTATCGAACTGCGGTGGGTCGAGGACTTCAGTCTGCCGATGCGGAGAATCTGGTTCAAGAAGTGCTGTTCGCTGTCGCTCGATCAGTTTCAAAATGGCTTGAGCGACCGGATCGAGGCAGTTTTCGGGCATGGTTGTTGTTCATCGCCCGAAATGAAGCGGCCGATATCCTGGAGAGACAATTCAGGCGATCCGCTGGTGGTGAGAACAATCTGTCTGCGGAAGCTTTGAATGCTGTTCCCGCTCCGGACGAGATTTCACATCAGCTGGATCGGGAGCATGAGCGAGTCGTATTCCAGTGGGCTGCAGAGCATGTGCGAAGCAGTGTTGCTCCTCAAACCTGGCAGGCGTTCTGGCTGACTCATATGAACGGACTATCGATCGAGGAAGCCGCTCAACAACTGCAGACACGAACCGCAAATATCTACTTTGGTCGCAGTCGCGTGATGGCGAGAATCAAAGACCTTGTCGAACGATACGAAGAACGATCATGAATGCAAAAACGATTCTGTGCGACGACCAGCGACTGCTTGCAATGCTGAAATCAGACAGCCCTGACGACGATCAGGACGAACTGATGCGGCACGTAGAACAATGCTCACATTGTCAACGTCGAATAGAGGAACTTGCAGCGAGTCCGGATGATTGGCACAAGGTGAACGCGGCATTATCGGATCATGTTTCCGGGGAAGAAGACGAGTTCACATCCGACGTTACATCACGGTATCGCTTTTCCCAATGGCTGACCTGTCCTGTTACATGGACAGAGTCGATGGCACGGCAGATTCTGAATCCGCCAGCACATCCGGAAATGCTGGGCCGACTTGGCCGCTACGAGGTCGAGCGACTCATTGGTGCAGGCGGGATGGGGGTCGTTTTCAAGGCATTCGATTCTGAACTCAATCGACCAGTGGCCATCAAGATACTCTCTCCGCTTCTGGCCGGGAGTGGCTCGGCCCGTCGGCGGTTTGCTCGAGAAGCTCGGGCCGCTGCGGCAATCGTCCATGAACACGTCGTGCCGATTCACAATGTGGAAACTGAACGAGACCTCCCGTTCCTGGTCATGCAGTTTGTTCCTGGTGATTCTCTTCAGTCACGAATCAACAGAACTGGCCCCATGCAGATTTGCGAAATTCTGCGAATCGGAATGCAGATCGCATCCGGCCTGTCAGCCGCTCATCAGCAGGGCCTGGTGCATCGAGACATCAAGCCTTCCAATATTCTGCTCGAAGAAAGTGTTGAACGCGCACTGATTACAGACTTCGGACTTGCTCGCGCCGCCGATGATGCGACTCTGACACGCAGCGGATTCCATCCGGGAACGCCTCAGTTCATGTCTCCGGAACAGGCCGCCGGAGAACAGGTCGACACTCGCAGCGATTTGTTCAGCCTTGGAAGCGTACTCTATACCATGGCCACCGGTCGCCCTCCGTTTCGAGCCGATTCAAGTCTGGGTGTGCTCCGACGCATTGCCGACGATGAACCTCGTAACATTCGTGAAATCAACCCAGCAATTCCTGACTGGCTCTGCGGCATCATCGGTCGTTTGATGGCAAAGAATCCCACTGACCGATATCGCTCTGCCGCCGATGTTGCCGCAGTTCTGAAACAGTGCCTGGCTCATGTGCAGCAGCCTCAGTTCAATCCGCTGCCGGATGAAGCCATTCAACTGCAGACTGTCCCCTCAATCTGGTGTTTCGTTCGGTCCCGGCTCCGTGGAGGTTATCCGCAAATGTCAAAAGTCATTGGTACGTCACTTGTCCTTGCGGGGTTGGTCGCCGCATACTTTCTAAGGCCGTCGTCCGACAGCGAAAGACTGGCCGCCCTTCAGGGGGAATGGCAATTGGTTTCGCTGGAACGAGATGGTGTGGCCGCCGATCCAAAGCAACTGTTCAATGAACGCCTGAAAATCAGCGGCTCGAAGTTCGCCAGGCATCAGACTGCCCCCGATGGCACAGAGATCAAGGCAGAGTCCGGAAACATACTCGTGGAGGCAGGCACCTCGTTCGACAGAATTGATTTTGAGCTCTGGCAGGGCACAATTTACGGCGTTTACAGGTTGCATGGAGCCAATCTGGAACTCTGCCTCACGAAGGAAGGCGGCGAACGACCTGCTGCATTTCAAACAGAGACCGGCAGCAACCGTGTGCTCCAAACGTTCCGTCGAAAGTCGAATCCCGACGGCAACTCAACGCTCGCACCAAATGCCGCACACGTCGATGATCCGACCGAATCAAAGACCAATGCTGATAAACAGTCTGCTCATGAATGGACTCAGTCGTGGCTGGAAAAGGCTCCCAAAGAACTCACAAACCCAATCGACCCGCAACTGGCAGAGAATTGGCTCCGTAAGAATGGATTCGAAGACATTAAAAATGCCGAAATCACTCTGACAGTGATGAATCAAATCCATCCGAACGTTTCCGAAGCCGACATCCGTCGTGACGGTATCCGTTCCTACGTCCATGGCATCCTTCGATCCGAGGAGGCCGAACACAACGGAGCTGCGATCGAGGTTTATTGCCTGTTCGGCGAAGAAAACAGACTGCTTGCAGTTCATGTCGGATCAGCAGCCAAACCTCAGACAATTGACCTCGCCTCTGGCAGTTCACGTATGAGACGATTGCCTCAGTCACAGCCGGTCTTTGCTGATCTTGCACCGGTCATCGCCTGTATCGGACCTGCTCATCCCGTCAGACTGGGCGACATTGTCTCCCATGCAGACATCTCTGATGAGCTCGATCAAAGCGTCGTACGGCTGCACGTCTGGGATTGGTCAGAATCCGATATCAGTCGCATCCTGCTCATCCAGCGATCGGAACTTGGTGCCCTGTCTCCTGATGGAACGACAATGGTGACCCCTGGAGGAGAGACGATCGACTTAATGACTAAGAAGACCCGTCAGTATTCTGGTTTTCGAGTTCCGGACGGACAACGCATAACGTCTCTGCAGATATCGCCTTCAAAAACATTTGTAGCAGCATGTATCGAATCGATCGCCGGGGCGGAGGGCTCAGACGCCAACAACAAGCCACGTCTTCGATTGTTGAAGCTTGATGCAGCCACGAATACAGGACAGGTGATCTGGGAATATTCGACTGATCAACGAATGTCCGCTGCATTTGCCCCCGATGAGCAGTCGCTGATTTACCTGTCCGAAGAAGGAGGCATTATTCGACGCGACACAAGAACAGGGACCATCCTGAATACCTACCAACTGGCGATTTCAACAGTCAGAGCCGTTTCACTGGGATTCTCTCCAGATGGCAGATACGTCGCGGCAGCAGGCGGCAGCAAAGCCGGAGAACAGAACGTTCAGGAAAGTAACGCGGCAGAACAACACGTTTCACTCCATGTCTGGAACACCATAGATGGTCGTCAGGTCCTGCAGCAGGTTGCAATACATCCTTTTATTGAAACGAATCAGACTGACATTCCACGCATCCTGACCATGCGATTTTCGCCGGATAGTCGGATACTACTGTTCGTTTCAGGAGATGACTTGCGACTCCTCGATATTGAAACAGGGACGACCATCGCGGAACATCGCGACACAACTCGCTCAAATTTTGTTCACGCTGACTGGACGCCCGACAGCGAAACCATTTCCCTGCAGACGTCCTCAGAACTGCTCGCTCTGCCGAACAACACAGACGCAGAACGGCTTCCTCGGAACTATCAATGGAACTGGAAGGCCAAACAACTTGATATCAAGACCTTCGCAGCCTCTGAAGAAGGAACTCGACGTATCGTTGACCCCGACATAGAGTCCCAAAGACTGAGCGGCACGTGGCGAGTCGTTGATCGTTCACTCTCTGGAGTGGAACAGACCGCTGAGATCGGGACAACCTTTCAGATTCTGAATGGACGGATGGACGAAGTCCGCCTCGATCTGGATCCGAATCAAACACCCTCGACGGTTGACGTTGTATTTCTGGATGGCCCGGATCAAGGCAAAGTCCTTCGAGGAATTTATGAATGGATTTCGCGTCCAGCAACAGACAAGTCGAGTACTGGAAGGGCAATACGAATCTGCACGTTCGTAACTCCAAATCTGAAGGAGCCCGATCTGCGTCCCGCTGGTTTTCAAGCTGGAAAAAACGTCGACACTGCTGTCTGGGAACAACTGTCACGATAGTTCCCATCCCCAGTAATAGCGGGGAGGGAAGACCAATTGATTTTGGCCCCCCTCTCTCCGAGCCGGACTAGCAGATTTCCCGCATCAGCCTCGCCGCGGCAGACAGCCGAATCGAGTTCACTTTAGTATAGGACCGCTGGTTCGCCTCCCGATGCTCTCCGCCCCGCTGATTTAATTCACACACAAACGCACCATTCATCACGCTCCGCCGAGATGACTCGCACCTGACTCGGCTCCCGGCCGACGTCGCTGGGCTGGCTGGATTTCATCCAGCGTGCGCTAGCGTTACGAGGGCTCGACATCACCACGGAGCGTGATGAGTACTATAGGGCAGGGTGACTCGGTAATCGGAGAACCTGGGATCAGGTTCCGGGAAATCGGTGCTGATCAATTGGGCTCCACTGAGAATAGCTTTGTCACGTCGCGTCGTGTCATTGTTTCTTGCTTCTGTGGTTCCGCTGTCGGCCCTCGTTCTCACGAGAAACCCACGGCTTACGAGTTGACGAATTTCGTCATATGACTCAACTGGATCGTTTCGCTTCATCCAGGCAGCCGCTGGGTGCGTTGCGGAAACGCTGGCAAACAGCAATCGCCCCGCAAGTATTTCGCTCTTCTTTAGATATCCGTCGCGAATCTGATCTTCATTGTCGAGAAGAAAAGCAACTTTCCCGCGATGAAGATCAACCGTCGGCCAGCCAATCCCTTCCACGGCATCTCGCAGAGTATCACGGTCTCCACGTACATCATCCGGCGTCAGGATTCGTGTCGGGTCAAAGACTTCGAGGATCGTCCGTTCCAGTTCTTCAAAGCCCGTTTCATCCCACTGTATTGGATGCGTGGCCGGTGAAAACGAATCGGATTTAAGTTCCAGCAGGACAAACACCGGAACGTGGGTTTGGTTTTGATCTGACCAGCGTCGAATTTCCCGCAGACCGTCTTTCAGCGTGTAGACGGTGGTTCGAAAATCAAAGTCCGGACTGTGAAGGACCTTAATTCCCGGCTCCGCCAAACGATCTTCGGGATCGAACGCAGGCACGTCAACATGTTGTGCCTTCGCGACCTGAAGTGCCGATGGCTGTCGATAGAGTTTACCGAGAGGATCGAGATATAGGTCCAGCTCAAAATGTCGACATCCCAGCACATTCAGCTGCTCAGTCAGAGTTCGCTGTGAACAATCGATCGCATCTGCTTCACTGGGAGCAAAGAACCGTACAACACTCAACGCCACTGGATCGGGGGCGAGATGATAAGAATTGTGAGTGCCCAACAGTTGCAACTGGTTGATCCGGTGCGGCACTCGCACCGGATCGTCCACGACTTCCGCGTCGGCTGGCAAAGACTGTCCCAGGACAAGGGCATGCGTCGGTAACAACAGAACAAAAATCAGGGCTCGTACCATTCCTGCGCAATCACTTATTCTTTGCACGCTCAAGGTGGTACTTCCGCAGTTCTGAGTAGGCCTGAGCGGCGAGCATATCGGTTGCCCTGAATTCCCCAAATCCGTCAATCGATACCTTCTGATCCTTCAGGCTCTCAAGGTTGGTCATCAGTTTATTTCGATCAACCTTTCCCTGCTCATTCAGGAAGTCAGGATTCGACGACAACTTCAGCAGATCATCTATTGAATCTGGATGCTGATCCACATAGTCCACCAGCTTTGACAAGTGTTCGGGGGGCTGAAAGTAGCCGTTGCTCCAACCTGCATAAACATGCAGAGTCACATTCTCCGTTTCACCTCCCACGAATGAGACACCCCCAATGCCAGGGTTGTTATCATAGTTGAGGTAGGAGACGTAGATCTTTTGGCGAGGCAAACCGCGAATGATCATCATTGAACCCGCCTCGTGAGTCAGCCCAATAACACCGGTGAGAAACTTCTTACCCCAGCCGAATGGACCGAGGATCGGGTCCGCATCCGGCTCGACAGTTGAAATGAACAAGTAGGCATTTCCTTCTTTTGGTTCATTCTCCAGCACAACGGCTGCATCGCCAAGCGGTTTGAGTTCGATAGTCGTCACCTGTTCCTCAGTGACCTCGACGGAATCAGCAACACCGTGCAAAGTCACTTCACGATCAGGCTCCTTCCGCAGCGGTACATGGTCACTGTCTTTCCAGCTCTGAGCCGTCAATCGCCACTTTCCTGCGGGAACGCCTTCGATTCGAAAGTGCCCTCGATGGTCCGTCATGGTGTGCAGGCAGTCCGCGATGCCGTTCTCAAGTCGTTGCTTTCGAGGGCTGCTGAAAATTTCTCGAGGTGAGGCCAACAGTGGATAACCGGTTTCGGCATCCACCACAAACACGGCCACACCTTCGATAGGGCGATCTTCACCAACTTCAGTCTTCAGTTGGCCGTCAATCGTTCCGGTCTTCTGCTGCCCGGGACTGACTCCCGCGACGGCCAGCGCAAGACAACAAACCAGACGCCTGAATGCGTCGATTCCGAAGAAACATTTGAACACGGCTGTACTCCTCGTCAATGAGCGGCGTCCGGGAGACCGCTCTGTGTGCCGATAATTATGTGTGTCCCTGTTCAGGAGTGCAATCCACGTTAGTCGGCTAAGCTTCTCACTGTGGGAGATTTCACCTACCCTTACCGCTGACGAACGATGGTGATCGGCACGCGGGAAATCTGGAAAGGGATCCGAATGGCATCAATGAATGAGAACAATGACGTCGATCAAATGCTGACAAAGCTGTCTGAACGAGAGATGGAAGCCCGCAGTAATCTTCAGGATCGCACCTTCGTTCGAATCAACTCAGAACTCCGAAAACTTTCGCGTCAGGAACGCCGTTTGGGCAACTATCTTGCTGCGCTTGGCGGTTCATTGGAGGTCGTGCTCAGCTTCACTCCTCAGGAAGCAGTGGACACTGCCATTCACCTGATTTCGCTGCTGGAAAATGAATCGCTGGCTCGCGAAATTCAGCCGGACGTCCCGCTGCCGGAGTATGAGTACTGGCAGTCCGTCCTTCTTCCGGATGCCTATCATGAGCTTGCGACTGCGATGGCGACAGTCCACGGATATAACTCAAAAAGTATGCATCAATGCATCGCCGATGGGATTGAAGTCAGCCGCAGGTGTGGAGATGAAGTTGCTCGAGTTCGATTCCGGGAATTTGCTGTCGAGGTCTATCGAAGTGCGAACGATATCGACATGGCACTTCACTTTGCTCGCAGCAGTCTGAACCTTGACGAAAACCAGGACGTTGGACGCCGTGTTGCCAGTGCTGACGACGTCGCATCGCTTTTGGCACTTCAGGGAAATCTGGAAGCCGCTGTTGATGCCGTGATGATGGGCTGGAAGTTCATCTCAGAGTTTCACAATCCTTATATGGCAGAACTTCTCTACACGCCGATGGCTCGAGCGATTCTCAGCCTTGCCGGAAGACAGGATTTACTCAGGCAATTCCCGGCTCTCGATGACACCACCAGTGCAGAACATCACTGTGGCAGAGTCCTCAGTTATCCGGAAGCCGACGAGAGTCCAAAGTACACAATCGTCAGGGATAAAGCTCTGTTTACAGAGGAATGCTGCCGAGGAGACTATGACCGGGCGATCAAACGTCTGACGCCATGGGATCGACGCCTGCTGGATAGTCGACAACATTCAAACTGGTTCGAAATTCGCCTTCGACTGATGGCCGCCTTTCGCCTCACCGGCCGAACTGAAAAGCTCGAGGCGCTCGCGGCACCTTTGCGGGAAGTTGCAACAAAGGCCAATGACTGGCTGACTCTGCATCGGCTCGAACGGATTCTGGATCCGGCCAAAAGTCCAACACCTGCTGCACTTGCCGGGGATCCAACAAGCGGACCATTTGCCGCAGCTCCTAAGGAATCACAATCAGCCTCTGACACGTCCTCTCCGGCGACAGTTTCTCCGGCAACAATAAAGCCCGATGATGCGTCGCCGCAGGAAACCAGCGATCTTGAAGAGTCTTCTGTTGATGCAATTCACCGGCTGTCACCCTTTCTGCAGAAGCTGATTGCGACTGAAGGTGACCCGGACAAATTGAACGCACTGATGGCCGAACTCCTTCAAGTACCGGCGGGAAATGGATCGGCTGAAGACATCGAACAATTGTTGACTGTCGCTCGATATACGGCGCCGTGTTATCCCGATTCAGCCGCCTGCTGGCGGTGGGCTCAGTCTCAGGCAGCGAGCCATACTCAGTCGGCAAAGATTGTGTCACTTCTGGCAGCACTCGGAGCTGACCTGAGGACTGTATCGGCACAAAATTCTGAGGATGGAAGTCAGGTAGACGCCGCAATCGATCAGCTGATCCCTGCGACTCGAATTGAATCGCTGTTTGAGAAGTCTGTGGACCTGACGACCGATGATCCGGAAGTGTATGCGCGAGCCGGCATGTATTATCTGAATCAGGAACAGATGGGCGAAGCGGAACGGCTCCTCGCGCGCAGCTTCCGACTTGATCGTACAGATCGACTTGTCGCATGGAACCTCTCGGAAGTCTATTCTCGAACCGATCGCCGCAGCGACGCACTTGCCGTGCTCGATCTCGCAATCCGCGAAGGTTGTGATGATCCCGGAATCGCATGGCAGGCCGCACTTTGCGCCTATTCACTTGGACGATTCTCCGTCATGCTTACGTATCTTGATCGCTTTGAATCACAGGTTCCCGATCAGCCGGAAACAAATCACTATCGAGCATGTGCTTTGCTGGAACTTGACCGCGGACATGAAGCACTGACCGCGATCGCCCGTGAACGAGAACTGAACCCGGAAATGGACTTTGCATCCGATTTGCAGCAGGCATCTGCATATGGACAACTCAGGCAGCTCGATGAATTCTCTCAACACCTGCAGCAGATTCTGGCAGTTCGATTCAGTTCTATCGAAGCATTAACGGTTGATGGACTGCGACGACTGCTTCAACAACTCTGGAAGAACTGCACGCTCCCCGGACATCACCCGCTCGTTCAGGAACTCCGCAGGAGACTCCTCGAATGTTGTTTTGCACCGAGTTCTCTGATCGAGCAGGAACGCATCAGTGTTTCGGAAGACGAGCAGACAAACGTTGAATTGTTCCATTGCATCGTGCGACAGCCGCTTGGTCCTGACTGGGCAGATTCACATGCCTGCCTTGCAGGAGAACAGCGTTGGACAGCCTACGATGTTGTCTGGGGAGTTCTTGCCCCCGGGCCGGACGAAGCCGCCGAAATTGCTCTAAGCTGGCAATCCCGGTGCTGGCACTCTCCCGCCGAGGTTCTCGACGTGTCCGCGACCGGCCAGCAATTCCTCGATATCCCCGGCGTTGTCTTCCAAAGCCGAAGAAGCCCCCCGCAGCCAGCGTGATTGGTAACCACGAAAGACACGAACCACACGAAAGAACACAATCGGGTACTTCTGCAATTCTTCCGCCTTTTCCGCGTCTTCCGTGGTCAGGTCGCGAGTCCTGCATGCGATTCTCCGTCACTTCACCTGTTCTTCGGACGATTGCATCGACGTCGTTTCCAGCATCTTTGAAACCAACGAAACTCAGGGCGCAGAATAGACCTCAAACCGTTTCAACCGCACACTGGATTCGCGACCAGATCCGCCTGTATGAAGAGTAAATCGTGTTGTTCGGATGGGAGTGTTCGTGGTTTCGGTCATCGATACGATTCGATCCTGAGACTCATCCGACGAACGCACCAACATCATGTATCGCTTTCCCTGCCGAACAAGTCGCAGTGCCGTTGCGGATGGCACTATATGTCGTTCGGTCCCCCGATATTCGTCGGTACCGTTTGGCAGCTTACTGCGCATGTACCCCTCTGCTTCCAGCATTCCGCTGGGCCCGACACCAATCATCGAATTCAGTTCAATCTGATTTCCAGCGACCGGATCAATCTGAAAATGCAAACCACTCTGATGGCCCGCGCCAGGGACGGCAAGGTTGAGCGAATCAAATTCGACTCGCATATCGAAGTCGCCGATCACAGGAATCTGCGTCGAAATTCCAGCGGACTGCCAGTTATCTGCACCCACGGAATTGAGTTTCAATCCGCCATCGGCCTCTGACCACGGTCGAACATCGGTCCAGCGATAGAACATTGTTGCATCAGGTGCCTGACGGGTGAAATCGTGGCTTAGGACAAGCTGCATTGATTTGCGTCGTTCGTCCAACTGACTCGCCTGCATCCTGAGGTCTGGGATTGCCTCGCCAAAGAGTCTTGTGCCGCGAACAAGAACCTTTGTCCATGTGACTTTCGATGTTCCGTTTCTATCAGAGTAAACTGCAAGGCACAGGTCTCCCAATCTGAGATCATCAGTCGCCACGTCGTTGGTGCCGAGCAGCCGAAAGATCGTGGAATCGTTTTCGGCGATCAAGTAGTGCAGTTTCGTGCCCAGACGGACTATCCTCAACGTGCCATGAGCGACATCACAGGCGATCCATCGATCAAAGTAGTCACGTTGATCGTTCGGCTTTAATACGCTGATCTGAGTCTTCAACTTTTGTTGCTGGTCGCTCCCTGCGTTTCGGGCAAGTTCGATTCTCTGCAAACTGCTGTCCAGCGTCGTCATCATTTTCAAACCCGCCTCACCCTCGGCGCTATGTTCAAAGTTACTGAATGACGCCTGTATATCGAAGTCACCGCTGACGTTCAGCCACAATGGCAAGCGTGTCTCCAGCCACGTGCCAGTGCTGACGCTTTGCAACGCAGCGCCCTCGTCAGTGAACAGCGCTGAACCACCTCGCTTGATCAAGTAGTCACCAAATCGTGTTAAGCCGCTCAGCGTCTGAGAGTATGTGTTCGGCAACGCTGCCGTGGCCTGCTCAATCTCAGCAACATCAACCTGCTGAGGCTTTGGAAACAAGGGCGAATCGGCCTGGATTTGCCAGTTGGCTGACCATCGCACATTGCGAACCCGCACGTCGGATTCACCCGAGTAGTGAAAGAGTCCAAATTGTCGATTGCTGGATTCAGGTATGTTGATCCTGCAGAGCATCGTATCGTTGAGTTTGAGTTGTGCCTTGTCTGCCTGAATTGAAAGCTTGATGTGATTCCACGCATTCGGCAACAGATTGGGCAGAAGCCCTGTTTCTTCGGTGAGCCGTTCCCGTGAAACATTTCCTGGATTGATGTCATCCTGCTGCCACTTGCCGTCTGTTACCCAGTGAGTTCTCACTCCATCCGGTGTCAACAAAAACACCATACGATCCAGGGCAGGATGAACAACCGATCGATTTGGATCATAGAAGAAGTCGTATTCGATAACGCCTTCTTCACGGATCGGACGATGATAAACCAGGAGACTCTCCGCCATGGTATCCGCAAGCTCAGTCTGTCGCTGATGTCGAATTTCAGACGGCCCACTGTTTGAAGCGTTTGGTTGCCATGATGCGGAGTTGTTAGGATCGCCGACAGGTTCATCGAAGTACGCAAACCAGCCGTCAAGGTCTGAACTTGAACTGAGATCAAGCGTTCCGGGAACGACTGGCTGGCCAGCGACTGCAAGGTTACGAATCGACCCCCGACTCAGCCTGAATGCACGCAGCGCGAGCCATGGAGAATATCCATCAGGTAACGTTCGCTGCAGTGTCTGGCGACCGTTCAGGTAATAAGTCACGACGCCATCCTGCACTTTGATGCGACTGCTGAGCCACGCGTCGGGTTCTGTCATTCGCGTCGCCAGCGGGACAGTCACGAAATCACGAGTTGTCCCGACCTCAACATCTTTTCGAGTCCAATGGTGCTGAACATAGCGTCCACCATAAGCGATCGCAGTCTCTCGATAATCAAAGCTCGTGACGTCGCACAAAATCTCGAAGTTGCCCGTCAGTGGCACGGGCAGATAGAGAAGATCTCCGTTGTGACCGCCTACTTTGCTGACAGTATTGCCATGCCACTGCCAGTTGGAATCAGAATGTCCTCTGCCTCTCGATTCCGCTGTAAAGGCAGACGCGGGAATCCAGCCTTCCAGGCCACTTTCGTTCATGCTGGAGATTTTGTTCGTTTGCTTTTCTCCTGGTCTCAGTTTAGCAAAAGACGTGGCGACGAAGAGATCCCATTCGACATGACCGCTCCAGATCGAGTGTCCAATTTGCGGATCATAGATGCTTGTCGCAAGGTCCAGCATTTCATTGTGCTTTGCCACATCCTGCATTCCAAATGCCAAGGCCAGAGTCTCAGGCCACCAGCGTCCGTCCAGATTCTCGCCTCGCGTTCGTACCAGGGCCGACAGGGCAGTCAGCGATTCTGCTGCTGCTTCAGAATCTCCGCCTGCACTGTCAATCATGTAGAGCATTGCCAGTTTCGCTCGAACTTCATGCGGCGCCAAAGAGCCATTGATCGATGCAACGCGTCGACGCAGTTCATCCAGTCGGTTCGTCTCCTGTGCGACCTGAATCAGCAGGAATACCGGAGTGCGAATTCCTTCGATGGTACTACCAGTCGCAACAGGCTCTGCAATAGGAGGTGGATCCGTTTGAGCAAACGTGGCCTTCATCCGTATAGCTGACCGCTCGGTCGACGGCAGCAACCAGTCAGCCAGAACATCAAACCTCCTGTCGAGCGGCAAAGCGGATGCACGGCGGAGGATGAGATCGGTGTTTTCGCTGAGTATCGCTTCATCGGCTGCAAACAAGGCTGCAACCGCCGATGTCCTGACTTCGTCACTGAAAATTCGATCGCCCGTTGAAGTCAAAAGCAACAACGTCAGCACTGTCAGTCGACTGAATTCGATTCGTGTCATGTGTCGGGGCAGACCGATCGAGGCAGCAAGGTGAAATCTCATTTTCTTCCTCGTAGTCGATCAAGCCTGCATTTTCACGCACCCAAAAATGCAGGTATATCGAACTGTCTGCCGAACCGCAAAGATTTTAAGCGGCGAGTTTCGTAAGTTGTTTGGTGCTGGCATTTTGCGCATCGAAGATTGCAGTGCGCTGATTCCGGATCAAACCCAATCTCACGTATCTCCTGGGAGCAACGACACGCCTGCGCGATAAGAGTGGCCCATGTGACCGCATCTTCGCGTGTGGGTACTTCGATAATTGAAAACCCGCCGACCACCGCCTTCGTCTCCGGGAAGGGGCCATCTGTGACCACCCCATCAGTCGCTACGATGCTCGAACGCTGGCGTCCGACACCGCAGGCAAATCCTGCTTAGAAATGTGGTCCATCGAGCCATCGTCGAATAAGATCAGGTACCGAGGCATAGAGTTGTCCTTTGGAATTGAACGGTATTCTGGCATTGGCGTAGACGCATTTAGCCATCAGGCGCCGCTTCTGTAGTTCGGCACTTCGTCAAATGTCACCTGACTCACGAAAGCACTGATGCTCGTCTACCGGGATGAAAGCTCTTGCAGATACATTGATCGATGGCAAAAGAATGGGGGCAGAAGAATGGTTGATCGCTGCATTCCTCTGCCCTCATACTTTTGCCTGGTGAGAACACTCAAAGACAGAGTTCGTGGCCTTAAATACGAATCATGGGGAGTGCATTCGTTGTTGCGAATTTGAATCGCAGGGTTCTAAGTCGAAAGGGTCAGTACAATCGCGTCGATTCTGGCTTACCCCGACAAATTGTTGGCCGACATGATGCCTGTGTTTCGATGGAGGCGTTGAATGATGATGCAATTTGCATCGATTTGCTGAACTACAGAAACATTCAATAGGTCCCGCCATGCCCACACTTCGTGAGAGAATCGTTGAAATCGCGCGGGAAGAAGCCTCGCCGCCACCATTCGGAAAGGTTTCTGATCTGGTGCTGGATAGTGAAGGAAACCGCGCGGGGTGGCAGCGACTGAAGCAGTATTTTGACGAGGCTGTCGATGGTTGGTCGTTAGATCCGAATAAGTGGTCGGGAAAGGGACAGATCAAACTAATCACAGAGCCCAACCTGACCATGATCTCCTTTCTGGATGGCGTCAAGAAGCCGATGTATCGAGTTCCTCAGGGAGAATCCAAACTTTCGGGAGTCTCCTGGTGTGGCATTTTCGCAACCTGGGTACTGCGTCAGGCTGGTGTGAATAATGCCAGATGGATCGCCGACCGGGGCATCAGGGGAGACGGTGTGAGCATGGTCAACGACACGAAGGGCTTCCAGATCGGCGATGTCATTGTGATTCGCAGCGGCGAAATTCACCATGCGATCGTTGCAGAGATGCCAGGCATTTACGACCAGGACTCCGCCGGAAATCTGGACACCACGATCGTTACCGTCAACGGCAACAGCACGAATCAGTCGATTCGCATACACAGTGAATACAAACTGTCAGACGTCGCTTACTACTACAGAGTCCCGGACAGTGTGTGAAATGCTACCTACCCACGAAACATCACTTTGTAGCCAGCGTGTTTTGGTAACCACGAAAGACACGAACCACACGAGAATGCACAAACGAGTACTGGCGGGATTTTGTCGTGTGTTTCGAGGTTCAAATGTCAACCCCGCCTGCGATTCGAATTCAAACAGTTGCTCGGTAGCCAGCAAACGGTCCGAAGAACGCGGTAAAGAAGCCCGGTTTGCAGAAGAGATTTTGAACCATTGACTAGCGGCGATTGGCACCTGAGAGAGCTGCAAAGATCATCATTACGACAACTGCCCCCCAGAGTAGAGTGAAGATCGTGCCGCATCCGATACCGATACCAGCGTGGACACTGCCCTTGATGACCGGATTGCGATTGCGATCTCGCAGGCCGAGAATCCCAAGGATCACGGCGGCGACACCGAAGGGCAGTCCAACCAGAGGAAGCCCGCTAAAAATGCCAAGGTAATATGCAATCAGGGCCTTGGGATTTTTGTACGGAATGATGCCGCCCGTGTTGTCACCCTCCGTTGTACCGGATTTGCGTTGAGGTGGCAGTTTTGGGGCATCATATGGGCTGCTCATAATTTCTGTTCCAAGTCCTGAAGATCCAGACTGTCTTGCAGAATTCCTGTTGAGCGGAGACAGTACGGCAACGATTTCATTCCGTCAACTGACAATCCCTGAATCGCTTGAACAGACGACTCAGAAAACATACCATAAGGGCATCTGAACCAGACACCCTGATATTGCATCCGGTTTTACCTACTGAAAGACAATGGTCCCATGAGCAATCCTGTCATTACCGGCACTGTGCATCTGATTGAACCCACCAAAACATTTGGTCAGAAAGGTTTTCGAAAACGCACGCTCGTCGTGGAGCAAGTGAACGGAAAGTTTACGAACTACATCCCCATTGAGTTCCTGCAGGACGCGTGCGACCGAGTGGATGAGCTTTCCGTTGGTGATAAGATTACGGTCAACTATCGACTTGTCGGTCGCAAATGGCAGAAGGATCCTCAAAGCGAGGTCAAGTTCTTTCTGAGTGCAGAAGCGTCTGGCTTTCAGCGATTGAACGCTGGTTCCGGAAGCGTTGCCGAACCCGTCGCGAGCGACATGGGGTTCGATGACGACGATTCCGCCCCATTTTGAAGTTTTTCGGAAGACCCACAACACTCACCGAAAACTCGTGAGTTGACGACCCGGTTTATGTCGGCCTGAAACGGTATATCAGGCCGTAATGCGGACCCACGGCGTGGGATAAGCATCCTGCCTGTCGATTCGCCCGGATGAGGTGTTTCGGATCTGTGCTGCGCGGTGTTGTGCAACTGAACGTTCTGCGACTAATCGTTCCGTGATTCATCGTTTTGTGACGAACCAAGGGGATGATATCCGGCTGGACGCCTAACCGACGGAGAAATACGGATGGAAGACAGTCTGCTGCATAGTTTGGCTCTGAGTCTGGCGGCCGGGGTTGGGCCAAGAATGCAGGCAGTCCTTCTGGATGAATTCGGATCGGCATCTGCCGTGTTTGCTCAGCCTGCCAGCGTACTACAGCAGGTTCCAGGCGTCGGTGGAAAAATTGCACGGAATCTGACATCTCCTGAGCTGATGACTCAGGCTGAATTGATGGCACGGGAATGTCGTGAACTGGGGGTCGCTTTGTGCCCTCAAACCGCCTCAGACTATCCCGCAAATCTGAAAAACATTTGTGACCCACCGGTCGTCCTGTACCGACGGGGAGACTGGCTTCCTCAGGATGATCTGTCGATTGCGATCGTGGGTTCCAGACGCTGCACAAGTTACGGGCGTCGTCAGGCAGAACGACTCGCCGGGGGGCTGGCACGAGCCGGTTTTACGATTGTGAGTGGACTAGCCCGCGGAATCGACGGGGCTGCTCATCGTGGAGCACTCGCCGCGGGCGGGCGCAGCATTGCGGTGTTGGCCACCGGCGTTCGCGATATTTATCCTCCGGAACATGCGGAGCTGGCACTTGAGTTGATTCGACAGGGTTGTCTGATCAGTGAATTGCCGCTTGATCAACACCCGAAGCCCGGCCTGTTTCCGCAGAGAAACCGGATCATTAGTGGCTTGAGTCTGGGCGTGATCGTGGTTGAGGCAAATCGAAACTCTGGCGCCCTGTATACTGCTCGTCATGCACTTGAGCAGGGGCGTGAAGTATTTGCCGTACCCGGAAACATCGACAGCGTTGCCAGTCAGGGGTGTCATGAACTGATCCGAGAAGGCGTCACATTGATTCGCAACGCCGACGATGTCTTAGCGGAACTCGGGCCGCTATCGAGACCATCTGTTCAGTCCGGAGATGTCATCGTTCATCATCCCCGTGAGCTGATTTTGAACGCAATTGAAAAAGAGATACTCAATCTGATTGAATCTTCACCCACATCGGTGGACGCGATACTGCGAACAACTCAACTGGATCCTTCCCGAGTTCTTGCGACGTTGACGGTTCTTGAGATGCGACGACTGGTTCGCCGAGTTGCGGGCAATCAATACATCCGATTTGACCCGGAACTTCAGCACTGCTGAACCTGAGAACTTGAAAGCTACAGCAATGCAGTGACGCGTGCGAATCAAGAGATGACGTGATATAAGGTGCCCACTGTCAGATGCCCTGACAAGGGCTCCGCTATCAGTTTTGCGTGACCACAAGAGTCAAGGACAATCGCCCATGGGGCCTGCCGATTTCCTTCGAATGTTGTTTGTGTCAGTCATTCTCGCAACAACACTTCAATCCGAGAATGTTTTCGCTCAGGGATATTCCCCCGAAACTGCGGTGGCGAAGATGACAGTTGCAGAAGGCCTTGAAGTCCGGTTGGTTGCTCATGAGCCCCTGGTTCGACAGCCGGTGTGTATCGAATTTGATGATCGAGGGCGACTATGGGTGATTCAGTATCTTCAGTATCCGAATCCCGAAGGCCTGAAACGCGTTGCCGTTGATCGGTTTTCGAGGACGAAATACGACCGTATACCGGAGCCTCCACCGAAAGGGCCAAAGGGAGCGGATCGGATTACGATTCTGGAGGATCGGGATGGTGACGGAACAGTGGAAACCGGCAAGGACTTTGTGGAAGGGCTGAATCTTGCATCAGGACTTGCCTTTGGGCATCGCGGTGTCTTTGTACTCAATCCACCCTATCTGTTGTTTTACCCGGATGCGGATCGAAACGATGTGCCGGACTCAGATCCGGAAGTCCTGTTGACGGGATTTGGAATTGAAGATGCTCACAGCGTTGCGAACTCGCTGATATGGGGACCCGATGGTTGGCTGTATGGATGTCAGGGCAGTACGGTCACTGCCAATATTCGAGGGATTGAGTTTCAGCAGGGCGTGTGGAGATATCATCCTGTGACCCGGGAGTTTGAGCTCTTCTGCGAAGGGGGAGGAAACTCCTGGGGACTCGACTTCAACCCGCACGGGCAGCTCTTTTACAGCACAAACTATGGCGGGCACGTTTTGTTGCACGGAATGCAGGGCGGCTACTTTGTGAAGTCGTTTGCAAAGCACGGAGCTCTGCATAATCCGTTCGCCTATGGCTATTTCGATCACGCTCCACATGTTGGATTTCAGGGAGGACATGTCACTGTTGGTGGCATATTGTACCAGGAATCGGGACTTCCCGAGTCGTATCGAGGCAAATACATTGCCGGAGATCTGCTGGGGCACGGGGTTCACTACCATGATGTGATTCCTCGTGGCTCCACAGTATCGACCGCCCATGCAGGATCTCTGCTGCAGGCAAATGATACGTGGTTTGCACCAACAGATGTCACCACGGGGCCGGACGGAGCGATTTATGTCGCAGACTGGCACGACGCGCGAACTGCACATCCCGACCCTGATGCCGAATGGGATCGTTCGAATGGACGCATCTACCGAATCTCAAAGCAGGGACATCCTGTGAAGGAGTGTCCTGATTTCGCGACTCTCACTGTTGAACAACTGGTCTCACTACTGAATTCACCGGATCAGTGGTCGGCGAGAAAATCACGAACGGAGTTAACAGCAAGAAGGGCAACTGAAGTTGTTGAGCAGTTACTTGATAAGGCCGAGTCCGCCGCCGCTCAGCCCGAGGCACTTCAAGCCCTCTGGGCGGTACTCAGCATCGACGCAGACCCCGGTAAATCGGCGATCACCGAAGAGCGGGCAAAGCGACTTTTGTCGAGCCCTCATGAGGCGGTTCGATACTGGATGTTGCGAAGACTGGGAGATCGCCGAGTCTTGAGCACGGAGATGGCCCACTGGATGGATGATTTCGCCGAACAGGAGCCGTCCCTGATGGTCCGTCAGCAGCTCGCCTGTTCGACGGCTCGCTTCTCAGCCGAACACGCTTTACCCATGATCAATGCAAACATTAATCGTGACATTGATGCCACGGACCCATTTCTTCCATTGCTCTGGTGGTGGGCAGTTGAAAAGCACTGTGTAGCTGGACGTGAAGAAAGTGTAGCTGGACGTGAAGAGGTGATGAAGCGATTTGTGAGGCCAACGCTCTGGAAGTCAGAACTGGGACGCGATGTTCTTCTGCCCAGACTAATTCGCCGATATGCAGCCGAAGGCACCGATGATGGGTTCGACTGTGTAGCGCGACTTCTTGAAGCGGCTCCCGACGATCGTGCCCGAGATGTACTTTGGCCGCAAATCGTTGCTGGCTGGAATGAAAACACGTGGACACCAGAGGAGGAAATTCATTCTTTGGTGAGTAACCATCCGCTACGAACAATCGTGACCAAATCAAGAACAGCGGCCGTTGAAAACCTCACACTTCTGGAACTGGCTGTACTGTTCGATGATTCTTCCGCGATTGATGAAGCCATGGGAATTGCCTGTGATCGCGATCAGAGTGAATCGAACAGAATTCGCTGTCTGCAGATCCTGAGGAATCACCTCTCTGTGACATTTGCCAAGCGTGTTTTAAAGCAGCTTGAAGTGCAGACTGACGGCCCGTCATGGAGCCAGGCGGCGATCGAAACTCTCGGACGCCTGGACGACACTGAGATTGCGGGGCGGCTGATTCTGCTACATCAGAAGTCGACTGACGAAACGCTTCGTTCAGTGATTCGACAGTCCTTGCTGACGCGCAGGACGTCGGCACGGCTTTGGCTTGAAGAGGTCGATTCGCATCGTATAGAGCCTGTTGTCACACCGATCGAGCAGGTTCGGTTGATTGCACTCCTCAAAGATGAAGCCCTCGACAAGCTCGTTCAAAAGCACTGGGGAAAGATTGATGGAGCAAGCCGGGAAGAGAAACTGGCTGAAGTCCGCCGCCTGAATAACGATTTGAGAGCGGCCACGGGCGATCACGAAAACGGCAAAGTGCTGTTCCGAAAGCACTGTGGAGCATGCCACAAACTGTTTGGTGAAGGCACAGAACTTGGTCCGGACCTGACAACAGCAAATCGTATGGACCGGGATTTTTTGCTGGTGAGCCTTGTGGATCCGAGCAGTGTGATTCGAAGGGAATATGTGGGTGTCGTGATTCAGACGAAGGATGGCCGTCTGTTGTCCGGTTTGGTCGTGACTCGCGGGGAAAATGGGATCACGATCGCGAACGCAAAAAATGAGCGGACGACAATTGGGCTGAATGAAATTGAGGAGCTCAGCGAGTCCGCAGCCTCTATGATGCCCGACAACCTGTATCTGCAGTTGAAGCCCCAGGAACTGCGAGACCTGTTTGCACTACTGCAGATCGCGCCAGGTCGATAGTGTCTGATCTGTCTGATCTGTCTGATCTGTCTGATCCGACTGATCCGACCGATCAGTCTGAGATGCAATACAACGTACCGCGGGTGCGAAACAGAATTGCATTTCCGGCGATTGCCGGAGTTGCAACGATGCTTTCGCCAAGATCGTTGATTGCCAGTTGATTGAGTGAAGGTGTGTCTTTGAGAACCGTCACCGTTCCATTTTCACCAGCGAAATACAAGTGACCTCCTCCGGAGACGGGAGATGCAAAGAAATTTGCTGCATTCCCGACACGTTTTGGTCCACCCTGCATTTGTCCGCCCTTTAGGTCGAATACCGTGCAGATTCCTCCGCTTTTCAGCAGCAGCAATTGCTCGTTTGTAACGATCGGCGAAACAACATGGTCGGTGTGTTTTGTGGAGTGTCGCCAGAGTACATGCGAGTCAGAGACATCTCCATGTCCACCGCCGCGGACGGCCAGGATGTATTCATCGGCCGCTTTCTCTCCGAGATTCTGAAAGCTGGCACCGGCGAAGTTGTCTGGATGCAGAAACGCGGCATCAAGTTCGGCCCCCTCAAGGAATCCATCATTATTCGAGTCGCCTCGTTTGAAGGTTCTCTCGAAGAATTGAGGAGGAATTGGACGGCTTCCGAAGTATGCCTGCGTTTCCTGTTCATCAATACGGCCATCGTGATTCCCGGTGTCAGCCTGATCGATCGCAACCAGCCACTGATTGGCAATACCACTGCTTTGGAGTGAAATATAGATGGTGCCATCCACACTGACGGGAGTGGTTTTGATATTGCGAAGAAGTCCGCGAGCGAACCAGTTACGTCGACCGGATGCAGGGTCGTAGCCGATCACCATGCCTGTTCCTGCGACGACAATTTCATCAACTCCGTTGACAGTATTGATTACTGGATGGGAGTAATTGACAGCCATGTCGATTCGATTGTCTTTCCATGCGAGCTGACCATCAGACTTGCGGATGGCGTACAGTGCAGGGTTAAGATCGTCATCCTGGCAGAACAGCACAAGATCGTTGTAGAGCACGGGAGATACTCCGGCCCCCCATTTAAAGACGAAGAACGGTTCCGGGATGGGGAACTGCCAGGCGTCTTTGCCCGTCGCCGCATCGAGCGCGAGAAGTCCCAGTTTAGTGAAGTAGAAGTATACGTGCTGTTTGTCAGCGGCCGGTGTACTGCTGGCGTGGCTGTTGGTTTCGTGGATTTCAGCCAGGTCTTCGACGGCCCATTCTCGCTGCCACAGGAGATTTCCGGACAACAGATCGAGTGCCATCAGCTGTACGGTCCCGGCATCCTTCATGCCACTGACGAAGACTCGCCCTTCGGCAACACATGCACCTCCGATTCCATCGCCTGGAGTCACTTTCCATCGAACGTTTTCAGTGGATGAGAAGTGCACCGGCAGTTTGCTGTCTGCGTTTGCCACACCGCGGCAATTTGGACCGCGAAACTGAGGCCAGTCATCACCCGCACAAGCGGGCTGAAACGGCAGCAGCAACAAGCACATGTACAGGGTATTGGTAAGGATTGCAGCGGCTGGCATGTGGCTTGGCATGTTACGTACTCCTCGACTCGAGACGATTCGAAAGTTGCAGAGGATCGTACACTTCGCGGAACGCATGAGCCAGCGTGGTTGACCCTGGAAGCTGAGCGACTACGATGCGAAGCGTCGACAGTTGACGTGTTGCGACGATGCACGGAGATTCTGATGACTATCCTGGACTGGCTGGTGCTTGGCATCTATGCATCGACGATGCTTGGGGTTGGCTGGTACTATTCGAGAAAAAACCGAACAGCTGAAGACTTTCTGCTGGGTGGACGACGGATGTCGCCGATCACGGTTGGACTTTCCCTGTTTGCAACGCTGGTCAGTGCACTGTCTTACCTTGCAAATCCGGGCGAGATGGTCAGTCATGGGCCGATGATGGCGACTCAACTGGTCGCCCATCCTCTGATTTTTCTGATCGTTGGCTATTTTCTGATCCCGAAGATCATGAAGCAACCTGTGACAAGTGCGTACGAAATCCTGGAAACCAGGCTTGGTTCAGGGATCCGATTTGCCGGAGCTGCTGTTTTCCTGATGCTGCGATTCGGATGGCTGGCCACGATCCTGTTTGCGACAAGTCAGGTAGTTTTGGTGCCTTTGCTGCGAGTCGACGAAGCGTGGATACCGGCATTCTGCATTTTGTTGGGGACGGTTGTCGCTGTGTACTCTTCTATCGGCGGGATCAAAGCGGTGGTTATCACCGATGCAATACAGTCCGTGACGATGCTTGCAGGCGCCGTATTGACGATTCTGGTGGTCTCCAATCGAATGGGTGGCTTTACAGAATGGTGGCCTCAGCAATGGCCGGAACACTGGCAGAAAGTCAGCTGGGGATTTGATCCAACCGAGCGAGTTTCGTTTGGCATATTATTTGTATCCACGACGCTTTGGTATGTCTGTACAAATGGCTCTGATCAGATGTCAATCCAGCGATTTCTGTCAACACGTGACGCGAATGCAGCCAGAACTACTCTGGCTGTTTCACAAATCGCAGACGTAGCTGTATCAATATTGCTTGGGATTACGGGAATTGCCATCCTCGGATTCTATGTCAGAAATCCAGAACGTCTGACCGAGGGAGTGCCGGCTCACGAGATGGGGGATCAGCTGTTTCCCAGGTTCATTATGTCCGAAATGCCTTCAGGACTTTCCGGACTCGTCCTGGCCGCAATTCTCTCCGCAGCGTTGTCGAGCCTTTCTTCCGGTGTCAATTCGATTTGTGCGGTGATCGAGAGAGATATCATTGGTCAGTACTTTGGAGCACGCGTGCGAGATGGGGATCCGGTGCGAAGGCTGATGATTCTCACTGCACTTGTGACACTGCTCGCAGTTTCTCTGAGTCTTTTGAATCTGTTCTTTGTGGGAAATCTTCTTGAGCGGTGTTTCAAAGTCATCAACCTGCTGACGGCCCCGCTGTTTGTATTGTTCTTTCTTGCGTTATTCGTTCCCTGGGCAAACTCTGTCGGAGCCTGGTGTGGGTTGGTTGTATCGATCATTGTTGCGGTGCTCATTGCTTATACTGAGGAACTTGCACTCGGCATCCCAATCAGTTTTGTCTGGATCATTCCGTGTTCATTGCTGTCAGGCGTTGTTGTCGGTTCCCTTGTGAGCTATTTAACGCCTCGTCGCGCATCTGTCTGAGGTCTCGCTCTCATGCATTCCAAAACTCGGCTCATATCCGCGGACTGCTGCCTCAGAGGATTCCATGGAGGAATCCTGTTCTGTGCAGTGACATTCGCAGTGGCATTTTCCTTTGCTTCACTGTCGCATGCTGATGAGCCTGTTGCTGAGCAGGAAGTGGTCGATATTGGTGATCGGCGAGAGCTTTTTGTGGATCGATATTTGATCAGCGACCTCAGCAATGCATCACTCATCCTGCATCGTCCACACGACGAAGGTCCAGTCCTGCAGTTTGATCGACGGTGGGAAGGTGGTCAGTCCGGTTATGTGACAATGATTCGGAAGGACAACGGATTTCGCATGTATTATCGCGGAATTTCCGAGCAGGGGCTGGATGGAAGTGACCACGAGCGTACATGTATTGCGGAGTCCGACGATGGTATTCACTGGACGAAGCCCGTGGTTGGGTTATACGAATTCAATGGATCACGCGATAACAATATTGTGCTCGCCAATGCAGCCCCGTCGACTCACAACTTTTGCCCGTTCGTCGATCTTAGGCCCGGCGTTCCCGTGGAGGAAAGATATAAAGCCGTGGGCGGTACGGGCAGTGAACTTCATGCATGGATTTCGCCCGATGGACTGCAATGGGTTCGCCTTCAGGAAGAGCCCATTCTCTCCGGCAGGCACATGCCGTTTCCGTTCACTCACCTGTTTGACTCTCAGAACCTTGTCTTCTGGTCCGAATCAGAGCAGTTGTATGTTTGCTACTTTCGTGTCTGGGATGGGGTTCGCAGGATTGCTCGTTCCACGAGTCAGGATTTTCGCACCTGGTCCAGTGCCGAGATGATGACTCATTGGCACGACTCAGGCGACGGTCCGCAACCGGCTGCTGTGGAGCATCTCTATACAAGTCAGACATCGCCCTACTTTCGGGCACCACACATTTACCTCGCTGTCGCGGCTCGCTTCTTTGAGGGGCGACAGGTCCTGACGACTGAGCAAGCAACTGCCATCGGAGTCGATCCAAAGTACTTTGGAGATACATCTGATGCGGTGCTGATGTCGACGCGGGGCGGGAGTCGCTACGACCGAACCTTTATGGAAGGCTTCCTGCGACCTGGCATCGGACCCGAGAACTGGGTGTCTCGCACAAACTATCCTGCTCTGAATCTGCTGCAGACGTCTCCTGTGGAATTGTCACTGTATGTGAACCAAAACTACGCTCAGCCGACAGCCCATGTCCGGCGATACAGTCTGCGTCTGGATGGATTCTCATCGTTGCACGCGGGAGCAGCGGAGGGGATCATGAGCTCACGGATTCTGCACTTCACTGGAGATCGCCTCAGCATCAATTTCTCTACATCAGCCGGCGGAGGCGTGAAGATTGAACTACAGGACCCGGATGGAACACCGTACCCTGGTTTCTCGCTGGACGATTGCCGGGAGCAGATTGGAAACGAAATCGACCGAACAGTTCTGTGGAATGGACGAAGTGACTTATCTGCGGTGCAGGGGAAATCGGTACGGATGAAGATCGTTCTGCGAGACGCCGACCTGTACTCGTTTCAGTTTGCATCAAACAAGTGATGAAATCGATCAACACCCGAAATTGACAGGCTCAGGGTTTCCACCGGCCTGAACATCTATCATGGAACCTCAATATGGCTTCAGACAAAACGACACTGAGTTCAAAGTGGAGGACTCAGCATTTCATCAACGGCGCGTGGTCAGCAAGTGAGTCTGGCAGAGCAATGCCGGTCTTCAACCCGGCCACTGGTGAGACTCTGGCTGAGGTATCCCTTGCCGATCAGGCGGATGTGCATAAGGCCGTTACAGCAGCCGCGAATGCATTCGATCATGGTCCCTGGCCTCGAATGGATGCCCTTGCCCGAGGACGATTGATCGGGGCTCTTGCAGCAAAAATCCGCGAACGGCTTGAAGATCTGGCGATGACCGACACACTCAACGTGGGAAAGCCAATCCGCGATACTCGCGGCTTTGATGTTCCGTGTGCCGCCGACTTGTTTGAAAGTTATGCAGGACTGGCGGACAAGATTTCCGGCAAATGTTATGGAACACAGCCAGACAACGTCACGATGCAGTTTCGCGAGCCAATGGGTGTCATTGCCGCGATAGTGCCCTGGAATTTCCCACTGACAAATGCAGCCATTAAACTGGCGCCGATTCTGGCATGTGGAAACACCGTTGTCCTGAAGCCCTCTGAAGTGGCACCACTGTCGGCGCTGATGCTGGCTGAGCTGGCTCATGAGGTGGGTTTTCCGCCGGGCGTCTTTAATGTTTTGAACGGTACGGGAGCTGGGGCGGGTGCAGCGCTGGTGAGTCATCCCCGCGTGGAAAAAATTACCTTCACGGGTCGCCACCAAACCGGAATTCAGATGCTGGAAGCCGCAAAGACCGGAATGAAGGGTGTCATGCTGGAACTTGGTGGCAAGACACCGAGTCTCGTATTTCCGGATGCTCCCATCGAGAACGTAGTGAACGGTGTGATCACCGGGATATTCTATAACCTCGGTCAGGTCTGCGTTGCCGGCTCGCGACTGCTGGTCCATGAATCACAACATGCGGATCTCATGGAGCGAATTGTGGCAAAGGTGCGTGGACTTCGGCAGGGAGATCCCACGGATCCGTCCAATCATCTTGGCTGTCTGGCGACACCAATGCATGGGGACACGGTGCGAAGATTCACAGACGTCGCCCGTCAGCAGGGAGCCCGTTGTGTGCATCAGGGGGCAACGGCAGAGTCTCTGAATTCCTGCTTCTTTCCGCCGACGATTTTCGATCAGGTACAGCCAGGTATGACGATTGCCAGGGAGGAAGTGTTTGGGCCGGTTCTGAGCGTAATGACGTATCGCGACGAGGCTGATGCGATTGCGAAAGCGAATGACTGTGACTTCGGGTTGATGGCCAACGTGTGGACTTCGGACGGTATGCGTGCTCTGCGAGTCTGTCGACAGCTGAAGGCTGGCAGAATTGCTGTCAACGGGGGAGGAGCATTGAGAGCCAACGTACCTGTCTTTGGTTACAAACTCAGTGGTATTGGTGCCGAACTTGGGTTTGATGAAGCGATTCATGAATATACAAACTCGAAGGCAATCCTGTATTCGCTTTCGACGGAGAAATCACCATGGCCGGAATAGTATCTCCCGAAGATCCCCGGATCGGCCGGTCGGTCGACACGCTGGACACCCCGGTGTTACTGCTGGATCAGGCTGCCAGTGATCGAAACATCCGGAGGATGGCCGACTATTTCAGTTTGCGGCCATCGAAGCTCCGTCCGCACTTTAAGAATCACAAATGCATAAGTCTGGCACGACGCCAACTTGCTGCAGGCGCTGTGGGAATGACATGTGCAAAACTGAGCGAGGCAGAAGTCCTTGCGGATCATGGCGTCACCGACATTTTGATCGCCAATCAGGTGGTTGGAGACGGCAAGGTGGACCGGCTCGCCCGGATTGCGGCAAAAGCCAGGGTGGGAGTTGCCATCGATCACATCGATCATGCAACTGCAATTTCAGCCGCTGCTTACAGACATGGGACCGTTGTGAGGCTCCTGGTGGAAGTAGATATCGGGATGGGACGCTGCGGGCTGCCTCCCGGCTCCGAGGCTCTCAAACTTGTGGAGAAGATTCAGGGTTTGCCAGGCATTGAGTTCTTTGGTCTGCAGGCCTACGAAGGCCATTTGGTTAATGTACTCGATCGTGAAGAACGACGCGATCGCGCAGTGGCAGCGATGAAACTGGCTGTGCAGACTCGGCGCCAGATTGAAGCGGCCGGCATTCCCGTGGCCTGTCTGAGCGGGTGTTCCAGTGCCACCTACGACTGTACGGGAACACTCGACGGTGTTGATGAAATTCAGGCCGGAACGTATGTCACAATGGATCGGCAGTATCGAAAGCTTGCTCCGGAATTTGAAAATGCGATGACTCTGCTTGTTCGAGTCATCAGCACTCCCGCCGCAGGTCGAGCTGTCGTCGATGTTGGCGTTAAGGGAGGGGGCGGTGAGTTTGGTGTGCCGGAATTTCGCGGCTATCCTGAAATTGAAGTGCCATTCTTCCTGGCCGAAGAGCATACGGTGATCCTGAAGGCTCCACTCTGGCGAATTGGCCAGCATCTTCACATGATTCCCAGCCATGCCTGCACAACATGCAATCTTCATCGGGAGTTTGTTGTTCATGTTGATGGCATCGTCGTTGATGTCTGGCCGATCGAAGGTTCAGGAAAACTTGTGTGATACCAAACTTCGATTCAGCACCGGAATTACCTCAGCTGGCGCTTGGAGGAGTCCAGTTTGGACTTCCGTATGGTGTTGCAAATCGTTTGGGACAGCCTCATCCGACAGTAGTACGCGAAATCCTCCGGGCGGCTTTTGACGGAGGAGTCAAGACGATTGATACAGCAGCGGCCTATGGCAACAGTGAAGCAGTCATTGGTTATGCTCTCAGAGAGCTGGGACTCAAGGACGAGTTTCTTGTGGTTACGAAAATTCAGCCGCTGACTGAAGAAGAACGTCAGGATGAAAGGCTTGCACGTGAGGCGATTCGCAGTTCTCTGACGCGGTCGCTGGATGTGTTGGGTGTTGATTCACTTCCCGTGGTGTTGTTTCATCGAGACGCAGATTCTGTCATGCTGCCGGTGTTGCGGGAGTTTCGTCAGAAGGGACTGGTTCAACGCGTCGGCGTCTCCTGTGCGAATGCGACGCCGGAAGTTCCGGAATGGATTCTTCAGACGCCAATGGATGCGGTTCAGATTCCGGGGAGTCTTGTGGATCAACGTTACCTTCGCTCGGGAGTAGCGGCAAACGTGCGTTGCAAAGGCGGTTTGGTGTTTGTTCGGAGCGTCTATCTGCAGGGCTTGATGCTGCTTGCACCGGACCGCCTGCCGGCCCATTTGGATCAGTTTGCTCCCGTGGTCCATTACCTCACAAGCGTTGCAGATGCATACCATACGACTGTGGCGGAATTGGCACTTCGCTTTTTGCTGAGGGAGTCAGACATCTCACATGTGGTGATTGGCATGGAATCCGTTGAACAGGTAAAGAGTAATCTGCGAATTGTGGAGCAGGGGCCGTTGGATGACGAATTGTGCGAGCTGATCCAATCCGGCATGCCTGAATTTCCAAGGGAGTCTCTGGTGCCAGCGATCTGGGAAACATTGCGAGGTCGATCCAAATGACAAAACTCCGGGTCGAGGATAGTGGCTTCATTTACAATTCAGCGAATCAGCCACATGAACGTCGGATCGCATTCTTTACGTCACTCTGTCATTTGAGCGACGGGACGATCCTGTGCAGTTTCCAGCTTGGTCCCGGAAAGCATTCTCCGACAAGCAGCCTTGGGATTTGCCGGAGTTTTGATGGTGGTTCAACATGGGAAGAGACTCCCTTTCCTCTTTCATCTGTCGTTGATGGCGTGCCGGGTTCGCTTGGGGCTGGTGAACTGGTTGAGGCAGCGGCTGGCCGAATCCTGCTGTTTGCGACATGGTTCGATCGATCAGAACCAACGCGCCCCCTGTTTGACCCGGAGACTCAGGGGATTCTCAGATCGAAGCAGCTGATTTCTGAATCGACAGATCACGGTGCGAGCTGGGGACCGTGGCGTGAGCTTTCCACGACACCACTGAAAGGCACAGCACTCACGGGGCCGATCCTGAAGTGGAGTGACGGGCGGATTGGCTTTGCCTTTGAGAGTTTCAAGGAGTTTGATGATCCATCCCCCGGCCATCACACGGCGTGGCTGGTCATTTCAGAAGACGGCGGAGCGACATTCAGACCTCCTCATCAGGTTGCAAGGCATCCGGATGACGCAATCTACTACTGGGACCAGAGACTCATCGCAGAATCGACGCCAGGTGAATACTTCGGCTTGTTTTGGACGCATGACCTCAAAGGGCAAAAAGACCTGAGTGTGCATCGTGTTGCTGGTTCAGTGGACAGTACGATCAGGCCTCAGGCTCCAGAAGCAACTGGAATACCAGGACAGATTGCTGCGCCTTTGCGGTTGGAGGATGGAATTCTGCTGGCATTTGTCGTTGATCGAAATCAACCGGCCACTATGACTCTGTGGCAATCGGCAGACAATGGCCGATCGTGGCCAGCCGATCAACGGCTGGTGGTGTACACACACGATGAGCGTGCGGTGCTGACACAGGGGCAGAAGAACATCGACTTTTCACAATACTGGGAGGACATGGGAAAATGGAGTTTCGGACACCCGGCCCTGACACAACTCGATCAGAATCATGTTCTTGCTGGCTGGTACGCAGGCACGCCGACACATATGAGTATTCGCTGGGCTCGAATTCGAATTCAGAAGGGGTGATTGATGAGTCTCAGTGACTGGGAGTATTCTGAGTGGGATGCAGAGCTGTTTGCGACCGAGCTGAATTCGTTTGTACCGGACTACATCTACGATGCTCACGCACATTTATACCAACTCGATCACTTCCCAGGAGAAACTGCTCCCAAATTCCTGAGTGCTGGTCCCGTGAGTGCAGGGTACTCGGAGTTCAGAGCTCGGATGGATCAGATCACCCCGGGCCGAACAAGGGGGGGACTGTTCTTTGGGTATCCACATGCAGCGATTGATGTGGAGTCCGAGAATCAATTTGTTGTGGCCGAGGTCAGAAAGTGCGGGAGTTCACACGCACAGATGCTGACACCGCCCCGGATGACGTCGGAGCAAATTCATGAGGCGGTTACCAGTCTGGGTTTTTCCGGGCTGAAATGCTACCACGTCTGGTCGCAACATCGGCCAACCTTTGATTCGAAGATCGAGGACTTCCTTCCGGAGCATCATGTTCGAACTGCAGACGAGCTTGAGTTGTCGATTACTCTCCACATGGTTCGGTCACGAGCCCTCGCTGACCCGGTAAATCAGGCAACCATTCGAAGGTACTGCGAAGACTATCCACGGATGAAACTGATTCTTGCCCACGCCGCACGCGGGTTCAATCCACATCATACTATTCTGGGGATTCAGTCCCTGCGAGGTCTGAAGAATGTCTGGTTCGATACGTCGGCTGTTACGGATTGTGGTGCGATGGAAGCCATCATTCGTGTCATGGGGCACGAACGTCTGTTGTACGGATCAGATTTTCCGGTTTCACATCTGCGCGGCCGATGCGTTGGGCTTGGTGACAGCTTTCTCTGGATCTCGGCCTCCAATACAAATCTGCAAGTTCCATATGCCGATCTGGAACTTGCTCTGGTGGGGCATGAATCCCTGCGAGCCCTCAAGGTCGCTGTGATGTCGACAGGATTGAATGACTCGCAGGTGGAGGACATCTTTTCAGGAAATGCGCGTCGGCTAAAGTAGCAGGCACATTCCATGTGCCGTCCGCGTCGCGGTGGGTGTGGTGTGGGAGGGGCGTGGCAGTGGTGTTGCGGACGGCATTCGGAGAATGCCTGCTACTTTAGCAAATGATCGACCTGATCGGAGAAAACTTCATCCAGGCCTGTTTCGGTGGCTGGAGCAACCGAAGGATTGGATTCGACGAAGATGGCTTCTGAGGATTCACGGAACTGCGGAAGTATCTCGAGGCGACGTTTTGGGAATGCTGGATTCGTCTTGAGAGACGATCCCGACCGGTTAGTTTCCGTTTGCGACATCTGAGCGACGCAGTTCTCGCCCCGGGAAGTTATGAGCGTAGACCTCTTCGACCATCGTGGATCCATATCGTCGGTGCGGTTCACGGTGCCGTTCGAAGAATCGTCTTCGTCGACGACAGCACCCGTCCCAAAGCCTAGAAAAATATCGACTCGACCACCTGTCCCACCACCAGGACTTCGCGGAATTCCTCGATCATCGTTGATAATCAGGCCTGTTCCGGACCCATCGTCAATTGTGGCATTCGATGGATTAGTCAGTACGACTCGAAATGTCTCGTCATCTTCAACGACAAGATCTCCGAGGATTACGACTTGAATGGTTTTTGAGATTTGCCCTGGACTAAAGGTAACGACACCGGAGTTTGCTGTGTAGTCCCTGTTGCCGGTCGTCGCAGTACCGTTCACAGTGCCGAACTGGACTGTGACGGTTGAGCTGGACGCCGCGGAAAGTGATACTCGGAACGTCATCAATGTTTGTTCGGGCTTTCCGGCATCGGCACCGAACATGATGAGGTTTCCTTCTATGGCATTCGCATCTGTAATGCGAATTGAAGGAAGCGGCATCGGGTCATCATCCACGATGGTGCCGGCTCCGGAGCCGTCCGCGATATTGAGACCAGAGGCATTTGACAGATTCAGTGACAGCGTTTCATTGCCTTCATAGAGAACATCAGCAACCGTTGAAATCGTGACAGTCTTTGATGTTTCTCCGGGGTTGAACGTGATGGTTCCATTTTGAGCTGTGTAGTCACTGCCGGCAACCGCTGTTCCGTTTGCCGTGGCGAAGTCCACAGAAACAGAATTGCTGACAGCCTCCGAGAGGGACAACGTAAACACGAGGTTTCCTCCCTCGATGACAGTTGCATCTGAGATCGTCAAATCCGGCACAACGCCAGGCGCGATGATTGAGCCAAGGAAGGAATACTGCCCAATGCTTCCATACGATGAATATCCCGTCGTCAGGGGATCGCCCTTACCAACAGCCGCAACGGAAAGATAGTAGGTGCCAGCTGGCACATTCTGATTGATTGTTGCCCCGAGAGCGTCAGTGGGATTCGACGCAGTTATGACGGTACCGGCTGAATTCAGAAGCGTCGCTCGAATATCAAGATTTGGGCCTGTTTCAAAGGGGCTGACTGTCAGGCTGATATTTCCGGCAGCGGTAACAAATGAAAACACATCGACGTCAGTACTCTGTTCAATCAGACCCGCGCCGTCAATTGTCGTTGGATTCACTACGAATGCGGGTGTTGCGGTTCCCACAGTGTTCCCATAATCATCGCTTCGATAACCGAAACCATTTTGGGTCGTAATCATCCCCAGGTCGTTTTCGCGGTTGTTGGCCCCGGCGTATTCACCAAAGCTCCACTGACTCAGGTTCTGATAGTAGCCGACCCCCATGATCGGAGCCCAGCCGGTTTCGCCACTGCCGTGCCCTCCGTAGTAGCCAGTGCTGCTCGTGCCGTCATGCCTGAGTCCGAGAGTATGTCCGACTTCGTGACTGACGGCTTCGGCTGTGTATTTGACATTGCCGTTGCCCAGCTGTGCAGTAAACGCGTATGTCGGCGTATCCGAATTCCAGTTGAATGAAGTCAGGTAAGCAACGCCACCTGCACCTGCCCCGTACCAGTCGTAGCTACTGCCGCCAATGGCAACGCGGACGCCCCAGCGAGTATCTGAGGAGCTGCTTTTGAGCAGGTCGTTGATATCAGCAGGCTCCTGAGTCGTCACATTTACGTCAAATGTGATGAAGTCTTCAGCGACTCTCTGCCAAATCTTCTGGATGTTGGCAAGCTCGGTGTTGCTGAAGCCGGCAGTTCCGTCTGTGTTATATTCAGGCGTTACAAACGGCGCTCCTCCGGTGAAGCTTGAATTCCACGAAGTGCCAGCCGTCGTGTGGCCGTTGAAGTCGAGATAGATCGTATGACGAGCACCGGGATTGGTATTCAGGTAGAATGTTTCTGCAAGGGGAAACGGCGATGCCCCGCCCCCTGTGGTTCCGCCAGCTATTGTACGAGCCTCTTCTTCTTCGGCCTCGGCGAAGTGGTCGTCCTCGTCATGATCGAGGTCTCCTTCGTGATGATCAGGATCGTGGTCCAGATCCTCAAATTCCGGCATCTCACACCACTCATTGCCGAATTCATCGACGTGAATCACAAGATCATGGTCATGATCGTGATCGTGATCGTCCACGGAATGAACAGACTCATGATCGTGATCTGAATCGAGGTCCACACCTGTGTCATACACAGCACTCAGGAGGCAGCGAGCTTCAAGTGATTCCGAGGCATCAACTTTTCGAGTTCTTCCTATGACGCCTGAACGGCGTGCCTTTCGGGGAGCACGGCTGATGACACCGTAATGAACAAGCTGTTTTCGAAACGAGATCAGCCATGTGCTCAGAACCATCTTCGAACCTCCAGGACTCAGAACGAATCAGACAGGAAAGTGAGAGAAAGGCGATGTCCACTGAGACTATTTCATAAGTTTTCTTCCGTCAACTCCGACGGGGCTCCGAATCGCGCAAGCAGGCATAAGTTAGTGGCTTTACGGGGTCTGGCAGAATCAGTTCGGGGCGAGCAAGCCGCGAAGAAGAATCTCCATTATGACAGCATGCTGATCCTTGGCGGATCGCCCAAGAAAATGATTGGTGAACATCGTTCCATAGACCAGGTTGCCAATGAAGTCGAGCACTTGATCAACTTTGAGTTCTCGTCTCAGAGTTCCATTCTGCAGGAGTTCGGCCCAGACAGTTCTCCATCGTTCCCGGCTCTCTTCGCGATACATGAAGTACGTAGGTGTCAGTCGGTCATGGAACGAAGCGCGTTCGTGAATGAGGAGCTCGGCCTGTTCGGGGTGCGTTTCAAAGAACAGAAGGTATGCCAGAATTCCAGCAGAAATCTTCTCCAGCGCGGCAGTGTGTTGCGAAGCGGCGGTCTGCACGCTGGCCTGAAGTTCGCGCATCCCCTGGTCGACGCAGGCACAGAATAATTCTTCTTTGCTGCGAAAGTAAAGATACAGCGTTCCTTTGGCAATGCCGGATTCCGCGGCGACGCGTTCCATTTCGCAGTCCGCATAGCCGTCCCGTGCAAACAATTTCGCGGCGTGCTGAAGAATACTGTTACGGCGTTCGGTCTTGCGATCGCTGAGTGCAGGTGCCTCGGAGTCTGAATCCGTGACGGTGTTTGTTGTTGGCGTTTGGGTCATGCCTGGTGCCGGCTGTGGTTTCGTTGCTGGATTTTTTAATCTTGTTCACATGGGGGATCGGAGAGTGTTTGCAACATTTAGGATGGGCATTCCTGCCCGTCCCGTATCCGTTGCGGCGGTGGCGGACGGCACTCGGAGAGTGCCTGCTACTTTGGGAACGTACCTGTTGAAAGACGGAGATCAGATGTCTATTCTACAGAGGCCTGCCTGACTGACTAGTCAGTCATTTCCTTCCAAAATGAATTTTCATACCTTTCTTCTGGCTCTGTGATGTCACGAACTCGAACTCGCGCCAATGTCAGTGATCACTGCCAATCGGTGGTCTTGAGTTGTTTTGTCTGTCTTCTGTTTGCCGGCTGTGGTGCCGGTCAGGGTGGACCGGGGCAAGGTGGGCCTCCGGGGCCAGGTGGTGCTGCGGGCAAGCCTGTGATTCAGGTCAAATGGACAACTCCGAAAACTAAATCTGTCACCGAGTACGAAGAGTTTACGGGCAGGACCGCAGCCGTTCAGTCCATCGAACTTCGATCTCGTGTAACCGGTTATCTGGAGAAGGTTCATTTCGAAGATGGGATGGATGTCAAGGCGGGTGATGAGCTCTTCAGTATCGACCAGCGGCAGTTTGTTCAGGAAGAACTGCAGAGTAAAGCGATGGTGGATCAGATGTCTGCCCGAGTGAATCGACTGAAGGGGCAGGTTTCTCGGACAAGTGAGCTGCGAGAGAAAGGGGCAGTTTCTATTGATGACTTTGAGGCGCTGGAATTTGACCTCAATGAAGCGACGGCCGCTTTGATGGAAGCTTCGGCCGCTCATGAGCTTGCGAAGCTGAATCTGGACTACACGAAAATCCGAGCACCGATTTCCGGACGGATTGGAAGAAACCTGGTCGACGCTGGCAACATTGTGATTCAGGATCAAACGGCGCTCGCCAACATCGTGCCTCTCGACACACTGCACGTTTACTTTGATATTGATGAACGCACTGTGTTGAAGATGCGAAGGCGGCAACTGGCGTCTGGTTCGAATCCGGCGAATGCGATGGTGCAGATTTCGCTGGCGGATTCTGACGAATTCAAACTGTCGGCCAAAGTGGATTTTCTGGACAACCAGATCGACGCCGCAACCGGGACCCTTAGAGTGCGAGCGCTGCTCGACAATCCTTCCGGAATGCTGGCGCCTGGTTTGTTTGTCCGAGTTCGATTTCCGCTGGGTGAGCCAGAAGAACTGCTGATGATCCCTGAAAGCAGTATAGGTTCCAGTCAGGGTGATTCGGTGGTTTACATCGTGCAGGAAACCGGCGATGGGATGATGGCCGTTCGTCTGGACGGCGTCGAGTTTGGGCCTTTGGTGGAATTTGAAGACGAGAAGGAGGCACTCCGTGCTGTGCGGAGTGGAGTGAAAGCGGACGACAGGGTGATCACAACGGGTTTGCATCGCCTCAAGAACAATGCAGCGATTTCAAAGTTTGAGGACGAACCCCGGAAGGAGCCGTCTGCCGATCAAAAACCAGCACCAGCACCAGCAAAGTGAGTTTTCAGTCTCTGACAGGATGACCGTGTGTTTTCTCGATTCTTTATCGATCGTCCGATTTTTGCATCTGTGATTTCGATTGTGATCACGATGGTTGGTGCGATCGCGCTTTATCAGCTGCCGCTGGCTCAATATCCGGCGATTGCACCTCCCACGGTCGAAGTTGGCTGTAACTATCCCGGGGCGAGTGCAGGAACGGTTGCAGAGACGATTGCTGCCCCGATTGAGCAGCAGGTGAACGGTGTTGAAGATATGTTGTATATGAACTCGTCGAGTACTAACGACGGGTCGTATGCGTTGACGGTGACCTTCAAGCCCGGAGTTGACCTGAATCTGGCGCAGGTGCTGGTTCAGAACCGAGTGAGCCTTGCACTGCCGTCGTTGCCTGAAGTTGTCCGTCGAACGGGGGTCACGACCCGAAAGCGATCCCCCGATATTCTGCTGACGGTCAGTCTGAACTCTCCGGACGGACGTTTTGACCAGCTTTACCTCAGCAATTATGCACGCCTCCATCTGCTTGAAGAGATCAGTCGACTTCGCGGGGTGAGTGAGGTTCGCGTCTTCGGACAGCGTGATTACAGCATGCGAATCTGGCTGGATCCGGATAAGCTGGCGGCAAGAAATCTGACGGTGGCTGAAGTTCAGGCTGCTATCCGGGATCAGAATACGGAGGTTGCGCTGGGGCAGCTGGGGCAGGCACCTTCAACAGCGGGAGCGTCATGGCAGATTCCATTGACGGTGAAGGGGCGGCTTCAGACGACAGAAG
Source organism: Planctomyces sp. (assembly GCA_016795105.1). GTDB lineage: Bacteria > Planctomycetota > Planctomycetia > Planctomycetales > Planctomycetaceae > F1-80-MAGs062. The sequence goes on from JAEUIH010000023.1 coordinate 65,763, forward strand.
AATTCGAGAACATCATTGTCCGTTCGACGCCGGATGGACGAACATTGCGGATCGGCGATGTTGGACGTGTTGATCTGTCTGCTCGCACAATTGAAACAAACAATCGATTCAATCAGAAGCCTACGGTTGGTCTGGCCATCTTTCAGCTGCCGGATGCTAATGCACTGGAGACAGCCGATCTGGTAAAGGCCAGAATGGACGAACTCTCCGTTGACTTTCCGGAGGGTATGATTCATGAAGCGGGTTATGACACAACGCCCTTCATTCGCGAATCGATCCATGAAGTCTTCAAGTCGCTTCGGGACGCAGTGATATTGGTGGCTCTTGTCGTACTGATATTTCTGCAGGGCTGGCGTCCCGCGATCATTCCTCTGATTGCAGTTCCAGTTGCGATTGTTGGGACATTTGCCGCGATGCTGGCGGTCGGATTCAGCCTCAACAACCTGACTCTGTTCGGGCTGGTACTGGCGATTGGAATTGTTGTTGACGATGCGATTGTGGTCGTCGAAGCTGTTGAACAGTATATCGAGAAGGGATTCTCACCTCGCGACGCAGCAATCCGCGCGATGGAAGAAGTCACGGGGCCGATTATTGCCGTTGGTCTGGTTCTTTCCGCTGTGTTTATACCGTGTGCATTTGTTTCAGGAATTGTGGGGCAGTTCTTTCGACAATTTGCTCTCACGATCGCGATCTCTACCATCATTTCCACGATCAATTCACTGACGCTGAGTCCCGCATTGTCGGCTCTGCTGCTGCGACCGGCACATGGAAAACAGGACCTGGTCACGAGGCTTCTGAATTTTTTCCTGGGCTGGTTCTTTCGCTTCTTCAACAATCTGATGCGAAGATCCGTGGCTGGTTACATCGGTGTCACATCACGAATGCTGCGAGTTCCGTTGATCGTGCTGCTGGTTTATGGAGGACTGCTGGGCCTGACCTGGTTTGGACTCACCACGCTTCCCAGGGGCTTTATTCCGTCGCAGGACAAGGGATACATGGTCTGCAGCATCCAGCTTCCGGATGCAACGGCTGCTGAGCGTACATTAGAAACGCTGGCACGAGTCGAACGCATCACACTGGACACACCGGGCGTGAAGAGCATCAACGCCATCGCCGGGAATTCGTTTCAGCTGGGTGCTCGAGCTTCAAACTTCTGTTCGATGTTCATCATTCTCGACGAGTTCGATAAGCGTCAGACGTCAACCACGACTGCTGCTGCAATACAGGCAGCACTCCTGAAAAAGTACAAAGAACAGATTCCTGAGGCGACAGTAACGATTTCGCCGCCACCCGCGGTTTCCGGGCTTGGACGTGCTGGTGGAATCAAAATGATGATCGAGGACCGAGGTGATCACGGACTGGAAGCACTTCAGGAACAGACTCAGGCTGTTGTCACAAAGGTTTCATCAGAGCCGCGTCTCAATGGCGTGCTGAGTGTATTCAACAACGATGCGCCTCAGCTAAGGCTGGACGTTGATCGTGACGCCTGTCTTTCTCATGGTGTTGCACTAGGTGACGTATTCTCAACGTTACAGGGATACCTCGGCTCACGTTACGTGAACGACTTTAATCTTTACGGACGAACCTGGCAGGTCGTTGTTCAGGCCGATATGACTCATCGCAATGACATTGAAGACGTCCGAAAGCTGACTGTCCGAAATCGCAACGGACAAATGGTGCCGCTGGGTGCCGTGGCTTCAGTGACGAAGAATGGTGGTCCTCTGATGGTGACTCGATACAACATGTATCCGGCCGCATCGATCACGGCCAATGTGACGCCTGGTATCAGCAGCGGAGAGGGGATTCGGGCGTTTGAAGAAATTGCGGCTCGCGAGCTGCCGTCAACGATGGCCGCGGAATGGACAGAACTTGCCTACCTGGAGAGTACATCCGGGGAGACGGGGCTTGTGCTGTTTGTGTTTTCCGTTGCATTCGTGTTTCTCGTTCTGGCAGCACTCTACGAGAGCTGGTCGCTTCCGCTGGCCGTGATTCTCGTCGTCCCGATGTGCGTGCTTTGTTCAATCGCCGGAGTTGCGTTAGCTCAGCCGGAAATCAACATCTTCACGCAGATCGGATTTGTCGTATTGATTGGACTTGCCTGCAAGAATGCAATTCTGATTGTGGAGTTCGCTAAGCTTCGCAGAGATGAGGGTGAGGAGATCTACGAATCGATACTTCAGGCATGCCGTCAGCGTCTCCGCCCGATCCTGATGACTTCATTTGCATTTATTCTTGGCGTCCTGCCTTTGGTGATTTCGACAGGAGCCGGCTTCGAAATGCGGCGGGCTCTTGGAACTGCGGTCTTTAGTGGAATGCTGGGTGTAACATTGTTCGGTATTTTTCTGACGCCTGTTTTCTTTCTGGTTGTTGACCGAATTACTCACTGGCGAGTCTTCAGTTCGGACGGCCTGATCGCAAGAACCGGACAGCTGCTGCTTGGTCTTTTGAGACTGCGATTTTTGGCTCGACCAATTCAGACGATTGTTTCATCCGATGCAGCAATTGTTTCGCCTGATGCGGAATCGAAAGGCTGATGGGAAGTATCTATGTTCTTTCGCTTCTTTATTGATCGACCGATTTTTGCCACTGTGATGTCCGTTGTGATCACTCTGGCGGGCGGTATCGCTGCGTTCACATTGCCGATTACTCAGTATCCTGAGATCGCACCCCCGACCGTAGAAGTTTCAACGATGTATCCCGGGGCGAATTCCCGGGTTGTTGCCGATACGGTTGCTGCCCCGATTGAGCAGCAGGTGAACGGTGTCGAGAACATGCTCTACATGTCATCGCAGTGTACCAACGATGGTACGTACACTTTGACTGTGACGTTTGCACCGGGAACAGACCTGAATCTCGCTCAGGTCCTTGTGCAAAATCGAGTCGCACTGGCACAGCCGACATTGCCGGACCTTGTACAGCGTCGCGGCGTGACGGTCAGAAAAAAGGCGCCCGGCGTACTGATGATTGTCAACCTGTATTCACCGGACGGCTCACGAGACAACCTCTATCTCAGTAACTATGCGACGATCCAGATGCGGGACGAGCTTTCTCGTGTTGAAGGAGTGGGGGACATTTCGTTTCTGGGTCAGCGAGACTACAGCATGCGAGTCTGGCTTGATCCTCAGCGAATGGCCATGAGGAACATCAACACTCAGGATGTTCTGCGGGCCATTGAGCAGCAAAACGTTCAGGTGGCCGCTGGACAAATTGGTCAGCAACCCACAACGCCCGGTCAGGTGTTCCAGTATACGATGACGACGCTTGGTCGATTGTCGAGCGAAGAGCAATTTGGGGACATGGTGCTTCGATCGGACAATCAGGGGCGAATGATTCGGCTCCGGGATGTTGCCCGAATTGAACTGGGAGCGATGAACTACGATCAGGTATGTACGCTCGATACGAACCCATCTGTGGCACTATCGATTTATCAGCTTCCTGGATCGAATGCTCTGGAAACAGCCGGCGAAGTTCGGCGTCGAATGGAAGATCTGAAAACCCGATTTCCGAAAGGCGTTGATTTTGCGATTGTCTATGACACCACTCCGTTTATCAGGGAGTCTGTGCGAGAGGTGTTTGTTTCGCTGCGTGACGCGGTAATACTGGTGGCAATTGTCGTACTGGTATTTCTTCAGGGCTGGCGTCCGTCGATCATTCCGCTGGTTGCTGTTCCGGTTGCCATCATTGGTACGTTTTCTGCCATGCAGGCGTTCGGGTTCAGTTTGAATGCGCTGACATTATTCGGCCTCGTACTTGCGGTAGGCATTGTTGTTGACGATGCGATCGTTGTGGTGGAGGCCGTTGAACACAATATTGAACACGGGATGGCTCCTCGCGAGGCTGCACTTGCTGCAATGGACCTCGTCGCCGGTCCGGTGATTGCGGTCGGGCTTGTACTTTCTGCCGTGTTTATTCCATGTGCATTTATTAGTGGAGTTGTCGGGCAGTTCTTCCGGCAGTTCGCAGTGACAATCGCGGTTTCAACACTGATCTCGGCATTCAACTCATTGACACTCAGCCCTGCACTGTCAGTCCTGTTGTTGAGGCCACGTGAGAAGGGCAGGAGCCACGAAGCATTGCCGCGACCCGGACTGGCAATTCTTGGAGGTTGGTTCGGATATATGTTTGTCGGCTCGATGGTTCAGAGGCTTGCAGGTCAGTTTCCAATGACTGCGGATGTTTCGCCGACGGTTTGGACATGGACCGCAACCTTGGCGTGTGTTGCAATGGTCTGGTTTGCCGGGAGAGCTCTGAACTGGATTCTGTCCAGGTGCTTTGTACTCTTTAACAAAGGCTTTTCGATTGCCACGCACGGATATGTGCGCACTGTTGGCTGGATGCTGAAGGGCAGCGTGGTGGTTCTCTTAATCTATGGCGGGATGATCTATGGGACCGCATGGTTATTTCAGATCACTCCGACCGGCTTCATCCCATCGCAGGATAAAGGCTACCTGGTACTCAACGTGCGGCTGATGGATTCAGCATCGCTGGAGAGAACCCAGGAAGTGATGGGAGAGATCGAGAGGCTGGCTGGTGAAGTTGATGGTGTCCATCACACAGTTGCGCTCGCCGGGCAGTCATTCTTGCTCAATGCCAACGCATCGAACTTTGGATCGATGTACATCATGCTGGATGACTTTAATGAGCGAGTCCCCCGGAAGCGGACTGCTGACACGATTGCATCAGAGCTCAAGACGTTGTTTCAGGACAAGGTGCTGAACGCTGACGTCAATATACTTGGCGCGCCACCAATTGAAGGACTCGGTACTGCCGGTGGGTTCCGAATCGTCATTCAGGATCGCGGTGGTGATGGTCTGGAAGCACTTGAGGCCGTCAGTCAGCAGATTCTTGCAGAGGGTTCGTCCAGTCCTCATCTGCGGGACCTGTTCTCGGGATTTCGAGCATCCACAAGCTGGCTTGAGCTGGAGATCGATCGTGAAGCGGCTCGCCGACTTGGGTTATCCATGGCAGACGTCTTTGGTGCGTTGCAGGTCAATTTTGGATCGCTCTACGTGAACGACTTTAATCGCTTTGGTCGAACATGGCAGGTGAATGTACAGGCGGATTCGAAGTGGCGAATGAAGCCGGAAGACCTGCGACGAATGTATGCAGTATCCTCGAATTCAAGGCAGATCCCGTTGGCCAGCTTTGTCCGAGAGAAGTCAGTGACTGGCCCGCTGATGATCATTCGCCACAATCTCTATGAGGCTGCCTATGTCAATGCAGACGCGGCGGCGGGAGCGAGTTCCGGAGAGGCGATTACTGCACTGAAAGATGTCGCAGACCGAAACCTTGTGCCATCAATGAGAACGGAATACACGGAGCTGGCTTATCTTCAGCAGCTGGCCGGAAACACGGCAATGTATGCCTTTTTGCTCGCCGTCGTTCTCGTATTTCTCGTGCTCGCCGCTCAGTACGAAAGCTGGGCGCTGCCGATGGCCGTGATTCTTGTGGTGCCGATGTGCCTGTTATCGTCCCTGACGGGAGTGATCATGGCGGGGATGGACATCAACATCTTTACTCAAATCGGGTTTGTCGTACTGGTCGGGTTGGCATGTAAGAACGCTATTCTGATCGTTGAATATGCGAGAGCACGGAGTCTGGCGGGAACACCCGTGTTTCAGGCAACGCTGGAAGCCTGCGAACTTCGACTGCGACCAATTATTATGACTTCGTTCGCGTTCATCTTCGGCGTTATTCCGCTGGTTCTTGGTGAAGGAGCAGGGGCCGAGATGCGACGAACGCTGGGAACTGCGGTTTTCGCAGGAATGCTGGGTGTCACGATGTTTGGGATCTTTCTGACACCAGTGTTCTTCTACGTGATTCAGCGGTATTTCTCCAAACAGCATTCTGCTGACGGTTCATCGGATTAGCGACAAATCGCTCTGGTCCCGCCTTTTTTTCCGGATTCGTCGACACACTGCACCCGGTTTGCGCAAATACAGGACTGGTGTAACCGGCTGCCTGCTGCTTCCCTGGCAGGTTATCATGTCTGCAGATCAAGGTGTTGGCGAGTGTGACAACCGATGATTCGGAGTGGCTGCGGCGGCTGAGAGCGGGTGACGACCGAGCCTGGACGGAATGGTTTGATACCGTGGGACCGAAGGTCTGGAAGTACCTCTCCAGGCTGATTGGCCCTGATCGGGACGCAGTTTCAGATCATGTGCAGGAAGTTTTTCTGGCGGCCATTCGAGGACTTTCGGGATTCGATCCTTCAGCCGGGTCAGTAGTCGCGTGGCTGTTTGGAATCGCTCATCGACAGGCGGCACTGTACTGGCGGAAGCAAAAACGGCTTCAGCGTGTGTCAATCGAAATCGATTTGGATTTGATCGACTCAATTCTGACAGTCCGATCGTCACTTCCGGAACAACAGGAACTCACCATCGCTGTTCGACTTACGTTGTCAGAAATGCCGGACGACATGGCCGGCCTTTTGATTGGTCGTTACCTCGACCAGCGAACAACTGCTGACCTTGCTGGTGAACTTGACATTACTGAAGACGCTGTTCGATCCCGACTTGTGCGTGCCCGGGATCGCTTTCGCACGGCTTTCCTGTTGCTCCATCGTGAACTGGTGTGAGAGACATCCATGACAACAAATCATCCCTCCGATGCTGATCACAGTATGAATGACGAAGATCGATTGCGGTCACTCCTCTCATTGATCAGGAATGATTCGCCTGAAGAAGAAACTGAACAGTTGACGGTGCTGCGCGAAGAACTGAGGACGATATTTCATGCTGAACACCGAAATCAGTTCGTCCGTCAGTCACATGTCGGAATCAGTACATCGCCGAGAACATTTCGCGGACTGGCTGTGCTGACTGCAATTCTGTCGGTCGTGTTTGCAGTCCTGCTGCTGACACCAACACAGGCGGACCCGGTGCCTTCGCTCGGGGATTTGGTCACAAGCCTGCACAACACGAGTGCACTTCGGATTGATGTGATCTCAGATACCGGACAGGAACATCTGGAATTCCGAAGCCCTGGGACCGTACGTTGGGATGATGGTCCCGGGCATTACAGAATCGCAGACGGTCATCGACTCTGGAAAATCAGTGACCAATCTTCGGAAGTCGTTGAAACCGAGAGTCCTTTGCCGGCAGAAGGAATCGATGCGCTAACACTGCTCGAACTGTCACTTGCAGACGCGGAGACTCTGTCGAATGTGTATCCATCCGGTACGGAACTTGTCGATGGGCGACTGCTGCGTGTGTATTCGGCGCATGCTGTCTGGAAAGGCATTCCGGTTGAACTTCGAGCCTATGCAAGTCCTCAGGCTGCCGAACTGCAGCTCATGCGACTGCTTCCGGCGAACAGCGGGTCTGATCGAGGGGGCGATGGGGCTAACCGTCGCATCAATCCACTTGCAGAGATTCGGCTGACTGCGTCTTCAGAATCTTCAGCATCATCCACCCTTCAGCCCGCCCGATCTCTCAAAGACGACGGTCGCTCCGGACTATTGGTTGGTGTTCATGGCCGAGTCTACATTCGTTCGTTTCCTGCCCATCGCTGGACACCGGCTGTTGAAAGAATGCCAGTGTTCGCGGGAGATCAGATTCGCTGTGAAGCGATCGGGCCTCATGCTGTGCAAGTCCAGCTTGTCGATGGGACAGAGGTGACTGCTGGTCCTGGCGCTCAACTGAATCTGCGGAACAAGCGGATCGTTCAGTTGTTGACGGGTGAATTCATGGTGATTTCCCCTGTAACAGAATCTCAGTTCAGCGTTCAGGCATCCGACGGAGCATTGCTGACGAAGATGCTGTCAGACGTATCTGTGGACCCCGGCCGCAGACAGATTCTGCGGGTGAATTCCGAATCATCTGAGGTCCAGTATCTGGAGAAAATGCCAACATGGCTTACGACGCTTGAAGGGACGTCGTCGAGAGAAACGCTCGGCTCACTGATCGCTCAGGTGGAAGGCCGCGACACATCGCTCACAATTGGTTTTCATCGTGTGACTGTGGAAGTTCGCGATCAGATTGCCCGAACAGTGATTGAAGAGTCGTTTGTGAATAACACGAACGAACGACTTGAAGGGCAGTTTCAGTTCCCTCTTCCCCATGATGCTTCCATTAGTGGGTTCGGCATGTGGGTAGGCAATGAATTGATCGAAGCTGATATCGTTGAAAAGCAGCGTGCACGTGAGATCTACGAAATCATCCTGCATGAAAAGCGGGACCCCGGTCTTCTGGAATGGATGGGCGGAAACCTGTTCAAGGCGAGGGTTTTTCCGATCGAGCCGCACAGCGAGAAGAAGATCCGAATCACGTATACGCAGACTCTGCCGATGGAAAACGGAGTCTACCGGTACCACTATCCGCTCAGAAGTGAGCTTCTGCGGAAAACGCCTTTGAGAGAGCTTTCGATCGATGTCATTCTTCATTCCTCGCGTCCGCTGCAATCTGCTGACTCGCCGTCTCACCCTGAGGCAACGATCGATCTGACGGCCAACGCTGCCAGACTGAACTGGAATGCCCGGAACGTGACTCCTGCGAGGGATTTTGAATTCGTGTGCTATCCAGCGGAACGTCAGGCGGACGTGATTGCGGTACCACATCTCGTCGATGACGAAGGATATTTCATGGTGCAGTTGTCGCCCCCCTCGATTGCTGCCGGGAACTGGTCGTCACCAATGGTTGCCGACGGTGTACCTTTGGATGTCATTGTTCTGTGCGATACATCTCGTTCGATGGATTCTGCAGGACGCCGGAATCAGTCAGACCTGTTGACGGGAATTCTCAATTGTCTGGCGGAATCGGACCGAGTCCGTCTGGCGTGCTGCGACAATGAATTCGTGTGGCTGCAAAAGGAGCAGACCGCGGTTACGCCAGCGCTGAGGAACGCACTTCCAGAACTTCTGAATAGCCGAAGATCTCTTGGATGGTCCGATCTGCAGGCTGCGTTTGAAGAGGTCTATCGGCAGAGTCAACCTGGTTCCGTCATCGTTTACATTGGAGACGGGACGGTCGTCACAGATGAACCACAGGCACGAAGTCGATTTCTCAACTGGTTCTCTGCAAAGACCCGGAACACGAGTGCTCAACCCACGTGTCACGCGATTGGCACCGGGAGTGGAGCAGACGCCGCTGTTCTGAACGCGATTGCAAGCGGTGGCCGTGGAACGAGTCGAATTGTGAGTGAGTCCATGGCAGCCGGGGATATCGTTCGCGACCTGATGATGGAGATTTCGAGACCAGGCCTGAGAAGGCTGAGTGTCGAGTTCCGAAATGTTGATGTGGCTGCAGTCTATCCTCGTGATCTGCCAAACCTGCCAGATGGCAAACAGCAGATTCTCTTTGGGCGTTTCCTTCCCGGGCAGAGGGACGGAGAAGGAGAGATCATCGTCAAAGGCCTGCGCGGTACAGAGCAGGTTCAGTATGTGGCTCGGTTGCCATTGAGTGTACCGGCTTCCGGGCTAAGTGATTCACTGGAAGACAAAAAGACTCCGCCGGACAACTCCTTCATACCACGACAATGGGCAAAAGCACACCTGGATCATTTGCTTTCAGAGTTTCCATCGCCTGAGCTGCAGGCTCGAATTGTGCAGTTGTCCAGGGAATATCACCTGATGACGCCCTATACGTCGCTGCTGGTGCTTGAGTCGGATGCTGACCGGAAACGTTTTGGGGTTGAAAAGACGATGCAGCGCAGTGATGGGGAAAAGTTCTTTGCTGAAGGCCGAGAGGAGGCTGAGTATTCGCTTCGTCAGCAGGAACTTCAGAACGCAAAACTGTGGCGTGCTGGACTTCATCAGCAGATGAACAACGTGATTCGAAACAGAAGTCGATTGAATTGGGAGAATGTTCGAATTCCCGAGAGACGGGACGTTGGTGTGACATTTCATCTTGAGACTTTGAACAAAGTCGAGCTGTATGATTCATCGATGAGTCATCGATTCTCCACCGGCAATGCAGTACAGTATTATGACACAACTGAATTGAACTCAGATCCGTCTACTATGGATGAGTTTAGCAAGCCAGCGGCGGGCACCCACTGGGGATACTCTCTTGACTCGAATTCCAATGGGATTGATTCACAGAATTTCTACTACGTCCCGCGCCCTGAGTTGTTTCTGAACTTCGGTAATCGCGCGGACGCTGAGTCGAAGTGGTCGAAATCGTATGTCGAGGAAGATCGATGGGATTCGTCCTTTGACCTGGATGATCTCATCGACCTGAACGGACGCCTGCTTGAACACCAGGACGACTTCGGTACGTCGGTGCGTTTCAGGACCAGGGGAGAACAGTTGAGTCGCGGAATAGTCCTGGGTAGATACTTCAGAGGATTCGTACGAGGAGACCGCAGAACCGAACCAACTTTAGCAAGAGCCGAGCCCCCAACGTTCGGTTTGCATGATGTGCTACCGACAAAGGAGGCCCTAAAACCGCGTGGTGAGTTCAATAATCTTGCAAAGCGACTCATCCCTGACGTCGTTCACCGAAGTGAGCGACAGGCTGCAACTGTGGCGGGTTCAAGTTCTGCAGAGCAGGAATCGTGGCGTGATGCAATGAGTGAATGGCCTGCGGAGGTGCAGGATGTTTTGAAGCAACTGGAAAGAGATTTCGATCTGCCCGTCGATGGCGGTCAGTTCCTGAAGGGCCTTCAGCTGAGGTCTGTACTGAAAGAGGTAAATCCATCGAGCGGTATTGCACGTGATGTTGCCACTCAAACCGTCCATTGGGCTCCGCAGACGGGCTGGTTGAGAATCCATCAGTCTGAGCAGGAGTCAGTTCTGCAGTGGAGTATCGACAACAGCAGCGGAGCATTGTCTCTGACGACAGCACTCGGTCGCGTTGAATCTCTTGATCAGCCTCCGGGAGACTGTGCGTTTCCCTTTGAATTCCCTGACAACGTGAGTCGACTCCGTTCGATTCTGAAAAATGGAAGTCAGGATGCCCGCATTGTATCTCTGAATGGCGGTGACGATCGGAAAGATTCAGACATCAACTCGACTATCGGTGAGGCGTCGAACATCACAGAGATCGTGTTCACCGCTCGAACATCGCCATGGTTGTCTGTGCGAATTGTTGTTGACATCCAGAAGAAGTGTCTACTGATTATGGAATCAAATGTCGACAACGTTGTGATTGACCGCACAGAGTTTCTGAACCACTTTCAGGTTGGAAATCACTGGGTCCCGCTTCGCACGCTGAAACGAACATGGGATGTTCGAACGAAAGCACTGCTTTCACAGACTCAACGGGACATAGAGCTATCACTGGTCGGGGATGGATCGGATAGTGATCGGTCGCGGACTAAGGCATCGCTCAGTGATGACCTGAAATCACTGGCCACGCAACTGAACATATCAAAGGCTGGTGCGTCAAGGTTCCCCTGCCAATCCATGATCCTGGGCGAATTCGAGATTTCGCTGCCAGGGTCGTGGCTCATTATTCCAGCTACCACAACATCGCTGGAAGATGCCCGGAAGCAAATGAACGGCGGCTCTCCGGACCTGGGTTCGGTTGTGACAATGACCGCGGAGTATGCAGATCAGGGACGCTGGGACGAGGCATTTTTCGGTTTGAAACGCGGGCTCGATCAACATCAACTCGCTGATGCTGGTGCCTGGTTGCTCTGGGAACTGCTCAGACAATCCCGCAGAAACGAAGACCTTTCGCGTGAACTGATGGATTTCACTGACAAAGTTATTGAACCAATAAATCGCGACTCGCTGGATCAAACCACGTTCCTGTTGATAGGTCAGGAATTAGTGAACAGGCTGGACGGGCTTTTGCACCAGACCAAGCGGGATACGCTGCTTTCTCGATTCGATGCCATCCTTGAGAGTCGGCAACCAGGCTCGTCTCTCAGGCGAACGATCCTGCACGAGAGAGCGAAGATCGCAAACAACGATGCAAGACTCAACGATGAACTGACAATCCGTCGTCGTATCGCTGACATCTGGCCGGAGGATATGGGAAGTCAGATTCAGTGGCTGGAGGCACTACAGGCACGACATCAGTATGAAGCGATTCGCGTAGCGTATAGATCATTGCTCCATGAGGATCGTGACTGGACGGTGGAAGAATGGGAATCGCTGGGACTTCGATATGTGCAGTGGCTTCGGGAGCGAGGAGAGTTCGAGGAGGCACTCACATTCTGTGAAGACTGGATCAAACGTTGTGCAGTCTCACAGAAACCATATGAGCAGGAACTTCAATGTCTGATTGAACTGGATCGCATTGAAGATGTCCGTTCACGACTCCGAAGCTGGTTCGCGGTTGACGAGCCAATCCAGTATTCGGGTCTTGCAAAACTTGAAGCCGCAATGGAGTTTGGATTTGGAAGGGTTGGAAACTTGTCTCTCGCCGGGCCACAGGACGAGTGGCGAAAAGAGATGCTGCTGATTGGTGAACGATTCGCTGGATCGAAACGGTATTTTGGAGCACTCGCTTACAGAGTTTATCAGGACGGGAGGATCGCTCGATCAAAGGACGGACAGGAGTCTCTGAAGAGAACGCTTCGCGGGCTTCGGAAAATGGTTCCGGAGTGGTCAATCTCCACGCTCAAAATGATCGATCAGTGGATCGACTCTGCTGAGATTCGTGGCAGCATCGAGCATGCTGAATTTCTGGCAGAGGTCAGAGCGGTTTTGGATTTGAGCATCTCTGAAATGGAGATCGACCGCATCCGATGCCTTCTGATAGATCTCCATGTGCTTGACGATTCCAATACCAGTGAGACGCAACAGGAAGCGTGGTTCCAGACGCTTGTTACTCGTTTCGATTCAACAGAAGCGGAGCCTGATCGATCGTCACTGTGGAGATTGATTCGGGACGTTGATAAGGCAGTGTTTGATCGAGAGCATCAACTGAAATTTCTCAGAGACGCGTTGAAGAAATCCGAAGCCGCATTCGGGAAGGGTGCACCTGAAAATCGCATAATCGCAAGTGATCTGTTCGCAACACTGTTGGAGCATCCATGGTCGCAGGAGGTTGAAGACGAGTCCTTTGAGCTGATTCTGCCCAAAAACGCCGGTGACTTCGGCAGCGCCGAATGGCTCATAGGAATTGCAGGCCAGTACAGAGTGTGGCTGGAGTCAACCCGCAGGAACTATGTGGCTCATCTTCAGGCACAAGTCTTGAACTGGGAATCATTGCCTGAAAGAAACCGCCAGCATCTGACTCAGGAGTACAAGGTTCAGTCGAACCGTCATGTGGTTCAACGGGTGAGAAGTATGACCGATGGCATGAAGGCGAATCGGGATCCATTGAGCGTCCAACAGTCATTTAACCAGCTTTCAGAGCGACTGCTGCAGCAGTGGTGGCTGGTCGAGAGGCTTCAGCTTGAACAGGAACTCGTGGAAACCGACGCTGCATTCGGCGTCAGTTCAGATGAGAAGGCCCTGTTGACTGAGCAGATTCTGGCTGCGACTCGATGTGCTCCGGATCAGTCTCCCCAAGCGACGCCGGAGCAGTCTGCACAGACGACGCCGGAGCAAGTCTTAAAGTCAGCCGGTATAGAGATCGACGTTCTGCAAATGCTGGATCTACAACTGCGACACGTGTTCCTGACCTATTGGCTGCAAGCCGCGGTTGAACTCCATGAAGAAGGAGATCCACAGGAGATCGAAGCGATCCTTTCGTACCTGCGACGAGGGCAGGAGCTGGATACCGTTGCTCCTCGTGCCTGGAAAGCCGCAGAATTCGGAATCCTGATCGCTATCGATCGACCTCAGATACTGGAGACCAGGCTCAGGGAATGGCTTCGTTCCGATACACCCACCGCACCATGGCGAGTCTACCTTGCGCAACTGCTGGTAGAACTTGATCGCGTGGAGGAGGCGATTCAGCTCTACGAAGAGGCCGGTACAAAAGATTTGCTGACTGCTGCTGAGTGGCACCAGTTGTCGGTCTGGCAGCACGCACTGGATCGGAGAGCTGCCTCTGAAGCATCTCTGAAGCAGGAGTGGAAGCACATGACGTCGGATGACCTTGCCGGTCACCTCAGTGTCGCTTTATCCAACTGGTCGAATGACAAAGGGAGCCGAACTCCATCTGCCGGCGCTGACATCCGTGAGAAGCTGCTGCATCTGGCGGAAACCACGCCTTCACCTTCGCAGGCTGCAGAGTCGATTGGTGCATGGTATCAGGCAACGCATGATCCATTGTTGTTGCGGGCACTGGTGGCGTTTGTTCGAGGGCGTTCAGAGAGTCAGCTTTGGGAGACGATTTCGGGCGTGCAGCCTGTGATCAACAAACTGGAGTTCGAAGCCGCAGTTGTGAACCTCTACTCCGGAATTGATTCCGAACGGCTTCGGCTCCGAACGAAGGAGAGCCCGGTTGATCGGCAGACACTTGTCAATCAACGAGCACTCCTGCTGTTCGAGGTGATCGTCTCCGGGCGAGCAGCGGCGATGGATATGGGCAGCATGCAACACGAAGCACGCTGCATCAGTGCGATTGACCAGTTGTTATCAGGAGACTGGAAGGATGGTGATCGATCTGCGTTCGCATCCATTCTGGTACAACTCCCGCTCAGTCGTGGAGACCTCCAAACCACAAAGATTCGTACGATCCGGCGACTGATTCAGGCAGAAAAGGCTGGTTCCGCCGAGCGATTGAAAATCGTTGCTCAGCTTGTTCAACAGTATCGTTCGCAAAACCTGAACGATGAGGCCATCGAACTTCTCGAATCTGAACTGAGATCTGTCCCGCCAGCATCCATTGCACAAACACCTGAGTTCGATGGCTTGTTTGTACAGTTGTGTGACATCCTCAGTGCGGAGAAGCGATTTCTCCTGTGGGAACGATGGGTCGACGAGATCTCTCCGGCATGGACTCGAGACGTGCAGCGGCAGCGTCAGTTTGTGTACAGGATGACTGCTCTTCGATCTGGTGCCGAGGTGCGGCTGGGATCCGGTGAAGCACTTTATACTGCAATAAGAGACGAGCTCCTGAGTGATTTGAGGAGTCCGGACGAAACCGGTCAGATTCTGAACAACTTTGAACGGCTGATGGAGCTGTATGGCGAAGGGAATACTCAGAAACTGGTGCCTGTGACTCGGGATGTGCGCCAATTCGTTGATGCTGATCTCGATCGGTTGATCCGTATTCGCAGTGGAGAAGCGGCTTCATTGATTCAGCGAGTTTCAGGTATCCTGATTCGAGTGAATGGTCGCCAGGTTGGGCTGGAATTTCTGTTGGATCGGATCAGCCGTTCTCCGCTTGCGATCCAGTGGACGCGACCTCGAGACCTTTGGGACAGCCTGTCGGGAGTTGTGTTCGACGAGACAATCAGAGTTCAGCTGGACATCGAAGGTGAAAATCGAATCGACATTTATCCGGGGGCTCGACCTCTATTGCCGGAAGTGGAGGCGATGCTGCTAAAGGGGCTCGAGGCAACGTTGGTTGCCGGCGACAGCCCTGCATCTCGACTGTTTGATGAATCGGCCAGTATTCTCTATTCACGAGGTGCGGAGTCTGTCGTGGAAGTTCTGGAACGAGTCGCCGCACAGCAGGCGGACAAAGAATCGCATGTGTTGCTATGCGCGGAGTTCCTGTACCTCAGCCAGCCGAATCATCGGGATCGAGCAATCCAAATACTGCAGAGGGCCTTCGACGAGAAACGCCTGACGAGCACTGGCAAGCGATTTCTGATGTCGAAGTTATGGATGGAGGATCGTCATGAAGAAGCCATTAATGTGATCGACGAACTCATTGCTGAGTTTCCGGAGGATGCGTCGCTCCGAATGGATCGAATGCTGGCGCTTCACCGAGCAATGAAGCCGGATGAGTTGAAGCGTGAACTCAGTGATGTCCTTGAAAGACTGATTCAACCGAAGACTGCTGACATCGGGTTGATCTGGAGTTTGGCAGACAGATGCCGCAAATGCGAGCTCTGGAGCGATGCCGTTGCCCTGTATGATCAGGGCATCACTCGATTCGGAGAACCGACCCAGCCGGATCTACAGCTATCGAATGCATGGCGCAATCTGACAGAATGTCTTGGGAGACTGAACCAGCACGAGAGAATCCTGACGACCATATCCATGGCGTGGGTTACCTGTGGGAACGATGCGCATCAAAGAAATCAGATCGAGCAAACGCTTGCCGGTGTTCTGCAGACATCTCAGCAGCTTGAAGCGGTTTCAAGCGGGTGGACTGAAGCGGTTGCTGCAACGGGGAACGACAGTTCATTGATTCGACGGTCGCTTGGTCGAGCACTGCTGAACAACAAACATGCAGAGACCGCTTCGGAGCACCTGCGGATCGCAGTGGAACTGCAACAGCAGGATGCTGAAGCGTGGACCTTGTTGCTGCAGAGTGTTGATCAACTGAACCAGGGTAGTGAGTACCTGAAGCTTGTTCAGGATCAGGCCGATGCGATGCCTGGAAAGATTGAGCTGTACCAAAATCTCTTTGAGCGAGCGACGAAAGCTGGGCTGCCATCCCTTGCTGAGCGAGCGGCATCATCGATCATAGAGACAGGTCCGGAGGAATCTGACCACGCCAAAGCGATGGCAGAGCTGCGGGAGGAATCAGGAAATACGGACTTGGCGATGAAGTACTGGCAGCGGGCATCCGATCTGAAACAGGAAGACCCGGAACTGCTTCTGATGCTGCTTGAGAGACACATTCGATTGGGCCATCAACCTGAGGCAAGACAAGTTTTCGAAACTCTGAACGCCCGCAAGTGGGACGCCCGATTCGGGGACGTCAGATCGAAGGCCAAAGCCATCCGTGGCGTCAACAGGTCCGGCAGATAGTAATTTGCATTTGGCATGCAACAACTCAAAGCCGCGAAGAGCTGATGTGTCTAGCGCGGTTGCGGACGGCATTCGGAGAATGTGTGTTAAAGTAGCAGGCACATTCCATGTGCCGTCCGCGTCGCGTGAGTGCGATTCGCGTTTTTTCTGCGTTGGTGGGTATAGGCGGACGGCATTCGGAGAATGTGTGTTAAAGTAGCAGGCACATTCCATGTGCCGTCCGCATCGCGTGAGTGCGATTCGCGTTTTTTCTGCGTTGGTGGGTATAGGCGGACGGCATTCGGAGAATGCCTGCTACTTTGGGCAGACGGCGTGGTATGGAGTGCCAGTGGAAAGCATGTTATGATGTCGAGCCATTCAATGAACTGCGTATTCATTCTCGAAATCTGAAAGACCAACATGGCCAAATCAGCTTGCCCCGTTACTCGTGCGGAATTTGTCAGCGACGCAAAACCTGTTGAAGTCATTATTAATGGGATTCCAATGACAGCTGAAGTCAAGGAGTTTTCGACCGGTTCTCTTGGCTGGTATCTGAACGGCAAAGCCAATATCAAAGTCGGAGAAAAGACAGTGAGTGTTCAGATCGGAATGAACCTGACGATCGTGGGATCCAAGGAATTGCCTAAATAGCCCTTCTGTGTTCGGGAGCAGGATCAATCAGGCTTTTGGGAAGGGGACGTGAATGTCATGAAACTGCCTGAGGCATGGGAAACCCGAACTGACACACTTCGCAACACAGCCGCAACCCAGTACTTTTATAGACATCAATCTGTGGTCTATCGTTGCCTGATGCCAATGATGTTACTCATTGTGCGGCCCACAGTTTCACAGATTTGGGACGGTAAGTTCTTCCTGCTGTCGGTTTTGGTCAGTGGATGTGTGATTGCCATTTGTTATGAACTGATTTCACCGCGTTTGAAACTCAAAATTGATCTGATTCGGTTTCCAACACTGCGCCTTCGCGTTTCTCCCCAGAAAGACGAAGTGTCTTACCAGTTCTGCATCCTGCCCCCAAAGTGGCGTTACTTCTACATTATCGCCTTCGCGGCGGTGTGGATTGGCGTGTTCTCCATTCCTCATGTGACTTTTGCAATAAACGGGTTTGTCAGGTGGTGGGATGTACCGGTAGGACTCCCCGTCGGCCTTCTTCTGCTGTTGTCTCCCGTTTTCGGTTCATTGTGGCAAGGTGCAATTTTGATTGATGGAGGAACAATCGACGTCGTGTTTCCTCGAGCACGTCTTTCGATTCGCCGAGACATGCCTGTTTACTTTCATGACGCCGGGTTTGGTACACTCATACTCAACGCTGGGCGACATCGTATTCGGATTGGCGGAACAGCAGAAATTCATACGAGTGCTGACAACAAACCTGGAAAGCCCGACCTCTTATGGACTCTGCTTCTCCCAATCTGCGATCGCGTCCGTACTGAGTAAAGCAATGTTATTTGCAACCGGAGGGTTGAGGGTCTCAATGGTCCGGAAAGGAGTTGAACAGCGAGTACTCAGATTCATTCTGCTGCTGATGGCTTCATGGATAGTTATGGCATGGACTCATGAAATGGGACATCTCATTGGAGGTACCTTCTGTGGAGGAACTCTCAGGTCCGCCGATTTGGTACCCTGGCACCTTCCCTACAGCTTTTTTGACCCTGATCCCTTTCCGTTAGTGACACTCTGGTCGGGCTTAATCTTCGGCGCGTTGGCTCCGGCAGCGGTCGCGATGTTGGTGAAACGGGACTGGATGTGGTTCATCGCAAACTTCTGCGTGCTTGGTAATGGAGCGTACATCTCGACTGCCTGGTTCACTGGCGACCACCACCTTGACACGGCGAGACTGCTGGCAGAAGGTGCAAGTCCTGTTGCGATCGCGATCTATTGTACGCTGACGATTGGATGTGGTTATGCCGGCTTCCGTCGGTCGTGTGTTTCCGCATTGCGGGTTTCAGGGCCATCCGATGTCAGACAGTGATCGTCGGCGGTAGTAGGGTGGACTCGCACGTCTTTGGCCGCAGTTGGAAGGGTTTTCGGAACCACTGATTCCAGATCGCAACTTATCCGGCTCGCGACTTGATTGCTCAGAGCTCGATTGGTCTGTAGGCTTCGCGTTTCAATTCACTCAAGATACCGCCGAAAGATGACGGATGAAGCGAGACTACCTGTCGACTTTGCTGATGCAGGTTCCGGGGATTCTGATCCTTGTTGTTCTGCTAAGCGGATGCCAGTCGGAAGACGCCGCTGGGAAGCCACTTCGTTTGAAAATGGCGCATGTCTATGAAGTGAGTTCGCCCACGCATGCATATGGTACGGCGCACCTTGAGGAACGGCTGAAAGCAACCACGGATCAGCTGGAGATTACGGTCTATCCGGCCGCCCAGCTTGGGAGCGAGGCAGAACTGTTGGAGCAACTCGTCGCGGGCGAGATGGACCTGATTATTTCGGGACCGTCGTTTCTGGGAATGTGGCATCCACCTCTGGGCGTGCTTGATGCTGCGTATGCGTCGCGTGACCTGGAGCAAATGCTTGAGACGGCAAATGGTCCTGAAATGGCGCCGCACTGGGACGAACTGAGAAAGCGGTACGACGTGCGTGTTTTGGGGACATGGGTCTATGGTTCCCGACATATTACTTCGAACAAGCCGATTCGGCATCCGGATGATCTGAAGGGCTTTCGACTGCGACTTCCGGGAGCTCAGGTCTGGCAGGCATCAGGTTCAGCGCTGGGGGCGAGTCCCATGCCAATTTCGTTTGGTGAAGTGTATCTGGCACTGCAGCAGGGAATTGCGGATGGGCAGGAAAATCCGGTTCCAGTGATCAAGGCCATGGGGTTTCAGGAAGTGCAGAAGTACCTGAACCTGACTGGCCATATTCAGTCTTCGGTTCAAATTCTGATGAATGAACGAGTCTGGAGAAAGATGACTGCTGAGCAGCAGGCCGCTTTGATGAAGGTTATCCAGGAACTGGGTGAAGACGTACACCGAGGCACTGTAGAAGATGAGGCTCGGCTGATTGCCGAATGGCGAGATAACGGCACGATGCAGATCATTGATGATGTCGATGTGGATGCATTTCGCAAGAGAGCCCGCGAGTACTTTTCGAAGGGCTTCAGTTTCAGTGAGCTTTACAATCAGATTACGTCGGACTGAGACTGTCTATGAAAACAGATAAAGAAGACTCGTCTGCAACCACGGTCAACGGTGGCAGCATCGCCATGAACCCAAAACTACCGTTTGCGCGATCCATCCGATGGTTAATTCACGCGGAGCAGGTCCTGGCGACGTTATCTCTGTTTGTGATTCTGGCCACGATGGCAGCTCAGGTATTTGCTCGATACTTTCTTGGCACTCCGTTCTCATGGAGTGAGGAGGTATCCTTGTTGTGTCTGCTCTGGATGACATTTACGGCAGCAGCGTTTGTCATGGCGGAAGGCAAACATATCACCGTGGATGTTCTGTCATCCAGGCTGAGCCAGCGTGGAAAATTATGGCTGGAGTGTTTGAGCCACGGCATCGTGGCGGGCACGTGTCTGCTGTTATTGTTGAGTACAATTTCCTTTGTATGGTACGTTGGGAAGATTGGATCACCTTCGCTGGGGATTCCCAGAAGCTGGTGGTATGGAGCGGTTGTTGCCGGATTGTTGCTGATCACCGTTCATTCCATCCTGAATCTACTTCGAGCAATTCTCACTGGACGACCGTTGGTCATTGAGATGGCAAGCGAGAGTGCAGTTGAAGAAGAAGCATTACATTTGAATCTGGAGCAGGCCGAATGATTCTGGCGGCATTAGTTTGTGCGATGCTGGTGCTGTTGTTCCTCCGAGTTCCGGTGGCCATCAGCATGTTGCTTCCGTGCCTTGTTTATAACGTATGGCAGGGCATTCCCGGCGTTGCTCTCCAGCGATGTATGGCATCGGTTGGGAGTCCGGGCGCGTTTCCTCTGCTGGCGGTGCCTCTGTTCGTGATGACAGGTTATTTGAGCAACGCTGGCGGACTCGCAGACAGGCTGTTTCGATTACTGCTGTGTCTGTTTGGGAGAATCCCTGGAAGTCTCGCATACGTCAACGTGATCAGCAGTCTGTTGTTTTCGTGGATGAGCGGTGCGGCGATTGCGGACGCAGCCGGATTGGGTTCTGTGCTTGTTCCAGCGATGAAGAAGCGAGGTTACAACGAAGGATTTGCTTTGGGGCTTACGGGAGCATCTTCGCTGATCGGCCCGATCATGCCACCGAGCATTCCTGCAATTGTCTACGCGGTTTCAGCAGGCGTGTCTGTCGGTTCACTGTTTTTTGCAGGCGTGCTGCCGGCTTTGGTGCTGACCGCAATTCTTTGCGTCTACGTCTTCATTGATGCGAAACGCAATCCACTGCGAGATGAGAATTCCGGCCCGAAGATTCCGCTGAAGACTGCATTGATGGGTGCGTTGCCCGTGTTATTAACACCCGTGATCATTTTGGGTGGTATCCTCGGCGGAGTATTTACTCCGACGGAAGCCGCTGCTGCTGCGGTCATGTGGGTGCTCTTCCTGAGCGTTTGCTACAGAGCGATCTCGTTCAGGGGGTTCTACGATGTTCTGTTGAAAACAGCGACGACCACTGGCTCAATCATGCTCATCGTTTCAGCTGCCGGCCTGTTCAGCAATGTTATTGCCAGAGAGCAGGGGCCACAGGCTGTGACGCAGGCGATGCTTCAACTGACCGATAATCCTTATGTCTTTCTGCTGCTCGTGAACCTCGCATTGCTTGTTACCGGAATGCTGCTGGAACCTGTGGCCGGACTGTTGATCACAGTTCCGGTTTTGTTACCCGCTTCGATCGAGTTTGGAATTGATCCACTTCAGCTCGGGATTGTGATGATTCTTAATCTTGTGATCGGACTTTTGACTCCGCCGGTCGGGTTGGTGTTGTACGTCTTAAGCGCCGTAACTGGGGCGTCGGTACAAACCGTCGTTCGAGGTACCGTGCCCTTCCTGATTCCTTTGTTGATCACGATGCTATTGATCACCTACGTGCCGGCGTTCAGCCTGTGGCTGCCTGGATTCCTGGGGAAATAATGGTGTCGCAGCGAATGAACATCAAAATGGACTGTCTGCTGCTAAATGGTGGGCAATCGTGTTGACCTTTGGCATTGGCCTCTGCCTACAATACTGCCCTCCCTCCCATAAGATCCCTCCGTTGCTAAGCGTTCGTTCAGCTGGTTGTTTGAAACTCACCCGCCGCCAATCCTTTGGCAAAATCACTTTCGCCTGCATTACTTCCGCGAACAGGAGAGCCGCCTCAGTGAATGCTCTGAGAATCACAGTTCTGCTTCTGTTCGGTTGTGTGTTCGAAGCGACAGCAACAGGCGCCATCTCAGATTCCGTGCCAGCTTCCAGCCCTGCGGACCTGGAAACGGCGAGGGAAGCTGGTCGATTGAATTCCAGGTATCTGAAGCCGACAGCGACTTCACTTGAAGACACTGGCGCTGTTGTGGTCTCCGACGTTGCGCACTTTCACAAAGTCATTCAGCCGATTCTGAACAGGAGTTGTCTTGGCTGCCATGGCCCGGACAAGACGGAAGGTGGGCTGCGAATCGATCAGTTGGACCCTGATTTCCTGAATGGGGGCAATGTTGACCGCTGGCGTGAAGTCTACAGTGCGTTAAGCAATTCAGAGATGCCTCCGGATGACGAACCTGATTTCGCGCTTGCTGATGCGGAACGTGGTGGAATTGTCGACTGGCTTGGCAGCGAGATGAACAAGGCATCGATCCAGCAGCGCAACGCCGCTGTCCATTCGTCGTTCCGTCGAATGACACGATACGAATTCAACAACGCGTTGAAGGATCTCTTTGGTTTGCCGTTTGACTTTGCCGCTCGCCTGCCACCGGAAACGGAATCTGACGACGGTTTCAGGAACAGTTCAGAGCTTCTGCAGATGTCTGCAATGCAGTTCGAGACGACTCATGAAATTTGTTTAGAAGCCTTACGGCGAGCTACAGTCCAAAGCGAACGCATTCAACCAGTTATCTACAGCATATCTATGCAGGAGGTACTGAACAGAGCCTCTTCAGCCGGCAGGACAGAAGACATCGGTGATGGTGATGCCATTCAGTTCTGGAAACAACGCGGTCAGCTTCTGTTCAATCGGGAAACTGGTGAAGCGATTTCCTTTAACGACGGGGCCGCATTACCGGTTGAAGGCGAGGTTGCTGGCAAACCAGCAAAAGCCAGTCCTGCTGTGCTTGTCATGGCTGGGGGCCGAGAAGTCAAATGGAATCTGGATCGATTCCTGCCGGATGAAGGAATCATGCGTGTGAGTATCCGTGCGGGCCGCTCGAATATGAACACAGATCAATACGCCAGTTTGCGCTTGATCTTCAGTGCGCACACCAGTAACGACGCCAGCTTCTCTCAGGTGATCAGCGAGCATGACGTGGCCGTTACTGCCTCCGCTGATGACCCGCAATACGTTTATTTCGATATTCCCCTGCAGGACATTCAGCGAAACCCGTTTCGCAAACTGGAGACGACGTTTCCACGGCGAGACGAATTTCTAACGATACGAAATGTTTCCAGCGAACGCGGCAATGAAGAACCGTTATTTGTTCTGATCGATCATATAGAAATCACTGCCCCGTTTTATGAGCAATGGCCACCCAAATCGCACACAGACATTTTCTTTGAAAGCGAAAACAAACAGGATGAGCAGATCTATGGGCGTGAAGTCCTTTCAAAGTTCCTGAGGAGAGCATGGCGGCGTCCTGTGACTGGACATGAGGTGGAACAGTTTATGCAGCTGTTTTCACAATATCGGTCGGAGTTCTCAACCTTCGAAGACGCCATGGTGGAAGTCCTGGCAGCGGCGCTGGCTTCACCAGATTTTCTTTATATCACGCAGAGAATTCCCGGAGGTCCTGGTGCCAGCGGTCCTGGCGCCAGTCAAAGCGACGTGTCCGGAGCCATTAGTGATCTTGAGCTTGCCAGCCGGCTTTCCTTTTTTCTTTGGTCCAGTATTCCGGACGAGATTCTGATCGAAATTGCAGAACGCGGACAACTGCACGACCCCGAGGTTCTCAAGGGGCAGGTGGATCGCATGCTGAAAGATCCGCGTTCAAGGCGATTCTCTGAAAACTTTGTCCAGCAATGGCTTGGGCTCGACGGTCTGGAGAATGTTGCACATGTTCCAGACAGTTCACTGAAGCAGGCGATGAGGGAAGAACCCGTTGCGTACTTCGAAGAAATCCTCCAGAGCGGGAACAGCGTGCTGGACTTACTGCATTCAGACTATGTCGTGGTGAACGAGACTCTTGCCGGACACTATGGGATACCACACGTCTTTGGCCCACATTTCCGAAGAGTGGCGGTTGAACCGCAAGTGAACCGAGGCGGGATTCTGACCACTGCCGGAATGCTGACAATGAATTCCGATGGTCACGATTCGCATCCACTGAAGCGAGGTGTCTGGATGCTGGAAAGAATTCTCCAGGATCCTCCTCCACCACCTCCCGCCAATGTCCCGCAGGTGGATTTGACTGATCCTGAGATTCTGAAGATGACTCTTAAGGAGCGAATCGCCGACCACAGAAATAAGCCTGCCTGTCAATCGTGTCATTCGAGAATTGATCCCTGGGGAATTGCGTTTGAGAACTACGATGCGCTGGGGATTCACCGTACAACGATCAAAGACCATCCGGTAGATGCAACAGCACTTCTGTTCAATAAACAGGAGTTGGCGGGGATGGATGGCCTGAAGCGTTATTTGCTCATCAATCGCCAGGACCAATTCGTGCGTGCGATGGTCGAAAAGCTGACAATGTATGCACTGGGGCGACCACTGTCCTTTTCCGATCGTGCTGATATCGATGATCTGACGCGGGAGTTCAGGAGGCAGGACGACCGTCTGCGGGATCTGATCCACTTGATTGTGAACAGTCGAATTTTTATGAGTCGTTAGAAGTCTGGAATCGACTATGAGTAAGAACTCCGCTCTTTGGACTCGCCGAAAATTCCTGCAGGGTTCAGGCATTGCTCTGTCTTTGCCATGGATGGAGACTTTTGCCTCCGAGAATCGAAATCTCAATGGGACACCGAAGCGATTTGTCAGTATCTATCATCCTGATGGTGTTGGCCTGCCTCTGAAGACCGATCCAGCCTGGAGTGACTGGAGTTGGTTTCCGCGTGGGGGAGAAAAGGACTTCGAACTCACAAAGGTGCTCGACGTTCTTGAACCGCTTCGAAGTGAAATCACGATTTATTCAGGGTTATCTCATCCGGCGGCTAGAAATGTGCATGGGCATTCCAATGCCGATCAGTATCTGACTGGTGCTGCGATCGGGGGAAGTGGACCCTACAAGAACACTGTCTCCATAGACCAGGTTTATGCAGCTCATGTCGGAGAACTCACGCGGCATGCATCACTTGTGATGTCGACGAATGGTGGTATTGGTGGTCCCCGAGGCGCCCAAACGCAGTCCTTCAACAGCGAAGGTCGACCGATACCAGCGATGAACAAACCCAAAGAAATCTTTGACATGCTGTTTGTGACCAGTGACAGAGATGCAGCCGCTCGGCTGGCGAGGAGCAAGAGTGCCCTCGATCTGCTGATCGCAAATACTCGGACGCTTGAGAAAGAACTTTCGAAGCACGACCAGCAGACGCTTCAGCAGTACCTTGACGCCGTTCGCGACACGGAGGTTAAGTTAACGAAGGCTCAGAAATGGATTGACACGCCATTTCCCGTAGTCGACACCAGTAACCTGACTCTGGATGCAGAACCCAAAGAAGCACGACTCTATTTCAAAACGATGTATGAGCTGATCTATCTGGCATTTCTGAGCGATTCGACTCGTGTGGCAACATTTCAGCTGGGACGTGAAAATGGCGAAGGCCCTCACGATCTGTTGTCTCTGGCTGTTGGGCTGGGAGGGGCCCATGGCCTGACTCATGCGATTAAAGAGCCCGGTGGCT
The DNA here is from genome assembly GCA_016795105.1 of Planctomyces sp. Taxonomy (GTDB): domain Bacteria; phylum Planctomycetota; class Planctomycetia; order Planctomycetales; family Planctomycetaceae; genus F1-80-MAGs062. The sequence continues at coordinate 91,414 of JAEUIH010000023.1, forward strand.
GGCAGAACCTCGGAACATACAACCGTTACCAGGCTGAGGAATTTGCTCGATTCACACAGCGACTCAGGGATACACCGGAGCCGACGGGTGAGGGCAACATGCTGGACAATACGTTTGCTATGCATGGTTCCGCGTCGAGCAGCTTTCATTTGTCGCGCAATTATCCCATCATTTCTGCAGGTGGCAGGAATCTTGGATTTACAAATGGACGCTACCTGAAGTTCGGCAAAGGCAACGAAGACAATCAGGCAGGTGCGGGTATTGATACCGATGCTGGCTGGCAGGGCAAAGTTGAAGTGGAAGAACTTCCTTTGTCGCAACTGTTCGTCACGGTCCTTCAGAGACTGGGCGTCGAGACCGATACGTTCGGCGGAACAACGGGTACTTTGAGTCGGGTGTGATTCACGAACGAGCGGCAGAGGGGATAAGGGGCAGTCATCCCCAAAGTACTCATCACGACAGAGCGTGATGAGTACTTTGGGGGTGGCTGCTTTCTGGAATTCTGCCAAATACAAAGAAAACTTCGGCCAGACCTGTCAGAATCATCTTCGACCTGTGTTTTCAGGCCGGAGGAATGATGGTGGAAGAGATTCCCGAAACACGAGACAGCCTGCTGATTCGCGTCGCCGACGCGCGTGATCAGGTTGCCTGGGAGTTGTTCGCACGGCTCTATCGACCCGTGGTCTACAACGTTGCCAGGATGCGAGGTCTGCAGGATGCGGATGCACAGGATGTGGCTCAGCAGGTACTCATCGCAGTGTCCCGAGCACTTCCAAGCTGGCAGAGACTCAATGGAGCGACTCGATTCCGCCACTGGCTTTGTCGGATTGCTCGAAATGCAACGATCAATGCACTGACGCGCCAGCCGCGAGATCGAGCTGCGGGAGGAGAATCTGATCTGCCAGACGCGATCTTCCGTGAAGCGGACACTGATCTGGACTCGCAACTCGAACGCGAATACCGGCGACAGTTGTTTCGTCGAGCTGCAGAGGTTGTTCGATCGAGGACAGATGAAAGTACATGGCAGGCATTTGCAATGACAATGATCGATGGTATTCCCATTGCTGAGGCAGCTAAACGGCTGCAGCGATCTGAAGCCGTGGTCTATGCGGCTCGAAGTCGCATCATGCGACGACTGAGAGATGTTGTGAAAGAACTCGAGGAGGAGTCCGATGAAAGCTCATCCTGAAACATGCGATCCAACGTGTGTCGACGCGTATCTCGCGGAGTCTCTGGGGGCTCGAGAAGAACTCGAATTCCTCCAACATCTGGAGAGATGCTCAGTGTGTCGTGACCGAATCCAGAAATCGGCCGCTGAGCCATCGACGTGGAGTGAAGCAGAAGAGTTTCTGCGGGATCGGCCATTTGATTCGGAGTTTCATCGATCTGTCACACAGACGGCAATGGAATCAGATCGGTTCGAAGATGGCGGCGATCATGAAGCTGCTGGCGACCACGAAGAAGACCTGCATCGCACGGTGGTCTCAGCGGAAATTGCACAGGTCCTTGCTCTTTTGAGTCCTACAGACAATCCTCAAATGATGGGGCGTCTCGGTGGATACGAAGTGTCTGGTGTGGTTGGGTCTGGCGGCATGGGAGTCGTTTTAAAGGCCTTCGATGGTCCTCTCGATCGGACTGTGGCAATTAAAGTCCTGGCACCTCGTCTGGCATCGAGTGGAGCGGCTCGACGCCGCTTTGCTCGGGAAGCGAAAGCTGCCGCCACCGTGTTGCATCCAAACGTGATCGTGATCCATGGTGTGTCTAATGATGGCCCGTTGCCGTTTCTCGTGATGCCCTATCTTCGCGGTGAATCTCTGCAGCGACGCTTAAATCGGCTGGGCCCTCTGTCTGCTGAGGAAGTTGTCCGGATTGCTCAGCAGGTGGCGTCGGGGCTTGCAGCCGCTCATCGGCAGGGACTCGTTCATCGTGACATCAAGCCCGCCAATATTCTGCTGGAGGATGGTGTCGAACGCGTCACTTTGACGGACTTCGGTCTGGCACGAGCCGTTGATGACGCGAGCATGACGCGCAGTGGAATCATCGCAGGCACACCGCAGTATATGTCTCCGGAACAGGCGCGAGGCGACACTGTGGATGCTCGCAGTGACATCTTCAGTCTGGGAAGTGTCATGTACGCGATGTGCACCGGACGGCCACCTTTTCGAGCTGAAACCAGTTATGGAATTCTGCGTCGTATCACGGATACGGAGCCTCGACCGGTACGCGATGTCAATCCGAACATCCCTGACTGGCTGGAGTACTTCATCCAGCGGCTGCTCACAAAGTCGCTGGATGACCGAATTCAGAATGCCGATCACGTGGCTGTGCTGCTTCAAAAGTGTCTGTCACATCTGCAGCAGCCATCGATCGCTGAGTTACCTGAGGAATGTCGGACTCCGATCCGTCGCCGCGTGTGGTGGCGATCGCCTCGAGGCCGCGTCCGCGCAGCTGCATTGGCGGCATTCAGCTGCATTGCAATTGCAGCGATCTACGCAGTCAGCCAAATAAACTTCATCGAACACACTTCGCAGCTAGCCGGTGAGTCATCAGACAAACTGGGGACAAACATCCATCAGAGTGCGACGCCGGATGGCTGGGATGCGACACAGACTGAGATCGATACATTCGAAGCGGATCTCACCGCCTCCGAAGTGGATGTCAGAAAGCTCTGGCAGATTCAATCAGACACCAAACCACCATAACTTTGCACCGATGACTGCGAACCGATCGAGTCGAACCGTATGGCAATTCATTGACGACACATTCCGGCAGCGAGCTTCAGGATTTCAAATATGTTTGGCATTACGAAAATACACATCATTGCGTCGGCCATGATGACATTGCTTGTCACTTCGAAGTTGTGCGCACAGGACATTCAGGTTGAACTTCCTGCTGATCCTTTGATTGTGGAGCCACTTCGTAAACTGATGGAGGAAGTCTCAAAAGACAATAGTCGGATCCGGAGTCTTGAGGCCGGCACAGGGGTCACATCGCCGGAAGAGATCGAAGTCGAACTCAGGCTGAACCCCGATCAGTCATCTGAGCAGGTGGAAAAACTCATCGTAGACCTAAGCGTCTTCGGGATCACTCGTTTTCGTCTTGCCGGGCCGTTTGAAAATCAAAACATGGTTGTGATTGGTGCACCGGAAGGTACGCCGTGGATAAAAATTCATGAACTTACAGTGTTTCTCACAAACCAGAGGGACTTCAAATTTGATATTCGAATGCGTCTGAGCGACAAGCTGCCGACATCCACACAGATGTCAGGGAGTGACGAAACTACATCAGGGGAGACTGCTGAAACATCGCTGCATCCGATCAATGTGTTGTATTTGAAACATGCGAAGGCAGAAGAAGTGGTTCAGAAGCTGCAACAACTGTTTCCGGTCCAGGGTGTACCGATTGTCGTAGATGATCGCACGAATTCTCTGCTGGTCCGAGGTGACAAGGAGAGAATCAGACAGATCGAACAGGTCATTGAGGTTCTTGATCTGGAAAATTCACCGATGGCTGATCAGTCCGGAGCTGTACCTGCGGAGAACGCCGAAGCTGTGTCACAGCCTTCGACGCTCAAAGTATTTGCACTTCAGCACATCGCTGCGGCTGAAGCTCAGAGAATCATTGTCGAGTTGTTCGGGAGTGAGGTGGTTACAATCTCAGCCGACGCGCAGACAAATTCACTGCTTGTTCGTGGCGACTCAAATGCCATCGAGGAAATCGAGGCCACGCTGTTGAAGCTTGATGAGTCGCCCGCAAGGAGTCAGGTCTCCCTGGGCCGGAAGACTCCGGAGTCGCAAATAACAATCTCGGACACACCGAATGGCACTACAGCTGAATTTCGCAGACGTCTCATGGATTTGGAAAAGCCAGTCCTTGAGCTGGCCGAGCAAGCGCGAGTGACTGAGAAATCTATGGGCAAAGACCATCCGCAGAGCCTGAAGCAACGATCAGAACTTCGGTCTCTGGTTCAGCAGACGTTTGCTGCCCGACAACAAATCCAGCGGGCTGAACTTGTTGAATTTACTCGACGTCTGGAACGCATGCAGCAATCAATCGACGCACGCGATCAAATTGCAGAGAAGATTGTGGATCGACGAATTGAGGAGTTGCTGAATCCTGAGTTGAGCTGGGAGCAAGTGGATGCAGAACGCAGTGCACCAGATGTGCTTTCGGCAGTCGAGCGGGAGGCCGATCCTACAACGTCTCCCGACAAATCTGTTTCGCCAGCTCTCAATCCGGACAGCTCTGCAGGAGTCACAGTGACTGTCCCTGTTTCCAGTGGTCAGCACCTGATCGGAGAGCTTCAGGGACAAATTGGTCATGATGGCATCAGTTTGCTTGCAGAAAAAGTCCCCGCCACGACGCCTGCTGGTACCACTGGTTTGTTTACGATCAATCTGTGCCACAGCTGTCGATTTGAAGCTGTGGAAGTCGTGCCAGAGAGCAACGGACAACGATTGGCCGCAAGAATATTCGTTCCTCAGGGTGAAGTGAGTGACGCAGCTAATCAGAAGCTGACTCAACAGCAGATTGATCAGCTTGCGTCATTAGGTGCTGAGTTCAGATTTGATCATCTCCGACTCGTTGATCCGGCTGCAGATGCTCGTCGGAAGGTTTCGCAGAGTTTTCAGATTCAGCTGCGTTGTGAAAATCAGTTGTCGCCGAATTCACGGTACGCCAGCCTTACCGAAGACAATCATATCGCTCGCTTCAATATGGCTGTCGATGAGTTCATTAGGATCGTTACTAGGGTAGGCGAACGTGTCACTACATTTCAGTTGTCATTTGAACCAAACAGTCGAAGTGAATTGGCGCAATCATGGATGGAACATAACGCATTGCCAGTGGAGTTCTCGGTAGAAGACCAGAAACGAATCGCAGCTGGTGAGTTCATGATCAAAGTGATCTATCTGGATTCGGAAAACGGACAAACAAGAACGATTACGGCGCATAAATTTGATTCCGGTGTTAATCCGGTTGCTGAGGCTCGCCAGAAAGGCACCCTCCTTGGCGTCATCAGAATCTCCCGCTAATCCTGACCCGCAAATCCTGACCCGCAAAAGGGGGTCCCGCTAAAGGGGTCAGGACTCGAATCAAAGGGGTCAGGTCTCGTTTCAACGAGTCCTGACCCCTTTTTCGTGGCTGGATTTCGAAAGCGGTCCAACAGGAACGATTACATCGCATGAAATCGATCCCGGCGTTCTGAAGTGGACCCCAGTTTTAGGACCACGGCCGCGCGTTGCTTAGATAGAGGGAACGTCGCGTTTTATCCGACCACTA
>JAEUIH010000240.1 GCA_016795105.1 Planctomyces sp.
GTGCTCGTCTGGATCGTCTTCGCCCGGGCGATCGTCGCCAACTCGCGCAGGCAGGACGCCCAAGGGGGCCCGGAATACTCCAGTCGCAACACCCGACTGTCGATCGCGTTCCTGTGGGCGTTCGCGGTGACGTTCAGCCTCGCGAGCTTCGACTGGATCATGTCGCTCGAGCCCGAGTGGTACAGCACGATCTTCGCCATGTACAACTTCGCGGGCCTGTTCTCGAGCGGGCTGGCGATCGTCGTGCTCCTGGCGGTCTGGCTGCGAAGCGGCCCCCTCGCCACGGTGATTGGCGACGACCACCTGCACGACCTCGGCAAGTTGCTGTTCGCCTTCTGCACGTTCTGGATGTACATCTGGTTCAGCCAGTACATGTTGATCTGGTATGCCCACATCCCCGAGGAGACGACGTACTACGTGGCGCGCACGCGTGGCGCCTATGAACCCCTGTTCGTGGCCAACGTCATCCTCAACTGGGTTGTGCCCTTCTTCGCGCTCCTGAGGCGGGGGCCCAAGCGCCGCCCGTCGCTCATCGCCCGCGTTGCGGTGGTCGTGCTCGTCGGACGATGGCTCGATCTCTACCTCATGATCGTTCCCCCCTTCGCGCCCGACGGTCCACCGTTCGCCGTGTGGGAGGTGGCCGGCGCGCTCGCGCTCAACGTCATCGACGCGGGCAGCCGCGCCCGCATCACCGGCAGCGCCGACGCGAAGGGCGGCACCGTCCGCATCGGCAGCGATCACCGCAGCGAATCCTCGGCCAGCGCGACCCCCGCCGAGGACGCCACCGCCAGCGGCGACACCCTCGGCATCGGCGCCTCCG
>JAEUIH010000241.1 GCA_016795105.1 Planctomyces sp.
CTCAGGCTTTCGCCTCGCACGCGGGGCGCGGATTGAAACTGAACTTCAGGATTCGCGAGCAATGCCGCGATGCTTTCGCCTCGCACGCGGGGCGCGGATTGAAACCTATGAGAGAGAGAACCTGGAATACTGTTTTGGCAATCTTTCGCCTCGCACGCGGGGCGCGGATTGAAACTGGACTTCCGGGTTCGCGAGCAAACTTGCAATATCTTTCGCCTCGCACGCGGGGCGCGGATTGAAACGGCAATGAGTTGCGAGTTCGATTGGCGATTGAGCTTTCGCCTCGCACGCGGGGCGCGGATTGAAACTGAACGGCATCCAGCGAACTGACATTGTTTGGGACTTTCGCCTCGCACGCGGGGCGCGGATTGAAACTCACCAAACACACTCAGTTGCAGCTAAAACCCGTCCCTTTCGCCTCGCACGCGGGGCGCGGATTGAAACGGACGATTGCTTTATCGACTACGACTTGCACGCACTTTCGCCTCGCACGCGGGGCGCGGATTGAAACATGAACAATTCAGTTCTTCCAGACGCAACGTTACCCTTTCGCCTCGCACGCGGGGCGCGGATTGAAACGGATGTGGTGGCGGAACCTGGGGAAGTGCCTCGGCTTTCGCCTCGCACGCGGGGCGCGGATTGAAACTGTGGTTGGCGCATGTGACGGACACGTTTCGAGAGCTTTCGCCTCGCACGCGGGGCGCGGATTGAAACAGTCTGGCTGCGTCGATCGGAAGTGCGTCGTGGAGGGAAAGAGTGGGCGAACGCGGGGGGGTGGGCGGGGGGGCCTGGGCCGAGGCGAGGGAGGG
>JAEUIH010000242.1 GCA_016795105.1 Planctomyces sp.
GAACGTTCCGGCGGATGCCGTGCTATTCCCCCGACTTGCCCGCCGCCGGACGTGGCTCATGGTCAAGAAAGACCTGGAGCGCATCGGCATCCCCTACGTGACCCCGGAAGGGATCGCCGATTTCCACGCCGCCGGCCGACACACGCACATCACGCAACTGCTCCGCAACGGAGCGACGTTGCCGGAGGCCAAGGAGCTGGCCCGGCACACGGACGTGAAGATGACCATGCGGTACACGCACATCGGGATCGACGATCAGGCGAAGGCCGTGCGGTCGATTCCGTGTCCGTGGATTGGCAGTGATTCGGCCGTCCCGAAGGGACAGTCGGAGGCGTCCTCTGTCACCGCCCGTCACCACGACACGGACGGCGGCGGCGACGTAAGTGCCGGCACCGTGGCACGTTGTGGCACCAACCGACAAAAAAGGACGCCGCCTGTCAAAGGCGGCGTCCAATGGAGGCGGCGGGAATCGAACCCGCGTCCCGTAACGTTTCCACGTCTGCATCTACGTGCGTATTCGCATGCATTTACGCCTTCGCCCGAACGACCCGCAGCGACACGGTTCTGCTCAGGTTAGCAGGGCACGTTTTTTAGTCCCGGGAGTTCCCCGCGGTTGGCCCGGGACGATTCGGAATTATTAACGGACTTTTGAGCCTCTCCGACGAAGGCTCTCAGTCCGGGCGGCCTAAACTAGGCGGCCAGAGCGTAGCTATCTTCAGCAGATAACTGTGTGGACGGCTTTTTACGTGGCCAGCCGACCAACCACGGCACGCCGCAAACGCTTCTAGCCATCCGGTCGAAACCAT
>JAEUIH010000243.1 GCA_016795105.1 Planctomyces sp.
TGAGCTTGGCGATGACCGTGATGGCCCTGGAAATGTTTGCGGCCGCCCGTTTGGCATTGCTCGCACGTTTGCTGATAGTCGGCTCGCGCGACTTCCGCGCCCGCCAAGACGCACAGCGCCACGGCGGCCAAAAGAATACGTTTCATCGCTTCAATACCTCTGGGTTCGTCGGACGCGGGTTCGGGGTGCGCCGGCCGCTCAAAGTACGGCGGTCGCGCGACGGCGAAACTGGGGCGACGTATTGCGGGCGTCGACCATGGCTCCGTACGAGGTCTATCGACCCGCACGACAGCGCTAATTCAGAAAATCGGCATCTACGGCACGATCGCCGGCTTGAGCAGCGTCGTTAAAGTTTGCCATGCTTAACAGGATGCTCGGCGAACGGCGGCCGACTATAATCCCGCCCAATGTAGCAGGCACACTCCGTGTGCCGTCCGCCTCCGGAGCCGTGCCATGTTTGTGCCGAAGAGCTTAATTGTTATCGCAACTGTTGCGCTGTATTCGGATCTGGCGCTTGCCGCCGCGGACCCGGCCCCGGAAGGTTATCGCACGGTCTCGATCGGCGTCACCAGGACCGGCCGACCGATGACGGCGACCATTCCCGCTGGCGACTCGTATAACGCCAAGCGTCCTCGCGTTCTCATCGTCTACGGGCTCAACGGCGACGACGGCGCTCCCATTCGCATTGGCGAGAAGTTCAAGAACTTCGAGGCCGCGTGGGTACTTGCCAATCCTGACGCCGTCGGCACGAAGAAGACCGGCACCAACTTTTCCGGCGGCAATCCGGCGCTTGGCTATCCGCCGA
>JAEUIH010000244.1 GCA_016795105.1 Planctomyces sp.
ATATGGGTTTCGTGGTGGCCTACATAGGACTCGCGATACTATTCTTCATGAAATCGAGTTGGTTTCCGAAGATGTATATCACCTTTGCGTTGATCAATATCGCTTTTATCATCGTCGATGCGTGGTTAGGTTCGATGGTTGTGGTTGATGAACCCATGTTTGATCCCACTACGACGAGAGAATTGTTGCGATCGGTTATCGCAACGGCAATTTGGGGACCATATCTGCTGATCTCGAAGCGAGCGAAGAATACTTTTGTGAATTAACTGAAAAATCGTTTGAGCTTTACAGTTTTTTTGCTCCCCTCGTCTCCCCTCGTAGCTCCTACTTCGTGCTCAGCGCAGCGGTAATCGTCTTCGTGCTCGTGCTCGTGCTCGTGCTCGTGCTCGTCATCGTCATCGTCATCGTCATCGTCATCGTCATCGTCATCGTCATCGTCATCGTCATCGTCCCCGTCCTTGCCCTCGTGTCGACGACGAGCAACCCAGTCAACCGGCGCGGTCGCTTGTCCCACAATGCTGGCTATTCTGTTTTCGCACCTTCCTCAATCCATTTGCGAATCAATTCCAATTCCTGAGCATCGAAGACTTTGCCTTCACCACCAGGTGGCATTTGTTCCTGTTTGAGTCGCTTATAGAGTGGACTATCGATCGCTTTTTGGGGAATCACAACCGGGCCGTTTTGGCTTCCCTTTTTAATACCTTCAGCAGTGGTCAAGGTTAGCCCCACAATGCGAACATCTTCGCTGTGGCATTTACTGCAGCGTTTCGTCAGTAACGGTAAAACCTGCTTCTTGAAAT
>JAEUIH010000245.1 GCA_016795105.1 Planctomyces sp.
ATGTGATCATGGCAACGGGCACAGTTCATGGTCGTGCCTAGAAATGCCTTGGCAGTATGTTCCACGGTATTATCGAGCCAGACATTACGGTTAAACCGGAACCAATTGCGTACGAGGAAACCGGTGGCGCGTATGGTCTTATCGTCTTCTGGCGCTATCTCATCGCCAGCCAGCATCTCACGCACCATCTGGTCATAAGCTTTATCTTCGTGCAGTGAATCAACGATCCAGTCACGCCAGCGCCAGATATGTGGCTGGCTCTCACGCACCTCGGCGCCATAACCAGCCCAGTCGCTGTACCGCCAGATGTCCATCCAGTGCCTTGCCCAGCGCTCAGCGTAACGGGGCGATGCCAGCAGGTGATCAACCAGTCTCTCATATGAATCAGGGCTATTGTCGCTTAGGTAAGCTGCACGTTCTTCTGCCGTGGGCGGTAAACCGATCAAATCGAGATACAGTCGCCGCAACAACACTTCTCTCGATGCTTCAGGCCTAGCCGATAATCCCTGTTGTTGTCGTTCATGAATGATGAAAGCATCGAGCGGTTGTCTGATTGATTCACCCGGACTGACTGCAGGCACCATGGGCCGCATGACAGGCTCAAAGGGTTTCCAGCGGTATCGCGCATCGTATTTGGCAAAGTCAGCCAGAGCCTGATCAAGCTTAGCGAGCGTTGCAGTATCGGGTTTGCTTTCCGCATCGCCGGGGTAGGTGCCGGAGAGCAACTCTTTCAGATTGCTGATGCCATCACCATCACTGTCTTCCTGGGCGATGGCAGTGAGCCGTGATTCGAGGTCAT
>JAEUIH010000246.1:0-248 GCA_016795105.1 Planctomyces sp.
CGTAGAGTTCGAGCAGAGCGGCGGCATCGGGTTCGCCGGGCTTTTTCCACTCCACGAAGCGGTGTCGCTCGGTGCGGATGGCGCGACCGAGCTTGGCTTTGGGAAAAACGTGATAGGCATGGTCACGGACGCGGGCGGCGGGATCGCGCAGCACGGGGACCAGGCTGATGCCGTCGATGGGCTGAGGGCCAGTCGGCGCGGGCAGGCCAGCCAGTTCGGCCAGAGTGGGGAACAGGTCGACGCTCTCG
>JAEUIH010000246.1:258-499 GCA_016795105.1 Planctomyces sp.
GGTCCAGAGGCCGTGGTCGCCGAGGTGAACGCCATGGTCCCCCCAGAGGACGACGAGAGTCTCGTCCGCGAGTCCGAGAGCATCGAGAGCGGCGACAACTCGTCCGATCTGGGCATCGACATAGCTGACGCTGGCGTAGTAGCCGTGGATGAGCCGCCTGGCGAGGTCGGGCTCGACAGTGCCATCGTCGGGCACGGGATCGTAGGCCGCGATCTCGCCGCCACGCTTCATGGCCACCGGG
>JAEUIH010000246.1:522-797 GCA_016795105.1 Planctomyces sp.
TCCCAGTAGCGTTTCGGCACGGAAAAGGGCAGGTGGGGCCTGACGAATCCGGCGGCGATCAAAAACGGAGTGCCGTCCCGCTGGCGGCGATCGCGGGCGGCGCGGAGGCGTTTCACCGTCTCGTCGGCGATGCGTCCGTCGGCGTAGTCGGTATCGGAGGCGTCGGGTGACTCGTAGGCGGCGCCACGGGGCAGGGAGCGGATGCGGTCGAGGGCCTGATTGGTGAAGAGCGCTTCCTCGCGGGTGAGCTGGCCGCCGTGGGTGCTGGCGGGGTC
>JAEUIH010000247.1 GCA_016795105.1 Planctomyces sp.
GGCCGGCTCCGGTCATCACGACGTTCATGTCGACTGCGGCGGCGAAGTCCTGCGCATAGTCCAGATCGAGCGTCGGCCTCCCATCCACCATGCCGACGCTCACGGCGGCGATGCTATCCGAAACCGGCAGCGGTTCGCCCCCGCTGAACGACGGCGTCGAGCGCAGGGCTTGCACCAGCGCCACGTAGGCTCCGGTGATCGACGCCGTCCGCGTCCCCCCGTCGGCCTCCAACACGTCGCAGTCGATGGCGACCGACCGTTCGCCCAGCGCCTCAAGGTTCACGATCGCCCGTAGGCTGCGACCGATCAGTCGCTGAATTTCCGTCGTCCGCCCGTCAATCTTCGGCCCCCGCTCCCGTCCCTTCCGCGGCGCCGTGCTACCGGGAAGCATGTTGTATTCGGCGGTCACCCACCCCTTGCCCTGCCCCTTCATCCAGGGCGGCACGCTCTCTTCGATGCTCGCCGTACACAGGACGGTGGTCCGCCCCGCCTTCACAATGATCCTTCCCGGCGCGGCGCCGTAGGGGGCCGGTTCAATCGACCAGGCGCGAAGTGCATCGGCGGAGCGAGAGGGTGTCGTCATGGGCGTATGAAATTTCAGTAGAAGTTACGGTTAATCAGCTTCTGAGCGAAAGAGCCCACGCGAAGCGTCGGACTGGTCGCTTAAGCGACCAGTCCGAAGTACGTTTGAGTTCGCCTTCTCAAGGCGACGACGGAGGCGCAAACCCTCAGCTCTGAGCCCCCAATAGCCAAGCGAGCACGCCCTTTTGCACATGCATCCGATTGGCCGCCT
>JAEUIH010000248.1 GCA_016795105.1 Planctomyces sp.
AGTTACTGAAACAAGCGGGTTATAAGACAGGCCTATTTGGAAAATGGCATTTAGGTAATGGTCGTTTTGGACCACTAGCTCAGGGCTTTGATACGGTCGTGATGCCTAAAGCGAACACACCTCCAACCTCTGCAGAAGGAGGCAAAGGGGAATACGAAACCACAGCAGCCGCCATTCAGTTTATCGAGGCGAATCAATCAACTCCTTTCTTTTGCTACATACCTCACAATACCCCGCACATTCCTTTGGCAGCGAAACCTGAGTTAGTTGAAAAGTACAAAGATACATTTCATCCCACGTATGCGGCGATGATGGAAACGATGGATGATGTTGTAGGCAAAGTGTTAGACAAACTGGATGCACTTGGACTTACTGAGAATACGATCGTGATCTTCACCAGCGACAATGGTGGCCTGCACGTGCTGGAGTTTCCCGGAACACCAGCTACACATTGCGCTCCTTATCGCGCGGGCAAAGGCTATTTGTATGAAGGTGGTTTGCGAGAGCCGTTCATCGTACGTTGGCCGAAAAATCTTAAGGGTGGGAAGGTCATTGATACGCCGATTTCTTTACTCGATGTTTTTCCGAGTTTATTGACGGCAGCGGGTTTGGCTCCCAACAAAGTCACAGGGCCGCTTGATGGGCAGAGCTTTCTCACACTGGCTGATGAAGCTCAATCGCCAGAACGAACCTTCTATTGGCATTTCCCCAACTACACCAATCAAGGTGGTCGTCCTGCCTCAGCAATTCGACAGGGTAAGTGGAAGTTAATTGAACAGCTCGAAGA
>JAEUIH010000249.1 GCA_016795105.1 Planctomyces sp.
CTCTCGATGTCTGCCGGACGGCGGATATGCCAACCTTTAATACCGTAGGACTCGGCGAGCTTCACAAAGTCAGGATTACCGACGAGATCCACGCCGCTCTCACGATTGTCGAAGAACAGTTCTTGCCATTGACGGACCATCCCAAGGTAACTGTTGTTGAGAACGAGTATCTTGATGGGCAGTTTAAGGATGGCGGCAGTGGCCAATTCAAACAAAGTCATCTGGAAACCACCGTCACCAGAGATGCTCACCACCGTTTTGTCAGGGCAGCCGAGTTGGGCACCGATGGCGGCCGGGAAGCCAAACCCCATCGTGCCAGCACCACCGGAACTGGCCCAGAGATAGCTCTCATCGCACTTATAGAACTGAGCAGCCCACATCTGATGCTGACCCACGTCAGTGGTAACGATCGCTTTGCCTTGAGTGAGCTGATAAAGCTTGTCGATCACTTGCTGCATCCGAAGTCCACCTTGTATCTTGTAGTTAAGTGGGAACTTCTTCTTGTAGCCGTCCAGAGTGGCAAGCCACTCCTTTGTATCGAGGCGCTCCACATGAGGAAGCAGCATCTTAAGCGCGGTCTTAGCGTCTCCAATGATAGAAACGTCTGGCTTGATCATTTTGCCATGCTCGGACGGATCAATGTCGATGTGAATGATCTTGGCGTTCTTGCCGAACATCGCTGGCTTGCCGATGATGCGATCATCGAATCGGCTGCCAATGTTGAAGATCAGGTCGCACTCCACCATAGCCTTATTGGCGTAAGCAGTGCCGTGCATGCCTAGCAT
>JAEUIH010000024.1 GCA_016795105.1 Planctomyces sp.
TTGGGCGTGATCATCGAACGCCCCCAGGGTGATGTTAGCATTAGAGAGTAGGCTGTCAACAGTGAAGTTGTTGGTAATCACAGAATTGTGATCAACCAAAACACAGCCTCAAGTCGGGCGGGGTCAGGCCTAAGGAGCGTCCAGTGAACGCCTGGCGACTGCCCGATCGTGAGCCCGAGTCGCAGATGAGACTCTGTAGTTGATTCAAATTTCAAAGAATTGATATTGTGTCGACAGTCTGAGTACCACTGCGACAGTATTCGAGAAGCGAGGGATCCGGAATGAGAAGAGGGCGGCCCGACTGCATCAATTAAATGCCCGGGTCCGCCCCTGTTAAAGCTATCGAAACAGCCCAATACTGGAATCAACCTCTGATTGCGATCTTTCTGGGTCTCGCATCTTGCGATTTAGGTAACACGACCAAAAGAACACCATTCGTGTATTCTGCCGCGACCTCCTTTTCCATCACATTGCACGGTAGAGTGACAGTTCGCGAGAAACTGCCGGTCGATCGCTCGATGCGATGAAACGTTTTGCCTTTCTCTTCCTTTTCTTCCTTGCGTGATCCTGTCACTGTCACAGTATTGCCCTGGACCTGGATGTCAATGTCCTTCGTTTCCAGCCCGGGTATGTCCATGTGCAACTCAAAACAGTTGTCTTTCTCGGCAACATCAAGTGCCGGAGCGAACGAAGCCGGCACGTTTGCATTGCTACTTGCTCCCCAGAGATTGGAAAACAATTCGTTCATTTCCTGCCGAATCACTGAGAACGGGTCGCTAACACGAACAGATGGTGTTGCTGCCTGAGGTTGCGGTAGACTTTTAGTGGCCATGAATATTCTCCATCATCCAACAAGACAAGCAAATAGCTCGCAGACAATCCGCAGCTATGTTGTTCACTTACACTGCAACATGCATGCCAATTGAATCCACCTGAACCATGTCTGTAAAAGTACCATTGAACGCTGTTGTGGGCGTTTCAATGTAGTGTGTTCCCAGGTGCTTTAGCCGTTTGAGTGTGCGAGCACGTCTCAGCGTGTGTCAGTGTGTCGCATCTGCGTCGCGTATCGAATTGCCGGAGGTTGGTATCGTTGTTCCAGCAAAGGTCGTGCGTGTGACGCTGGAAAACTCGGTTTCGGTCGCTGGGATTTTGTTGCTACCGGAAGCAGCGTTTAAAGATCAGCCGGAACCGAATCAATATCAACCGGATAGGATCCGTCTCAGGGTTTGGCTCATCGTGCGCGACCTTTCAGCATTCTGCAGTATACAAGTACGCCATCAACTCATTTCAGCAATCGCGTATCAGATACGCCGCAGACCTTGCGAGAGATCGGCTTGTCAAAGAGTTCCACGAAAATCACCATGCCGATAAATGCGCCGATTACAAGGCCGCCGATGATGCCGAATACTCGCGCGAGTGGGCTGCTGTTTGCAAGCAGGAAAGAGGCACCGATGGCCGCTGGAGCAGCCATCATCGCAATCACCAGAATCATGAATTTCTTTGATGTGAGGAATCGCTGCCTTGATGTCGCATTCTTCGAATGACGCGCGTAGTACTCTGCAATCGTTTCACCCGTATCACTCCATTCATATTCAGTGATTTCAAACATCGCACTGCATCCGGAGCAGAATGTTCGAGTCATACTCGACATCGGATTTGAGACTGTTGCAAATGGCTGCCCCGAAACAACTGTCTCGGTGCCGCAGCCTCGATGCCGGTATGCTCGCGACTCGGGGGGAACGTCGCCTGCCATCTCCATTCTCCTGAGGTCTTGCCATCGCGCAATGAACAGTTACTCGGCCTGAAAGCCGATTGGCTGCACAGGTTAAGTGGAACGGCGTAGTCGAAGCAAGACAGTACGGGTTTGAAGGCCTCAATTGTCTGGATCGCCTGCGGGGAGCGAGGATTTAGTGACAGTTGAAATCCTATTCTGAGATGTCATTCTAACAATCTTCGTACCCCAGTCGCACCGAAAGTTGGTCCCTAACGAACCGAGTATTTGATCAGAAAGTACCGCTAATGAGTATGCAGCAGTTGACGTTTGTGGCCGATCGCGAATCGAATCAGTATGTGACTGTCTTTGACGGCGAAACGCTTTATCTGTTGGAGAACGTCTCCGGAAAAGTGGCTCGAGCGGCACTTGATGCGATCAAGGGTGGTCAGTCGGTTGCTGCGGCAATGGGTGAGAAGGCTGTGGTCATCCCGGCATCTGATATTACTCGCGTACGCACCGCGGAACACAATGACTTTGTGCAGGTCAGATTCATGAAATCTGGTGCAGAAAAGCACTATGTTGTTGCGATGCCTGGGATAAACGAACAGTTGGCACTCGTCAGAGCAATCGGTGCAACCATACCGAATGCCTCCGAAGTTCGTGGACCCATTCCGGTTGCTCAGGCTCTCATTGGCCCGGGTTTCGCATCTGTCTGTGTCGTTGGTGTGACAACTGTCTTCCTGATGCTCGCGAAGGAAGTCGCTTCCGGCGAGGAAATCGATACGTCAGGTAATCGCGGCGGGATGAAACTGATGATCGCCAAGGTTCTGGACGTCATTGGCATGTCGGGAGTGATTGGGATCGGAGTGCTGGCCCTGGCCGGAACACTGTTCTGGGGCTACAAGCGAATGAAGTCTCCTCCAATCCTGACAACCTTCGAACGATCTTCAGTTGTGGCAAAATAATCGTCATAGAACCACACGATCCCGGGGCAGGATATCTGCAGAACTCATCGTCACTTTGTAGTTGTATTCGCGATGTACGAGCGGGAGTCGTCCCGCTCGTCGCTCTGCGAAGGAAGTCCCTGCTTCTTACCTGTCAGGGGCCAATCAGGGTTTCAAATCCAGAAATGCTGGCACCGTACCATGGCAGGAAGTTGAGTCGAGTCAGAGTATCTCTTCCTCGGCCGCCATTCAGTGTGACACCGCCGAAAGCGGTGACGTTGGAAATCGCGACATCATCGTGACCATCTCCTCCGCTGATGTCGAAAGATGAATGTGGGTCAACATTGTCGATGGAAATCCTGTCATCGTCCTTTCCACCATTGATCGTGAGGTTCCCATTGATCACATTGATCCGATCCTCTCCGCCAAAGATTGCGATTTCATCGGCGCCATCTCCGGCCAGAATTGAAGCGTGAACAACATAGGGATCGGTGTAGTCCGTGATGTTGATCCAGAGTCGGTCATTTCCACCGGCCAGATCGAAGTTCAAAGCGACATCCTGAACTGGATAGAAGCTGAAGGAGTAGTTTCCGGTGCCCCCATTAATGGTCGTCTGATTCCATGGACCCGGAGAGATGATGATCCCCGAGTATGTGATCGAAACGTACAGCATGTTGCTGGCACCATCACCCGTGATTGAAAGAATGCCGGTGTGTTCGTCAAGTGTAACAGCAACATTGTTCGAAGCAGTCCCTCCGCCACCTCCCGGTGGCTTAGCGGCATGACAAATTGCATTGGATGATATGCCGGCAATCACAAATGTGGCGAGACAAAGATGTTTCAGAGAATTCATGATCAAGTCTTTCTGTATATCAGGTATTGATTGGTATCAATTCGAAACGTGCAGACAACCGTCTGCCTGGCACGCCGTTAGTTTTGGTTTTCCCAGCCCAGATACTCGGTGAGGCTGTACACGATGAGAGAGGGTTGCACGAACAGTGAATCTTTCTGTCCGTTGCCCCCATGGAGTATTAGATTTACACGAATACCCCCGTAGTAGGATGCCCAGGGGCGTATTGTCACGTCATCACTTCCGTTTCCACCGTCTATACTCAAATCGCCATTGGCTTCGCGAATCGTTGCCCGCACGCGATCATTGCCATTACCCATATCCACATCGATGTTGCCCTGATGCTGAAGGAGATCCATGGAAAGTTCGTCATCCCCATCCGCAGTAACAATGCTGACGTTTCCTCCTCCGCCGTAGGCAGAAGCTGAAGTAAAGCTCACAAGGTCTGCTCCGCTGCCACTGTCAATCTGCACGCTCACGCCGGAATTCGTCCAGACGTCGATTGCATCATGACCATCGCCGCCTGAGATCAGCAGGTCGTCAGCGCCCGAGTTCAGGAAGAAGGCAACAATCGCATCATTCCCCGCTTTTCCTTCAACTTCGATTCGTTGGATGTTTGTGAACTGCACAGGATCGAGGCTCCCGTTGATGGTCGTCTCCGTGTTGTTCAGACCGACTACAGTAATCGTTTCTGCATCTCCGGAGATATAAAGAGAATTATTGGCGTGATCTCCCTGAATGCGCAGTGTGTCGCCTTGCTGGATCACAGCAACATCGCCTGTCAAAAGAGCTCGTTCCTCAAGAGTCTCCAGAATCTGCGGATAAGTTACTAAGTGCTTCCGACGTCGAGGATTGGTTTTCATGTTTTGCACCCGGTACTTTGAAGCGAGTAGACTGTTAATTCAGTAAAAACAGTGTCGTGTTGTGATGCTGATCCGGAATCAGTGCGTCTCACGATTTGGTCTGTCACTCCTTTAAGTGCGAGTGGCAATGCGGCGTCTCAGAGATTCTTTCTGGGAATGCGAGAATTTCAAAAAACAGTGGCGAACTGCTTCAAGCACGCACAACTTATGGTGCGTGGGGAAATTCCGCCGAATTGCGGATAATCTGTGAGACGAACAGCTTGCGATTGCACTTGAAGTTTCATGGACACCATCATCATGCGGCAACCTACCAATTCTTCCGATTCCGAGGACGACGATCTCCGTGCGCTGGTTCAGCGAGCAGCGGGCGGTGATAGTGCTGCCGCGGACGAACTGTTTTCACGATTTCGTATGCGGCTCAAGCGGATGATTCAGCTTCGTTTGAGTCGTCGGCTGCAGGGCCGAATCGATGATTCCGACGTGATTCAGGAGGCAATGCTGGATGCCAGCCGAAGGCTCCGGGAATATGCTGACGCACCGCGTCTCCCGTTCTACCTCTGGCTCAGGCATCTCACGGGACTTAAGCTTGCTGAAGTGCATCGACGCAATTTGGGAACTCAGATGCGAGATGTGGATCATGAAGTGTCACTGCATCGTGGTTGTCTGCCGGGTGCCGATTCAGTGTCTCTTGCTGCTCATCTTCTGGGGACACTGACGAGTGTTTCTCAGGCTGCCATCAAAGCGGAAAACCGATTGCTGCTTCAGGAAGCGCTGAATGGTATGGATGAAATCGACCGAGAGGTCATCGCGCTGAAGCACTTTGAACAGCTGACAATCAGTGAGATTGCTCAGGTCCTGGAGATCCCACGAGCTTCTGCAGGGCGGAGATATCTGAAAGCTCTCCAGCGTTTGAAAACGATCCTCACGGATCTGCCGGAATTCAAGGACCCATGATTTGATCTGAAGGACGAGCTGATGTCTGATTCTGGATCGTTTGCGGAACTCGTATTCGAGCTTGCAGAAGAATTTGTTGAACGTTATCGTCGAGGTGAACGGCCGCGGATTGCTGAATACGTTGAGCGATATCCACATCTGGCAGATCAAATTCGTGAGATCTTTCCGGCCATCGCGATGGTCGAGAAAGTGGCGATTGATGACGAGTCTCTGGAACAGCATCCAGGCATTGTTCCAAATTCTGAGCTGCATCAGATCGGCGACTATCGAATCATTCGCGAAGTCGGTCGTGGTGGCATGGGGATTGTCTACGAGGCGGAACAGGTCTCGCTGGGACGTCGCGTGGCTCTCAAGGTTCTTTCGAGAGCGATGTTGGGGGATCCGAAACACCGCAAACGCTTCGAACGCGAAGCCAGGTCCGCTGCTCGTCTCCACCACACCAACATTGTTCCGGTCTTCGGGGTCGGGGAACAGGATGGTCACTGCTACTACGTTATGCAATACATCCATGGCCAGGGACTGGATGATGTGCTGAAGGAGCTGCGGCAGGACACATTGGCCTGGAATCGCAAGCTCACGCTGGAATTGCTGCGGGATGAAGCCATTGGCCTTATTGGTCCTGTTGACTCATCCCCGCAGCCGAACCCCAGTGCGACCGACGCCCCTCTTCCTGCAGAGCCTGTTTATTCAACCCCCTGATCGGCTGGAATCCGAAGAATTGTCTCGGATGACTGTATACGGACAAAAAATGAACGACAATCGATCCGTGTCAAGTTGTTGTTAAGGGGGTTGTTCGGTGGTATCTGCGAGAAAGTCTGCCGAATTTTGATGGATCTTCCCGGGATTCAATGGCTGAGGAAGGTCTCGAACTGAGAGCGTGGCCTCCATGTGCAACGGATGGTTTGCTGTGAAATCTTGTTCCGAAGATGAACGCAAATGGTTATGAGGGCCTGCAGGAACTGCCCTGCGACGATTGAGTGCTCAGTCGTTCTTCGATTTCATGACGCTACGAGAGACACTGCCTTCGATCAGGATCTTGGGGCCAAGAGGTCGTCAGTCCGTGGCCCAAGTGCGGGGATTCCGAGCGGGGCGGCATTCATAAGGCCCGGGGGCTGACACAGTTCGCGTGAGGACAGTTTCTTAAGAGTGTTTTCGAAAACGGGCCGACGTATGAGGATCTCGAGTGACGAGCAATCGAACTTGATCGGATTCCCAGGGACATACCGGCTGTAATTCCGTTGTTGATCCTGCGATTCGAGGGCGGAAATGGCGGTGCCCCCAGCGATTTTCAGAATTTTTGGAAGAACTCAACATCTCTGTCGCATTCCCGAATTCCCATTCGACAATCTTGCGAATGGCTTCGCCAGGCGGCTTCAGAACTTCGCACGACTGGTCGCTTTCTCGATCATACTCGCAATGACCCGAAAGGAACGGACGATGGAAATACCTAAACCGACTCGCGAACATGAATGGCTTTTGCAGCTTACAGGAGACTGGAAATTCGAATCGGAATGTTCCATGGGGCCCAACCAGCCTGCGATGAAGTCAGTCGGAAAGCAGACGACACGTTCTCTGGGATCGCTCTGGACCCTCGGAGAGATGGTCGGTGATGGACCGGATGGTCAGGCAATGCCGTCAGTTTTCACGCTGGGTTTTGATCCGCAGAAACAGCGATTTGTGGGGACGTTCATTACATCCTGCATGACTCATCTCTGGCCATACGACGGTCAGCTTGATGCTGCGGGCAAAGTGTTGACACTCACGTCCGAAGGGCCGAGCTTTGCCAATGACGGAACGTTCACGAAGTATCATGATATTATTGAAGTGATCGACAGTGATCATTATCTGCTGACCTCTGAGTTTCAGAACTCAGACGGTTCATGGTCCCACTTCATGACTTCAAAATATTCACGAGTCAATGCGGCTTCGTGATTGCAGCCAAAAGATGACAAAGGAAGATGAGATGAAGATTTCGGTCGAGGCAACAGTGGCTGCACCCATCAGCGAGGTCTGGCGGGCCTATACGACACCAGCCGACATTATACAATGGAACGCCGCGTCTGGCGATTGGCATACAACAGCTGCGTCAGTTGATCTGCGTGTCGGGGGTGCATTTTCATCGCGGATGGAGTCCAAAGATGGCATCCATGGGTTCGACTTCGCCGGGACGTACACAGCAGTCGTTCCACACAAGCTGATCGAGTACTCCTTTGGCGATCGCGATGCGAGCGTGATATTTGACGAAACGCCAACAGGTGTAAAAGTGAGCGTGACGTTCGGGGCAGAGGAAACTCATTCGATTGAACAACAGCGTACCGGGTGGCAGGCGATACTCAGCAACTTTGCCCGCTATGTTGAAAGTCGCTTCAGCGACAAATCAGCAAATCTGCTCACTTCGCCAAAGAACCGCGTCTGTGTATGGTATGACAATGACGCACTGGAGGCGGCGAATTTCTATGCCAGGACATTCCCCAACTCCTCAGTGGGCGCTGTGCATTTAGCTCCAGGCGACAATCCATCCGGTAAAGAAGGCAACATACTGGTTGTTGAGTTTACGGTGATGGGGATTCCCTGCATTGGACTCAATGGTGGTCCGGCAGTGAAACATTCCTGGGCTTTCTCGTTTCAGGTTGCAACGGCAGACCAAATCGAAACGGATCGTTACTGGGATGCGATTGTCAGCAACGGCGGCGAAGAAAGTATGTGCGGCTGGTGCAAAGACAAGTGGGGAATCAACTGGCAGATCACGCCCGTAGCTTTGACGAACGCGACAACCTCTCCCGATCGTGTTGCAGCGAAACGGGCCTTCGCCGCGATGATGACAATGAAGAAGATTGATATCCAGAAGATTGAAGCCGCGTTCAACGGACAGTGATCATCCAGGCAGCAAACATTGTTTCTCGCTTCAGACAGGAATGCTCGAATGCCATCAAGAATTCAACTGATCACCGGTCGCGTCCTGACAGCACTCGTCGGCCTGTTCCTGATCGGAGCCAGTGGCATCCCCAAGTTTATGGACTGGCCCGGCAAGAAAGAGATGATGGACAAGATGGGAATCCCGCTCACACTCCTTCCGACAATTGGAGTGATTGAGATCGCGATCACCATTATATACCTCATCCCTCGTACCGCGTTTCTCGGAGCAATCCTGATCACTGCCTATCTGGGCGGAGCCATCATCACGCACCTGCGAGTTGGTGATCCCTGGTTCTTTCCAATCATCATCGGCGTATTGACGTGGGTCGCTCTGGCTATGAGACAACCACTGATTTTCAAGTTGGCAAGCGGCGGCACTTCTGTCGGAAAATAGTTGCTTCATGCTTCCGCAAGATCTCGCGGAGAGTGGCCGACTCTGACATTATGTTCAGGATGGTCGTCAATCAGGAACAGCAACTCGGCCACAACAGCCCGCCTGGCGACTTACGTCAGATTGGCCGCGAGCATGTAGAATCTGCGTGGAAATAGATTGCCCTGATCAATGTTCGCTGTTGTTCGGTGTTTGCGTTTCAAGATTCGGAGCGAGTGGTGCTGAAACAGAGGTGGTTTGGAAAATAGCGATATCAACTTCTCGCAGAGAATCGCTCAGGTCCAGTTTCAACTGGGCTGAACAATTTGACAGTCGCAACAGTTCTTCGATTGAAGAGCATCGAAGTGCGGTGACTGAATCATTACCGAATGCAATATTCGTAAGTGCGCCATTCCTGGCAAGGTCGATTACCAGTTTGAGATTCTCCTCGGTACAATGTCCAGGCGGAATACTCACTGAATAGCGGCAAAGACTGAACGGAAGCTGAGTTGTGACGTAAATGCGGTTCTGGTTGACAACCCCCGTAAGAGGAATGGGTGTCAGTGGCGATACGATCACGCCGGACTTCTGAAGCGCAATCACAGTGGCGGTAATGTTTTCTTCGTTGGAGCGGGAGTAGAATACAAGCCCGGCAATACCAACCACCAATACGAAACAGGCAGACAAGCCGTACCGCTTACGTTTCATAAGGAGCTCAAAAGATAACGACATTTTCTGAACTTGAAACAACAGCAAGCCATCAACGGAGATAGCCTATTCAAAACGGCCGATCATTGTGTAGCAGAACAATCGCACAGATTTTTTTAACAGCGTCTGCGATCGAAGTTGCTGATTTGGTTTCTCATCCGCTAACCCAAAACATGCTACCGCAGAATGGCTGATTCCTCCAGTGCAGGTTGCCAGCATGGCGTCATCGGCGTTGTTCAGGCGGGGCCGAAACCGTTAGGATGCAATTCTGATGACGTTTCGTTAAGCAGCAAATCAACGTCTGATGTCCGAAGTCACTCGAATCCTGTCTCAGGCTGAGTCGAATTATCCAACGGCAATGGAACGACTTCTTTTGTACTACTAACAGATGAATTCTTTTTGAGCGGCAAATGTCTTTTGGGGCGAGTAGTGTAAGTTGTTTGGTACTGGCGTTTTGCGCAGCGAGGATGGAGGTGAGTTGATATCGTTCACCGCAAAAGCCGAAGCAAGTGGAACCGATTACGATCACCGCTGCTCTGATCACGAGCACGAGGACGATGGGTGGAATGCACCTTCAGTTAAGACCGTCCAAAACCACCCAGTCATCCGTGTCATCCCCGGTTAAGACCGTCTTGCAAAGTACTCATCACGCTCCGCCGTGATGACGAGTCTGTGGGTTCGCGCATGGCAGGCGACGCATGGCTGGATTGCATCCAGCGCGCGCAGGCGTTGCCAGGGTTCGCGTCATCACGGCGGAGCGTGATGAGTACTTTGGGGATGAAGACTTCTCTGAATCTGCTTGATGATAATTCTTACCCGGTTCAGGCGTTTTTCCAGAGGCCGATGATGTTGCCATCGGGGTCAGCCAGCCAGGCGAAGGAGCCCATGCCGGGCACTTCCGTCGGCTGTACAATTGTCTTGCCCCCAAGTCTTTCGGCGTCTGTCAGGTACGCCTGCAGGTCGTCAACGTGGACGTAGATGGTAACGTAGTTGTGCGGCTCATGGCCGAGCGAGCTGATGTGGCCCTGGATGCCTTCGCTGGCACCCGTGGAGATCATGGTTGCCGGCCCGGCTGCTTCCATCTGCCAGCCAAACAGCCCGGCAAAGAACTCCTGTGTTTTCTGACTATTGCGGCAGCCGATTTCGAAATGAACGACGGGTTGTCCCATAAGTTGATTCTCCTCAATCATTAAACGAGTGACAGCGAGCGACTTGCCCACCGCCGAAACTATGCAGGAGTAGCCTATGAAGCGACGATTTTCGCGTATTGGAAAAATCCGACATGCGATCAAGATTGCGTGAAGCAGCGGCCAAACTCAGACTGAGCCGCCAAAAACGCTGTCGGCGACTGGCCCGCAAACTGCCTGAAGTCGCGGATCAAATGAGATTGATCGAAGAACCCGCAGTCGAGCGCGATGCTCGACCACGGCGTCGAACTCTGCAGGCAGTCGAAGATGGCCCGGAAGCGAACGATCCGGCACAGGAACTTCGGCGACAGGCCGACAGAGACCAGGAACCGACGCTCGAGTTGTCTGGCCGTAAGTTCTGCATACTGAGCAAGTTGATCGGGCGTGATTTGTCCGCCACTTGCAAGAATCGCCTGCACGCTTTGCTGTACGACGGTATCCAAAGCGCATCGCTCGGCCAGCTTACGTTCGAGAAACGCGGCCAGATGGCTGACTCGTTCTCCATCAGAGCCGGCGTCGGCGATTCGTTCCCGCAGAGTCGAGTCTTTGCAAACCGTGTCCAGAGGAATTCGTTGGTCCACCAGTTCGCGCATGGGCACGCCAAGAAACGGGAAAAGTCCATACGCCTGAAACCGGGCGGCAACCATGCCGACGCGGCCAGTTGGGTGAAGCAGGAGTGGGCGAGTCAATTGCCCGGCAACGATGACATCCGATTGGATAATCTTGCGTCCGGCGGCGTCTTCCGCGAAACGGTCCCCGTAGTGAACGATGATTTCCGGACACCCATCAGGCACGATTGCATCCATCGCGCCATCAGGTGCCGGTGAATCTTCAAGGAGCCAAAAGCACTTTACCCAGGGCGCGAGAGATTCGCTGGGGGGAAATTCCTGGTATCGCACGAAACCTCCAGCAAATAGAACGAACCTTCGGGAATCTGCAGATCAATTGGTCAAGTTCATCGCAATGTGAATGCTATTCCACAACAACGAATTACACCAACAAGTGGTTCATCGCGAAATCAGGTATGCAGCATAACCGGAGCAGGTTCTCGAATCAAAACTCCAAACACCAGCACTTAGGACCAATGTACCGGCCGTTTCCGTGTTACACTGAGAAGCCTAAAAATTGGTACGCCAACGTCTTTCGATAACGGTACCTGAGGCAGGACGCCGTTTTCCTTCTCCGCTGTTGACTGCTCGAGGTATCCGTGACTGATGTCTCTGGATTTTTGCACCGGCTGGACGACGACGACCCGGAGGCCATTCGCGAACTCTTCGCCACAGTCTACGGTGAGCTTCACAGGATGGCGACTCGCCAGCTGCAGTTCGAGCAACCCGGTCAGACTTTGCAGGCCACTGCATTGGTGCATGAAGCATGGTTGAAGCTCATGATGCCCATAGCGAACATGTCCGATGGGCGCATACAGGCGGACGTTGCCGGCACCTCAGAGGATTATCGTCAATGGAAATGTCGCAGTCACTTCTTCGGAGCTGCGGCCGAAGCGATGCGACGAATACTGGTCGATAATGCTCGCCGCCGGAATCGACTCAAACGAGGCGGCGATCTGAAACGTACGGCGATCAATCTTGATGCTGTGGCGGAAACTCAGGACGACGAGATACTCGAGGTTCTGGATGAAGCATTGCAGAAATTCGCAACGATCGACGCGACCGCGTGCGAGTTGGTCAAACTGCGATACTTCGCGGGACTGTCTCTGCCTGAAGCCGGAAAGGTCCTGAACATTGCCCCTCGCACTGCCGATCGGCTTTGGGCCTATGCCAAAGCATGGCTGTTGAGGGAGATTCAATAGCCGGAATCGTGAGACTCAGGAAGATGAAAAAGCGTGAATGAATCTCCTGAACTCTTGCAAATTCGGCCCAAAACAGGTTCCTCGGAAAATCTCTTCTGATTTTTGGCGCGATTCTAAAGCAGATAGCGCCATGGTTTTCCGGAGGCGGAAGCGTTGACCGAAGAGCGGCTTTGGTCAGAATGCCGGGATCGCCCCCTACAGCTGGAATCCGGACCGAGCGAACCATGACAGAACGCACCATCTTTCTAGCGGCGATTGACATTAGTGATCCAGCCGAACGAGCGGCATATGTGGAAAAGACCTGTGGTGGCGATGCAAAACTTCGGGCTCAGGTTGAACAGTTGCTTAGACATCATGAGGTGTCCAGCCAGTTCCTCGAAAAGCCAGCTGGAGCCAGCAGCTCTGCCGTCGAGATGACCATCGTAAGCAATAGTGCTGACGAAGAAGAGGATCAGAACTCGTCTGGCATGTCCGGAGAAGAGGAGCTGCGGAAGTATCTGCAGCCGACATCGCGTCCGGGCTGGCTCGGCCAGTTGGCTCACTATGAGATTGAGCAGATTCTTGGCCGCGGTGCGTTTGGAATCGTCGTCAAAGCGTTCGATGAGAAACTGCATCGAATCGTCGCGATCAAGCTGATGAACCCGGAACTGGCCTCCACATCGCCGCCTCGCAAACGCTTTCTGCGAGAAGCTCGGACCGCTGCCGCGGTGAGGAATGAGTACATCGTCGGCATTCACGCCGTGGAAGAAGAACCGCTGCCGTATCTGGTGATGGAATATGTTTCGGGGATGACTCTTCAACAGCGGCTGGATCAGAACGGACCGCTGGAACTTTCCGAGATCCTGCAAATCGGGCAACAGGTCTCCGCTGGTCTGGCAGCGGCTCATGCGGCGAACCTGATTCATCGTGACATTAAGCCGTCAAATATTCTCCTCGAATCAGGCATTGAAAACCGAGCAAAGATATCCGACTTCGGGCTGGCGCGAGCCGTTGATGACGCCAGTCTGACAACCAGCGGTCTGATTGCCGGCACGCCAATGTACATGGCTCCGGAGCAGGCTCGAGGCGAAGTCCTGGATCATCGTGCCGACCTGTTCAGTCTGGGCAGTGTGCTTTACCAGATGGTCAGCGGCCGACCTCCGTTTCGAGCGTCGAATACCGTGGCCGTGTTGAAGCGAGTTTGTGAGGATACTCCAAGACCGATCGAAGATGTCATTCCCGGCACCCCAGACTGGCTCTGCACAATTATTATGCGTCTGCTGGAAAAGAAACCAGCCGATCGTTTTCAGACTGCCAAAGAAGTGGCCGACCTGTTTGCCCGCTGTCAGGCGGAACTGCAGCTCAACGGCCACGTGACGTGCGTTCAAAGTCACAACCTTGCTCGGCGAGATGACGCGTCCCCATCGGGTCAATCCGCGTCGCCACATGAAAGTACTCAGCCGAGTGCCACAGAACACGGTTCGTCTCGGCGGAACGAGATGACCACATCGAAACGCTCCTCGATGCTCTACGGCATTCTGCTCGGTGTGATGATGCTTTTACC
Source organism: Planctomyces sp. (assembly GCA_016795105.1). Lineage (GTDB taxonomy): Bacteria > Planctomycetota > Planctomycetia > Planctomycetales > Planctomycetaceae > F1-80-MAGs062. Next base: position 13,860 of record JAEUIH010000024.1, read on the forward strand.
TATCCTGTTTGGGAAGCAATTGAGTTCGTACATGAATGCCTGGATCTGGCCAGCAATTCCGACGCTGCCGGCAGCAACTGTTTCCGGGGGTCTTGAGTTCGATGGCAAAGATGATTTCGTCAGTGTTGAAGCTGTCGGCTGGTCATATCCACAGTTTACCATTGAAGCTTTCGTCACATCGGCATCAGATAGCGATAACGGAACTATTGTGCATCTTGGCAGCGGCGGAGAAAATCCGGAGTGGATGTCGATCTACGATGACCATCAAGCCGACCTGGGCAAACGACTGAGCGGTGCAGCAATTCAAGGCAAAACTCCCTTCGCCAACGCATCAGCACCGATCACCACTGGCGTTCGTCAGCATCGAGTTTTGGTGTTCGATGGCCGTTTCATGCATTACTACGTGAACGGAATCTGGCAGGCGAAGCGATTTGCAGAGGCTCACGAAGGTCTGATGTGGAAAATGAAGAACTTACGGATCGGTTGCGATGGCACAGAGCGACGATTCTTTCAGGGCCGCATTGATCAGGTTCGTATTTCCCGCATCGCTCGATACGACAACAACTTTGCTCCGATCGCGAGTTTGACCAGTGATGATTCGACTTTGGCATTGTACAACTTCGATGAAGGCACGGGTGATGTTCTGAGAGACGCGACCGGCAATGGCCATGACGGAAAGATCGTTGGCGCAAAGTGGGTCAGGTCGAAAGCAGGAAATCTGTCCCCCGGACCGCAGTCACCGACCTCAGCAACATCAGGAAGCCTGGGCGAACTTTCTCAAATTTCCGATTGAGCACACTAACTCCATCGGCATGAGGTTCAAACTGATTCCGCCTGATGAATTCATGATGGGGAGCTCACCGGAGGAAATTGTGCAGTCTCTTGGATCAGCTGGCGGCGATCAACAGAAAAAACTACTGGCAGCCTGGACCTATGAGAATTCCGGCGAGCGTACTCATGTGGTGGGTGAACTGAAAGAAAATCCATTCGGTCTGTACGATGTGCATGGCAATGTCTGGGAATGGGTGCAGGATGGCTGGGATCGGACGTTTTACAGCCAGCTTCAGGGACAGCTCGCCGTTGACCCCATCAAGCCCTCGATCGACATCTCGTTGTCCGGAAACTGCCGCATACTCCGGCACGTTAATCGGCTTTCGAGTATCACTGACCGTGGACGCTGGTGGCAGGTGAAGAGTAGTGAGTCAGAACTCTATTTCTGCCGCAGTTTGATTGCCAAGTTGGTCTATGTTGTGTTTGTTCTGTTTGAGGGCAGCGACGTTTTGATGAAGAGTCACGTATGTCGCCGCTGCGTTTCTCACCCTCTGCCCGTGTTTCTCGGTGGTTATAAACTGCTCCGATGCAAAGACGCATGCAGCATGCTCGCACGGCCGGCCATCTGGGAGGCCAGATCAATCGCAAGTACCGGTAACCATGTCAACCGCACAAGCCGTTGGCGAAGAAATGCGATACTGAGTCTATTCTGCGGAATAGATCGTCCTGCCTTCCTTAATCGTCTCCAAGACCCTGAGATCCGCGAGGCTGAGGATTGGAACCTTGTGTGGGTTTTTGTCGAGCACAACAAAGTCCGCCAGCTTACCCACTTCGATTGAACCTCGGTTGTTCTCCTCATAATGCTGATAGGCTGGCCAAATCGTCAGGGACTTCAGGGCGACATCGACTGGAATACATTGTCCAGCTCCAAGAATGTCACCACTTCTGGTTCGGCGTGTGACGACTGAGGACAGGATTCGAATTGCGCTGGGCAGCGCCACCGGCGCGTCGTGATGTTGAGAGAAGATCATGCCTCGTCGCAGGGCAGAACGAGCAGGGCTGATCCGTTCCGCACGCTCAGATCCCAGCACAGAATCTCTGTGCCAGTCTCCCCAATAGTAGCAGTGCATACCGAACAACGACGGAATCACACCAAACTCCTGCATCTGATCGAGCTGATCTTCACGCACGGTTTGGCAGTGGATCATCACATCACGGCGATCAGGGCCGACGCCGAATTTTGTGCGAGCCTCTTTAATTCCCCCCAGCATCATGTCGCTGGCAGCGTCACCATTGCAGTGACAGATGAACTGCCAGCCTTTTTCATAACACAACGCAACTTTTCGGTTTGCGTCGGCAATGGGCATCGCCGGATATCCGACGAAGCTCGCTGGCAAACCGTGCGGCGGAACCAAATACGGCTGAGACAGGAACGCAGTTTTCCCCTGAGGTGAACCATCGAGGCTGATCTTGACTCCGGCAATCCGATAGCCGTTCTTCATGGTCTTGCTGTACCACGGCGTATCCAGCCCGAAAGGCTTTTCGTTGGACGAGATATCGGGATAGCTGATCACGTCGATCAGCATCTTTTTGCTTTCCGCCAATCGCATCCAGCACTGATCAACGGGTGCGATGGCGCGGCCTTCCTGAGCCATGGTGTAACCATGCGCGGCGTACAGTTTCATGCCAGCCTGAGCAAGTCCGTCAAATTCGGCTTCACCCATTCTTGGCATGACTTTCATCAAGGCAGCGTAGTGAATCGTTTCTTCCAGCACGCCGTCGGGCGTCTTGCCGTCTGATTCGCGGCGGATCACGCCACCCACTGGATTGGCCGTTGCTGCCGTGATACCAGCCAACTCAAGTGCCTTCGTGTTCGCAGCGCCAAGATGGCTCGACTGATGTATGATGTATACAGGCAGATCTTTAGAAACCGTGTCAAGTTCATGTCGAGTGGGATGTCGCTGTTCCTTCAACTGCGCGTCGTCGTAACCGAATCCCAGTATGATCCCGTACTTCTTTGCAGTCTCGGAGGCTGCATACTTCTTCAGTTCGGCAACAACGCCGGGAATGTCTGTGACGGTATAATCAGGCGGAGCCAAAAGATTGGCAGATGCCGCCTGCAGACCTGTGCCAAAACAATGCCCATGGCCGTCAATGAACCCCGGAAGCAGCGTCTTTCCACTCAGATCGATTAGCTTCGTGTTGTTGCCCTTGTGCTTCAGCACCTCGCTTTTCTCACCAACAGCCACGATTCTTCCACCAGCAACGGCCACTGCTTCAGCGGTTGGATGCTTGTCGTCGATCGTAATCACGTCGCCTCCGTGATAGATCACGTCGGCCTCTTGTCCTTGCGCAGAGCACGAGGTTAATACCAGGAGAAATCCAGACAACAAGGCACTTGCAGTCTTCATTGTCGTCCTTTCGGGACGTAACTGTGTTGATGAAATACGATCCGGAACTTTAACGGCAAGACGATCCTGTTGACAAATAGTGTGAATACCGTCCACAGCAAATTCACGCAATCGATTTCGTTGCCGCGTCTGTAGGGAAATCGTGAGTCAGACGTTTACGCCTGGGGTGCCAGGAATTTGAAGAGGGAATCTGGCTTGAGGTTCTTTGTCTAGTCATTCGCGATGCAGCCACATGTTCGTGTCCATATCCGACACGAACCAGTCCATCGTGCGGCGCTGTTCGCAATGACGGCCAGCCTCCAGCTGACAAGTGTTAAGATCCGCATGGTGATCTGCACCATACGGAGTCGAAAGAGAGTCGTCGAGCTTTGTCGAAGGAAGTCCATCAACCAATTCGTTTGCAAAAAAGGCTGGCCGCCGGGTGTTATTCCATCAACAAGAACTCGGGCGATATTTGGATGATTCATAATCGCGAGCGTTTGCCGTTCCTGCTCAAATCTCGCGAGAACCATCAAGGACTTGCCAGAACGTTGGACATTGTCTGTCAACTCCCATACATCCCGACGTAATAGTTCCTGAAGTGTGCCTCAATACCATCGTTTTTGAAATTCAAACTCTGCCAGCAGGGGGATTCATCCAATGACAAACCGTGTTCGCTATGGCGTTACCGTTTTTCTCTTGTTTGCAGGATTCGGTGCTTCGACACTGTGCTGGCCAGTCCTGGCTGCACAGACAACTGAAGCCGACGCTGTTCCGGCCGAGAGGCAGAAATTGATAATTGTGTGGACCAGCGGCGATCCGGAAGTCGCACATCGTATGGTCTTGATGTACGGACACGCCGCAATGAAGAATAAGTGGTTCGACGAGGTCCGCGTCATTATATGGGGACCCAGCTCTCGTCTGACAGCAGCCGATAAGGAGATTCAGTCGAAGCTGATGGAGATGAAGGCAGATGGAGTGGTCCTTCAGGCCTGCATCGTCTGCGCTGATTCCTACGGTGTAACCGATGGGCTTCGAGGATTGGGAATTGAAGTCAAGCCGATGGGTAAACCCCTGTCCGAAACAATCAAGGATTCGTCAACTCACCTCGTGACTTTTTGAGTCCGGGCAGAGCTTCGCCCCCTGTGTTCGGCAATTTGTCTGATCCGGTCACGCAATTGTTGCCGAACTTCCCGGCATTTATGACCAGGATTTCGGAGGTTTTATTCTTCTCCGTACGAAGAAACAGTGAAGCAATCATCATTGGTTGAAGAAAGCCAGGCCGAAGCGACGCCGCTTCGGCCTGAACGTTTGAGCCGCTTGGGATGTATCGAGCTGGCGGGTCGTTATTTCCGAGGCAGATCAGCGTCAGCAATAGATGCAATTGTAAAATCGCTATAGACGGCTCGAAGGTGTGTTTCCGGATTTCGGTACCAGAAAACAATTGCTCGCTCCATACCAACCTCTTTGCCAGCACCCGTATAGTCGTAATCATCATGCGACATACCGGTCAGATACGGAGTCAAAGTACCTATTCGTGCGGCCAGTGTGGTCCTGGGAATACCGTCTTTGGAGAGTATTGTCATCCATTCGGCACTGTCTGTAATGCTTTCAGGAAACTTACCACCACTCAACTCGGTATAGCCCTTGAGTGCTTCGACCAGGCTTTCTTCGAACGGAAGTAACTCCGGCAGCTTCGCGGCGTTTGACGATTGATAGCCGTGAGGGGCATCGAAACTAAACAGCTTCGGATCGAGTGTGACGTTGAACTCAAATTCCGACATCACTGACTTTGTAACAGATGATCCTTTAGGCATGCCTTTAAACTCGACTTGAACCAAATCACTTGTTTTTGGATCGACCCAAACCGAGTACACGACAGACGCATCAGGGTTGACTTCGAAACCAAGGCAATCACGACCATTGATGTTCATCGTACCGAGTTCTTTATCGGGTTTGCTTCCATAGGATTTAAGTCGTTCCAGCCATTTGATCTGTCGCTCCGGCTCAACAGAAATGCCTTCCGTTGGCACATGTACGGTTGGCGCATGTACCGTGGCAGACTTCGTTGCTTCGTTCAACGAAAGTCGAACTTGCCCAGTAGAATCATGAATCGAGATCTGTCCAGGCGTAGATCTTCGCTCACGGCCATCGTTGGAAACCAGAACATCGACTTCGACAGGTTTCTCCTGTGTTGTCAGATAGACTACTTCCCTGTAGCGGAAGTCGCCCGCATTCTTCAGTTTTTCAATCGCTTGTGCAAAGGCGCTGGACGACGATGGCAACAGCATTGTGGCGCCGAAAACCAACAGGACACAAGCGGCCAGCGAAGCAGCTTCCATCCATCGACGACTCCGGGAGATGTTGCGAATGGATGGTGGAATTTTTGCGACGGGCAAGTTCTCTATTGCCAGAGCCTGCGATTTAACGCGTGCGATTGCGTCGGCTGGAAGTGGTGCACCGAGAATGGCCCAGACTGCCGATTCAAGCTCAGGTTCCAGGTTATCGTGGTTTTCGGCGAAAGCAGAGGTCTTGTTGTTCATGTTATTGGACTCCATTGAAGGATTTGAGTTGTTCCTGAAGTCGCCCGCGTGCCTTGTAGAGGGCTGTTGAAACCGCTTCGACTGAGATCGTCAAGATTGCAGCTACTTCGTTTCGATCGAGTTGTTCGAAGTGACTCAGGGCAAAGACGGCAGCTTGCTGTTCAGGCAGTTGTGCCGCTGCGTTACGTAACCACGCGGCAAGTTCGGCGCCAACAATGTGATGATGTGGCTCCAGATTCGAGACGTACTGAGACTCGTCAATCTCAACGCTCTTTCGTCGTCGTCGCAGCAGATCGATGGCCCGGGTTGTCGCCAAACGGGAAAAGAGCCCTGACCAACTCTGGATTGGCCCCGCCTCCTGAACCTTTCGGGCTTCGATAAATACCAGCTGCGAGACATCTTCGGCGTCATGAACTGAGCCGAGGATACGGTAAGCGATGCGAAATACACGTTCCGCATGACGATCCACAATCCTGGGCCAATCAGGTGGATGTTCATCGGCCATGGCAGCTCCCTGGTGAATAAAGTGGTAACGACTGTAGGGAAGTCGCACGAGGATGCCCGCGATGACCGTGATTTTTGCCATTTATCCCGAAAGGGCATTTTCGGAACCAATTGGAGAGCAGCGGTGAACGCCCGATTCGACGATTCGGGCTGTGTCGTCATTATAGGTCTAACTGAAGGTTCAGGGGGGCGTTCCCAGGCTCCCAGGCTGCCTGATGAGACCCTGTTCGCGAAAGTCATGTCGCCGCGACTCTCCGAGAGGCGTAGCCGCGTCCTCGCGATCGTCTACGTAGCCGCCCGTTGGTTCGTGAATTTCCGGTCTCGGCTGGTTACAGAATTTGATTTACGTTTGGTAGTGTATGCGGTTTCCGGGTACTTCGGGTTTCGGAGTTTGGCTGGGTCCGCTTGTACGAATTCATGACGACATTCATGGAGCATTTCGCAACGACCACATGTGAATTTGAACGCAAGTCAAATTGAGATTGTTGATCGGGACATGGCTCGTTTTCTCGCGAAAAAACGGAGGCGGAAAGATTGCGCGTCGTGCGCGTCGTGTGGGGGATGTGGCGTTCTGCTCGGCGAATGCTGACGTTGCAAATCAAGTCGGAGAACGCGGGACATTCAGATGACCGAATTCTTCAGGAAGTCAGCCGAAGGCTTTCCTGTGGAACCTGAGGAGCTGCTCGCTTATGCCAGAAATGTCTGCGAATCGCTGGGGCTGGTTTATCTGGTGACAGGTTCAACGGCCACCATTGCTTATGGAGAACCGCGATTTACGAACGACATTGACATTCTTGTCGATCTCCCGCTCAACTCGCCACCGCGAACTGAACGTGTTGCAGGAACACCGCGTGTGGTTTGCGGCGCCCGAGGACGTCATCATCAAGAAAATGGTTTACTTCCGTGAAGGTGGCAGTGACAAGCATCTTCGCGACATTGCGGGGGGCCTGCGGATTCAGGGAGAACGCATCGAGCGTGATTACATTCAATTGTGGGCGGACCGATTGGATTTGACTAAAATCTGGACCGCAATCGTCGACCGAGAACAGGGCAGCCAGGCCAGGAGTTCCTTGAAGAGGTTGCAACGCTGCTCGTCGAATTCCGGGATTCATGCCAGAATTGTTGTAACGCCTCAACGTCAGTGTTCGCCACATGTGTTGAAGGCTTGAGAAACGCTGGAAAGTGACTGAAAGCTACGGATGCATGACTGGCAAGACATTGTGAAACAACATGGGCCATTGGTGTGGCGTGTGGCGTTCCGTGTGCTTCAGGATCGTGATGACGCTGCTGATTGCCATCAGGAAGTTTTTATTGACGCAATGCGTCGCACGAAATCAACAACGATCGAAGACTGGCCCGCGTTTCTTCGTTGGCTGACAGTTCAAAGGGCGATTGATCGGCTGAGATCCCGTAACAAACTTCGGGACCGAATCGACGCCGAAACGGAAGTCGACGAAGTCATCACTCACGTTGCACCCGACAGTGAAGCAAAACTGAATGAGTTGACCGTAATCGTCCGGACCGAGCTTGCAAACATCCCGGAATTGCAGGCACAGGTATTCTGGCTGCATTGCATCGAGGAAGTGGCACTCAGCGATATCGCCAGCCAGTTGGGGTTGAGCCACAGCCATGTTCGAGTACTGCTGCACCGCTGCCGCGAACGACTTCGCGCGGCAATGGAAATCAATCACCCGTCTTTGACCGAGAAAAATAAGCGATGAACGACAGGAATGTCTCCGACAAGCAGATTGACGAAGTTGCGTATCGGATCCGCAGTACCCCCGTTCCTGATTACCCCAGTCAAGGACTACTCGATTCACTTGTAACTGCACTGCCGGAATACGAACAACAGCCAATGGTCTCCCGGACTTCAGCAGGGAAGAAGATCATTGCGGTTAGTTGCAGTGTTGTGGCGCTGCTCCTTCTTGCGGTCAGTATGGTCATTCGCAGCAATGTGGTTGGGGGTTCGGGATCCGTAAATCCAATCACAACGGAAGTTGAAAGAGACGTTCCAAATGGCACTGCGGAGCTCGTTGAACCTAACAATGTCAAATTCGGTCCGGTGCAGATTGTCACCATTAACCCCACTCCGGAATTCAACCGGATGACGGATCAACTCGATCTGCTTGAAGCACGCCTTCAGATTCTGGCTACGCAGGTCGCCATACAGGAAGTGCGTTCTGATGCTGCGACGTTGCTCGCAGAATATTCCCTTCGCGAATCCTCTGTTCAATAACTAAGGAGACTCTCTATGTTTCAGGATGCTGCAAATCGGCTGATCTTGATTCTTCAATTCAGTTCAATGGTCCTTTCAACCGCAGTGCTTCTGCCATTCGGAGCTGCATGTTTCGCAGATGAGAAGGAGAAAGGCATTGCCGTCGCGCCAGCGGGAACGGATGTCTTTGAGACGTCCTTCGAAGGAACCTGGTTCGTCGACAGAGAACTCAAAATGAGCTACGACGCACTGATCGCGGAAGTGCAGTTGCTCGAGCAGCGTGTCAGCAATGGTGACATCACTGCGACCCAGGCTCGCGATTCAATTGCAGCGCTGCGCGAATCACTCGCAGGCGTGCGGGAGAAGATCGACAAACAAAAGACACTTGTCAGCGCGTTCGAAATCGTCAGGCAGGAGGTTGAGGGCAGGATCGATCTCGGCCCGGAAAAGCTGCTTGTTGTTACAGCGGACCGGATCAAAGTTGTAGGCTGGTCGGAATCATATGCTAAGTACGTCGTGGTAAAGACCGTTCTTTCGACGGGAACTCCGGTCGATGAGCATCTCGCGGGAATCAGGGTTATTCATGAGCACAAGGTGTCACCGGAACTGGTTGGCAAGACAGATGCTGAGATGAAAGTGTGGCGTGACGACTTCCTGAATCCGAAGGAAGGAGTGATTCAAACGCCTGAGCAGATGGAGAACAAGAAGCAAATGTGGGAGCGACACTTTGCAAATGGCGAACGTTTTATGCCGTTTGTTGGCCGTGAAGTGGATTCGCTGCGAATCGAAGGGCTCATTTACCAGGAAGGCAACCAGCACCTTTCATACGAATTGAAACGTCCGGAGGGTGGAGGACAATTCGGCAGTCGCTGGCGGCGCAGCGCAGACCTGACGCTGTACGTTCCAAAATGTACGGCGCTGTTGTTACGAGGCTGTCAGATGGGGATGGATATCTCCGGTGTGAACGGGCACTTGATGATGACTTCTGCGGGTTCGCAGGATCGCGACTACAACGGCAGTTTCTCGATCCGCGACCACGTCGGGCCGATTACGTTGTCCAACGTTCCAATGGATGTCATCGAACGTGTGACGGGCGACGTCAGGATTGAAGCAACGACCGAGATGACGAATACGGGGAGTCATCATGCGGACGGCAGGTGGGTACTGTTTACGCCTCCTCCCCACCGCTTGCAGGTGTCTCAGGTTACTGGAAACCTGACTGCAAACCTGACACGATCAAAGCTGCATATTGACGGAGTCGACGGCATTCTGAATGTTCGCAATGATTTCGGTGATACACATTGCACGATCGCGAAATCTCTGATTGCCGGAAATCATCGGATTGTTGGCCAAAGTGGTCTCGTCAGTGTTCTGGTCGCCAAAGATGCAAAGATAGGCCTGCCCATCTTCGCAGCAACGAGCTGTGGCAGTGCGGCAACCAACCTGAACCGCGATGAACTCGACGACCTGAATGTCACATACAACTCGACCGAGGGTATTCGTCGTGACTGGCGGTCTCTGTTTACAGCACTTTCTCAGAATGATTTTGAAGCGCGCTTCGCATTACACGAACGCCCCGACCAGATCATTGCCGATCGTGAACGGAGCCCCGGTCTGGATCTGCTCAGCGTTGCAGGGCGAGTGGAATACATTCGGATGGACAAGTAGCCACATCCGTTTTTCGCGATGACCATGCCAGCTCGTTGCGTGATAATGTTGATGTCAGCTCAGGCAACCGAGATCGACGATTTGGCCACTTGCTCTTGTGATCCTGCTCTTAGTGCGTCTGCGAGCTTGTCCGTTTGTTTGGTGCTCGCTAATGAAAGGTTTCGCCACGCTCCAGCATCGCAATGAACTCAGCGATTTTTCGTCGTTTCGTTTCTTCCTTCTTTGCGTTATGAAGTCGAAAGTAGAAGGCATACCGATTCGCTCGCGTCAGTGTCGCATAGAATGTGCTTGCCTTCGGAGACGTCTCCAGGGCGGCGAGAAACTCCGGGGACTCTTCAAAGGTTGAACTGGATGCGTAGGCCGCATCCCATCGACCATCTGCTTTGGCAAGTTCAACGACTGCGAGTCCAGCGGGCTGCATCAGTCCTTCCCGCGTGAGTCGTTCAATATGCCGCTTATTGACTTGAGACCAGATGCTGCGTTTCCCGCGAGGAGTAAACTTGTGGATCCAGCAAACCTCGTTTCCTTTCCTCACGGGGCCATCGATCCATCCGTAGCACAACGCGACATCGAGTGCCTGTGCGTAGGTGATGCTTGAGTAGCCGCTGGTGGCCCTGAAAAACTGAATCCATACACCCTCATGTTCTGTATGATGTTTGCGAAGCCAGTTTGCGAACTGTTTAGGTGTCGCGAAGGCAATCACGGGCTTTCCATCCGGTGATGTGACTTCAGCAGGTTCTTTGGCGGGCTTGTGCGATTTCCTGGCCATGACGGAATGTTAGTCGTGAAAAGAACAATGCAAAACAATCTCAATGAATCGCGGGACCAGATTGGTACATCTTCCTCGCGTCTTTCAGCGCAGCGGTCTTAATCCTTCCTGCGTTTCAGAAATCCTCTGGATTTCTGAAGCCGAATCGTCGCAGGATGCGCCGGAAGTGTCGAGGCTCTTTGTTAGTAAAGAGCCTCGGAACTGCATAGCAACAGCTCCGACCGAACCTCCACGTTGTCGGCCAATGCTTACATCAATTCGATCTCGCGCTCGATGCGTTTGTCTGGAATGAACCACATCAGAGCGACCATGCTGTAGATGACAATCGAAGCAATCGGGAGTTGCCAGGCGATCAGCAGTCCCGCAACGTAGGCAGCCAGGGAGATTTTACCTTTCAGGTCAGGTCCTATGGCGACCTTGAGTCTGGAGTCTTTTCCTTCGGCTTTGATGATTGTTGATTGAAGAATGGTGTAGGCAATCGCGGCGAAGAGCAGAACGACTCCATAAAGTGCGACAGGCAATCGGCTGAGTTCGCTGCGATTCAGCCATCCGGTCACAAATGGCAGCAGCGAAAGCCAGAAGAGGAGATGCAGATTGGCCCATAGGACCGCACCATTGATGCGTTTCGTCAACTGCAGCATGTGGTGGTGATTGTTCCAGTAGATCCCCAGATACAGGAAGCTCAGCAGAAACGTGAGCAACGATGGAGCGACGGTCATCAGTGCTGCCAGGTCAGCCCCTTCAGGAGCTTTGATTTCGAAGACCATAATCGTGATCAGAATCGCGATGACTCCGTCACTAAATGCTTCGATACGAGATTTGCTCATCAAGCTTTCCGGAATGAGGTTTCAAAATCCGCCTGCCGGTTGTATCCGTTGCCGGTCTTGTGGTCTGTACACGTAGAGACTCGGCAACTCGAACATCACCAATATCGTAATCGCCGATGATCATGACCGCTCGCATGCGAATGATGAATTGACGGGAAAAACTGTTTCCTCAATCATCAACGCCTCGGTGGAAACCGGCAACCAACTGAATGGCCCGGCTCAGGCAACGATGTTGTTTGAAAAACGCGAGCCAGAGAATACTGTGCTGCCGCGAGGAAATGTTGAATGTCTCATTTCACAAGCACGCTGAACGTTCTTTCGGAATCCAGTTCCTTTCCTTGCCTTTTGGGGCAGCCACCTGATGGATTATCAAATCGTCTCGTTGAAACGCTGCGATATGAGTGACTTTCGGAAGCGGAGAAACAGGGCTTCGACATTGGGTACCCGTGCGGGTATTCGGACATTTGAGAAAAGAGTGCTGCGGTCGTCCAAAAGCGATAAGTTGTTCTGTAAGTTCTTTGGCCCTGAACGCCGCTTCCTTCATCCCATCCAGCATTTCTCGAATTCAGAACGGCTATTTGCGTTCCCGTTGTATGTGTCTGTGTAACCGGGAATCATCCGTGACCGATTCCCGACACGTGCGATGGGACGCAGAGAACGAACTATTGGTCGATTTCTTCAACGAACAGGAGCACCTTCAGTTTCTCAACAACGAAGCTGAATGAAAATGCAATTCGAACGTAACGCTGAAATTTAAGCTGGGGTGCCTGTAGCGATTATGACGATAGCTCATCGAAGGAAGCTTACCGTTTTGGCGCCTGAATTCTACTTTGGTGGATCTGCTCAGTCGCTCGGCGGCAGATTTTGCCGTCTGGTAATCTGTCATGAATAGACCATCTCCATTCAAGGCGTGGCCAGCATCACTGATCATGGTGATTCACTGGCTGCTGTTTATGACTTCTGGAGTTCTTGTTCCCCTCACTTCCTGCTCCCCGGTCGTTGCTCAGGAAGGAGCACCTCCTGCACCCAAAGACCCTTTGCTGTTTGAATCCGGGCCGACGCGGGTGAAGCTGAGTCTTGATGCAGTGTTTCAGCAGTCCGGAGTGACCGGGTCCTGGTGGAACCTCTCGGAACAGTATGCGCCTGATGCGGGATATAAACTGGATCGAGCCTGGGCTGAGACATGGATTAAGCCCGGCATCCGACTTGATACCTCAGTCAACGATGACGTCTCTGTCTACTCGGGAGTTTCGTACGTTGGTTCCGGTAACATCGGTGAGGACGTCTTCGAACAGGGATACCGCGGCTATTGGGGAGTCGAAGACGCTTATCTGGGTACGCGAATAGAACTCCCGGACGAAGAGTCCTCACTTGACCTATCCTACGGACGTCAACCCTACAAGATCGGTTCCGGAATGTTGATTTCCGTGGGTGCGATGAATGGTTTTGAACGGGGAGCAACGACCACATTTGCTCGTCGCGCCTGGGAAGAAGCCGGGATCGTCAAATGGGCACGTGGCCCTGTCAGTATTGACGGTTTCTATCTCAATCCCAACGAACTTCGATCCGGAGACACGAATACGCGTCTTGCGGGCTCAAAGCTCGAATGGAATCCGGATGCAAATCAGAATCTTGGTGTCGCTTACATCAATGCCTTCGAATCAATTTATCCCTATGTGGCAGCACCGATAAGGCTGATCCCTGATGGTCGACAAGGGCTCAACACCATTCATGGCTATGGCCGATGGACTCCGCTGCCTGATACACAGCCAGGTTGGCATGTTGGCGGTGATTATGCTCACCAGTGGAATGACCGAATACAGATGGCGGCCAACGCGTACAGCGCCGAAACAGGTTATTCTTTCAGCGAACAGCCGCTCACCCCAAAGCTCGTATATGTCTATCGTTCATTTAGCGGAGATGATCCGGGCACAGGCAGATTTGAGAAGTTCGATCCACTGTTCTATGAAGGAGCTCCACCGCTGTGGGCCACGGGCAGCAACGGATCATTCAGTTTCCTGAATTCAAACCTGGAAGCTCATCGTATCAGCCTGAACCTTACCCTCAATCCACAGAGTTTCATGGCATTCTATTATTGGCATGTCCGTGCCGACGAAGTCAACAGCCCGATTCAGTTCGGACAGGCAGGCCGGATTGCAGCCAGTGGCGGTGAACCACAACTCGTGTCCGGCGTCCCGGACCCCCATCTCTCGGATGACTTCTACGTGGAATACACACGAGTCATTACGCCGCAGATTTTCCTCACGACTGGTATGGCGGTCTCGGTGCCGGGTGACGGTCTACGGGAACTCGTTGATAACGCCACAACGTGGGTCGGAGGTTTGGTGAATATCACTGTCAAATACTGAGACCTGCGGGATTCGAAGATGTCAAAGTATCTGCTTGTTGTTTTGGTCACGTTTTGCGCTCTACCTGTGCTCAAAACAAAAGCGGACCATTGCGCGCCGAGATTTAATTCGGTCGATCGACTCTTCAGATCGGATGCTGAGACACTCTTCCGTGGGCAGTCACCGGAAACAGCAGAGCCATCGTCATCTGGTGGCTTTGACAATGGTCTGAATGTCAACACAACCACATTACAGGCTGTCTTCCCAATACTGCAGGAAGATACATTGATGGCAAATTTCGGATTTGAGTTTCCAAGAAACTACTGTGAAGCCCATCGCCGATCGAAGCCACTTTGTCAATTGTGGGCGATGTGAAGGCCCAGCTCATGTTCATTCAGCCAGTCAATCAAAAAGGATCCGGGAACCGGGAAGATTCGACTGGAACCGCTCGTTGGAAGCGTCCTTTTCCTGAATGAAAGCCTGTTTGTAATCCCTCTCTACGCGCACCACATGTCTTTTGCCGGAAAGCCCGAGTCCGGAACCATCAATCGAGGGTTTGCTCGATTATTCGTGAACTACAACGTTCCAGTCACAAAGAAACTTTATTTTTCCGGACGTGGCGTCAGCGTGCCTCCCTTTTGCCGAGGTGGAAACTCTTTCAGAGTTGCCATGTGTGCTGCAATCGCATCCTGGACCTGACCACCCCAGGCAACCCCCAGCTTCATCGCAATATCGTTGTTCTTCTGTCCGTCGTGACGTTCAAACGGATCCATGCGAAGATTAAACACCAGAGCGGCTGGTTTCTGATAATCGAAAAAGCCATCACGAGTCTGAAAGTGAGATTTCCAGTTTCCGATGCGAATTGCGCACATCTCGGCTTCGTTGTAGAAGTACACGATATTTCGAGCCGAAGGGGCATCACTGGTCCAGTGCTCGAGATTATTGACGCCATCAATGTATACGTTTTGAGATGTTCGCAGTTTCTTAGCGACATCAGGAACACCGGCGGCAGCCGCCAGGGAGGTAAAGACGTCCAGATGTTCCTGAATTCCATTGGATACTTTGCCCGCAGAAATCTTCGCTGGCCAGCGAACAAGAAACGGAACCCGAACTCCACCTTCCCAGGTCGTTGCCTTCTCACTGCGGAATGGCGTCGATCCACCATCGGGCCACCAGGATGCCATCGCCCCGTTGTCAGTTGTGTAAATGACGATTGTGTTTTCGGCAATCTTCAGGTCATCGAGAGACTTCAGGAGCTCTCCGACCTGCATGTCATGCTCGATCATGCCGCTGCCGTAAACGTCCAGCTCAGATGAATGTGGTGCTGCAAGTTTCTCCCGGCCCGGACGCAGATGAGTGTAGATATGCATTCGACTCGGTGCGTACCACGCAAAGAATGGTTCACCAGCCTTTGCTGCATTTCCGATAAAGTCTTTCGTGCGGTTCAGAAACTCATCATCAACCGTTTCCATCCGCTTGCGAGTTAGCGGTCCCGTGTCCCGGATCGTCTGCTTGCCAACCCGACCAAAACGACCATCCACGGTTTCGTCATCCTTGTCTGACGCTTTGCAGTCCAGAACTCCACGAGGTCGATACCGTTCATCAAACCCTTTGTCTTTTGGCCAGTCACCGAGTTCGGGTTCCTCTTCGGTGTTGAGGTGATACAGGTTGCCGAAAAACTCATCGAAGCCATGCACGGTTGGCAAATGCTCGTTACGGTCACCCAGGTGATTTTTTCCAAATTGTCCGGTTCTGTATCCCTGTCCCTTCAGTACCTCGGCAAGTGTTGGATCGCGGCCGTCCAGACCAATCGGTGAACCAGCCATCCCAACCGTCGTCAGCCCGGTGCGAATCGGAAGTTGCCCGGTAATAAAGGCCGCCCGTCCCGGAGTGCATGTGGGCTGAGAATAATGATCTGTGAACAACATCCCTTCTTTGGCAATTCGATCGATGTTCGGCGTCGGAACCATCATCCCGTGGCTGTAAACACCAACGTTCCAGTAGCCAACATCGTCGGGCATGATTACGAGGATGTTGGGCTTCGCCGTTCTGTCGTGCCTGGCAGTCACTGCCTCATCCGACGACTCTCCAGCGACTCCGGTTATGGTCAACAGAAGGAAGGCTGCGAGCCATAAGGTCCAGCCGTGCCCAACTCCCGGGGAACTCAGGTTTTTGCTGAATACGGGGATGCCGACCATAAGAGTGCTCCATCGCACATGAAGGATAAAAGATGTGTAAAAAACTGTTTCTGAATTGGTCCGCAGGAATTTCCAGCAGTCACCGTCGTGCTTTCGTTTTTCTGCTGGAATGAATCATACGAATTTTTTCGACTACTTCACTCTGCTGAACGACAATCCCTGGGGGATCCTGTCAGCCTCAGCGTTCCCTGGCAAGCTTTCCGAAAGCTGCACAGACAAATCACTCGCCGTATCCAGAGTCTATTGTACCAATCATGATGATGGTGACGAACTCTATTGCCACACCAATGACGATGCCGATCATCTTTGAGTCCCTCCGTGAGGTCACGAAACGCCCGTGATAACAACCGCCCAGATTGGGCGGTTCACCGTCTCCGAAAGTGGGGAAGGGCGAGCGCGAACGGCTGCCCCGGCGTTGGTGGTGTCAGCGATGGCTTTGAGGCAGGTGGCCGAATGACGGCTTCGTCAGGCCAGGCCTGTTGGGACAAGCCGCCGCAGATCGCAGGATGCAGCGGCCGTCCTCCTGCAAAGTGCCGACTGTCTCTGAAAAGCCACCATCGAAGTAGAACAACCGCGTATGTGGCTTGTTCAGGACTGGATCGCAACCAATGCGCTGAGATGGCTTGCTTCCCCTGAGTTGGACGTGTTTTCTCCGGAGAATCACGAGGTGACATTATCCGCCAGGCTTCGCTGGTCTACGAAAGTACGTAGTTGAATTGAGTTTTCGAAGTCAATCTACTCACTCACTGTATCTCGCGTTGCGATACTCCGTGGGAGTGACGCGGGTTGCGGAACGGAAGGCGCGAGTGAAAGCGCTGTGATCGCAGAAGCCGCAGGCGTGTGCGATGTTAGAAATGGTTTCGGAGGTGTCTCGAAGAAGTCTTGACGCAGCGGAGATTCGAGTTTTCGCGATGAACTGACCAGCCGTGAGTCCGAAGAGTCGTTTGGTCAATCGGGAAAGCCTTTGTGGTGTCAGCTCCGCCCGTTCAGCCAGCACTGCGGGCGTCACATCACTCGACAAATGCTTTTCGAAATCCTGAATCGCTCGAACCAAACTTGATGGAATCTCCTGTTGTTCCAAAGGCTGTCGTATGTCCCGGGAAAATCCGATCAGCCCAATCACACGATTGTCAGCGTCACGAACCGGCAGCTTCGTGGTCAGGCACCAGACGGGATCATGAGGACGATTCCACTGCATCTCAAGATGATCAATAATTGGCTTGCCTGTCCTCAGAACCTTCGAATCCTGCTCGAATGGAATCTGTCCAAACTCCCCAGGACAAATCTCGTTCGGTCGCTTGCCGATCACTTCCGATCTGGACCTTAAGCCATGACGAGCAACCAGCGAATTGTTGACGACGACATAGCGCCCGTCGCAGTCTTTGATAAAGAATGCAACGTCGAGAGACAAATCGAACAACTCGGAAAGCAAACTCGAATCAATCGATCGAAGGCTTCCGGCAATGTGTTTGATCCTGGCAGGTGTCATAGGATTCAGGGATGAAGATGATGCGATTGAACTGAATGATTGCCAGACTATGCGCAGATTGATGATTCTCCGTTTGTTCGGTTCAAGAATCAACATGAACCTGCTGTTAAATTATCGTTGGCAGGCTTCATACACGTTGCACACCGATTGATTTTGGCGGAATCCGATGAAGATCGCTCGCATCTTTGCACACAGAGTTGATTTGCCGCTCGTTGAGGGCAGCTACAAATGGTCCGGTGGAAAGTCTGTTTCCATCTTT
This sequence comes from Planctomyces sp., assembly GCA_016795105.1. Classification (GTDB taxonomy): domain Bacteria; phylum Planctomycetota; class Planctomycetia; order Planctomycetales; family Planctomycetaceae; genus F1-80-MAGs062. Next base: position 31,841 of record JAEUIH010000024.1, read on the forward strand.
GACAGCACGATCGTCGGTGTCGAAACGGAATGCGGACTGATTGGATATGGTGAAGTGTGTCCGCTGGGGCCGTTTTATCTTCCGGCATACTCCGCAGGTGTTCGTGCGGGGCTCAGGGAACTGGGGCCGCATCTGATTGGTTTCGACCCCAGAGAACTTCTCAAGCTGAATCATCGCATGGATGCGGCTCTCAAAGGGCATCCCTATGTGAAGTCCGGGATTGACATAGCCTGCTGGGACTTGCTGGGCAAGGTGGCTCAATTGCCAGCCTGCACACTGATGGGCGGCCGTTTTGGTGAGAAGATTCGTCTCTACCGTGCCATCTCTCAGTTGCCTCCGGATGAAATGGCGGACAACGTCGCAGGTTATCGTGCTCAGGGCTACACGCGATTTCAACTCAAGGTCGGAGGCGACCCGGATCTCGACATTCAAAGAATTCGACAGGCTCGGGAAATCCTTCAGCCATCGGATCGACTCATCGCCGACGCCAACACCGGCTGGACTCAGCACGAGGCCATGCGCGTCGTGCGGGCAGTGAGCGATCTGGACGTGTACATCGAGCAGCCCTGTCTGACGTACGAAGAATGTCTTGCTGTTCGAAGGCATACGGACAACCCGTTTGTTCTGGACGAGAACATCGATGGTCTCGACGTGCTTCTTCGAGCCAGGGCCGATCTGGCCATGGACGTTGTGAATCTGAAGATCAGCAAACTGGGAGGTCTCACGAGAACGAAACAGGTTCGGGATCTGTGCGTCAGCATGGGCATCGCCATGACGCTCGAGGACAGTTGGGGAGGCGATATCACAACGGCAGCGATTGCTCACCTGGCACACAGTACGCCTGAAGAGTTTCGCTTCACGAGTACTGATTTCAACAGCTACGTTACCGTCAGTAATGCCAGCGGTGCTCCTCAGCGCCTGAACGGATTCATGCAAACATCTGACGCAGCGGGCCTTGGTGTCGAACCACGATTTGAGGTGCTTGGCAAACGGCTGGTGGATGTTTTCTGATTCACCTTTTTCATGAACGCAGAATGAAATGACCGCAAAACTCTGCACAGCGATTTTTGTATTCACACTGCTCACACAGTCGTGGAGCGGAGGGGCGAGCCAGGCGTCTGATTTGGTCGACAAACAGGCTGACCAATCGAAGCCAGTCAAAGTATATGTGATGTTGGGACAGTCTAACATGCTTGGCTTCGGGAGAGTCGGCCCGAAGGAAACGATTGGCTCACTGGAATTCATGGTCAAAGAGCAGGGCAGGTACTCGCATCTTGTGGATGATGCCGGGAACTGGATCACTCGGAACGATGTCCGTTACGTTCATGTCATGGATCGGCGCGGGGTTGATTACAGAAATATGGAGGACTTCAGCGACGTCCGCAACGAGTGGCTCGTTCCCAACAAGTCATTCGGGCCGGAGCTTGGTTTCGGACACGTCGTAGGGCAGTTTCACGATGAGCCAGTTCTGCTGCTCAAGGCGTGTATCGGCAACCGCAGCCTCGGCTGGGACTTGTTGCCTCCGGGCAGCGAACGGTTCGAACACGACGGAAAGATCTACGCAGGCTACAGGGATGTTGCGAACTTCTGGGATAAGGGTACTGAACCCAAACCGGTCCCGTGGTACGCCGGTCGGCAGTACGATGCAGATACAGCTCATGCCAAAGCCGTGCTGAAGAATCTGGATAAGTATTATCCGGGCTTCGCTGGGCAGGGTTATGAGATCGCTGGCTTCGTTTGGTGGCAGGGCCACAAAGATCAAAGTGCCGCTCTGGCCGGTCGCTACGAACAGAACCTGGTACATCTGATCAAAACACTGCGTAAAGACTTCGACTGCCCGAATGCAAAATTTGTGCTTGCAACGGGCTGCGGAAATCCAGGGACCGAGGGCTTTGGAAAACAGATTGCCGAATCTCAACTGGCAGTGGATGGAGAAAAAGAGAAGTACCCTGAGTTCAAATACAACGTGGCGGCAGTTGATACTCGAGATCTCTGGCGCGATGCGACTGTCTCACCCGTGAATCAAGGCCACCATTACAATCACAATGCGGAGACGTACTACGAAACCGGCGATCGCCTTGGCCGCGCGATGGTAGAGTTGCTAAAACGATAAAGAGAGTTGCTTCAGTCTTCGAGCAATAACAACGATTCGTCAAACAAGACTTCGAAAGAAGAACTCAATGAAAAGCAATTGGACGTTATTTTGGGGAATGACGATGTTCATTCTCTTTTCCATCCATGAAGTGAATGCTCAGTCGAAGCCTCTTCGAGTCTTCATTCTTGCGGGGCAGTCCAACATGGAGGGGCATGCGAAGATCGATACCTTTGATTATCTCGGTGATGATCCAAAAACCGCTCCATTGCTTGCGCAGATGCGTGACTCCGACGGCAAGCCAGTTGTGTGTGAAGATGCGTGGATCTCTTATCTGACCGGCAACGAAGACGCCAACGTTATTTTGTCCGGGAAGCTGACTGCGGGCTACGGCTCAGTCTGGGGGCAGCCGCCTGGCGAGCTTGGTAACAAAATCGGTCCGGAGTTCTCCTTCGGACTCACGATGGATGCAGCTCAGGATGAGAGCGTGCTGATCATTAAGACTGCCTGGGGAGGTAAGAGCCTGCATACGGATTTCCGTCCGCCGAGCGCTGGCCCGTATCAATTGAGTTCATTTCAGATTGAGAACTACCCCAGGCAGGAAGGCCACGGCATCCCAAAAAACTTCGAACAATGGAAAATTGAGAAAGCGAAATCGACGGGTGTCTACTATCGCCTGATGATCGAGCATGTGAAACAAGTCCTCGAAGATCCCGGAAAGGTGATCCCGAACTACGATGCGAGCCAGGGCTATGAGATTGCCGGTTTCGTCTGGCTTCAGGGATTTAATGACCTTGTGGATCACCATGTCTATCCTGAACGCAACTCACCCGACCGATTTGCTCTCTATTCGGAGTTACTCACACATTTTATCCGCGATGTTCGCAAAGATCTGAATGCTCCCGACATGCCATTTGTGATCGGTGTGATGGGCGTGGGAGGGCTCCGGGATGCCTCTATCGATATGCAGGCTTTCCGCAGCGCAATGGCCGCACCGGTAGCACTGCCGGAATTCATGGGTAACGTGACTTCTGTCGAAACCGCGCCGTTCTGGTCTGATGAACTCGACGACATCGACAAAAAGCGAGAGAAGATCCGTCAGATGCGATACTTCCTCGACTCAATGCACAAAGATCATGCGAACGCTGACGGCCGAATGACTCAGGATCAGAAGGACGAATTTCTTAAGAAGTACGAAGCCGAATTGATTTCGCCGGCAGAAGTTGCTCTCTGGAAACGGGGCGCGTCCAATGCAGGCTACCATTACCTTGGCTGTGCGAAAACCTTTGCTCTGATGGGCGAAGCGTTTGCGGAAGCCAACCTTAAAATGTTGGCTAAGTAACACGCAATGAAGTAATGCCGCTGGGGCTATCCCGGTGGAAAATGACCTTTGCACTGACCCGTTAACGTGTGACGTGCTGATTGCAGGAACCTGTAAACCATCGAATTATGGTCGGCGGTCAAACGTCTCTTGAAATGTCAAATGGCAGACCGCTGCGAAAACAATCACTATGAAATCCATTACGTCACTCTTTTCGACCACCGCCATATGGCTGAGCATTACTTTGCTGGCCTCAGCCGCGCCTGATGAAAAAGGTCCGAAGAATCCAGATTTTACAGCGGGTGACGTCATCTCGGCGGAGGCAAAGCACGACTGGAATCTTGGTCCGACCGGCTTGCGTGGTTGGATGTTCTGTGACAAACTCGTGACAACCGATGCGCGACAGATCGCGATCACAGCCGTTGATGATGGTTCGCCGGCAGACGGAGTAATTGCCGTTGGTGACGTAATTCTTGGTGTCGGTGGCAAACCGTTCTCCTTCGACCCTCGGACAGAGTTTGGACGTGCGATTACAGCGGCAGAGTCAGACAGTGGCGGCGGTCGACTTGTTCTGACTCGGTGGCGCTCCGGGAAAACGGAAGACGTCACGTTGACGTTGCCGGTCCTTGGATCATTTAGCACCACGGCACCGTTTGATTGTCCAAAGTCACAGCGCATCCTTACCAGGGGGCTCAAAGCACTCGCAACGCGCATGGCAGAACCGGACTATGCCGAGGTGACAGATCCGATCCCGCGGAGTTTGAACGCACTGGCCCTTCTGGCCGGTGGCGAAGCCTCTGACCTGCCATTGGTTCAGCGTGAAGCCCAGTGGGCGGCCGACTTTCGTACGGACGATTTCAGAACATGGTATTATGGATATGTGATGATCTTTCTGGCCGAATACAAAACGGCTACAGGTGATGATTCTGTGCTTCCCGGGCTTCGGCGACTGGCAATGGAAGCCGCCAAAGGCCAGAGTGCGGTTGGCTCATGGGGGCACACATTTGCGCTGCCAGATGGACGACTGCGGGGCTACGGAATGATGAATTCTCCCGGACTACCGCTCACAATCGGGCTTGTTCTGGCCCGGGACGCGGGTGTTGAAGCCCCGGAAATCACGCACGCTGTTGAACTCAGCTCAAAGCTCCTTCGCTTCTATACTGGAAAGGGAGCCGTACCCTATGGCGATCATGCCGCGTGGACAGAAACTCACGAAGACAATGGCAAGTGCGGAATGGCTGCCGTACTCTTCAATTGTCTTGGCGAATCTCAGAGTGCGGATTACTTCACACGGATGGCGGTCGCGTCACATGGCAATGAGCGCGACTGTGGTCACACGGGTAACTACTTCAATCTGCTGTGGTCATTGCCCGCGATCGGTCAGGCGGGTCCTCATGCAACAGGAGCCTGGATGCAGGAATTCGGCAGTTGGTATCACGACCTTGCGAGACGCCACGATGGAACATTCACACATCAAGGTCCACCCGAGCCCGACCACGACAGCTATCACGGCTGGGATGCCACAGGTGCTTACCTGCTCGCTTATTCGCTCCCACTCAGAAAAATCAGACTGACCGGTAAAATGCCAGGCGTGGTTCAGACACTGTCGCCGGAGATGGCTCAGAGCATCATCGCTGACGGTCGGGGATGGGACAACAAAGATCGCAAAAGCTTCTATGAACAATTGACGGATACCGAACTGGTTGAGCGTCTCGCATCCTGGTCGCCCATTGTACGTGAGCGAGCTGCGATGGCGATCTCGTGGCGGAAAGATCCACCGATATCCGACGTCATCGCTTTGCTGGATTCAGACAGTGTGGATGCTCGAATCGGCGCTTGTCAGGCGCTGGAGGAGTTACGAGGAGATGCGGCACCTGCTGTTCCGCAGCTTCTCCCTGCACTCCGGCACGAAGATCTCTGGCTGCGTGTCCGAGCCGCATCAGCACTCGCGGCCATCGGAAAGCCCGCCGTTTCAACGCTGCCGGAATTACTTGATCTGATTGCTCGTGCCCCGTCGCCGGAAGACCCAAGAGGTATGGAGCAACGGTTCGTCGCGTTTGCCGTATTTGGCCGGCTGCTGCCTCGACTACAGTCATTTGATGAAATCGACAAGGACCAGCTTCTGACAGCGATCGCTCAGGGGCTTCAGAACCAGGATGGTCGTGCCCGCAGTGAAATCAGTGATGTTTATGGGCGCCTCAGCTATCAACAGATTCGGCCTCTGTTGCCAGCGATCCTGGAAGGTATCAAAACGCCTGCACCCAGCGGCGAGATGTTTGCCGATGGCGTGCGGCTGAACGGCTTGAAAGTGCTGGCATCTCATCACATCGAAGAAGGCATGCAGGCCGCTGCTGACTATTTGCGCACTCAGAACCCGTGGGCCAGCGAACATCGAACTCCGGAGATTCTGGCAGTGTTTGAAGCCTATGGTGCCGAAGCCCGTGTCATCATCCCTCACCTCGAAGAAACGGCGGCCATTTTTGATAAGGGTGAAGTCGATTTCCCGAGAAACCTGAGCAAGCAGAAGGCCAGGGCCGTCCGCGACGCCATCCGAAAGATCAAGTCGGCACAGGATCATCCGGAACTCAGGTCCCTGAAGTAGTATGACGAACAGTACGATGCCGCGATTCTATATCGCATCCCTCTTCGTGTGTCATGCCACGGAGCAGCCGACGATCGTCCACATGCTTGCCGACGATCTGGGCTGGGGCGATTTCGGTTGTTACAATTTGCGATCCTCTGTCTGCACACCCACGCGTTAAGCCATGCTCACCGGACGATAATCCATGAATGACAGACTACTGACGGCCGTCCTTTTTCTTTTCACTGCGAACTGTTCACTCGCCCAACAGGCCTCTACGGAAACACTTTCCGTCGAATCAATCTACGGCGACAAAGCAGTTTCGGCGAAATCCTTCAACGCCGCGTGGGCGACGGATGGCCACAGCTACGCGGTTCAGGAGAATTCTGCGGGACAGTCTGAAGGTGATGCAGAAGATGCGGCCAAAGACATTGTCCTGCTGGATGCGGTCACCGGCGAGAAGAAGATCCTGGTTAAGTCATCGCAGCTGATTCCTGCGGGAAGCGAGAAGCCTCTGTCTGTGTCATCGTATGAATTTTCTGCTGATCGTTCTCAGGTGTTGATCTACACGAACACCAAACGAGTCTGGCGTCAGAATACTCGCGGCGACTACTGGGTGCTGAATCTGGCAACAAATACTCTGCAGAAAGTTGGAAGCAGCCGACCAGAGTCATCGCTCATGTTTGCGAAGTTTTCACCGGATGGAAACTCGGTAGCGTATGTCCACGACAGAAACATCTATGTGGAAGACATCAAGTCTCAAGTCGTCGTACCAATCACGAAAACTGATGGTCCTCACATTATCAATGGTACGTCTGACTGGGTGAATGAAGAAGAGCTCAGTATTCGAGACGGATTTCGCTGGAGCCCCGATGGCAGCCAAATCGCGTATTGGCAGTTCGATACAACGGGCGTGCCGGAAATGACAATGATTGACAACACGGCTGGCCGATATCCGAAGCTGATTACGTTTCCGTATCCCAAGGCGGGGCAGAAAAATTCTTCCTGCAGGATTGGCGTCGCTGATCTTGCGACCAATCAAACGAGCTGGGTTCCGCTGGCGGGCGACCCTCGAGAGCACTATGTGGCCCGCATTGAGTGGGCTCCGAAGAAGGACGGCCATTCTGCAGAACTTGTTCTGCAGCAGCTCAATCGTCTGCAAAACACGAATCGCGTTCTGAAGTGGAATTCGGCAACACAAGAGGCAAACGAAATCTTCGTTGAACGAGACGATGCATGGGTTGATGTGCACGACGAGATGTTCTGGCTGTCCGATGCGAAACACTTTACATGGCCCAGCGAGCAGGATGGGTGGCGTCGTATTTATCTTGTCAACAGCAGCACGGGAGCAAGAACGCCTTTGACTCCAGCGAATGTCGATGCGATTGAATTAGTAGCCGTCGATGAATCCAGTCAATTAGCGTATGTGATTGCATCGCCGGAAAATGCAACCCAGCGATATCTTTACAAGGCAAATCTTGATGGGTCTGGATGGCAACGTCTTTCGCCGGAATCACAACCGGGAACTCACGGCTATCGCATTTCTGCTGACAGAAAGTTTGCCGTTCACACGTATTCCAGTCTGACCACAGTACCAACAATTGATTTGGTTTCGCTGCCTGATCACAAGACGATCCGTGTGCTTGAGGCGAACGAAAAGCTGGCTGAGCATGTTGCAAAGCACTGCACTGCTTTGGCCAGATTCCAGCAGGTCGAAATCGAAGATGGTGTGAAACTGGATTCGTGGGTCATTGAACCAGCAGTCATGGAACCCGGGAAGAAGTACCCCCTGTTGATTTATGTTTATGGTGAACCCGCAGGAACCACTGTCGTGGACCAATGGATGGGGTCAAGCTTTGAGTGGTATCAAATGCTGGCTCAGCAGGGCTACATTGTCATGAGTTTTGATAATCGCGGCACGCCGGCTCCAAAGGGGCGCGATTGGCGAAAGAGCATCTATCGAAAAATTGGCATCAATGCTTCGATCGATCAGGCCGCGGCTGTCAGAAAGGTGTTGGCCGACAATTCGCATCTTGACCCGGCGCGAGTCGGTGTTTGGGGGTGGAGCGGCGGAGGATCGATGACGCTGAACGCCATGTTCCGCTATCCGGACTTGTATTCGACCGGAATTTCGATCGCTCCGGTCCCTGACCAGTTGGGTTATGACACTATCTATCAGGAACGCTACATGGGGCTGCCTTCTGACAACCCCGAAGGATACCGAGATGGCTCGGCGATTCACATTTGTCACCAGCTGAAAGGAAAGCTGCTGCTGATCCACGGAACTGGAGACGACAACTGCCACTACGCGACGATGGAACAGCTCATCGACAAATTGATTGAGCACAATAAACAGTTTGATATGTTGTCGTACCCCAATCGAACTCACGCAATTCGTGAAGGGAAAAACACGACTCTGCACTTGCGAACTTTGATGACAAACTACTTGTACACCAACTTGCCTCGAGGGCCACGCGAGTAGTCTTCTGCACTGGTGCGAGTTGCCAAATGAGAATCACTGGAAGCTGATCATCAATGACATTTTCAACGTTCCTCTCCCGGTCCGACCACCTCATTCTCGATGGCGCAACTGGCACCGAACTCAATCGTCGGGGAGTAGAGACCGGGCTCCCGCTTTGGTCAGCCAATGCATTGATGAACGAACACGATGCCGGAATCCTGCAGAACATCCACGAGGATTATCTTCGCGCAGGTGCGGACATCATCAGCACGAATACATTCCGCACGCACCGCCGTGCGCTCGCGCCCAGTGGAAATGCGGAGCGCGCCTTCGAACTCACCCGCCGCGCTGTTGACATTGCCCGTGCCGCGATTGCCAGTGTGCCTGCCGACAGACCGCGTTTTGTGGCGGGCTCGATCTCTACGCTCGAAGACTGCTACCGTCCCGACCTCGTCCCGCCCGATGATGAACTCCGCATCGAACATTCCGAGCGGATTCATCACCTCATCGAATGCGGCGTCGATTTGATTCTCATCGAGACTATCAACACGCTACGTGAAGCGATGATCATTGCCCAACTTGCTTTGAACACAGGCACACCCGCCATCGTCAGCTTCGTTTGTGATCGCGGAGGTAAGATCCTTTCGGGCGAGACCCTTACTGAAGCGGCAGGGCAATTGCTCCCGCTTGGCATTTCAGCAATCGGCATCAACTGCGGACCGACGCCCTTTTTGGACAGGCCGCTGGCGGAACTAAGAGCTGCATGTGGAGAGTCTTTCCCGTTGATTGCTTATGGCAACATCGGTTACGCGGATGAAACCGTCGGCTGGATCAACACGGATTCCGAAACCCCCTGTGTGTATTGCGAACATGCATCTCACTGGCCTGCAAAGATCATCGGCGGATGCTGCGGCACAACACCTGACCATATCAGGCAACTGGCAAAAGCGATACGGGAGTAACACTGGGCGCCGACCGTGTTGGCGACGTGGCCGTATTGTTGGCTTGGTGCCCGAATCGTTGCCGGGGTGCCCGTATTGTTGCCGGATGGCTCGCTGGGATGTTCGACCTTCGGGATATGTTTGCAATACGGAGTGCAAGCCGTGGCACGACGGACAGGGCAGAAGCTCTGGGCCCTTAAACGCAAAGAAATCCCGAGGATGCTCGGGATTTCGGGATAAACGCTGAGATTCTCATCGACAAAATCGAGTCCAGCACTAATGTCGCAACCCATCGATCGCATCGAGCGAATTGGATTTCGGCACGCCTTCCAGCGTGCGGAATGGCCATGCAGAAAAAATTTCGAAAGATAAACTGGGGTCCTGTGTGTTACTGACAGAGGAAAACAGATGCACCATTGGCCGGAAACGAATGAAAGCCTGATCTTACGGGTTAAAGACCCGGCGGATGCGGCTTCGTGGTCCGATTTTCTCTCAATTTACCGGCCAGTAGTGGTCCGGATGGCTTGTGGGAGGGGATTGCAGCACGCAGATGCCGACGACCTGGCACAGCAGGTTTTCCTGTCCGTCGCGAAAGCGATTGAGACCTGGGAGCCTGACTCGCGCCAGCCACCGTTTAGAGTATGGCTCTCTCGCATCACTCGCAATGCGATCGTTAACGCGCTGACTCGTGGAAAACCGGACGCTCCCAGCGGCTCAACCAGTGTGCAGGAGATGCTGCGTGAATTGCCAGAACGAAATGATGAAACGCCCCGGCAGTTGATGGAGGAGAGTCGCCGCGAAGCCATGCGGTGGGCTTCCGACGAGATTCGAAGTGAATTCTCAGAAGTCACATGGGCCATGTTTTGGCTGACATCGATCGAAGGTGAGAGTGTTGCAGAGGTGGCTCGCCGACAGAGCAAAACACCTGGGGCCGTCTACATGGCGCGCTTTCGTGTGATGCAGCGATTGAAAGAAAAAGTGCTCGAAGTATCCGAAGTCTGGAGTGACGTAAAATGAAACCTTCTACGGAATGTCTGGAAGCGTCTCAAGTCGATTCGCTGCTGCTGGGAAACTTGACTCCGGAGGAATACCAGGCAGTACAGGACCACCTGGAAAGCTGCGAAACATGTCGGACTCGCGTTGAAACGACAATCGGACCTGAGCAGTGGTGGAGCGATGTTCAGAGCGTGCTTCGCAGCCATTCATCGCTTCACGCGGCAGCTTCTCTCCGAGCCGCTGGAGGTTTTCGCGTTGAAGAAGTCAACGCTGATGCTGCGAGTCTCGGAGAGACTCGCCTACGTGAAAGCGTTCTCGATCTGCTGGGACCAACAGACGACCCCAACATGCTTGGTCGTATCGGCTCGTACGAAATCATCGGGCTGTTGGGGCAAGGCGGAATGGGAGCAGTCTTTAAGGGTTTTGATCGATCGCTCAATCGCTTCGTGGCTATCAAGATGTTGTTGCCGCATTTGGCGGCGTCGGGAGCGGCTCGCAAACGATTTGCTCGCGAAGGACAGGCGGTTGCGGCTGTGGTCGATGATCACGTGATGGCAATCCACTGCGTTGACGAGTGGCGAGGCGTTCCGTATCTGGTGATGACCTACACTCGAGGGTGTTCGCTTCAAAAGCGACTTAGCGGCAATGGGCCGTTGAGAGTGCGCGAGATTCTGCGCATCGGAATGCAAGCCGCCAGGGGACTTGCCGCGGCCCATGCGCAAGGCATTGTGCATCGAGACATCAAACCGGCGAATATCTTTCTCGACCAAAACGTCGAACGTGTGCAATTGATGGATTTTGGCTTAGCCCGCGCTGTCGACGATGCCAGTCTTACTCGCTCCGGCACACTTGCTGGTACCCCGCAGTATATGTCTCCCGAGCAAGCTCGCGCTGAAACAGTTGATCATCGAAGTGATCTGTTCAGCCTTGGCAGTGTGATGTATGCCATGTGTACGGGGCATGCTCCATTCCGAGCCGAATCCAGCTATAGCATCCTGCGAATGATCACCGACAAAGAACCTCGACCGATTCCCGAGATCAACTCGGATATACCAGAATGGCTTTGCACGATCATCAGTAAGTTGATGGCGAAGCAAGCCAGTGATCGGTTTGGCTCGGCCCAGGAGGTCGCGAGGCTTCTTGAAGATTGTTTGGCTCATGTGCAGCAGCCAACAGTGAAGAAACTACCTGACAGCCTCATACAGCATCACCTGCTGGCAACTGTTTCGCCCCGCCGAGCCGGTTTGATGAAGCGATTCAAAGGACTTGGTATTCGATCCTGGCTGCTCGCGGGCATCAGTGTTGCGGCGATCATGTTGATTGCCATGATGCTTCAGGACAACGGCCCCAATTCGAATGAGCTCAAAAACGATGAAGCAAAGGCGGCTTCGGATTGCGCTGTCGTGATGGTGATGCATCCAGCAGAATTGCGAAACGGAAATACGATTCAGCGTGCAGCAGCAGCGAAAACGCTGCAACTGCTCACCGCTGACGACTATTGCGGCATCCTGGGCTACTACTCAGTTTCTGCTAAGACCGACACCTACTGGCTATGGGGCGACGGAACGGCGTTGCAAAAAATCGGAGAAGATCGAGATAAAATGCGAGCTGCTATCGCGGAATCCAGCACGGGCGACTTTCCGACACTTGAACCGGCGTTCAACATGGCTGTTGACGCGTTCCAGAAAGTAAACACAAAGCAGAAACTCATGATCGTCTTCACCGATGGCACTCCGCTGTTCGTTGATGCGACCCTGATTGACAGGTTTCGCGATGCCGGGATCAAAGTCTCTGTGATTCACGTCGATGTTCTTCGGATCAAGGAGAGGCCGCTACTAAAACGTCTGGCGGACGAGACCGGAGGAACGTATCACTACGCGTTGGCATCGCAGGCCAACGTGGTCGATACGCTTTTCGTCAGGGAAGTTCAGTCGCTTCGCTCGAACAGTAATGCGGCGTTGCAGAAAATCGCAGTCGCGTTTCACATGATTCACGATAAAGTTGGCTCGTTTCCTGGCAGTCGCATGAAGCATTTAGATCGGCAGGAAAATGAATTCGAACATCCGTATAGCTGGCGAGTTGCGATCCTTCCGTACATCGGGCAGCAAGAACTCTTTGACAAATATCGATTCGACGAGCCGTGGGATAGTGACAATAACCTGGCCTTATTGTCAGAAATGCCCGAATTTTACCGCAGTCCACACGCACCGCGAGATCAGCGTCCAGGTAATACCAATCTGCTCGGCTTTGCTACCGAGCAGGGCGGGCTGGGGTTGAAGGGAGGTGAAACAATGTCCAGCTTCACGGATGGAACGTCCAATACGATCCTGATCGTCGAAACGGCTCATAGCGTGCCCTGGACCAAGCCAGAGGACCTGACGGAATCGAAAGTTGAGCCCATCGCTGGACATCCATTGCGATTTGTCCTGGCAGACGGCAGTGTCGGTGAAATGAACTCTATCGACACCGATAACCTGGAAAAAATGATCACACGCAACGGCGGTGAAGTCATTCGAATAGAGCCGGCGGACAATCCGAAAGCGGTCGATGAGAGCAACGCACACGCGATCGATCATCGCAGCGCCCGATCAGTCGTCGAAGCCTATATAGAGCTGGCACTGGCAGGTGATATCGCGAAGGCGGCTGCGTTGTCAAAGAATTCTCCGGCTGATCCAAAACAGATTGCAGAGATTCCGGAGTTTCTCAACGTCCAGCGTTTGAAGATCCAAACGGTCTACGTCAACGATCCGGCGAAACCGACGCGGGCCCTGGCAACTTCGGCAGCAGTGAAGCTCGACGAAGAACACAAGCAACCTGATGGTCAGCGCGATGGCTTCATGGTGTTCGGGCTTGAGCTGACCGATGACAAATGGTTTGTGATCGATATCGACTTTGAATCGGAATCAGGTGCTGAAAAGGAGCTGCAGCGATTTCTGGAAGCGAATCCAAAGTCAATCGGACTGCCACCGAGCCCAAAGAATTGACCTTAAAGATTTCGGTTCTTACGGCCGCTATCGGTGATCATCAAGTGTACTGGTGTGACTCTGCCAATTTCTTTGACGATGCTGCCAACGATCGACACGTCCGCCAGAGCCGCGCGACCCTCTGCCGTAGTTGCCAAACCTCGGTGCCACCGGCACGGGGCCGGTGGGGCCGGTGGCAGTGTTTTCGCTTGCCGCGTAGTTGCCAAACCTGTTCACCGCTGGCACAGGGCCAGCGGGGTCTTCAGTGATGGCCACTGAGCAACTTACCCTCTGCGGGCCCCAACCGACCCCGCGTCGGTTGAGCCCCGGTTTGGCCACTAAGCACGTCCTCCCCACACAACCCCCAAGGCCCCAACCGACCCCGTGTCGGTTGAGCCCCGGTTTGGCAACTAAGCGCGTCCTTGCGACAGCCCATGACTGGTGGACTCTCAGATTAGTGAAGAGTATGTAGTTGACCCAGTTCGAGATCAGCTCCCTGTGTTTTTAAACTGCCATGCGAAGCTGACCATCAGTGACCAGGCGGCTGCCGTCACATCGCTGCCGAGAATTGCCTCGGCGGCGGGTCATGTGAGTCCGTCCAGGGGCCCACTGGCTGAACCGAACCGGTCGATCTCAATGCCACCTTTCTGCAGCATTGACGTGTAAAGATTGCACAAAGGTTGTTGGTCGACGCCCATCAGAGGAATTTTTTTCTCGGTACTGACGGGAACTTCCGGTGCAGGATTCAGTTCGTGGTTCACCTCTTCCAGGTAAGGGTGGTTAAAGGCAAGATGCTGACCGTGCTGGAATCCGCCTCCGGCGAGGATCACGGGAAGATTGTAGGTCCAGTGGGTGTTTCCATCTCGCAGGTTGCTGGTCATCATCACCATGGTGGAATTCAGCAAAGTCGAGTCGGCTTCCTGACTGTTCTTCAGTTTGCTGAGCAGTCCGGCAAACGACTGAATCAACTCCGCCTCAACTTTGCGGCAGGCGTCCAGCTTGCCTGGTTCTTTGCCATGGTGAGAAAGGTCATGGTGCATTCCGAACGTCATCAAACTCACTGATCGTGTGGAGTCGGTCACCAGCGCGAGGTGGATCATGTCGATCATCAGTTGAAACTTTGCTCTTTGCTGCTGGTTGTCACTGATGTCGTGAGGTTCGCTGCCGATCGTTGATGGCTTGGGGCGATTGACCCATTCGCGAACCATTTTGAGTTGACGTTCCACGTCGCGAACGGACTCGAAGTACTCCTGCACTCGATGGCGGTCGGTGCTGCTGATTCGAACATTCAGTCCTTTGGCTCTCTCATTGACGAAGTCGAGCATGCTGCGGCCTTCATCGATTCGGCGTAATTCAGCTTCCATTTCGGCCGGAGAAGCAGCAAGGAAGAGTTTCCTGAAAACTTCTGACGGTCTGTCGATCGCCGGGATCGAAACACCGTTTGCTGTGACTGAAAGTGAGGGCCCCTGAGTCGTCAACACGAAACTCTCGTACCGCGTCTCTCCGCGATACTGTGTGGCAAAAGCCTGGTCAACGGAAATCGTATTCTTGAGATTGTGAGAGTAGTCCGGATACGGAGCGCCGGTGAGCATGACAGCTTCCGCTTTGTGGCCGCCGCCGCCAGTATTGGGATGACTCAGGCCGCTGATCACAGTGAAGTCGTTCCGGAAATCTGCAAGGTGAGCAAGATGCGAAGGAAGGACGTAATCTCGCCCCGCCGTCACCGGAACGAAGGCGGTCGGATCAAAGCCGAAGGGAACTCCGATGCAAACCATGCGTCGTGGCGACAACGCTGGTGTGGCTCCGAGACTCGCTTTCGGCAGCATGCCTTCCAGCATCGGCAGGCCGATCGCAATGCCTGCGTGTTTCAGAGCAAGTCGGCGTGGGATTCGTTTCATGGGAGGGCTTCTTTATGGACGGTAATCACTTTTGTACGCGACGGAGTCTATGGCTATTTTCGAATAAAGAGTTCGCTTTGTACCACTTCCAGAATCAGCGAACGGAGACCGAATCCGGTTGCTTCAGATTTCATAAGAATGTGATCAACGACAATTTCGTCACCAACTTCAACACTCGTGCCCGTCGCAAAGGTGACGAGTTTGTGGACAAGGTTACGAGCCAGAAGTTCCGGCTGTGCCGCGAGCGCAGATTTGTAGCTGCGAACATCGGCAATTTCTGTCCCGCTGGGAAGTTCGCATCGGGTGTCTACCGCTGACCCCTTGAGGTATTTCACGGCACCGTAATGATCCCCAAAAAACGCCCGGGCATCCGGCAATTTCTCTCCGGTTTCTGTTGTTCGATAGTGATCGCGATAGCGGCCGATGGGATCAAAGGCTTCGAGCACAAAGCCGGGTGGGTCAATCTTCTGATGGCAACCAGCACAGGTACTGACGGATTGGTGTCTGGCCAATTGCTCGCGGATGGTCGTTGCGCCGCGAGTGTCTGGTTCGATACCTCCGGCATTCGGTGGTGGAGGTGGAGCTGGTGTGCCCAGGATCCTTTCGAGCAGCCAGGCTCCGCGCAACACGGGCGACGTATTCGAACCGTTGGCCGTGACTTTGAGCACACTCGCCTGCGTCAGGAGTCCACCACGGACGCTGTCTGCGGGAAGTTCTGTCCTCCGCAGAGATGCACCTCTCATCATCGGCAGTTCATAATGTTCTGCAAGACGCTGGTTGAGAAATGTATAGGGTGCCGAAACAAGCAATGCCGGACTTTGATTTTGCTCCACAAGATCTCGAAAGAATGCATGAGTTTCCTTCACGATCGAATCATGCAGCAGAACATCCTGACGTCCGTCATGAATCCCCTCGAAGTACTCCGGAAAAAGATCGCGGTCCGGCGTGGTTGCGTTCATCTCTCGCAGGTTCAGCCATTGAGAAAGGAAGTCGTTCACAAAAGACTCGAATTGTGGTGAAGAAATCAGCCGGTCGGTTTCTCTTCGGAGTATCTCAGGACGAATCAACTCGCCACTGTCCGCGACATGCCGCAACTCAGCATCGGGAGCAGATCGGGTCAGGAAGTAGGAGAGACGCGAGGCCAGTTCGTGATTGTTTAAGTTCTGTCCCTGCTCAACAAGGAAGAGAAAATCAGGGGAGCAGAGAGCAGCTCGATGTGCCGCATTGAACGCAACTTCAGGACATTCGCCTTTGGCGAGTCGCTCGCGAACCATGGCCTGATACAGCTCGATTTCCTCGACAGTCGCCGGGCGTCGAAAGGCTCGACTGAGAAATCGAGTTAATGTCTCATGCACGGTGGACTCGGTACGTTCTGCAGGCAACTGCACGGTAACAGGATCTGTCAGATGACGATACCCACGCACCGGGCGAAGGATGGAATCCGGGACTCGCACATTCCTGGCGATCTCTATAGCCGAAACAATCTCGGTCTGGTCGCCGTAGAGTAAGCGGTGGCCCTCAGGAGGCCATGTGTCGTGAAGTGGTCCAGTGATCTCGACTGGCTTCACCACGATGGCAGGTCCCACGGTCGGGATAGGAGGATTTGGATTGTTGATGAAGTGCCACCCCTCTGGAATCTTCTCCTGTTTGTCCGGCAAATAGACGCTGTACCCGGCATCGATCCGTACCCTTGCCATGCGCCAGGGAGCAATGATAATGGACTCGCCGCGTTCGAAGGGGTGAGTCAACTCAACAACGCTCTCCTCCCGATGTCGTGCGTCGAAATGTCCCAGCAACTCCCGTCGCTTACCAGCTGCGGCCAGCCAGACACTGAATATCAAGTCTTCACCGTTCACTGTGTCGCGTGCTTCTGTCGTGATGCGAATCCGATACCTGCCTGGCGTTTCCAGTGTCAATGCTTCGAACTGCCGAAGGTACGCAGGCACTTCGATATGAGTGTCCAGAAAGAAGTGCAGATCTTCTCCACGCAGGTTGCACTGCAGTTGGTTATGGGCGTGGCCGTGAAAAGGTTCTTCCATTTTGTGGTTGTATGAGAACCGATGTGTGTTCGTCTGCGGCTCGGCCTGACGGACGCTGGCGGCTTCCAGCGCGCGATCGGCTGCCGCCATGTACTGCTGAATATGAACGGGCGAGATGCTGAGTCCTTCTGACTGATTGCTGAAGCCGTCGATCAGTTCATCCTCAGGCAGGAGATCACGCAATGGGGTGTCAATGTCAAGCAGATCGCGGACCGTGTTTTCATACTCAAGCCTGTTCAGTCGGCGGACCTGAACCCGGCCAGTATCACCTCGCCGCGTCAAAGCCTCCGCATGAAAGGCGGCTTTTAACGCCGCGAGAGTTGCGGTTGTCTCCCGTTTCGGCGGGCGTTCTCCTTCGTTCGGTGGAGGCATCTCACCGCTCTGCACGCGAGTGAGAACTCGGCTCCAGGCCTTGTGGTTCGACGGTTGAGACAGATCCGCTCCCAGCAGGTCGGCCCGAAAATTGCCCTCGGAAGTGGCTTCGTTATGACATGCCACGCAATGCTGTTGCACGAAATGCAGCGGCGCCTCCGAAATGACGGAAGGTTCAGCCGCAATTGAAATAGCCACTGTTGAAAGAGGAAGCAATGAAATGATCACAAGGATAGAGCTTGTCGGCTTCATGAATCAGCTCGGTTCGATTTCAGATGTATCTCTCTTTCCGCCGTTTCTAACTGCGTAATGACTTTTTAGCCAGCCACAACATGAAGTTGTTTGCTGCTGGCGTTTTGTGCAGCGAAGATTGCAGCGAGTTGATTCCGACTGCATCCAGCGCGCAGCGAGCGTGATTGGTAACCACGAAATACACCGACCACACGAAAAGACACAATCGAGCACTTCTGCGATTTTTCCGTCTCTTCCGCGTCTTCCGTGGTCAAAAAGTACTCATCACGCTCCGCCGTGATGATGAGTCCCCTGATCCGATCATTGTAGATGTCCCCTGGCTGTCTGGATGGCTTCCAGCGTGCGCCGGCACTGCCAGGGTTCTACATCACGATGGAGCGTGATGAGTACTTTCGGGACGATGACCCTCCGACCCGGCTGCAAATCGGCGTGTGGCATGGAACCACGGTGAGTATTCCACTGATCGAAGCCTTCAGGTTTCATCAATTCAGCAGAACAGATGCCCCCCTTCTTACTTCCTGATGAGTTTGAGATTCGCTTCGGCGAAGGCCTTTCCCATCTGTGCGAAGATCTTTGCACTGCCGAAATAGTGGTAGCCGCCGTTGGATGCGCCCTCGAGTGCTTCTCTGTCCTTAAGTGGGAAAATTTCTTCGAGGGCGATGTCAAGCTTCTTCTGGTCTGCCCTGGTGATTCCTTCAATCCATGCATCGAGCGCGGAGTAATGCTCCGGAGAGTCGGGGGAGTATTGATCATTGGCATAGACGGCCAGGACGTTTTTCCCCTTCTTCAAATGCTGAGTCTGATCTTTGTCGAGAACAATGGATCGGTATTGCGGTTGATCCAGCCACCAGATGTAGGTGTGAATCTTGTGGCCGTTCAGGTAAACATGAAACCCCTGTCGCGCCAGGATCGCCAGTCGGTAGGAATCGTAGTCGAGGTTGTCTACTTCAAAAGTAGAACGCATCAGCAGGAATTCGCCTTCGCCCCAGGTGGAGGGGAAGCTATCCAGAGTGATTCCGCTGTGGTTCCAGACGCCCTTGCCGATGGGTGCCTTGCCCGTTGTCCATTTGCTGTCATCGAAGTCAGGCATGAACCAATTTTCCATGCCCGCTGGCAGGGTAATGTCGCGGAATCGTCTGTCGGTAAACTCTTCCAGCTTGTCCTGCGTTTCGGTGGCATCGACCGTGATATAACGCCAGGTTCGCTCCTGCGGCAGAGGCTTGCCAATCGGCTGCCAGAACGCATCCCACTTCCGCTCGCTATCGAGCGTGCCATCTTCCTTTAACGTATGAGCCGTACCGACGATTTCGTTATACTCTCCCTGTCTGGGTTCAGCGGCTTCGATGGCCGTATCCCAAAAGGGGGCGGTATCTACAGCAACGACATTGCCCTGCAATTCGGGCATGGCCGCCGGAGCCGCCATGGCTTTGCGGAAGTTGACGTTTTTCTCGCCATCGACACCGAGCACTCCAATGATGAATGGCATCTGCGGGGCGGAAAGGTCATTGCGCACGTCGCGGATGAAGTGTGCCAACAGACGTGAGTATTCACTATAGTCGCCATTCGGATAGGTTTGGCCATCGACGAGATCGTTGAAACCCTGAAGCCAGACAAACCCAGCAAGTTCGTAGCCCTGGTCGGGATCATAGTCAGGGCAGACTCGAGCGGGATCGGCCAGCACCATTTTCACATGATCAACCATCATGTGGTAAAACACGCCCGAAGCGGCATCCTTTTCTTCCTGCCATTTCTTTCGGTCCTCGAGTTTTGGAATTCCGTGGGCGCCCTGCGGATGTTTGTCCCACTCATCCTGAATCTGCCTGGGGAGCTTGTATGGCCCGGCACTGGGAGGCCGAAATTCTGTGTTGAGCGACCTGCCGCCCCAGGCAGTCTTGATAATCAGAATCGGTTCCTGCAGTTCTTTCTCCATCGTGATGCCGAAGGTGAACTCAGGACCGATCTTTCCGCCATCCCTGGTGGGCTCATCTCCGCGTGCGCCAAAGCCTGCGGTCAGTTTTCCCAATCCTTCGCCATTCGCACTGCCATCATAAGGACCGGTCAAATAAGACATCCAGACCTTGTCGCATACTCGAGGAGTTCCGTCAGGATTACGCATCTCTTTGAGCAGGGGTGCCGTGGCAGGATCTTTGCCGATGTAGTCAAAGGTGCGGATTTCCGCATGTCCTTCCATGTTCGACTGGCCCGCGAGGATGAACACCTTGAGTGGGGTTTTCTCGGTGGCCATTGTGAAAGGCGAAAACGCAGCAATCACCAGGAGCGTTACCATTTGCACCAGACGACTGATCTTCATCGTGTTGTTCCTGAAGTTTGGAGGATTGCTGGTTTGTTCCACTGCCGGTTTGATCAACTGCCGGCTTGATCAACTGCGGAGTTTATCAGCGGCCGCACATGTGTGTACGAACATGGACGACCGGACCATCGCCCTCGTGGAATTCGCATGGTATCTGAGAGAATTCATCGGGTCTTGACCGAATCGTGCGGTTTCGTATTGAAACGCGCACAAAGGGACATTTTCAGAGCTGGCTTTGGGTGAAACAATTCCAGATGACCTGGCCTGCCATGCATGAATCGCCAGATCACTGGTTTCACGCGGGGTCCTGACATCACACTCTACACAAGTGCCGTCCACCAAACGAGACAGGGGAAGAATCGTTGCGATCCACATCGCATAATCTCAGGGACGCCACAGGAACTGCGAAGAGTTTATTGCAGCAATGGCATTGACTCAATTACATTTGTAAGTCATCATCTGCAACTCAGGGACATTTGTAATTGAGAGGTCGCCGGCAGGGAGGGCATTTCAATGCCACCAAGAACAGGTCTTTCCAAAGCCGAACTGGAGATCGCCCGCATCGTCTGGCAGCTTAAGGGAGCCAGCGTTCGGCAGGTGTTCGAATCGCTTCCTTCTGGCCGAGATATTGACTTCTCCACGGTTCAGACTTACCTCCGGCGACTTGAGGAAAAGGGCTATCTCAATGTTCGACTCGATGGGCGAAATCGCGTTTATTCGCCAAAAGTGAAGCCTCAGACGGTCATCCGTGAAACTGTCAGTGAGATGGTGGATTTGCTTTTCGGCGGCGAAACCATGCCACTCATGAAGCACCTTGTCGAAGAACGCCAGTTCTCATCAAATGACATTCATCAGCTTCGCGAACTGCTGGATCGACTGGAGGCAGGCAGCGATGAACAATAGTCGATCGCATTTCTGTAACGTTCCTGTTCATGTGCTCTGTCGGGTTTACACTGCAGCAGGAGCGCATTCGTGAGCGACCATCTCTTGAAGCTCGTGCTTTCGCAGGCGTGGCAGATCGCATTGCTGACAGTATTTGTTGCTTTTATTACGCGCGTCTTCGCAAAGTCCCGACCGCACCTCGCACATGCGCTTTGGATCCTCGTTCTTGTCAAATGTGTGACTCCGCCTGTCTGGGGCCACTCACTGAGTCTGTTCAGCCAGCTCCAGGCGATGTGGTCATCCGCTGACACGACGAATGATGCAATGCCAGTTCCGCTGGCTATCCTTTCAGCAAAAGATGACGAGGCCCTGGCATCGCTTGCCACGGGCCACCTGACGACTCCTTCGATTGCCGAGACATCCCAGCAGGATTCGCAGGATGAATTGCCAGGTCTCACCTCAACAGGTTCATTGACGACAGGCGACACCGCAGAGATTCCAGTGACTGAAGCTGCAGCGTCTACTCACAATCGCTCTGGTAGTGCGTCCTCAAGCCAGTTGCTGTCAGGGATACTACTGACTATCGTGACCTTTGGGGCCAGCCTAACCTTTACGATCATCGTGGTCCGTTGCATTCGCTGCCTGCGCCTGATTGACCGACACCGCACGACGGAATTCGATGATCGTCTTCGAGTACACGTTCAGCAGTTGTCAGCACGACTTCGACTTCGTCGAACGCCACGAGTGGTCGTCTCCAATGTCCTGTTTGGTCCAGCCGTTCTTGGCCTGGTGAGACAGACAATTGTGCTGCCACGATGTCTGCTGGAATCGCCTATGTCCTGTCAGTCGGGCGACAGGGACCTGCAATTCCTCGACCCAATTCTTGCTCACGAGCTATTGCACATTCGTCGCGGAGACTTGAGAACCGGTGCGCTGCAGATTGTCGTGCGAAGCCTTTGGTGGTTTCACCCGGCCGTGTGGCTGTGTAACCGCTGGCTGTCGCGAGAAGCGGAGCGATGCTGCGACGAACAGGTGATTGCAGAACTGGGTTGCTCGCCTGCTCAGTACGCGCGCAGTCTGCTTTCCGTGATTGAAACCAAACACCGACTGCAACCGGTACCCATTTTCCCGGGCATGAAGCCCGTGGAAATCACAACCCAACGCATGGAGCGAATTATGTCCCTCAGGAACGATCTTCAAAAACAAACGCCATTCTCGTGCTGGCTGGCGATAGTAATCCTTGCGGTCTTTGTCTTGCCAGGTGCCGCTCCTCAGGTCACGATTGAACCGGACCACGCTGCGGACGACATTCCGGGCTCGCTGCCTGCACAAGGAAATGTCCAATCCGGGAGGCAAGATGCAGAGGAGGTTTCTGAAAATAGCCGTCAGGCTCACCTCGTTTTGACAGCATACCCTGTCGCTGACCTCGTGGTGCCTGCTGGATCTGGTCGGCCAAAGGTGGATTACCTGACGGTCGCCGAGCTAATCAAATCAACGATTAAACCGGATTCGTGGCGTGACGATTGGGGGCAGATTACGTTTGCGGAACTGAATCTGTCACTTGTCATTCGACAGACACCAGAGGTTCATGCAGAGATTGCAAAACTCCTTTCTCAACTTAGAAACGACCAGGCTCAAATTCAAATCTCGGCTCAGATTCTGAAGGTCTCATCGGACACTCAGCTACAAGGTGTGAAGAGTCGGTGTTCACTGCATCCGCAGACTATGCCGGCATCTACCTACATTCCAGAACAGCAGCAACACTGGGCTCTGCTGACTCCAGCTCGTTCCGAACAACTCCTTCAGTTTCTGGATGATGAAAAGGCCGAACGATTGTCAGCACCAAAAATCGTGACGATTTCTGATCAGAGTGCTTTCGTCGAAGTCGAGAGTATCAACGCCGGACAGTTCCATGGTTGCCGCCTGGATGTCAAACCGCATCTTGTCATTGGAAGTTCTGTGATTCGTCTGAGTCATTCGGTGCAAATCGGCGGCCCGGACGACCAGAAACAGTACGAAGGCGAGCTGAAAATTGAGGCGTGTCTGGACAAGAAAGTATCGTGGCACTTTCATGAAGTACCTTTCACCGATGTGCTCCGACACATTGCCGTCACGCATCATATCAATATCAGTCTCGACTGGCGTGAGTTGAACCTGCCAGCCACTCAGCGAGTCAGTATTGATGCGGATGGAGTGACGTTGAGAACCGCTCTGGAGATGCTGCTCGACCAGACTGGCGGTTATGTGTTCTACATTACGAACAACACACTTAGGATTTCGAATCAGGTTGAACAGGGAGCAAAGCCAGGAATGAAGCCTGGAGCGTTGATCAATGAATCCCTGATGAGTTCCGGTCAAACACTGCTCCTGCTGATTGAACCAGCGTCGCAATCCCAGACCGACGAAATGTCCTCACCAGCTTCTGCAGACCGATTCGTCATTCTGCTGACGGCAGAAGTACTTGCTGAACAGTAACTTCCCTTGTCACGTGACGGCGATTCCTTCGACCGGATTGGTTAGGATCTGGCGCATTGGATTTGACGCAAATGACGAACTTGTAGAAACTTACGAGAAGGAATCGTATCGGAGGTGACCCTAGTGGTGCCATGCACTTTGAGTGCCTTCTGAAGATCAGTATCTGACGAAAATCGACGACGGATAACGATATTGCACTATGTCCATTGAAGATCAACGGTCCTTCAGCCCATCAGACGAATGGCCGGACCTCTCAGAAGAATTCTATAGCCAGCTTCGAGGACTGGCGGCCGCATTGGTTCGCAAGGAACGCAGGACGATTACCCTCGACGCGACCGGACTCGTCCACGAAGCCGTGCTCAGGATTCGCGGTGTCGACCGGGAGAAGGCCAACTTCAGCGACCGCTATCTCTACGGAGCTGCCGTTCAGGCCATGCGACGCATTCTGATTGAAAAGGCTCGCAGGCGTCTGAAGAGACAGCCTGGAATGCGACAGGTGTCAATTTCCCTGGCAGAGTCACTCGAAAGTGATTGTGATGATGAAGGCGAACAAATTCTACAACTGCAGGAGGCCCTGCAGGACCTGGAAACTCTGCACCCCGAGCGTTCAGAGATCGTCAACCTGCGATTTTTCGGTGGCCTCACCATGCCCCAGATTGCATCCATTACAGGACAGTCACTGGCAACGGTCGAGCGGAGATGGACCATTGCGCGGGCTTGGCTCTACCAGCGAATTCATGCGAAAACCAACGAAGAATAAATTCTCGTGAGGGGATCGGCCACGAATGCTCGCACAGGAATACGAGCGTATTGTCGAATTGAACTGGGCTGGGGAGATTGGTCATGGCCAGTGAATCTGAGATTTTTCAGAAGGTTCTTGCCGCGAACCTCCAGGAGCGAGACTCCGTATTGGTCAACGAGTGTGGTTCCGATGCCATGCTGGCTGCGCGAATCAGGCAGTTGCTCCAAGCGCACGAACAGGCGGATGAGAGCTTTATGCGGCCGGCTTCTTCTGAGCCTGAGACCACTGTGATTCCAGGTCCGTCTGACAAGAGCGGCGCAAGAATCGGCCACTACAAGCTCCTGCAAAGAATTGGGGAAGGAGGCTTTGGCGAAGTTTACATGGCAGAGCAGGAGTTCCCGGTGACTCGAAAGGTGGCCATCAAGGTCATCAAGCCGGGGATGGGCAGCCGCGAAGTGATTGCTCGCTTCGAATCTGAACGTCAGGCTCTGGCCCTGATGGAGCATCCAAACATCGCTCAGGTGTTTGATGCGGGAACAACGGACACGGGGCAGCCGTACTTCGTCATGGAACTGGTTCGAGGGATTGCAATTACGGATTTCTGTGATCGAAATCAGATGTCCTTCGAGGAAAGACTGAAGTTATTCATCAGTGTTTGCAATGCCATACAGCACGCCCACTTTAAGGGCATCATTCATCGCGATATCAAGCCTTCCAATGTCCTGGTGACACTGTTCGACGGTGTGCCGGTCGTGAAGGTGATTGACTTTGGTGTTGCTAAGGCAACCGCTCAGAAGCTGACTGAGAAGACTCTCTTTACAGCCTTCGGCCAGATGATCGGAACCCCCGCCTATATGAGTCCGGAACAGGCGGAAATGAGCGGGCTCGACATCGATACTCGAAGTGATGTCTATTCGCTGGGAGTACTGCTGTATGAACTTCTCACGGGATCAACCCCACTTGACCTCCGCAAACTTCGCGAAGCTGGATTCGCGAAAATGCAACAGATGATTGCTGATCAGGAACCTCAGCGACCGAGCCTTCGCATTTCGTCCCTCGGACAGGAAGCCGCCAGTCTGGCTGACAACCGCAATACGGATCTTAAACGATGGGTGCAGGCACTACAGGGAGACCTTGACTGGATAGTCCTGAAGACACTCGAGCGAGATCGAAACCGAAGATATCCGACACCCGGAAGTCTGGCGGCTGATCTCGAACGGTACCTGAATGGCGATGCAATCGAAGCCCGGGCACCTTCACTTTGGAGCCGCGTTCAGCGATTCTGTCGGAAACACCGCGGTGCAGTGCTTTCCGTAAGTGTCGTCATGGTAGTTCTGATACTTGCAACAGCACTCTCGACATTCCTGGCATGGCGTGCAATCAAGTCTGAACAGATCGCCACTCTTCGCACGAAGGAAGCAGACCAAAGTCGCAGGGAGACGCTTGAGGCATTGTTTGAGGCTCAGAAGGCAAAAGAACGGGCTGAGGGTCTGACAGCGAAAATTGCAGCGTCCGCCGTCACACTGGAATTCAGCGAAACGAATCTCCTGAAGCTGGCCGCACAACTCCGGGAACTGTCTCCATCGCAGCGTCGAATGCGGGAATACATTAAGTGGTATCTTTATGGAGCACTTCAATTCCTTGCATCTGGTTCCGGACACAGTCCAGCAACGTCATTGCACCAGTCTGAGTGGACTCTGCATGCAATACATGATGGAACACTGCTGGCGAGTGAAAGTTCAACGGATCTTTCAATGTTGGACGTGAAGACCGGACAGAGAATCTGGCACCTCCGGGAAGTGTTTCCCGGAGGTAAGTCCGTCTATACTGCAACGATTGTTCAGGAAACAGTGCTGGCCGCTTCCGACGGCCTCTTGTGCGGACTGTCGAAAACTACTGGAGAACCGCTCTGGAGTCATCAACATCCACTACTGACCACGGGAGATATGGGGGTACCTGATCTGGACACAATCTCCGGTGGCCCTAGTGGTCATGCGGAATGGATTTTTCTTGACACGGCACCTGTTGAGTTGATTGAAATCGCGTCCGGAAAGAAGTCTTCATTACCGGACCTGCAGGGGAAAGAGGTCACGGACTATCTCTGGAACCGATCGCGATCATTACTCATGATTCGATTGGAAACCGGCCGAACTCTTGTGTTTGATCCAGGACAGGGAAGGCTGCTTTTGGATCATGTCGTCGGA
The DNA here is from genome assembly GCA_016795105.1 of Planctomyces sp. Lineage (GTDB taxonomy): Bacteria > Planctomycetota > Planctomycetia > Planctomycetales > Planctomycetaceae > F1-80-MAGs062. Next base: position 58,371 of record JAEUIH010000024.1, read on the forward strand.
GGGAAAATCAATGCCTGTGTTTTTTGCGAAACAGACGACGTTCTTGCCATGGCCATGACGCATCCAGACGACGGAACGCAACAAATCTACTTTTGGCGACCAGGATGGAGTCAGTTACGGGCAAATAAGAGTCTACTGGTGAATTTTGAGCCGGATACAGTGTCGTTTTCTGACAGGTATACCATTTCATTTCGCAAGGACGCGGAATCTGACTGGGGGACAGAAATTCGTCCAGGGGCTAAACGTTGCTGGCTGTCATCGAGGGTGATTGAGGAGGCAGAAGAGTCTGATGTCAGAACTATTGAAGCGTTTGTCTGTCATGCGAATGAGGACTGGTTGCTTGTTCAAACAGACGATGCAGATGCCGTCGAGAGCCAGAAGCTGTTGAATCGCAGAACGCTCAACTCGACTGATCTGTCAACGCTGTCGGAATCGGCCCCAGGGCTTCTTCAGAAGCTTCCCTGTCACCGCTTTCTCGTAGATCATCATCGGAGCGTCCTGTTCGACGTGCTGACCGGATTGGAGTTTCCCGGCTATTACTGGAATCGCTTCCAATTTGATGAATCGTCCGGCCTTGTTCTTTGCGGAAATCCGGGATACTTCGATCTGCTGATGCCACTGGATATTGAAGGAGTTTCGGATTCGGATCTTGTGTTGCTTACGGAGTTGACCATCTGTGGAGAACTCGGGAACGACAACCTGGTTGTGCCGTGGGATGAGGAGCGTTTTGCCTTCCGCCTCGAAGAGGCACGCAGGCGTGGCGTTTTCTCAACGACGTCACCTCATTTTCAGTCATTTCTGACCCAGCCGGGTTTTTGGCAGGCGAGAAGATTCTTTCAGCATCTGTCAACCGGGAGTTCGTTCAGTAAACTCGTTGGTGTACTCGATGAGTTTGCACTTCGTGTTCCGAATTTTCGCGGAGTCAGTGAGTTACTCAGAGGAGTTTCTCAGCAAACGGAGATTTCCCCTCATGACAGGCTCCGGCTGGAAATTCTCATCGCAAAAAAATGGCCCGAGCAGTATGCGAACACGATTCAGTATGCCATGGTTGCCTTCGATTACCCAGGAAAACTGAATTCGGAGTATTCCGATTTGATTTTCGCGGCAACACCGGACCTGGAGCTTGCTGATCTTCTTCTGCAAGTCTCCGAATTCAGGAAAACGATGGTGGATGGTCTCGTCAACGCAAACCAGGAGGAAATCGAGGCGTGGTGCCTTGCGGCGGTCGGCAAGCTGGATCAGGCCCTTGAGCGTATCACAAATCGGCTCGAAACGCTTGATTCACCGTCGCCATCGGTCCCGGCAACACAGTCCGACGGTGTCGCTGAACGAAACTCCCTGGCAACACGACTCAAGGTACTTCGATACTTGTTACTGACAAAGTTCAGAAAACCAGATGCTATTCAACAAGCGGCGGGTGTCGAGGCTGCAAAATCACTCGGTGCATCAACGGGGGGAATGGCAGATGTACGAGATTCATGGCAGGAGTTCTCTGACGCGAATCCGGATAGCTCCGTTGGGGTTATTTGGCGACTCGTGTTTCCGGACACAGAACCGTCTGACGCAACGAATTCCATCCAAAATCCCTGATTGTGATCGACTGGATGGCTTGTGTATCGAGTTGCAAATCTCCTTTAATCCTGCTTGCTCGTTCTACGCTTGAACCGAAGTTGTTCCAGTTCCCGTTTCAAGGGCTGCCAATACGTTTCGTCCGCTTCGCGTTCTGCCAACTCTTCGCGGGTTAATTCCTGCTGCACCGCTGATCGGCTCCCGGAAAGTGCTTCCCCAAGCAGTTTGCGACGAGCCAGTACCTCACGAAGGAGAACTGGATGACTGGAAGCCAGACGGATCAGCACTTCTGGTGTTCGAGACTCTCGTAACCAGAAGCGAATCTGATCTTCATTCGGGCTGTCTCGAAACTCCTCATAATGAGCATCGACCAGCCGGCGAATCATGGGCCAGTCTTTGTCTTGCTGAGTCTTCTTGGCCATCACAAGGTCTTCGATTCCAAGCAACTCGTAGGTGGCTCCATCAGCATCCTCAAGAGACAATCGTCGTTCCCAAAGAACGGCGAATTCATCACAACCTCTCATTCGGGTCATCACGTCAAGACGCATTCCCATCGCGTCCGTGTGGTGACAGCGAAAATGCACAGCGTGACCTCGCTCGAGATACTCGGGATCGAAGGGAGGGATGGCAATGCACTCGGCCTGCAGTTCTTTCAGTGCCCCTTCGAGTCGCTGCAGGTTGTCATGATTGGCTGGAATGACAATATCACAATCTCGACTAAACTCGGCCGCGCCGTAGAACACGCAGGCCTGACCGCCCATAAGCAGGTGCCGAACCTCGTGGCAGGAAAGCGTCGAAAGGACTTTGATGATCGGGTTCGGGATCAAGTGCTCCTCCTACTCGCAGATAAAATTCCCATAGCTTCATGGATTCATGCCATCGCTCCAGCGGTGTCAGGCAGTACCACTCACGCCACGAGTCCTCTTCGTCACGTGCTTCTTCGCGTCGCTTCAACTGTTGTAGAATGATGCTCTTGTCCATAGCTGCATTCTACGAGCAGTCCGGAAACGATGGAAGGACTGACAACAGGACAAACAAGACAAACTCTGTGATGCGCCATTCTCGCTGTCTCCGTCGAGGATCAGACATTTGAGTTCGCCGCGGGGTTCAAGTCCCGAAATGCCAGGATTCATGACTCGTCTCGTCTGGCAGATTCGATTTCAGAGCGGCCCAGCCAATAGCACGCCAGTGATGCCGGAATATTCAGCAGTCGAGTCGCCACACGGAGTCCCGGGGCCGCCTGAATTCTGAAATCAGAAAGTTCCTGAGTGACTACATAGCCGCGTTGAATCTTATGCTCATCGCAAAACTCAATCATCCCCTTCAGATCTGAAAGTCCGGTATGGGCTGATGACCGATATTTGACCTCAAACGGCACCAAATCTCCCTCCACATCCGCAATGATGTCGACCTCGCGATCATTTTTCCCGCGCCAGTATGAGAATCCAACGCTCTGCGCATAGTACCGAGTAAACACATGTTTGAAGAATGCCGTCTCGACGGCACGAGACAGTCCCTCGGCATCTTCGAGGAGTGCCTTACCTTTCAGCAACACGCCTGGTCCGATGGCGGCGTCTGCTAGGTAGATCTTGACGCGGCCTCGCAAAACCTGCTTGCCGTAACCAAATGGTCGTAATCGATGGATGAGATGGGTGGCTTCGAGCAAGTCGATGTAGCTGCTCACCGTTGGTCGTTTGGCTTCCAGAGCCGAACAAAGCGTCGGCATCTCCAGCAGTCCGCCATCATGCAGACACAGATAGAGAAATACCTGTTCCAGTTCCAGCACTCGCCGGACACCAAAAAGTGCCGTCATGTCACGTTTTAAAACTTTATCGACGATGTCTTCCCGAAGCAGCTTCTGTGCGAGGGGGATACTGTCGACCAGCGCACTTTGAGGAAATCCGCCTCGCAGCAAATACTCATGGAACAAGCCTGTCAGGGGGCGTGCATCTGCACTCATGCTGGCAAATTCTGTCGGGGACCAGTCAAACAGCTCACGCAGTGAACCTACTGGTGCAAGAGATGGCACCTGGAGCTTCTTCAGCTGAAGGTATTCGTAAAATGACAGTGTCGCCAGGCGAATAGTCTGCCAGCGCCCGACGCCCGACTCCTGCCCTTCCGTCACAAGTGGAGTCGCTGAACCGGTCACGGCAATGCGCCGTCGTTTTTCGAAATCGACCTGATGCTTTAGCCAGGTCTGCCAGTCCTTGGCGACCTGGATTTCATCAAGGAACAGGTACTCCGGACCCTCACGGGCCGGTTCAAGTTCCCGCCATAACTGAACCAAACCATCCAGCCCCAGTAACTTCAGCAACGGATGATCAAACGTGACATACAGGATGTTGTTGGGCGAAGCTCCCTGAGACAGTAGATCGTCGATGACTTGCAGGAAGAGCGTGGTCTTGCCGACTTGCCGGGCTCCAGAAAGCAGCAAAGCCCTCCCTCCGGGAGGCGCTTTCGCCCAAGCTGTAATCTCACGAAAGGCGGCACGCCGCCAGTCCGGCAAATCGGGAAAACGACCACCACCCCACCAGGGGTTGTATTGACGAAGAACGGCGATCACGTCTGGTTTTGAAGCTAACATAGCTCTCTTTTTGCCAAAAGTGTCACTTTAGTGCAAGTGTAATGTACTTAAATGTGATGTTTAGTGTTTTTCGACGTGACTTTGGCTCTGTTTCGTCGCCGGCACAACGATGTTTTCGTTCCACTCGCTTCTGTCTCAGGAAACTCCTGCCGGAGTCGCCACCCGTGCATTCCGTCACAAGAAACTGATCATTCGGCGGCCCAAGGTCATGTCGCATATTCTGCGTGCGTGCTTTCGAAGTTGTCACGACGCCGTTCGTCGCCCCAGTCGATGCGCCGTCGATGTGATCGAAGCGTCGAACGGCTGAGTGCGAACTCGTATCGGTCAATTGGGTAGCCTATGAGTCTCAGTGAAGAACATGCAAGAATTCACCATATCAATTGCGGGACGCTGCTGGTGCCCGGATCCCGACCATGCCGGAGGACTGGCGGATTTTCCGACCGCCAGGGTTCATCTTTCCGAGGAAGAATTGGCCCATATTCGATCCGGGCACTGCCGATACGTTGCCAGCCAGTTCGATCACGCTCCTGATTGGCAGCCGTACGGCAAAGGCCATCAGGAGTGGTTCGGACTTGAAGCTCGTCCACTGTCGCTGGGGTTTTCTTCCGCAGTCTTGCTGATTCCGTTGTTTGGCCATACTGAAGGATACTGTGGAGTCGCAGTACAACAACGCGAACGCTGGAACGATGAGCGTCGCCGAGCAAGTTTAAACGCATTGCGCCGGCTGCTTCGCGAGCATGGCGATGAGATCGATATCACGGGGTATCATGACATCACTGAACTTCAGAGGCTCTCGACAATCAAGCCACGATAAATGGCACCGCGATGACGATACTGGGCGGCTTCCTGATACGCAGGACTGTCGTACCAGGCTCGGGCGGCTTCCAGCGATGGGAACTCTGCAATTACGACTCCCTCCACATCGGGTCCTTCCAGCGTGATGTGTTTGCCATAGGCGGCCAGCACCTTGAGCGGATGCCCGGCCATTGTTTCTCCGACCCGAGCCCAATAGGCCTCCAGTTCGGATTGATTGAGTGTCTTCTCTCGTATGAACACGACATAAGCGGACATAGATCTCTCCTGTGTGTTTGAAGATTGAGATTATCGCTGGCCGCCTGACGCAAGAATCACTTCGCCGGTCAACCAGCCTGAATCATTCGAAGCCAGAAAGGCGACCACTTTGGCGATGTCTTTCGGCGTGCCCATTCTCCCCAGCGGAGTCATAGCCACCAACTGTCTCTCGATATCGCTGCCGACGCCGTAGAGTCCCGCCGTCTTTGTGCCTTCGCTCAGCGTGGCTCCTGGATTAACGGAGTTCACTCGAATGCCGCGAGGAGCAAGTTCTTTAGATAACACACCGGTGATTGCATCAAGACCCGCTTTGCTGGCTGAGTAGATTGAGTACCCGGGTGGATGTGAACGAGAAGCACCAGATCCGATGTTGATGATACTGCCGCCATTCGGTCCAAAGTGGTTGAGCGATTCACGGATGACCAGCAGGGGGCCAAGCAGGTTGACGTTGATCTGGCGGTGAAACTCGTCTTCTGTCAATTCGGTGACAGGCATCGCCTGAAATACCCCGGCATTGTTGACCAGAATATCGAGCGTCCCGAAGGTTTCATTCACCTGTTCGAATAGTCGAGTGATATCGCCGGCCTTCGCAACATCCGCCTGAACCGCCTTTGCACGACCGCCGTCGGCGACGATCGCATTGACGACGGATTCTGCGCCAATTCGGTCGCTTGCGTAGTTCACCACGACGCCGGCTCCAGCCGCTGCCAGCTCTCTGGCGATTCCCGCACCAATCCCTTTGGATGCGCCGGTCACGACGGCGCTTTTTTTGTGTAATTTTAACATAACTGTTCCTCCTTGCCGTTTTGACAACCCGGAGGCACGACTGTGACAACTCTTTCCAGATTTCTTCAGTTGAGATGCAGTGACTTCCGGAAGCCTCCGTCGTCGAGGAGTTGTTTCAGCCAGCCGACCTGATCCCTTGGCTGGAGAAACGGTTGCTCGCGGAAGACACCTGCGTAATGTTCATCCAGAGTCTTCTCGATGGTTCTTGTGACACCTGCTGCCATTTCAGTGATTCGCCGCAGATGTGACGGCGCGAATTGCAGACGATTGGGATCGACGTGCCCCACCTCAATGAAGCCTCGTGTCTTCTTCGCACATCGACACGGGTTGTTGGGATTGACGAGACCACATTGACCGTGCATGAACTGATAAAGATCACGCCGAGCACGGGAAAGGCTTTGTCGGAAGTTGTCGGCCGACATCTCCAGGATTTCACTGCCGACCGCATCGCTGGCTCCAAAGATCACGCCGAGCGTGAAGATCAGCCGTTGTTTGCGGTCCAGGCAGAGCAGCATGCCGGTGGTACAGGAGATCCTGGCTTCCTCGACCAACAACGGCACATCCACCGGCATACTTTTCGGATCAGGGAATTCAAGGTCTGGAGTGTCATTTATGGCGTCGGCGTAACTCGAAAACGTCTGAGCCTCGGATTCGCCGCCTCGGCGTTTCATGTTCAGCACGTGGTTTGCCGTAATGCGATACAGCCATGTTCGAAAATGGCTTTCACCCTTGAAGGTGCTGAGTCGCATAATGACCTTCACCAAAACTTCCTGCGTGACTTCTTCGGCATCGTGAGCGTGGAACACCATCCGCACGGCGATGTTGTAAATCCACGCCTGATGCCGCAGGACTAATTTCTCCAGGGCCTCACGGCTACCCTGCAATGCCTTCTCGATCAACTCGGAATCCATTGACTCGTCGATTGTCTCAACAAAGGGATTGTGCATTGTCTCATTCCTCGCTGTTGATTCAGAAAACTCAATTGTACTCCAGGGGGATCAACTCCTTCGACACACCGAACGCAAGACTGTGACAGTTGCGATTGAAAATACCGCATACGTACTGCGAATTGAGCAGAATCGTATTTTCCGCGAGTTATCAGCTTGCTGTCTCCGTGGGTATGACGCGAGGGGGGATCTCCTTCGACCTGTGTGGAAATAGTTCTTTTCGAAGCACCGTTTTTGTAGTCGTTCAGGACTTTCGCAGCGAGTCTTTATCCCCGCACCTTCTGGACAGCCGGCAGCATCAGTCCGATCAGTATGGCAATGATTGCGATCACGACGAGACCCTGTGGTCGATCCTTGACGAATCGACCAGTGTTTGTCGCAATTCTTCCGTCGCTGAACTGCACAGAGTCGCTCCAGTGGAAACTCATCCCGCTGACGTCTGCATCAGTGACGACCCACTCCGTCGTACCCACTAACCGATCACCATTCGCCGCTCGAAATACCACGACTCCGGACCCCATCATGGCCCCGGAATCGTCTATGGGGATTAGGGTGACTTCACCAACAGACATGAACCTGCCGAGATGTGAGGCGGTTCCCTCCATCGTAAACGGCGATGGACCATCGGGAACGTAGTCAATTCTTCCCTCCCAATTGTTCAGTTTCACCGGCGACCCGGCGGCGACGGCGGATCGAGCGGGTATTGCAAGTGAAGCGAATGCGGCCGCAAACGCCCCGAGGGCTCCGCGTCGGCTGACAGATTGATCCATAGTGAATTCTCCATGAAAAGTGAGATGCAGGAATCGGGAATTGATGTCGTGCAAAAAAAGGCACAGAGCAAGAGGTGAGGTTCAGTTACAGTACTGGTCAGGCCATTACCAGCTAAAGTCCTGTGATCGGTTCCAGCCTCCTCTATTCATGCGTAGTTCACGCCATGAACCTGCAGGCAAATTGATGAGATTTTTGAAATCGAAGATCGGCTGTCTGCGGCGTGCCCAGATGACAAACTGGTCAACCGCGGGGGGCGGGGCAACCGCGGGGACAGTCCTCGTAGTCGCCGGTAGCTGAGAATTCCGAAACTGATCCGTCGATGTTCGCGTCGAACAGCCGCTACATCGTGCATCACGAATTACGGGAGGCTCAAAAGGAGTTCGACGTAGAGATCGTCATTCAGAGAGCATTGGAGAAGTTCCCCGGCAAAATGCCGAGGATCATCTCAGGCAATGGCTCTCAGTTTACGGCCCGCGATTTCAAACAGTTCGTTCGTATGGTCGGCATCACTCATGTGCGAACCAGTCCCTGCAATCCGCAGTCCAACGGTAAGCTGGAGCGCTGGCATGGCTCGCTCAAGCAGGAGTGTATCCGACCAGCCTGTCCGGCCACGATCGAAGAGGCACGAAAACGCGTGGCGAACTATATGGACCAATACAACACAGTGAGGCAGTCGCTTGACCACAATGATCTGGACTCGGACGGAAGAAAGGGCTCTGCAGAGGTGCAACCCGAGCGCCGTTCCGGGGGCCAAAGACGAAAAGACGAAGGTGGGCGGTCCTCGACCGCCCACCTTCCCTCCAATTCGACAAACCAGCCTTCGGATTTGGCATTCTGCGACAAACCTTCGTGGCACGATCCCACGAATGCGATTCGACAGGATGTCATCACTGCTTTTTGCTAACCGCTATCCTGCAGGATTCCACTTGCCCCTGAACCAAAACACCTTTCCAATGATCCTTGTGAGATGCCGCCTCGCGTCGCCGGAATTGGGGTAACTATGGTGTTGTATGCTGATTGCATTCTTTCTGCACGAAGTTACATTAGTTGATGGATCGATATCCTGTGCCGTACACCTCGATGATTACCTGGGGCAGTTCAGGTTCACGAGCATGGTCTCACTTCGAACAACACGTTAGTTGCGCAGAATAATGAGGAGCAGACGATTTGTCGAAAGGTCCAAAACTGCCAGAGTCATCTCCTTTCAAAGTACTCATAGTCAGTGATGATCCCGGCGAGCGATGTGAACTCCAAAGTCTTCTGCAGTCTGCCTCCACGAATATCGACGAATTCGAAGATTTTGCGACAGGCGAGGAGGCCGTAGTTCGGATCGTAAAGACCGATCCGTGTCGTCCATGTTGCGTTTTACTCAGCGACACCTTGCCGGACATGACGGCTACAGAGGTTCTGACTGCGATCCTGACGCCCAATGGTCTCCCGCCATGCCCGGTCGTGGTTCTGACTCGTATTGACAGTCCGGACGTCGGGCGCGACGTTCTTCGAGCAGGGGCTCAGGACTGCATCCTGAAAGACTGGATAACTCCCCGGGGACTTCTGCGTTCGCTGGAGAACGCTGCTGAAAGGTGGTCGCTGGCGAGCAAGCTGATTCAGCGAAACTCTGAGTTGATTGAGAGCGAAAAACACTTTCGTGTGATCTTCGCAAGTGCCGCTGTCGGTATCGCTCGAGTTGAGCTGGACGGTCGCTTCGCCGTTATTAACGATGCCTTCTGTCGTATTCACGGTTACGAGGAGCACGAATTGCTGGAGATGACAATTCAGCAGGTGACTCATCCTGAAGACGTTGCGGCCGACACGGCTTTGAGACATAAGCTGCTCGATGGAAGTCAGACAACTTACACGTTTGAGAAACGTAAGGTTCGAAAAGATGGTGTTGTAATATGGGTGAACCATGCTGTTTCTCTGGATCGCCACGCAGACGGAACACCTTATCAGTTTATCAGCGCTGTTCACGATATTTCGGACCGAAAGCGAGCAGAGCAACAGCTGTTTGAAACGAGCAGTCGCCTGCAGGCCCTGATGAATGCTCTGCCGGTTGGAGTGAGTTTCTCAGATGACAGGACATGCGAGCGTGTCACTGGGAATCCTGCGGTACTGAATCAATTCTCCGTAAAATCAACGGACAATTTATCCGCCTCGGCCATGGATCCTTCGGCCCCGGGGCGACAAGTCCAGTTCTTTCTCAATGGACATCCGGTGCAGAATTCGGAGCTGCCATTACAGCGGGCCGTGGCAGAAGACAGAACGATTCCTCCCATAGATCTCGAGATCGTAATGCCGGACAGCCGTCGATGGTATGCGGAAGCGTCCGGCGCTCCAATTCATGATCATCGCGGCAACGTCATCGCAGGTGTTGCGGTGACTGTCGATGTCACAGCCAGAAAAAAAGCAGAAGACGCATTGAGGCAGAGCGAAGAACGCCGTCGATTGACGCTCGAAGCCGGTTCGATGGGGACATTTGAAGTCGATCTTCTGACGGGCGAAGGCGTTTGGAATGAAGTGGAATACGAATTGCTTGGACTGCGGCCGGGAGAAGTCTCCCCGGGGCCGGAGACATTCTTCAGGTATGTTCATCCTGATGATATAGAATCTCTGCAGAAGGACTGGATCGAAGCAGTTCGGTCCGGTAGCCTGGACACCGAGTTCCGTATTATTCGAGCGGATGGAAGCGTTCGATGGTTAGCCGGTAAGGGGTCATTTCTTTATCAGACGGATAGCATCCTCCCTCGGGCAGAGTCCACCGCAACTCGATTCCTCGGTGTCAACTATGACATCACAAAGCTGAAAGATGCCGAAGAAGGAATCAGAAAACTCAATGCCGATCTGGAAAGCAGAGTGATTCAGCGAACGGCTCAACTGGAAGCTGCCAATAAAGAATTAGAAGCATTTACGTATTCCGTGTCGCATGACATGCGGGCTCCGGTGCGGGCGATTGATGGCTTTTCGCGAATTCTTCAGGAAGAGCACATTAGTGAGATCTCATTGGAGGCTGCGGACTGCCTCAAGGAAGTATCTCGCAATGCAAAGTACATGGGGCGACTGATCGACGACCTGCTGACTTTTTCACGCCTCGGACGGCAGGCACTGCGAATGGAAACATTTTTTCCTGACACTCTTGTCCGGCAATGCTTGAGTGACCTGAAGGCTGACGAGTCCGCAGAAATTAAGTTGTTCCACCTGCAGCCGTGCTTTGCCGATGCGTTTCTGTTAAAGCAGGTCTGGATTAACCTGCTCGGGAACGCACTCAAATATTCAGGGCGATCCAATCCACCCGTGATTGAAATTGGCTCTGGAAGTAGTGACTCTGAAGTGTTCTACTACGTGAGAGACAACGGAGTCGGCTTCGATATGCGTTATGTAGACAAGCTGTTCGGCGTATTCCAGCGACTCCACCGACAGGAGGACTACGAAGGCACCGGCGTTGGGTTGGCCGTTGTGCAACGCATAATCCATCGCCACGGGGGGCGTGTCTGGGCAGAATCGCGCCCCGGCGCCGGAGCGACGTTTTATTTCTCTCTTCTTCCCGAAAGAGCACACGCATGACAGAAGCCGTTGAAATCCTGCTCGTGGAAGACAACCCCAGTGACATCAAACTGGCCATGCACGCGTTCCAGAAAAACAACCTCGCCAACCACGTAAAGGTACTGCGAGATGGGGCTGAGGCCCTGGAATATGTGTTCTGTACTGATCGCTATGCGGATCGCAAAGGACACGGTCAACCCAAAGTCATTCTTCTCGACTTAAAACTTCCGCTGGTCGATGGTCTTGAAGTACTGCGACGGATCAAGTCTGATCCTGAGACGAAAGCGATTCCAGTGGTCGTCATGACATCGTCCACTGAAGATCGCGACATGGTGGACAGCTACCAACTGGGCGTCAACGGTTACGTTCAAAAGCCGTTGGATTTCGAGCAGTTTATAGCTGCCGTGCGGCAAATTGGACTGTTTTGGCTCCTCATCAACAAGGTCCCTTATCGTACTGAATAGAAACCATGAATTCGGGACCGCTGCAAGTATTGATCGTCGAGGACAGTCCGGCTGATGCAAAGCTTCTGGAATGCGAGTTGCGCAAAGGCGGAATGGAGTTCAATGCAGTCCGCGTGGACACGGAGCCTGATTTCATCACAGCGCTAAACCATGAATGGGATATCGTCCTGTGCGATTGGCAACTGCCGCAGTTTGACTGTCAGCGAGCTTTAAATCTACTTCAGAGCAGCGTGCAAAACGATGTTCCGTTCATTGTCGTATCCGGATCAATCGGCCAGGACGACGCCGTTACGATGATGAAGTCAGGAGCGGCGGATTACCTGCTGAAGGATCGCCTTGGACGTCTTGCTGCGGCTGTCCGTCAGGCTCTGGACAAACGTCAAGCCGGTCGCGCTGTGATCCGTGCAACGGAAGCGTTGCGGTTAAGTGAAGCTCGACTGGCAGAGGCTCAACGGATGGCGAGACTGGGAAGCTGGGGCTGGGAGCCAGTTTCCGGTAGAGTCTGGTGGTCAGAAGCGATGTTTTGGCTCCTCGGGTTAGATCGAGCAACAACAACGCCGGGCCTTGCGGCCTTTCTGTCGGTTCTTCACCCGGATGATCGGCCCATCGCAATAGCCCGAGCTCAAAAAGTGGAGGCATCCTGGCGTTCATACGTGGATGCCATCGCCCCATCCTCCGCACAACCATCTACGGACATGCTTGTGGCGGATGATGATGTTTTCGCTCACGATTTCAGGGTCCTTCGCCCTGACGGAATCCAGATGTGGATCCATAGCCGCGCGAGAGTCACGCTGGGATCAATGGGACGGGCCGTTTACGTTGAAGGGACAGACATTGACATCACGGAAAGAAAACGAAATGAGGAGATCATAAAGGCCAGTGAAGAACGACACCGCCGTCTGATGGATGTTCTGCCCGACGCAGTATTTGTCAACTCAGGCGGGAAAATTGTTTTTTGTAATCCGAGTTGTGTCCGGTTGTTCGGGGCTGAGCAGCCCGCTGAGATTCTCGGCAGGTGTCCGTTTGAGTTCTTCCATCCCGATTATCACTCGCTGATCCAGCATCGAATTGCCACGATGCTTGGAAAATCCGAAAGCGTTCCCGGAATTGACGAGAAAATCGTACGTATTGACGGGCGCACGGTACCAGTCTACGTCGTAGCAACCCCAATCAAAGATAATGGGGTAAACGCTGTTCTTGTGGTCCTTACTGATCTCACAGAGCGGGAGAGAACCCTCACATTACTGCGATCGGTGCTGGATAGTGTGACGGATGGAATCCTCACAGTGAACGATTCCGGTGTGATTCAATCCGCGAACCCCGCCACCGAGAAGATATTTGGCTATACGCAGCATGAGCTGATGGGGCAAAGCCTGAACATCATTGTGCCGTCAGTGTTTGAAAGAGCCGACGAGCAGGGCGTCCCAGGTTTCTCTGGTCATGTGGCACCGATCGTTGGGGTCAGAGGCGAATTCACAGGCCGACGTGCCGACGGCTCAACAATTCCGCTTGAGATGACAATAGCCGAGTTTGAACTCGACACAGAACGAAGATTCACGGCGGTCGTTCGTGATATTGCTGCCCGAAAACTGCTGGAAGAACAATTCATTCAGGCACAGAAGATGGAGGCAGTTGGACTTTTGGCTGGCGGTGTCGCACATGACTTCAACAATTTACTCACAGTGATCTGCGGTTACGCGGAAATGCTGCGGTTAAATCTTACGGGGCTATCCGGCGACCACGCACTTGTTCAATACGCATCATCCATTCACGAAGCCGGGGAACGCGCTTCCGGCCTGACATCGCAGCTGCTGGCTTTCAGCCGAAAAACGATCCTTTCGCCACGAGTGCTCGATCTGAATAATCTGATTGAGCATCTTGGTAAGATGCTGCATCGTCTGATCGGTGAAGACATCACGATTTCGCTGATCTTTGACTCAAACCTCAGACCGGTGAAGGCCGATCCTGGCCAACTGGAGCAAGTCCTGATTAATCTTGCGGTGAACGCGAGAGATGCCATGCCCTGTGGCGGCCGATTGACGATTGAAACAAGTGAATTCGTACTCGGTGAGAATGATTTGCATGCTCACGTAGTGAAACCTGGAAGGTATGCCCGGATTCGCATCACTGATACAGGAACAGGAATTCCCAAAAATATACAGGCAAGGGTGTTCGAACCATTCTTCACGACAAAGGCCGTCGGCAAGGGAACGGGACTTGGGCTTGCAACTGCCTACGGCATTCTGCGGCAGGCAGGAGGATCGATTCATGTCGAAAGTGAACCGGGGTCAGGCACTGCATTTACAATCCTGCTGCCAACAGTCCTGGAAGAACGTTTCAAAGACACGAGAGATTTGACTCATCCCATTGCCCCACGTGGTTCAGAGACGATACTCGTTGTCGAAGATGAGCCCGCGCTTTCGAGACTCGTTCAATTTGTGCTGGAATCTCAAGGCTATAAAGTGATTTCCACTTCCAGCGGTTCGGAAGCACTTGCAGCCGCCAATTCTCAGAAAGAGCGGATCGACCTTCTGTTGACCGATGTTGTGATGCCCGGTATGAGCGGTTGTGAAGTCGCAGATGCCTTTCGGAAGCTCTGGCCAGGATTGAAGGTGCTCTACGCGAGTGGCTATACAACTGACACTGTTATTAGATATGGCATTGAAGCTCAGGAAAGTGTTTTCATTGAGAAGCCGTTTACACCGCTGGCACTCGCCAGAAAGGTTCGACAGACTCTTGATGATCACAACGAAACAAAGTCCGATGATGCCATGAAGATTGCTGAAGCTGTGCGACTTCAGTTCGGAGCTCCCGTGGGGGCGACTGGCGAGGAAATAGAGCTGCATCAAACCGCGAAGCCGAACTAATAACAAGGCTAAAGACTTAGACTTCATTTCTTCACTCAATGATGAACCATCGATTGAACCCGAAGTTTGATCATCTCGAGGAGAGTATCCCGGCCACCACAGACCTTCCAGCGTATACGTGCAGCTGTCTCAGGCAGCTACTGTTTCTTCCGATGCTGATCTCTGCTCCTGCACTCGACCGGATTTCCGACTCCGAGAACGCATTGTTTGGAAGCGTGACCCCTTCGATCGAATGTTGATTGCTCAGGCCGTCTGCGAATCGGCCACTCTGGTGAGTCATGATCGGATGTTTGAGCAATATGGAATCCCGCTGATTCATGCGTGATTATGTGATGGTCATCCCGGTCGGTACCGTCGACGAGTAGGCCGGTTTGGCAGTGACGCTGACCTCGATGTTCCCTGGAAACAAACTGCTTCCGAAATACGTTCTCACTGATAGTTCAAAAGGTGCCATCAGTAGTGTTGAGGTGCCAGGATTGGTGCCGGACGGCTCGCTGGAATCAACATTGTCGCCTGGCGCAAAAAAGAGGCCACCCAATTGAGGATAATTGGGCGACCTGAGCGAAGAGACAGGGATTCGAACCCTGGGTACCCTTGCGGGTATTCCGGTTTTCAGGACTGGCAGTCCGATCTTGTAAGTGCTTGTGGCGAAAGCAATTTACGTCAAATTGAGAGATCCAGTGCAGCGCCGAAAGGTCGCGTTTTGGCAGCCATTGACAACGTGTGTCAACATCCTGCTGACCTGGGTCGCGTAGTCGACACGTGGCCAAAACTCTCTGCGGAAGCCCGGCTGATGATCATGGCACTGGTATCGACTGCCGAGTCGAATCTTGCATCCAATCCGAGATGAAACACTTTGGCCGATGCTTGTCATAACGTTGAAAGCTGATTCACTGGATGAGAACACTCCGAGAGCCCATGACGGTGGTTTCACTGGCATGATCAAGCGATCAGGGATTTGTTCCTTCAAATTGCGTCTGGATATTCCGTAGTCTCGACCACTGATCGTGCGACAAAAGCCACAGGCTCAGGAAGCGAGTCGAATCAGGTTTTTACAGTTTACGGCCCACCGGAAGACTGATTCCCTGCGGCACCGTGCGGACTTGATTGCGTGCAATGCTCGCTGCAATCAGGCCCGTGCGGCCAACGGGGAATAGTGGGCTTTTAGGCATTCCCGGCAGTGTGAGCAGAACCCCCACCCCCACCCACCCACCCACCCCCCCCACTGAAATCTAACGAACATGGTTGAAACTGCACGGACGGGAGTGAGCAGTCGCAATTCTCAAAGTGCCCGGCACAACGAGGTTCTCGTTCCACTCGCTTCCGTTCCGGCAAACACTTGCCGGGGTCGCATCCCGAGCATTCCGTCTCGAAATCCATTCAATCCGCGGCACAAAATGCTGTTGCCGGTTTTACGCGTGTGCCAACACAGTGATCCGACGCCTGAACCTGCCGCAGTCGTTGACGGCGTCTCCTGGCATGCGTATCTCGCCATCAATTCGATCGCACTTTCCGATGTTGTTCCAACGTCGTTCGACGCATCGGCCGATGTGACCGGAGCAGCGAACGGTTGGGGGCTAACTCGCGTCGGTTGGTCTCCCAGGCCGATCGTTATTGATTGCTCCGTTGTTCCTGAAGCCAGGTTCGAATCTGCTGTTCCACCTGATCACGAACCTGACGGAACTTGGCCAGTTGAGTGAATTCATCACCTTCCTGAGAGGCTGGATCCTCGAACGGCCAAAGCTTAAGTTGTCCGCCAAATGGCCAAATTCGAGGACAGTTTTTCTCCGCTGATTCACACACGACAAAGATATAGCGGACAGGAACTCGGCCCAGAAACTCAGAAATCGGTTTTGACCGATGTCCGTCCAGAGGAAGTCCGACTTCCTCCATGACCTGAATCGTCATGGGATGAATCTGACTGGGTTCGAGCCCCGCACTGGCAGCCACGTATCGGTCGTTCGCAAGCTCGCGAAGCCACGCCTCCGCCATCTGGCTGCGAGCCGAGTTGCGCGTGCACAGAAACAATACAATTGGCTTGTCTTCCGCTTGATTTGTTTGTTCTGCTGACTGAACCATTGAGCATGGTCCTCCGTTACTTAAAGATGATCTGCGTTTCTGCACAGAACTTTGATTTCAACCCTTCGCTTGAGAAATCGCGTACAACATCTCCCGAGCAATCTGCGCACAGCGCTCATCGTATGTGGCCGCTTCCTGTGGTGTGTCGTCAGACACCTTGGGGTCGTCATAGCGAATCGCCAATCGCAGATCGCAGCCAATGGCAACCGGGCAGTTCTGATCGGCATGCGAGCACGTCATCACCGCGCAATAATTCGACGACGGGTTTGGTGCTTTATTGAAGACTTTCGAGTAACAGATCAGCGATGGTTGCTGATCAGAAAATGCCACGGCGTAGTGCGGGTTTGAACTGGATTCCTCTTCGGTGCTGAATCGAAGACCACAGCGTTTCAGTGCTGCAACCGTACGAGGATTGCAGGCCGTCACTTCGGTGCCACCGGAGAATGTTTTCACATGATTCAAGCCAAAATATGTCGCCGCAATCTGCGTCCAGATTTGAGTCAGATGACTTCGTCGCGAATTGTGTGTGCAGACAAATGTGAGTCTTGCTTCCTGTCCACTTGCAATGCTGTCTCCCACGTATTTGGCAAGCTGCAGTAGTTCCGATTTGCGTTCGTTAGAGATCTGGTCGAACTCCTTTGTCCGTTGCAAAACGTAAGATTCGATTTCCGGATAAAGCCTGGCTGGAGCAATTTGAACTGGATCAGTCATCGAGTCTGCTTTCTATAGCACTTGTCTGAATGGATTTGCTGGCGTTCAACTGATGAATCACCCCGTCCTCCATCTCATAAATCGTATCAAACACTTTCTGAGTTCGCTGGTCATGAGTCACCACAATGACGCTGGCTGCTCAAAGACTCGATCAATCGGCGCCTCTACAGAAATACATTCTGAATCGTCATCCAGAGCCAGACGAGAAAGGCAACTCCAGCAGCCCCAGCAGAATCATTCCCACCAGAACCAGCAACGGCCCAACAAACAAGCTGATGTTGCTCTGCAGCCACACCGAAACGCCCGGTGCGGACAACACACTGGCGACGACCAGACTACCGATGACAGTGTAAGCAAGAACTCTGCCAGCAGCATACAGAATGCCCGCGTAGAGGACTCGCGAAGTTCGACCGGCGTCACGTCCGACGAACGAGATCGCGGCGATGTTTGTTGCCAGCGGACAGGGACTGATTGAAGTCAGCAGTCCGAGCCAGAAGGCACTTCCGATCGCCAGGGCAAAAGAATCCATCAGAGACTCTCTCGAAAACTCTTCCATGAATCTGTGATGTACGCAGCGAACCGATCCGGATGATTTGTGTGCAGCCAGACATCTTCGAGATTCTTAAAGCGGACGATCTTTCCGTTTTCTCGTTCAATCAGCACTACAGTAGAGGTCATCACATCCATCGAACGCACGACCTCACGATTTTCAGGTGCCGTGTATTCGCTGATCTCCCACGCCAGTTCACCCTTCTCAATGGCTGGCAACAGAGCCGTGTGAGCGTACTCTTCAATCTTCACGCAGGTCTCACAGCGGTGTTTGGCGTGATAAAAGATGGCCGCGTAACGGGCATCGTCTGTGTGATCAGTATCGTCGGACGTTGCTTGTTTGGTTGTAAGAGTGACCGCGGAATCGGGCGAAATGCCTGCCAGCTTCTGCTTCAAACCTGTGACATCGGCCGTCGCAATCAGTAAAGCCACGGCGACAAAGGCCAGGAGAAGTCGAGAGACAATTTTCTTTGGATTCATATCTCATTCTCCTTTGATAAATGCGCCTGAAGCAGTTCCTGAATCTGCTTCGACGTCGACAGCATGCCGGACGTCACGACTTTGCCGTCAATCGCCATGGCGGGCAATGCAGAGGGAGAGAAGTCGAGGATTCGGACGATGTCTTCGATCTTTTCCACTCGATCACCGCGGCCGAGCGTTTGGACAGCGTCTTCCGCGTTCTTAAACAAATGTGTGCATTTGGAACAACCAGTGCCGAGGATCTGAATTGTGGCCATGTGGTGACTCCTGTTGAACGTGGATGTGTTGTCTATGCTCAGTGTGAAGTCACGACTTCTGCCTGCATTGCGTGTTTCAGTGCCTCCGGACCCACGGGAGGTTCGATCTGCCAGGCGATCAAGACCGTGCGGCTGGCTTGTTCGGTGACAACTTCGTTGATGTACTTCGCTTCGTGTTTCTGCCGTTCCACCAGCAGTGGATCTGTGACCTTCAGTGGTGACAGACTGTTGTTGATCACCCATGCATACGGTTCAATCTCCGCGCGTCGCAGATCACGCTGCAGCTGAGCGGCCTCATGCACGGGCGTTGCTTCCGGAAGCGTGACGATCAGAACGCGAGTGAACTTTTTGTCTCGCAGGCGTGGCAGTAGATTTTCTACCGCTTCTGGCATTCCGCTGGTCTGACGAGTCACCTCGCGATGATAAGCCAGTGCAGAATCCAGCAACAGAACCGTGTGACCTGTCGGAGCAGTGTCGAGCACCACGAATCGGTTGGTACCTTCCGCAACGGCATCCGCGAATGCACGGAAGACGGCAATTTCTTCCGTACACGGCGAACGCAGATCTTCCTCGAGCAGCGCTTTGCCAGATGCATCGAGCCCGGCACCAGCGTTGGTCATAACTTCCTGAGAGTACTTTGCAGTCTCGGCGACAGGATCGATGCGACTGACGGTCAGGTTTGGATATGTCTCCCCGGCCACTGCGGCCGCGATATGTGCAGCCGGGTCGGTGGTCGAAAGATGCACTTCCAGGCCTCGTTCGGCAAGTGCAACGGCGACGGCGGCGGCCACCGTCGTTTTTCCAACGCCCCCTTTGCCCATCGCCAGGATCACGCCGTGACCCGGAGCAGCAAGATCGTCGATCATCGTCGACAGTGACTTTGGCAGATTCGTACGGTCGATCGCGGAAACATTGGTGGATGCTGCTGACCGAATTACCGATGCGGCTAAAGTCGGCCGACCCAGACTTCGCAGCGATTCAACACCCAGCACTCCGCCTGCCGTCAGCGGGATCGAAGTGCGAGGCAGAGACTTCAACATCTCCGGCATCTCAGCGATCGCCTTGTCACCACGTTGCTGCATCGCCACTGCATACGGATCGCTGATGTCGGACGCCTGGAATAGTGCGTTAATCACCAGATGCTGATTGGCGACACCGAGACCCTGAAGTTCACCGCTCGTGCGAGCCGCTTCGCGAAACGCCGTGGCTTCTGCACGAGTGACCAGGATCAGAGTTGTCGTTTCCGGGTCGCTCAGCGCTTTCACTGTGTCCTGATAGAGCACTTGCTGAGCCTGCAAGCCAGCGAGCGGGCCGAGACAGGACGTTCCCGTGGTGTTGCTTTCCATGAACCCGGACCATGCCGATGGCAAAGTCAACAGTCGCAGCGTATGCCCCGTCGGTGCTGTGTCAAAGATGACATGATCAAACTCCGCCGTCGCTGAAGCATCACCCAGCAACTTCGAAAACTCATCAAACGCGGCGATTTCAAGAGTACACGAGCCGGAGAATTGTTCCTCCATGCTGGCGACCGCAGCCGGTGGCAACAGTGTTCGATACGGCCCTACCATACGTTCGCGATAATCCGCGGCAGACTTTTCCGGATCCAGATTCATCGCGTGCAAATTAGGTATCGAGGGTATCGCTGTCGGATGATGTCCCAATGGCGTTCCCAGCACTTCATCCAGGTTTGACGCAGGATCTGTCGAGACCAGCAGGACTCTCTTGCCCGCGTCCGCCAACTGCACAGCCGTCGCGCAGGCTACGGATGTTTTCCCGACACCACCCTTTCCCGTGAAGAACAGGTTGCGAGTCGTTTGCTTTAGAAACTCCATGATCAATCTCCCAATATGGCATGCCGCAGGGCTTTCGTCACCTGAGGCTGAATCCTCAAAATCAGATCGTCGGCGAATTGTCGCTGAAGTGACAAACCGTCACTTAACAACATCCTGTCGAACCACTGCAGCAGCCCTGATCGGCAATTGGCAATGACATCGTCGCCACGGGAGAGGCTGCGGGAGTTACGCCGCCTTCAGTCCACATCCGGAACATCTCCATCGAAGGATAGATGCCTTTGCTGACGATGTGGCCATCGATAACAACGACTGGCAGCACTTCAGTGCCTTTGCTGGAGATGAGCGCGTGAATCTCCTTGTTCTCGATAAACGCCTGAGGCTGCTGCGACAGGTTGTATCGCTCGACGGTGTGCCCGGCATTTTTTATCGTGTCCAGATCAGCAGCGAAGCGAGGCAGAACTGGATCGACGCTCGGACCGCAAATTCCGGTAGAACAACACATTGGGCGGTCATAAATCTGGATCGTCTTCATGGCAGAACCTTTCGTTGGAGATGTCATCTGGAGCAAATTGTGAGTGCCGGAACTGCACACGTCGGTGTGCGCTAGGGGCGCGTTTTGAGCGTCTTTGGTGGCGTAGACTCGAACACTCGCCGCATAAGCGTTTGCATCGAATTCACGCAATACCTGTTCCAGACCGTTATGAACAGTGCTTCCCAAGGTGTAAGTCGTGGCTGCAGACGGACTGCAGCAGGTAGTGACTGGTTCCAGCGAACAGCAGCCATCGGAGCTGGCCTGTGCGTAGACATTCAGATCAGCGCCCGTATCCGTCACAACGACCGCCTCGAATCCCGCAGCTGTCAGTTGGTTCTGATATTCCGTGATCAGCATGGCACCACCGATGCAGCCGACGTAGGCCTGAAGACTGCTGGCCACATCCGGCGGCAGGGGTTGCTTCAGGGCGATGTCGCTGATTGAAATCCTTCCGCCGGGCTTCAGCACTCGCAACATTTCACGAAACACGGCTGACTTATCCAGGGCGAGGTTAATCACGCAATTGCTGAGAATGCAGTCGACGGACGCATCGGGAAGTGGAAGCTGATCGATCTGAGCCTGATGGAACTCCATATTCGTCGCGGCGACTTTCGCAGCCCCTGCGCGAGCCCGCTCCAGCATCTCGGCGGTCATATCAATGCCGATGGCCTTGCCGGTCGGTCCCACAAGTTTCGAAGCCAGCAGAACATCAAGGCCTCCGCCACAACCCAGGTCAACAACAACCTCACCCGGCCGCAAAGCTGCCATCGCGACGGGATTGCCGCATGACAACCCCATATTGGCTTCTGCTGGAAGCGAGTCCAGTTCATCGGCCGTGTAACCGAACGCACTTGCCACAGATCGCACGGCGGCTGAATCATTGGAGAGACCACTCCTGGCCACGGCCGCGTATTGGTCTCGAACAGTCTTTGTGATTGATGACATTTTTGTGCTCCACGCTCTGACACCACTCTGAATCGTCAATCGTCGAACAACGATATTTGTCGGCAAAAAAAGTCCATCTACAGGGACGCAACAAGAGCCTTCAACATGGCCAGTTTTTCCGGATTGATGCAGTAGCACACCTTCGGGCCATCCACCTCACCCTGGACGAGTCCTGATTCCTTCAGGATCTTCAGATGCTGCGAAACCGTCGACTGAGCCAGCGGCATCTCATCCACGATCTCCCCACAGACACACGTACTGCGACTGATCAGCAATCGCACAATCCGCACCCGCGCCGGATGAGCAATCGCCCACGCCAACGCCGCCATCTGCTCGGCTGACTGATCCGCAGGCAGTTTGCAGGGCTCTGCATCGTCGCAACACTGCTTCTTCTTGACGGGTTGTTTTGCCATAAAAATCGTCTCTAATTGAATATCGTCGATGTACGATATAGCAATCCAGTGCTTTTGTCAAGAATGAATTGACGAATCGATCTCAATCCGCCTCTTTCGACAGACGGACTTTTCGATCGAACTGAATGCCAGCAGCTCATTGGCTCATGACGTCGCAGACCGTGCGACGCTGCTGGCAGTAGCAATCGTAGATGAAATACTGGCAGCCAATGACCGATCCAGCAGTTATTGCCCCGACAACCAGGTACGGTTCGTTCTTTGTACGCGTTGGTGGTCACGACCGATGTGGCGTACGGGCATTTAGTTCATTACTCCGGTCCGACACGCCGAGGCATCCGACAAGTTGATCTGCGAGGATTCGAATTGCTGTCCGATTGCGTAGTCGAATTGATCGCACGTGCCTATTGCGGAAACTGTAAAGTTATCGCGACTGCAGTTGATGCCGGACAAAAGACGTTATCCGGCGTTATGGTCGGGGGGGACTCATGGGGTGGCTCGAATTTTCTGCGGTTGCCGGGTGAGTGAATCAGGGGCAGGGTTGGCCAGGGGGTTGATGGGGTCTGCTGGCAGATGATGGTCTTGGCAGGCATTGAATTTTTGATGAATTTTGCCGCTCGATGAATGAGGCGGCTACTTGATTGCTCAGGGAGGAGTATGGCTGGTGGAGATAGGCTGCGGTTAGATGGATCGTGCACAGAGCTGATGGAACGGCAGAATGCAGAACTGCCGACGCTGATTCGGGATGCAGGGACAGAGGCGAGGTTTACGTTTGAGGAGTTTCTGCATGGGAAGATTCGCAATCGGTTTACCCGCAAAGCGTATCTGCATGCGGTGAAACGGTTCTCAAGTTGGTGTGCGGAACGGCAATTGGATTTGGTTCGAGTGGCTCCGGCGGATGTTGGCCGGTATCTGGATTCCATGATGGTGTCCACGCCGACTCGCGAACAGCTCGACTGTATGACCGTCGCATGCAGCGGGTGACCCGAAACATCGTGGAACGCATCTCCGTCTGAAGCTGTTCTCGGAAGGGACGGCTCGCATCGGAGTGGGCGGGGTTCGGCTCAGGGACACTCCTGCGTTTTGAGCTACCCTTTGCCTTTCTCAGCCTCGGTGAACCGCTTGCGGACCTCGTCAATGAATCCAGTGCGGTCCTCTCTTAACCGGCGCATGATCCTGGCAGGTGCGGCCGTCTCCTCATATTGATCGGCCCAGATGATCATCTCGACCATGACCGGAAGCAGGTCCAGTCCCTTTTGGGTCGGTCGGTAGCAAATGATTCGAGCATCGGACGTGGACCGTTCGCCCACGATAATCCCTTGCTCCTGAAGCATCCTGATGCGATCCGCAAGCACATTCGTGGCGATTCCCTCACCACTCTCCAGAAACTCCTTGTACGTCGAATACTGTTTAAACATCAGGTCGCGCAGAATCAGAAGCGTCCAGCGATCGCCAAAGATCTCCAGCGCAATGCTCAGCGGACAACCCGATCGATGTTCAGGCACATCCTTCTTCACCATTGAATTTCCCTGAAGTATTCCTCGTAATATCACTTGCTTAAAGCAAGTGATATTCGTATTCTTGCCATTCAAACAGCCTTCACCTCACCATTGGCAACGCATCCCCTGGATTCTAGCAGATAGTGCAAGTGTTCTACCGGTTCGTCGGACACTGTGTGAGGTCCAGGTTTTGAGGAATCGGAGAATCATGAACATCGCAGAGACATTTCTGTCAGAATTTCATCAGGAATCAAAGACGACGCGTCGTTTTCTCGAACGGGTTCCCGGGGATAAACTCAGCTGGAAGCCTCACGAAAAATCGATGACGGTGGGCCAGTTGGCGCTGCACATTGCGATGAGCCCCGGGCAGGTGATTCAACTGGCAAGTCAGGACGAATCACCTCCGCCCGACTTCAGCCGGCCCAATCCGCAACCGGAAAATGTTTCTGAAATCATCAGTGCATTTGAGGACAGTGTCGCGACCGTGCAGAGGATTCTGCCGGCATTCAGTGATACCCAAATGCATGCCATCTGGCGATTGAAAGCTGATGGTCGTGAGTTGATGGCGATGCCCAGATCGGCACTGATTCGAATGATTCTGCTGAATCACCTTTATCATCACCGCGGACAACTGGGAGTCTACTTGCGACTGCTGGGTGTCAGCGTACCATCAAGCTACGGTCCGAGCGGTGACGAACTGCCGGAGTTCATGACGTAGTAACGATTTTGCGCGGTGTCATGCAGGAGTCCGAGTCATGGCGTTTGACGAACAGCTGGCACGCCGAGTTCGTGATTCATTCGTCCGACGTGCAGTCCTCTTCGAAGAGAAGCGAATGATGGGGGGATTGTGCTTCATGGTCGACCGATGCGAGGCTTCGTGTTTGTCGATTCTGCAGCGATTGCCACCAGGAAGCCATTAGACGTTTGGATCACAAAGGCGCTGGACTTCAATCCTCACGCAAAAGCATCGTCTCCAAAAACGTCGGCCAACAGAAGAACGACTCGTTCAGGAAAGAGTCAGAAACCATGAAGCGATTTCTCGCAGTCCTCGCCTACGTCCTCCCCACGTTCCCTCTTGGCTACTTCTGGCACCTGACAGTTTTTGCAGGTTACTACAAGGACCTCGCGGTCTATCGCGACGACATGGTGATCCCTTTCGGATTGGCCTCGATGCTGATTCAGGGATTTGCCTGGGCCATCGTCTATGAGAAGATGTTTGGCGGTGAACCTGTTGTGCGAGGTTCCTTCCGGTTCTTCTTGGTTGCCTTTCCAATCGCGTGGTCGTACATGGTTCTGGCTGTGGCGGCCAAGCACCATATGGCGTCCGTTGGTGGTTACCTGCTGATTGAAACGGCATTTGTCGTCATCCATTTTGCAATCGTCAGCCCGCTGATAGCGTTCGTCTACGCCCGTCCTCGGACGACCATCGTGTGACCGGAGAGTTCTTATGCGAGATTGTTTTCCGGTGGGCTGACGCAGCAAGCCCAAACACCGCCCAAACACCGTAAGGGGTGATATCCGAAGGGGCGGTCTTTGGTACTGCCAGACCGCAAGGCAAAACCTTCTATACCTATTCGCTCTCGTGGACGCTCTGACACGGCTGGTCCAGCGAGTGACCTACGCGGCTGATCGAGACGAAGAGGACTATCGAGCGGCCCAGTTGCTGTCACTAGCCATGGCGGCGTGAGGACCAGTCATAGATCCTCAGCAAACCTGGAAAGAGCTGTTGGAAGCTGTTGAAACCTGTAACACTGAAACCGCACGGGACCGCGCCCTTTCCCTGATGAAATGGCTCGCTCGCGGCGGATCTTCGGCCTGTTCCCGCAGACTGAATAGCAGATTGTGACACGATGTGGTGTTCCTCGAGTCTGGCGATGGCTCGGCGGACTTTGATCTTCAGATCTCGTCGAGCCAGAGTTGGTGCGAATCCCATTACTTGCACACCCAGCTCTTGCAAGTCAAATCGGGGAGACACCTGCTTCCGACGGAAAACCTTGCTGAGCAGCAGGAACAATCTCCGAGACGCCGGATCCAGCTGGTGATACACGCTCAAGTCAAACCACAAATGCCCACCAAACGCCTGCACCATCTCGAAGAAGACGCTATTCCAGACGATTCGCCACGCCCGTGATGAATCATCATCTGGTGGCAGGCTGTAGCTCAGAATTCCGAAACTGATCCGCCGGTGCTCGCGTCGAACAGGGTCATAGAACCCGTCGTTCTGGTAGTTGATGGCAGCCAGTCTGGCGAGAGATTCCGCGAACTGTCGATATTGTCGGCCACCTCGCTTGGAATGCTGATCGATGATCTGCAGCTGTCGCAAACAGTAGTGAGGCGTCGCACTGAATTCCGGGCTGGGGTCAGGCTGAGAGCATGTCAGTGCCAAGAGCCCCCAGAGATAGAATTCGTCGGTAGGCGTCAGACCGAGCGGGCTGGAGATTCGGACTCGGGCGGTTCGTCGCTTTCCCGTTTTGTCTGTGAACTGATGGCTCGTCAGGTGGACCGCACTGCGATTGACGGACGACAATCGTGAATCCAGCGGGCGCAGGGCATGCTCAACGAGTGACAGTTGTCCTTGCCGAGAAGTGTGGAATCCGAATTTCTGAGTATTGCTTTGCCGTTCACAGCACTGCCTTAGCAGGCCATGATGGAAGTCAACAGCGGGAAAATCTGTTGATATCAAATCCTGTTCTCTGATCAGGCAGTTCAGAAAGATCTTCACACTGATGGCAATGGACGCAACCGAACTCTCGTTTCCTCAACAACTGCGAATTGCCCCTGCCAATCATCCCGGGAATCGATGATCTCAACAACCATGAGTATCAGACGATTCAGGTCATCCATAGGAAGTCGGAGAAGAATGACTCCGCAGGTTGCGGGCAATGAGCGTCGAAACGCCAGCTCACCGAAGTCCTTGTCGAATGTGACAAGCACCCGATCTTCTCGGATTGCCAATTCAATCACTTGCGGGTCTGTGATACCCGGTGAAGTCTCCGACACCCAATTCACGTCATGACCTGCCGCCCGAAGACTTCTTATGAGGGCTGCGGGAATGTTTTCGTTTGCAAGCAGTTTCATGGTTCAGGCTGTCACAGGGTAGACACGCTCAGACTTCAACTGATGACTGGCATACTGGAGGCAAGCCAAAATGTCTTCGTGCGTAATCCCGGGGTAATTCTCAAGTACCTGCGTTTCACTCCATCCCTGCCCCAGTAAATCAACAATGAACTCGACGGCCAGACGCGTACCGCGAATGACAGGCTTTCCAGTTAACACATCTGGATTCAAAACAACTCTGTCTCGGAGATCCATGGATTCTTCTCCAAAAAACGACTGCCCAACCATCCCGTAGTTTAACACAATTTCCTTTGAAGTGAACTTTCGTTTGACGAAACGCAGGGGCATGTGGAAAGGTCACTTCAGCGATTTCAGTGACTTGGCAGGAATTGCCATTGGCAATCGGATGGGAGACTCAAACGAAGCGGTATGGCGGCAACAGTTATTGGGTTCATCAATCAGAAAGGCGGGTGTGGGAAGAGCTCCTGTTGTTTCCATTTGGGCGGGCAATTGGCTCGGGATGGACTGCAAGTCCTGCTGATCGATGCTGACCCGCAGGGGTCTTTGAGTCAGGGTTTCTTTGGCTCCGCCTTCGTTGAAGCCTTGCCAGTCGAGTCAACCTTGGCGGCCTGCTTTGAAGATGACGCAGGCACTCTGATGCCAGCAACTCTGATTCATTCCACTGGACTTGAGCGGCTGGACATTGTGTGTGCGAATCAATTGTTGAGTTCCATCAACGTGCCTTCCCCGGAGGTCACGGGAATGCAGCAGTTTGCCCTGATGCAGTTCTTGGCGGATGCTCCCGCATATGACATCGTGCTCATTGATTGTCCGCCGAACCTCTACCAATGCAGCTGGAATGCCTTGCTGGCGGCCGACTGGATTGTCATCCCTGTTCCACCGGAAGATTTTGGAACGCAGGGATTGCGAGTGATTCACCAGGGAATCGAGCAGGCTCAAAGAATGAACCCCTCATTGCAGTTGCTGGGTCATCTGGTCACACGGTTTGACAGTCGACTCCTGATCCATCGACGTTATGAAGGAAAGCTTCGACAGCTGTATGGGCCAAACGTCCTGGAGACCGTCATTCCGGAGGCCTCAGCATTCAAAGTCTCGCTGGCCTGCCGTCAGCCGGTGGCGTTCTTCAGTCCTCGGTCATTAGCAGCCCGGTTGACTTCTCAGCTTGGCCGTGAGATTCTCGACAGGATTGCAGGGCAAACCCAAGGAACCAATGTGGGGTAATGAGCAGCACACGAGAAACACTGGAACGCGTCAGTCAGCATGTTGAAGAGTCCATGGGTGTCCGGGATGTCCCATTTCGCCCGCGACTCAGTCCCGTGCCGTCTGCGAAGGATATCGGCCGGCGACCACTTCGCGGATATGGTCGGCTGGAAATCCGGCAGTTGGAACCAGATCCTGAACAGCCTCGCACGGAATTCGACGAAGCGGGGCTTGAAGAACTAGCGGCCAATATCAAAGCGAATGGTCAGCTTCACCCAATCCATGTGCGATGGAGTGAAACAACGTCGAAGTGGCAGATCATTTCCGGTGAACGCCGTTGGCGTGCGTCTCAGTTGGCGGGACTGTCGACCGTTGATTGCTTCTTTCATGAGCAGCCTCTGGAGAAAGCTCAGGTACTTGGACTGCAATTGATTGAGAACCTCCTGCGAGACGACCTAAAGCCTGTCGAAGAGGCCAGAGCTTTCCAGTCATTGATGTTCCACAATGGCTGGACTGGCAAGCAGGTCGCCGAATCACTGCACATTCCTGCGTCAAAGGTCAGTCGTGCTCTGGCCTTGCTCAAGTTGCCGCAGGAGACACAGAAGGAAGTGGATGCCGGTAACATTCCGGCTCGCACGGCCTATGAGCTCTCTAAAATCAAAGACCTCGGTGAGCAACGACGGCTCGCGCAACAAGCGGCAACTGGTGCACTCACCGTTGCAGATGCTGCCGAAACACATGGTCGAAAGCGGAAGGCTCGTCGCGTCGATCAGGGTCAGGCAGTACGCCAGACCTTCTTTGCTGAGAACGGCTGGACGGTGACCGTCCGTTCGCCGGAGACTGTGACTCCTGCAGACTCCAGCTACCACGACCTTGAGTCCGCCCTTCAGCAGGCACTCGATGAGGTTCGTCTGCGGCTGAACAACAACATCCGTTTGTAGTCCCTGTTCCGTAGTCTGCTCCCAGGGCCGCTTTTGGGCGATGCCCTTCGGGCCCGGGCTGCTACGGGCTCCGCATTCGCTCGGTCCGGCAAGCCGGACTGCTTCGCACCCTCCACATCCCTATCGCAATGCACCTACTCGATTGACGATGCGGTTTCATCATGCGGTGAGCCCTGATCACGACAATCAATGAGAGGATGTTCCGCTCGCCGGGATTTCTCATGGTATCACGGCGTCAAGGTCCGCTCCCGCCTTCGGCGTCCGCTGCTGCTTTCGCTGCGCGAAAGGCTCCACCTTGACTTGCCGTGATCCTCATTTCGAAACCCGCGAGCGGTCACGAAGGAGGATCGCACGCATTTCAGGATGGATGACATGGATACAACCAGAAACACTTACCGGATGGTCATCAGGGCAGGAATCGATGAACTTGCCCAGATGGTTGAGAATAATCATTCGCGATTGATGCAAAAGGATCCCGGATGGCTGATCCGATACAAATTGTTTCGTTGCCAGTGGATCTTCCGCGACAAACTCCGCTATTACTCAGAGCTTTATCTGCTCTTGCCTCTCGAACGTAGCTGGCAAGAGGGGCGATCAAAATCACGCGCTCGACTTTGCAGGTTATCCGAGTTGATTGTGAAACGTCATCATGGATTTCAATGGCTGAGGGCTCTTGAACGTGCCATTGAGGAGAACGGAATACGGATTGAGACGAAGTATTTCGACGGGGGGATGTCCACATCATTCGATAACAGAATCCTGGTTCGCCCATTTATGACCGTTCGGGCGAGATTTCACTATCTGATTGTGGAGTACGTTCGGGTAAAGCTTGGTCTGCAGACACCATTGCAACGCTGTTCGACGATCGCAGAGGCACGAACACAGGCCATTGCATATGCCATTGCCAGAACGGTCGGTCTTGAGTCTCGCTATCACAGTCAGTTCTACACAATCGGCCGATGTTGCGACCACGAGACGATTCGAAGCGATCGACAGCTGACAATCGAGATTGGCTCGGAACTTCTCCGCCAGATGATTCGCCAAGCCAGGGCATGACCTGGCCTCAGGGAAGTCCCCAACGTGAAAGGTGCACCAGACTTGGCTCGCATGCATGGCCGGCAGACCTTTCATGCGAAGCAAATGAGGATCAGAGGTTCCGCTCGCAGGGATTTCTCATGGTATCACGGCGTCAAGGTCCGCTCCCGCCTTCGGCGTCCGCTGCTGCTTTCGCTGCGCGAAAGACTCCACCTTGACTTGCCGTGATCCTCATTTCGAAACCCGCGAGCGGTCACAACGGAGGATCGCACGCACTATGAAACAGGAAACAGGAAGATGAACAACAAATGCCGAAAGATCGTCAACGACGGGATTGATCAAATTATCGAACTGGTAGAGATGGAATGCACAGCCTTGAACGAACGCAAAGTTGGGGCCGTGGTCCGACATGAACTATTCCGGCTCAAACAGCAACAGAAGAGCAAGATCAGGTGTTTTGCGGAGTGGCACATCCTTCGGCCACACAAGCGATTTCGGCCGGGCCATGCTTTGAGGCTTAGCCGACAACTCCAGTGGTTTTGCAACAAACTGGCACGACGTCAAGACGGCTATCAGTGGTTGCAGGCACTTGAACAGTGCCTCACATGCAACGGCATCGCAATTTCCACAGAGTACTTCGGGGGAGGATTCACGATTTCGTCTGCCACATGGATCCATATCCGGCCATTCATGACGGTTCGAGGGCGATTCTATAACCTCGTTCGTGAGTATGCTCTTATGAAGCTCTATCCGGAACACCTATTCAGCGGCAACCCTCAGGTCGAGGAGAGCCATGCACAGGCAGTGGCGTTCGCCGTCGCCAGAGCAGTGGGGCTGGCAACTCCATATCAAAGCAAGCATGAAATAGTCAGCATCTGTGCAGACGCAGAGGTGATTCGAGAATCGAAGTCTGTCCTAAGCGATGTGGCGACAGAACTTCTGCAGCAGATCTATCGTCAATACAGAAAGTGACTTGTCTTTGATTCGAACTTGATGACGGTGACTTCCCGACGGAGTCCACAGGATTTCTCTGACTCCGAATGAGACAGAGTATAGGCAGTCAATCGGTCAACTCATGCTCGCGAACCACCATGCCTGAAATGGTGCTGACCATTCGGCATTCTTCATCGTACCACGACATCAAGGTCCGCTCCCGCCTTCGGCGTCCGCTGCTGCTTTCGCTGCGCGAAAGACTCCACCTTGACTTGTCGTGGTCCGAGAATGCCGGTCAATGGCAGACCAATACGGAAACAACGTGCATCCGCCAAATGCAAATCAAGGAGAAATGAATATGAAGGACTTTGAGATCATCTATGCATACACCCGAGCTGACGCTATCGCAGACGGTGTACTGATTGACGTAACCAACATGGCCATTGAGGCCGGGTTTCGATATCCAGTTGCACTGACGCACGCCGCCTGGAACACCTGTGTCGCAGTTGGTTCTGATTGCACGCATCAAGACGAATTGGGACGCCTTTGCGATGTTCTGATGCTGCTTTGGTTTGCGATTGGCCGCGACCCTGACACGTCAATACTTCATTTCAATGTCTGCTACATAGACGGGGCGGGGAAAATGACAGAGACTTTACTGAAAGCCATCTGCGGACCGGGAGACAATGCGGAGCCCGTTATCACCATCATGCTTCCATGTGAAGACTGACATCAAGCAACGACGACTGGCTCGGCCTCTAGAAGCATCCGCAGGGAACTGACGCGACCGAGCCGCTCAACATACTGAGTGTGCAATCACGCGAAAGACACTCACCAAGTGGCCAGCAGAATGTCAGCACGCAGGAGCGGGAAGGCTCAAGGTCAAAATGACGAACACGCTCAAATGCGGGAACGCAAGAAGGGGCTGTCGCCCTGCGGCCTGAACGGCCGCCGCCCTGAACGGGCCAGCGCCGACCGGCTGGGGCCGGTGCGGCTTGCGGGCTGAACGCCCGCTTCGTTCGCTGCCGCTCACGAATTGACCGACGCCGCTGGGGCGGCGTGCGGTCAACAGGCTCCGCTGAACGCTTCGCCCCCTCGGCTACGCTGTCGCTCCGCCAGGGGACCCCCTTCCGCTTCCGGCTTCGCCTCCAGCGGTAACTCTTTGGTTGGTTTCGGTGGTGGCTGCGAGGTTCCGGTCGACCAGTTTGGGTTTCGAATTCCGAGGCGTTCAGAATTTGTGTCGGCCATGGGCAACAGCTGGGAATCCACAGACCGTGCGGCAAATTTTCCAGTCGAAGTCGACTGTTCACATGAGCCAGTAGTTGACTGATGTGATTTCCCGAGGTGCCGCAGGTTTTCTGAGAGGAGTCGTGTGATGGCAAGTTTTCGGATTGATCCGTGGCCAGTGATGTTGCTGGTCGGAATCCTGGCAGTCTGGGGGTTCAGCAGTTACGAAAGTCGAAACGTCGCGACCCAGGTCGACCAGAGGCTGAAAGAGCAACAGATTGCTTTAGAGAGTGTCGAGGATCGCCTCAAAATCGGCGACCTGTCAGTCGTTGGAGAGGTTGACAAACTACGGCAAAACGTAAAGTCGCTTGAAGGAGCGTATTCCGATACCAAGCAGCACATTCGTGTGATTCTGGACAAGGAAGACGAAGCTCAATCAAGAAAGGCAGTGATTCGGGCGGAACTTGCTGTACTGAAGGGA
The DNA here is from genome assembly GCA_016795105.1 of Planctomyces sp. Taxonomy (GTDB): domain Bacteria; phylum Planctomycetota; class Planctomycetia; order Planctomycetales; family Planctomycetaceae; genus F1-80-MAGs062. Next base: position 91,120 of record JAEUIH010000024.1, read on the forward strand.
CAAGTGACCGTTGTTCGACAGCAGCTTCAGAAAATGAGGCGCAGTCTTGCAGACTGGGATGCTCGTTATGGCACACTCATGAGTGGTGACCTGGGTCGGCGAATTGTTGGGAGTGCCAAGCATCTGGAGATCGTCCGCGGGATCCTGCTGCAGGATCGTCCATCTGTTGAAAAGCTGACCGAGTATCAGCTCGCAATCGATGAACTGGCCCCGCTACTTGAAGGATCGAGCCTGGACCCGGGGGCGGAGATTATCATCACAGATAATCATCAACGGAAAATTACGGACGCAGCTACCTGGCTCAAAGACGGGCTTGCGCAGATGGAGCAACAGAATATGACGATCGAGGCCGTACTTCGCGCGACAGCCTCGTTGCCTCCCGCCAAGATTACTCTGAAGCAGCTGCTGGACTCAGAGAACGAAGATATCCGACTCAAACATGCTGTGGAGTTGAATGCCGCTCTGGCAGCCGCAGGCGAGAAGGCACGCGAAGATCAGATACGACGTGTTGAACAGTTGCATCGAGAAGTCATTGAAAAAGAAACAACCCTGAAGGAGGAGGTCGAAAAACACAAGAAGGAAAAACTTGCAGAAGAGGCACGCATGGCGGAAGAAGCCCATCAGCAGTCGCTGAGAATTGCCCAGCAGGCCGCAGCAGATCAGATGCGTCTGGCGGAAGAAGCGGCTAAGGCCCGAAAAGCAAAAGTGGATGTTGATATCGCGGGAATTCAGAAAGCCGTGGATAAGGCGGTTCTGGAAGCTGAGTTCGAGCGGGATCAGAGCGAAATCAAACGTCATCTGCAGGCGTTCATCACACCCGGGCACACTTATCGAAAGGACGGCACGCGCGGACCGATGTCCCTTGCGTTCCTGATCAGCGATGGGGCTCTCAAGCAGGATCGCAAAGGCATGGAGCGTGTTTACTGGCTGGCCCACCGAGAGAACGACCGTCCGCCAGGTGCCATCCCTTACTTTCTGGGAGGTGACGTGA
>JAEUIH010000250.1 GCA_016795105.1 Planctomyces sp.
GATCCCCTCCGCTTCGGCCAGGGCAGCTTCGACCGGCTCTTCGGCCATCTCGGCTTCGACCGGCTCTTCGACAAGGGCAGCCTCGACCGGCTCTTCGGCGGCGGCCTCGGGCAGTGGGTCTTCGACCGCCATCTCCGTCAGGGCGAAATCGGCCGGCAGGTCTTCGGGCAGGGCGTCGTCCAGGAGTGCGGCATCGGCGACGACCCCATCCAGCGCGGCAACCCGCTCAAGGTCTTCGTCGGCTTCGTCGACGGCGGTCGCCGCCTCGGCATCCCAGCTGTCGTCGAGGTCGGACGCAATCTCTTCCGTGGCGAAGGCGACGGTCAGGTCATCGGCAACCGAAGCGATATCGGCAATTTCGTCCTCGACCTGGGCGGCGTCAGCTGCTGCGACCTCCTCAGCCTCAGCCTCAGCCTCAGCCTCAGCCTCAGCCTCGGCCTCGGCCTCGGGAACGGTATCCGCTGGAACTGCTTCCTCCAGCCAGGCTGCAACCGCCTCGACATCCTCGGCAGCGCCCGGCGCGGCCGCCAGTTCCTCGGCCTCCTCGAAATCGGCTTCGATTCCGGTGGAGACGGCGGCGATTGCATCCTCCTCCTCCTCCGAAACCTCGGGTAGATCGGGACCGGCGGCGAAGGCCGACAGCGGGGCGGCGGCTTCGGCCACCGTCGGGCCGACCGAGCGGCGAATGCGCGCCAGCTTGGCTGCGACGCCATCCGGGATCACATCCTGCAACGAAGGTTCCGGGGCGAGGATGTCGTCCTCGATCTCGGTTTCCGGCTCG
>JAEUIH010000251.1 GCA_016795105.1 Planctomyces sp.
GAACGTTGACCGTGAGCGGGATGGGAAGCTGCCAAAATCCGGCGTTGTTGAAACGCGCGCTCGCATCGAGACCCGGGAACTGCTGGAAATAACTCGCAACGGGCGTGCTTTGATCGAGCCTTAGCGTTTTCGGTAGTGATTCGCCAGAGTAGTCGAAAGTTTGCAAAGCAGCTCTCAATTGCGCATTGGCCGTAAGGCGCTCGGCTTCGGTTGGCGTATGATCTAGTGTGCGATAGGCCTTAGCTCGTATGGGATCGGCGTTACCTGGCAAACTGTGGAGCACTGCGGCAAACTTGCCTCGCAAGGAGGCGTGGAATGGTGCTATGACCTCGCGGGTATGCTTAGCGGCGAGGTGATTCTTTTCAGGCGCACAGAAACTGCAGACACCAGCGGGCTCTGGAGTCTCCCAACCTTGCCCATCGTCGATTCCCCACGGATGAACCATGATCACAGCGGTATGCCTCGCGCGAAGATGATTTGGCATCTCGATGATGCCACGCGCATTATAACTCCAGCGCCAGGCACGAACATGGAGGTCGGCGTTTGCATCGTTGATGATTGCAGCGGCTTCAAAGCGATTCGTCTCACGTATGGGTTCTACCCAGTTAGGATGATCTGCAAGCAAGGGCGATGCGTTTTCGATCGGCCGCAGCCGATTGTTATAGAGCAGTGGCTCGCTAGCATTCAGCAACACAGCCAACAATATCGACATTATGAAAGTGATTCTCATTTGGTGAAACGTACAGGCTGATTGCATCTCGGCAGAAATGGATTC
>JAEUIH010000252.1 GCA_016795105.1 Planctomyces sp.
GAATTTGCCGCACGGCGGTCCGGGACGTTCGCTGGATGGGCTGTTCGGCCTGACCGAAATGGAAGTATCGGCTGCGACGGCGGAGAAGCCGACGGAGAGTGCGAAACTGAAGATCGTCAGCGCCACGGCGGACGTGAATCCTCCTGGCCGGCCGCTTGCCCCGGCGTATGACGACCAGAGCAACGAAAGACGGGTCACTGGTCCGATCGACTATGCGATTGACGGCAATCATCTCACCGCCTGGAGCGCGGACATCGGTCCTGGTCGCAGCAACGTGCCTCATCAAGCGGTGTTCGTGTTGGAGAAACCGCTGGAAGCGAAGGCAGGAGCCAAGCTGACGTTCACGCTCGCGCAAAACCATGGGGGCTGGAACAGCGACGACAATCAGAACAACAACCTCGGGCGCTTCCGGTTTTCAGTAACGGATGCGGAGAAGGCGGCCGCGGATCCGATCCCCGCAGCGGTACGTAAGATCGTGACGATTCCCGCTGGCGAGCGGAGTGCATCGCAAGAAGCGGAGCTGTTCAGTTACTGGCGGACGACCGTGCCTGATTGGGCCGAGATGAATCGCCGGCTCGACGCGCTGTGGCTGAGCCATCCGCGCGGAACAACGCAGTTGGCGCTCTCGGAGAGGACCGAGCGGCGGCCGACGCATCGGCTCGAACGGGGCAACTTCCTGGCCCCGGCCGAAGAGGTGACTCCGGGCGTGCCGTCGTTCCTTCATCCGCTGACGAGCGCGAATCCGACCCGGCTCGATTTTGCGCGGTGGCTCGT
>JAEUIH010000253.1 GCA_016795105.1 Planctomyces sp.
TTACCGAATTTCACGAATCGCGCCGCATAGACCGGCAACTGTTCGGCCGCGCCGGCCGCCCGGGCGACCCCGGCAGTTTCGAAAGCCTGGTGTCGTTGGACGACGAACTATTCCAGACGCACGCCGCCCGCGCCACCGCCTGGGCGCGCCGCACCTATGCCGCCACCGGCGAACTGCCGGCCTGGGCCGCAAGCGCGCTAAGACGGCTCGCCCAATCGTCCGCCGAAACCCTGCACGCCCGCATCCGCGCCCGCACACTAAAAAGCGGCGAACAAATCGACCGCTCACTGGCGTTTTCGGGGCGCGGGGAATAGCGGCGCGGTGCGTCGCGAAGCCCATACCGCGTAGGGCGTAGGGCGTAGGGTGTAGGGTGTAGGGTGTAGGGTGTAGGGTGTAGGGTGTAGGGTGCAGCTCGTAGCCCGTAGCCCGTAGCCCGTAGGGCGGAAAAGCGCAGCGCATTCCGCCGCAAGGAGCGTTTCCGTCACCTACCCCCGCAATTCCTTCATCATCGTTCCCACGCTCCAGCGTGGGAACGCATCTCGAGGCGCTCCAGCGCCTCATCGCATTCAACCCCAGGAATCCGTATCCACGAGCGCCGCTTGCCCCAAATACTTCCGCGCACTCGAATAGTGCCAATGTTTCGGCGTATCCACATGGACGGTTCCCACGCGCCTGCGGTCTGTGCGCACCGCTGGAGCGGTGCGCGACACGTTCCCACGCTGGAGCGTGGGAACGATCGGAAGGCACGCGCCGCACTCGCGCT
>JAEUIH010000254.1 GCA_016795105.1 Planctomyces sp.
GGTGATGCCGGGCTCTTTGACTTTGCCGGGCAAAAGTGTTGAGTAGAACGCGATGTTCAGTTTAATGCCGTCCGGGGACTCGGCGATCTGGCGGTTTTTGACATACGGGTCGATCTCGTTGTGCCACGAGCCGCTCGAGTAGGCCGTCAAGCTCGCGCTGTAAGTAGACCAGTTTTGGGGCACTTCCAACCAAGCATTCCACGCCCATCCCCCACCGGGGACCTTGCCGTAGGCCAGCGGGAAGGTGTCGTCGTAGTCGGAAAGGTAGATCTGGGTTCCCGTGTTGAGTTGCTTCACGTTGGAGAGCGACGAGGTCTTTTTGGCCGCGCTTTTGGCTTGGGCAAAGACAGGGAACAGGATAGCGGCAAGGATTGCGATGATGGCGATGACCACCAGCAGCTCGATCAGTGTAAAGGCATGGCGTTTCATTAAACGATCCCCATTCAAGGGAAGCCACCCTACACAGAAGACCACCCAGGAATGATCTACTTTACAGCAAACTTGCCGGCTTTGCCAGAGGCAAAATCAAATTTGCCGAAGCAAGCTTCAACAAAAGGCATTTGCCGCTTGCCGATATTGCACGGAATTCAAATCAGAATTTCGTTGGCAAGGGGCCACGTGCTTAAGAGCGGGGATGGATCTTACAGCTTCCCATCACGCAAGTGCACTTTGACGATGGAATCGGCCAGTTGGGTGACGGTCGGCTCCTGAGATTTGAGGTCTTCGATCAGCTTATCAACATAAGTCTTGTCG
>JAEUIH010000255.1 GCA_016795105.1 Planctomyces sp.
TCACCCCTGCAGCGGCGCGAGCTAACCCGCCAATCAACTCACCGTTCTTCTTCGTGCGATCACGATAGGCCTCAAGCTCTGAATCACCAGCGGCCTCAGCTCGCGCTTCACGTCTTGCTTGATGCTCAGCCCTCGCCATGTCGGCATCGTAGGCTTCTGCGCGTGCGAACCATTTCCAGTCCTTCGACCACCGCTTAATGAGCGGGAGACTCTTAGATAACTCTTGGGATACTGCGCCCAGCGTTCTAGGCTTTTTTAGGTTCAAGAAAACAGTGAAGGCGGTATACGGCTTGGTGCCCTCGCCATCTTGCCTGTCCCATAGACTGGCTGACATGACCTACAGAACGCGCTGTGGTTGCAGGGGAGGGATTCGAACCCTCGATCTCCGGATTATGAGCCCAGTGAGTTAACCGCTTCTCTACCCTGCTGTATTTGGTTGCCGGTCTCTCCCGGCTGTCACCACTGCGACTCGTTTATCGCTCGGCCTGAGGTTGGCACTGGTTTATTTGGTAGTCGTTAGGATTCGCGAGGCGGCCAGTGCCAGTGGCGACCCTTGCTCGTCACTTCAGGGTTGTAGGATGCAGAGGTCACCCAAATGTCCTTTGGACCATCGGTGAACACTCGCAGATTTACAGCTGAATGAGCATCCGTCCCCCATGTCCGAACGATGATCGCCGGACATACGTCGCCAGCCTTCACGTTGCCAGAGGCGATGTTGTTCTTGTCGATATCCTCTTGGGTCAGAGTGTA
>JAEUIH010000256.1 GCA_016795105.1 Planctomyces sp.
ACTTCTAATGCCTATTCTCAGTCCGATTGTGATTTCTGGCTCGGTCGGCAAGGGTGGAAAAAACGCGTCGGCGGATGTAAAAGCTGTCCAGACCCGATTGAACGAACTCATGGGCTCCGAGCGGACACCCCTCAAGGTCGATGGCTTGAATGGCCCCAAGACCGAGGCGATGATCGCTGACTTTCAGAAGTCGGTTGTGAAGTTCCAATGGCCTGATTCCCGTGTTGATCCCAATCAAAAAACACTTGCAGCCTTGAACGACTCGAATTCGAAGGCGATCTGGCAGGCGGCTGGCAAGAGAAAAGCCGTTCAACTGCACTTTCGCAGCATCAGCCTGACCGATGTCACCTTCGAAGAGCAGTTTCAGAGCGCGGTCAAAGTGTACGCCCAGTATAACATCGATATCAAATTCATGAACGGGAAGTCCTGCCTGATATCGGAGGCGGACCGTGAAAAGTTCAAACGGGTAGATACGAGCTGCGTGGTGGGAGACGATGAGTGGTCGGTGTTGCAGAAGCTTCTCAACGATGTGCCGAGTAGTGATATCTGCGTGTTCTTCGTAGGTCAACTGTGGGACCCGGCGGAAAAGCCAGGCCAGGAGATGTTCCTCGGTTGCGGGGCCTATCGCCCCGGTGCACCGGCTTGTGCAGTCGCTGCCAACGCCGGCAAGTACGACATGGCTCACGAGGTGGGCCACGTCCTCGGCCTCAAGCACGATACAACGGAAGGCAACCTGATGCACCCGACC
>JAEUIH010000257.1 GCA_016795105.1 Planctomyces sp.
TGGATGAAAGAGTCGCGCGCGCCATTGATTTGCGACTGCAGCGTCTTGGGCTTCCTGGCAGAACGGATGCATTTCGTGCGATTCATTCTGATGGCGATGGTTTGGGTGGTCTCGTGGTGGATCGTTACTCTGAGACTCTCTCGATTGAAGTTTCAACACTTGGTATGTGGCGCAGACTGAGGCGTTGGCTGCCTGTGCTCCATCAGAAGCTTGGAACGCAGACGCATGTCATTCACGCCGATGCTGATATCGCCCGCATGGAAGGGATGCGCTCGGCGGATGTGCCAGAAATGGATGATGAAGCACCTCGGAGTGTAAGGATTCGTGAGGACAATGTCCGCTACCTTGTTGACTTTAGTGATGGGCATAAGACTGGCTTCTTCTGCGATCAGCGGGAGAACCGTCTAAAGTTCGCACAACTCGCCCGTGGAAGTCGCGTCCTGGATTTGTGCACTTACACCGGTGGATTCGCTCTGAGTGCTCGACTAACAGGTGGATGTGAAGATGTGACTGGAGTCGATCTTGACGAAAAGGCGGTCGCTCAGGCCAAGAAGAATGCCGACCTGAATCAGGTGCGCGTCAATTGGGTGCATGCTGATGCCTTCACTTGGGGCCGGCAGATGATCGCTAACGGGCAGATGTGGGATACGGTTGTTGTTGATCCGCCGAAGTTTGTCATGAGTCGGGAAGGGGAGTTTGCCCAGAAGGGACGCAACAAATACTACGACCTCAATGCGGTGGCGAT
>JAEUIH010000258.1:0-230 GCA_016795105.1 Planctomyces sp.
CGCACTCATCCGGATACCCCATTTCAGAAATGCGCGCATATCGCTGGGGGAGCAGGGCACGCTGATGCTGCGGTGTCCATGGGGCGGCCACAAGCGGCCATGTTTGCCGCCCCGGGAAAAGCGCCAGTTTTCTTTCAGAAGTTGCCGGACAAGGCAGTCGATTTCCTTCATTGAGCAGTATTTCATGCGGCAATCCTTTCGGGATTGCTCGCGTAGTTCTACTTTGTCAG
>JAEUIH010000258.1:240-744 GCA_016795105.1 Planctomyces sp.
TGTTGTTTTAAATAATTCTTCTGAGGTTTGCCATGGATATGACGGCCTCAATATGTCAACTGCATCGCCACGCTTGTTGCCTCGGTTTGCGAGCGGCTTGAAACCCACTTTTCCCCGTTTTCCGGATGGTTCCGCTCCTCGACACGCAGTGTCGGGGACAGCGCAAGAGGCCATGTTCGCGGTCTCTACCAGGCCACGCGGCGCAACATGGAGCGCATGGCCGACGTCGTCGCCGGCAGCGACTACCAGCGGATGCAGCATATGCTGAGCGTCTCCGACTGGGATCACGCCGGCGTTGTCCGGCAGGTTGCCATCGAAGCGCAGGCGTACTTTCCCAAGGGCGGCCGGGCCTTGGTCATCGACGAAAGCGGTTTCGCCAAGAAGGGCGAATGCTCCGCCGGTGTGGCCCGGCAATGGAATGACCGGCTGGGCAAAGTCGACAACAGTCAGGCCGGGGTCTTCGCCGCGCTCACGCACGGCGAGACGGCCTGCCTCATCGACGCC
>JAEUIH010000259.1:0-260 GCA_016795105.1 Planctomyces sp.
TGAATCCTATTTCTCCAACGGTAAGACAACATTCCATCCATTGACATTGATTTTCTTTGAAATTATTTAGAATTAACTCAATCAACAAATATGTCATTCGATTCATTGAGTGAATCGAATCTTCTTCGATTAGAACAATATTTGAGTACCAATCCCTATCGAGAATATTCGATGAGTAAACCCTATTTTCCCAAACCATCACATGTAACTGCACAAACAAATCGTTTAATTAATCAACAACAACCATCGATTCTTGCCTA
>JAEUIH010000259.1:270-737 GCA_016795105.1 Planctomyces sp.
AATTGATCATCAAAAAAATGCATTAACACTCGATCGTCTTGCTTACAAACTTCGAATGAAATCTGATTTAAATATTGATACATTACGAGAAACTCATCTACGTCGACGAACACATCATCATCATCATCATCGTCGTCGTCAACAACATTATCATCCATCACAAACGAATTCGAATATTAGTGATTCACTCAGTTCAATTCCTCCATCGACATCAACGAAAACATTTGGAAGACAACCAACATCGATAACCATGTCAACGAATACAATGAAAACTCTCATAACAGATGATTTAAATGGTGTGGAAGGAAATGCCGTACGTGTGGGAACATTAAATGATTTGATCAAACAATTTCGTCGTGCAGAATTTCGACTTGTTCGTCGACCAGCTGATTATCTCGATAGTTCATCGACTTATCTTTCCAGTAATGTCTCAACGAATGATCGAACATTGGTAACGAAATCTCATC
>JAEUIH010000025.1:0-28498 GCA_016795105.1 Planctomyces sp.
TCGCGGGCGACATCCGTTTGTGGGTCAACCAGTCCTGAAACGCCATCGGAAAGGGTGGATTGTGAAACGAAGTACAAAAGATTACAGGATTGCGTGAATCGGTGTGCCATGGTCGAGTTCAAGTCGTTTTCTGCCTGGAACTTCGAGCCGTCTCGATTCAAGTCCAAGCTGATGCAGTACCGTTGCGTGCAGATCAGTGACGTAGTGTCTGTCTTCAACGGCATGGAAACCGATTTCGTCGGTTGCTCCATGAGCGATACCACCTTTGACACCTCCGCCGGCAAGTGCAACGGAGAAACCATACGGATGATGATCTCGACCGTCGGAATTCTGGAAGCCCGGAGTGCGTCCAAACTCAGTGCCGATGACAACCAGCGTTTCTTCCAGAAGCCCTCGCTGCTTAAGGTCCTTCAACAAAGCGGCGATCGGCTGATCCACCTGACCACACAATGTGGAGTGATTACTTTTTAGTCCACCATGGGCGTCCCAGGCCCCTGCACCTCCATTGCTGCCATGAAACAACTGCACGAACCGAACACCCGATTCCACAAGCCGACGGGCAACCAGACATTGTTGCCCGAACGTGCGTGTTGAGTCCTGCGTGAGGCCGTACATAGCCTGCGTGTTCTGCGTCTCGGCGGCAAAGTCGATTACGTTCGGCAATGCCGACTGCATGCGGAATGCAAGCTCATAAGACTTGATTCGGGCCCTGAGTGCAGGATCCTCCGGATACTCTGTTGCGGATAACTGGTTCAGTCGTCCCAGCAACTCAAACTGGCTCCGCTGCTCTTCCTGAAAAACGTCAGCTCCGGGCGTCGCGAACGGGAGCGGGCTGGTGGGGTCGACGTTCAGCTGAATTCCTGAGTGCTCCGGTCCCAGATAGTTGGCACCATGTGCTCCAAGTCCACCGCAGCAATCCGCGATTGGAGTGCCAATGACACAGAAACTGGGAAGGTCATCATTCAGTGATCCTAGTCCATAGTGGACCCACGATCCGATCGTTGGGAACTGTCCCTCCAGCGCGTGACGGCCCGTGTGAAACTGCAGCTGAGCTCCATGATTATTGTCTGTCGTCCACATTGAACGAACGAGTGCAACGTCATCGATCACATCACCAAGATGAGGCCACCAGTCACTGATATCAAGGCCACTTTCCCCGCGTCGCCGATGTCCGATCTGCATCGGATACAGTTTCGGATGCGGATGATGCAGCCCGGGAATGAATTCTCGCAGATTCTTCTTCAGATAAGGTGAATCAAGAATACTCTTAAACGGTGTCTCATCAACCGACATGCCTGCGTACTTATTCAGTGCAGGTTTCGGGTCAAATGATTCCATCTGAGACATTCCGCCCACGAGGAAAATCCATATGACGCTCTTTGCTTTTGGCTGCTGATGTGCCATGCCGACCGAAGTCCCGGCCGACACGCCGTCGTCAGCGCGAACGACACCGTCTCGGAACAGCATTGAGCCAAGCGCAAGTCCCGTGAATCCCATTCCGACATCAGACAGAAAACTACGGCGTGAGGCGGATGGCCTGCACGGCGATTGATGTCCAAAATTCTGGTGAACGTTCATTTTTTTGATCCGATCAAATCGGGTGGATTTTGAGGTTCTGTTCAACAGGATACTTAACGAACGGTGACAAAGTCATTGTGATTCAGGAGAACGTGGATCAGGTTTTCTCGAGCTCGCTGCGCTGCATCCGCGGACGGTTTCACGACATTGTCCGTCGCCGCGACAGGTGCGCTTCCCGGAAAGGCTGTCAACGGTTCGGCAGACTGAAATCGACTGGTTTGTTGCTGTAGAAACGATGAACACTCCATAATTTCAGACGCATTTGGTTCGCGATTGAGGACCCGCAGGAAAGCGAGTCTGACGAACTCGTCGACGGCATTCTCCTTTGAGCCGGGTTCATCGTCTTTCGATCTGTCTGCGAGTTGCTTGCTCAGTATGGAAGCAATGTTTCGGCTTTGAGTCAGTGTCAGGGGGCTATTACTCATCGCCAGTGATTGTTGTGGTGAAATGCTTTCCGCTCGCTGATAGCATTCGACAGGATTCGGGCTGTCGAACGTCGACAGGAACGTCATTTTCTTCTCTTTGGACGTTCGAAAATAGATGCTGCGTCTCCCGAGTGTGAGGCCGACAGCTGGATCGAGATCCGGTCCGTACATCAGGGGGTCCAGCTGACCTGCCACATGCAGTGTGGCGTCACGAACGACTTCCGCTTCCATTCGATAGCTGTTCTGTCGCCACAGCTGACGATTCTCCGGATCTGCTGAAGAATTGAGGGTGAAAATCTCTCGCTGATCAACGGTTGGGGAGGATGCTCGTCGATACGCTTCGCTGGTTAGAATCAGTCGGTGCAGATGTTTCATCCTCCAGCCATTGTCCATAAGTTCGCAGGCCAGCCAATCCAGCAATTCCGGATGTGAAGGCGGCTTCCCGTTGATTCCAAAGTCAAACACAGTTGATACGAGGGGCTGATGAAAGTGTCTCAGCCAGAGATGATTGATGGCTACTCTGGCCGTCAGCGGATTGTCACGACTGGTGATCCATCGTGCGAGAGCCGAACGACGACCGCTGCTTGTGGCCGGGTAGACTGTTGTCAGCCGTGTGTAAGTTTCGAATGGTTCTGTGGCAGCCTTCTGGGCGGCTTCGACTGCTGTTTTTGCCGTCATCACAGCAGCCTCCGCCTCTGTTACAGCTTTGAGTTTTGATTCTTCGGCCGGTGATCCGTCCTGAGGCAGTGCTGCTTTGGCACGCAGCAGAGTCTGTTCGGCGGTCAGAAGTTTCAGTTCCTCCTGACGGGCCACAAGCTGCTTCTCAGCATTGCCAGCGGTCAGGGAGAGATCTTTCGCATTCGCGCCTGGCGGGGTTGAATAATTTGCCTGATCGGCAGCGATTCGTGCTTTCGCAAAGTCCAGTGCTGCTGCCGCGACAACTCGCTTCTGTTCTGCAAGCAGAACTTCAGACTCTGCCTGATTCACAGCGGCGAGGAGACCGGCTTCACTGAGCTCTGTGCTGTTGGTGATTTCAAGAGCGATGAATTCCGCAGTTGCGTCATAGGTCCAGATATGAAATCGTCCCTGAGCCGGCCGTGCATTCGGAAGTGAATATGTCAGAACGGCTTCACCATTCAGAGCAACGTCGAGTTGCGTGCCTCGGACTGTCACCTGAAGCTCGTGTTCGCGGCTGAGTTCAACGGCCTTCTCCTTCGCTCCGGCTGGAGGATATTGATCGGCTCCATTGACACGGTGAGCTACCTGGATCTTGGAACTGCCGGCGCTGGCATAGACAAAAGAGTAATTCTGGTCATCTCCAGCATCAAATGCGATTCCGACCGACTTGTAAACATCTCCCCCTGTTGGCCGGAACTTCAGTCTCGCTGTGAAGTCAGCAGGATGTGGTTGCAGTGTTTTGAAGCTGCACATGGTGTCAGCCGGATCCTGCTGTACAAGATGCCCATCCTGATACTTCCAGCTTCCCGAGCCTGCCACCCAGACTTCCGGCCGAGCGGACGAAAAGTCGTCCACAAGGAACGGCATTGCAGGAAGAGACTGAGCAGTGTTCTGCTGAAAAGTGACAAGCTGCGATCGAGCGGATTCCGCTGACTTCAGGGCTGATTCATGAGCCACTGAAGAAGTCTGCATTTCTGCTTCGGCGTTGTTCAGCGTTTCTGATGCGACAAAGTCCTGCAGGCCAGGATAGTAGGCCTTTGCAGGTAACTCTACCGGCTGAATCGGCAGCTCTCCTGGTGGGAGTGAACCGCTGAGTCCGAGTGACACCGGGACTCGGGGCAAAATCGATTTGTCCTTCAGCGGGTTTTTCTCATCGCCTCGCACAAACAGAACCGTCTGTGCGCCGGCGTTGGCGTCGAAGACTCGCACCAATCCATCTTTCGTGACATCACTCTGCCCCGGGAGCCGATCGGTACGAATATCGTGAGGTTCAAAGAACGCTCGCAGTTGATAGTACTCCGCCTGCGAAATCGGATCATACATGTGGTCATGGCAGCGAGCACAATTGAACGTGACACCCATGAAGGCTTTCCCGGTGTGTTCAATTGTGTTGTCGATCCACGTGTTGCGATTAAACACATACCAGTTGCGAACCAGATAGCCTGTCGCTCGAAGGGCCTGCGGGTCATCGGGCGCAACTTCATCAGCCGCAAGCATCTCCATAATCATCTGATCGTAGGGCTTGTCCTGATTCAGGGACTCAATGATCCAGTCCCTCCATCGCCAGATGTGCGGTTTGCTTTCGCGCACTTCGGCGCCATAACCGTCCCAGTCGCTGTACCGCCATACATCCATCCAGTGGCGTCCCCATCGTTCACCGTAATGAGGTGAGGCCAGCAGTTCATCAACGACTTTCTCCCAGGCATCAGCGGAATCATCGTTCAGAAAGGACTGCATCTGTTCGGGTGATGGCGGAAGACCAATCACATCAAGGTAGAGCCTTCGGAGCTGCACATGTTTCGGGGCCTGCGGCAGGGCCTGCAGCTGAAGTTGTTGATGTCGCTGAGCGATGAACGCATCGACGGGATTCTTTTGTTGCGCGTGTGAACTTCCCCCGCTGTTCTCGTCGCTTTGCGTCACTGCAACAACGGGTACGACTGGACGCACAGGTTTCTGAAACGACCAGTGGCTGACCTCCGAATCACTTTCGGGCACAACAGCACCCTGATCGATCCAGCGGCGCAGGATGGAGATTTGTGCTGCTTCCAGAGGTTTAGCATCGTCGGGAGGAGGCATCTTCAAATCCCCAACATGCATTACAGCCTGAATCAGGCGGCTGTCGTTGCTGTTACCCGGCACAATCGCGGGCCCACTGTCACCGCCCTTCATCATTTCCGCAGCCGCATCCAGACGCAGGCTGCCACTCGGATCGGCTTCGTTGTGGCAGGTAGCACACTTGGTTCTGAGGATCGGTCGCACATCACGGAGGAAGTCGACGGCGGACTTTGTCTGAGCATCGTTCTCAGCCGGCTTTTGACCTGAACTCTGGCCAAAGCAAACTAAGCTACCAGCCAGAACGGCTGAGATGCACAGCACGTGAAACAACAAACGTCGCGGTGTTTTCATGAGCTCAGGCCAGGCAGGCGGTGGGGGTGGGAAAGTGCGGATGTGAATGAAAATCGATTTACATTCGAGTTTCACCCATGAATTCGCATCCCCCCATGATACCGCGGGTAACCGCCGAGCGAAACAGCATCCTCGATTTCCATGAGAAATTGCAGCGACGTGCACCCATCCAGTTTAACGGCTAGCCGCAGGCGTCGGAGCGCCCCTGCTAAAACACCTGCGTTCAGCCATTCAGCAGTTGATCAGGTTTTTCTCCGCGGAGTGCCTGCAGCACGTGATGTACGGCCATCTCATAAAGTCGATGATGGCCGGCCCATGTATGACTCGCAATGTGGTCGGTCAGCACAACGTTTTCCAGGTTCCGCAGAGGATTGTCGATATTCATTGGTTCTCGCTCGAAGACATCCAGGCCGGCAGCTGCGAGGTGGCCGGACTGGAGTGCATTGGCCAGCGAATGTTCATCAATCAGCGCGCCTCGAGCCGTGTTAATGAGGATTGCTCCCCGTTTCATGGCATTCAGTCGTGTGGCATTGATGAGGTGTCGAGTCTCGGGGTTTGACGGGGCATGCAGGGAAACAACATCCGACTGCGCCAGCAGATCCTCGAGTTGTTCGATCTTCCGCAGGTTCAGCTGGGTTGCTCGATCGGGTGTGAGTACCGGGTCAAATGCAATCACATTCATTCCCACTGCCTGCATTATCTGAGCTACCTGGCATCCAATCCGACCTGCTCCCACCAGTCCCAGAGTTCTTCCCTTCAGTTCCATACCCTTTAATGTTGTCACTTTGGTGTGCCATCGACCGGCTCGGATATCCCGATCTGCGTAAGCAATAGTCTTTGCCGCTGCAAAGATGAGTCCGACTGTGTGTTCCGCTGTTGATTGTGTTGGCCCGTGAGGTGTGTAGCACACCATGATTCCTCGTTCAGTGGCAGCCTTCACGTCGATGTTGTCGTAACCGACGCCTATTCGCGACAGAACGCGGAGCCGAGGAGCACGGTCCATTCGAGCTGCGTTCCATTGGGCACCTGGATCCAATGCCGCTTCACAGGTAGCCAGCTCTTCAATGGGAGCACCTGGCCCAATCAGATGAGCCATACCTTCGAGCATTGGCCGAACACTTTCCAGAATGGGCTCATCAGTCCAGATACGATACATCGTTTGTTCCAGAAGGAGGTCAGAGATTCATCAGCAGTTCAGGAATTCAGGTCTGAGACATCTCATAATCGCTGATATGTCTGCAATTCCGCAAGTCACATTGGCGGTTTCGGGTCGCGAGCGGTTAGTATGATTCCGGATTCTGTGCGTTTGGTGAGACGAGCTTTTCAGAGTTGGCGGCGAAAATCACCCGGCAACGCCTGATGCCAAAGACCCAGAGGTATGTGGGGCAAAACGTCTATGGCAACATCACGAACGGTTGCGGGTTTCGAGATATTGCGTGAAATTGCTCGAGGTGGCATGGGGTGTGTCCTTGCAGCGCGTGACCTGACACTTGATCGGGATGTGGCTCTTAAAGTACTGTTGCCGGGAGCCAGTGAAGATCGCTTTGTTCGCGAAGCAAAAATTACTGCACGGCTACCGCACCCTGGCATACCTCCGGTTTACGCACTGGGCTGGTTCACAGATGGATCTCCTTTTCTGGCGATGAAGCTGATCGAGGGACAGACGCTGGCAATGGAGCTAAAGACGGCAAACCGACCTCGACTGCTGCAGGTGTTCACTCAGGTCTGTCAGGCCGTTGGTTTTGCTCATAGCCGAGGTGTCATCCATCGTGACCTTAAACCAACCAATATCATGGTCGGGGCTTTTGGTGAAGTTCAGGTCATGGATTGGGGTCTGGCTACTGACCAGCCCCGCAGAACCTCACCCGAAGAATCCACCGCTCCGTCGACAGTCGCTGCTGTTAGTCAATTCGAGACAGAGACGATTATTGATTCCGGTGAATCAACCGACGAACGAACTCAGCCGGGCGCTGTGATGGGTACGCCTGCTTACATGGCTCCCGAGCAGGCACGCGGTGAGGTGCTTGGTACTCAGGCGGATGTGTTCGCACTTGGAGGAATTCTGTGTGTGCTTCTGACGGGCCGGCCACCATTTGCCGGAAAGAATGCGGTGGAGATTGTTCAGGTTGCTGCAAGTGGCAATCTGGTTGATGCAAATTCTCATCTCGATACCTGCGGTGCAGATGCTGAACTAATTAATTTGTGCCGGCGCTGTTTGAGCCCGGATCCGCTGACGAGGCCGGTCGACGGGCAGGCAGTCGCCGATGAGATGAACTCGTATTTGAATAACGTGCAGGAACGATTGCACCTCGCCGAACGCGAGCGGGCGGTGGCCATCACCCGTGAAGCGGAGGGGCGAAAGCGAAGACTGGCTTACATTGCACTCACTGCCGCCGTCCTGATGGTGCTGCTGGGCAGTGGAGCATTCGTGTTGTGGGAGAATGAACAGGCCAGAATCAACAGTGAACGCCTCGCACGCAACCGCGAAGTGGTAACAGAACTCCTGAATCAGGGCCATGTTGCTTTGCGAAGCGGTGACATTGGGAGAGCCCAGGCGGCAATTAATGAAGCCAGCAGACGTTCCAACGAAGGTGGAGCTGATGGGCAGGGGGATCGATTTGTCCGATTGACCACGGACCTGAATTTATTGAACGACCTGTATGCGATCGAACAGTTTCGGTGGACTCCGATCAAACAGACTTTGCCGGAGTCAACAATTCTGGTGCAGCGATATCGGGAAACGCTTCCTCCATTTGGCACTGCGGACTCCACCGTCGACGCCGCCACGAAATGGGTGTCCGATTCTGTCATCGCAGATCGAATTGTCACTGCTATGGACTGGCTGTTGATGGAGTCTGGTCCTCTGAAGACGAATCAGCAGCCACCCGAGTTGGTCGCAACAAAAAGCCAACAGCCGAGTGCGCCTGAATTCGAGCCTGAAAAGGTCCATGCTGTACTCCGTCGGGTCGACTCCGACCCGTTTCGGAATGCTGTGCGGGATTCGTTTCTTTCAGGTGACTTTGCGGCTTTGAGATCGTTGGCAGAACAGTCGGTGGCTCTGGAACAACCGCCAGGGTTCCTTGCTGTTTTCGGTACCTGCACTGCTATCGACGCAAATGTCAGGCACCAGATTCTGGAACTGGCGATCAATCGAAACCCGGAAAACCTAAGTCTGCTCATGGCACTGGGGCACGGAGTACCGGAACTGCAGAATGGCAGCGTGACCGAACAATTGCGTTGGTTTCAGGCCGCCGCGGCCGCTGTTCCGGATTCCCCGGCTGCATATATCAATATGGGCAATGCTCTGGCTCTCAGTAATCAGTTTGACACCGCAATCAACTGTTATCAAAAAGCTGTGGAATTACGGCCAACAGATCCTGTTCCTTCTTTCCTGCTGGGTGATTTGTTGAAAAAGCGGGGCCGGTTTACGGAGTCCTTTCTGGCAATTCAGCAGAGCTACTACGCGGGTTTGAGCCAGCTCAATACTCAAATCGTCTCTGATGATCAGGTCCGTCAGGCTGAGTTGATGCTGGAGATGGACAACAGGATGGAGGCATTTCTGTCCAGGGAGTTCCATCCTGAAAGCGTTGAGGAGCGAGTGGCGCTGGCGGAAGTCTGTCTGATCCGGAATCAACATCAGGCAGCCGCAAGGTTATATGCTGCGGCATTCGAATTGACTCCGGAACTTGTGGAAGCCCCGAAGTCCGATCATCGGTACAACGCAATTCGCGCGGTTGCTCTTGCCACCGGAGTGGGTGGGGAAGATGTCAACAGAATTGAAGACGGTGAGAAGGATCAATTGCATCTGTTGAGCCTTAAATGGCTGCGTGTTGAATTCACTGTGCTGCAGAAGCAACACGAAAACAGTTCCGGTGCGGATCGAGCTCGTGTTGACGCGACTCTTCGTAACTGGCAGGACAACGACGATTTCCGAAGCATCCGGGATATATCAGCACTCGCCCAATTTTCGCCAGCCACACAGCAGGCATTCACTCAGTTCTGGGCCGAAGTTGATACGGTGTTAAGAACTTCAGAGAATGAGCCGGATAAGAGTTAAAAAGTGGACATCACGCAAAGTAGGCATCACGCTCCCTGTGAAGATGCGAATCCCGACAACACTCTTTGTCGTGCTCGTGCTCGTGCTCGTGCTCGTGCTCGTGCTCAGCGGTGCGGTGCGGTGCGGTGCGGTGCGCGTAATCGATTCCGCTCGCTTTGGCTGTTGCGGCTGCCATTTAATCACGGTCTGCATCGGAAGAATCAGCCGTTTTCAAGCAGCCATTGTACAGCGGTGCGTGAGAGTTCGGCAGCTGAGTTGAGAGCGAGTTTGCGTTTGATATTCTCGCGGTGAGTATCGATGGTGTGAGTGCTGAGGAAGAGTCGGTTGGCAATGGAGCTGGTGGTGAGGCCTTCTCCAATCATACGAAAGACTTCCAGTTCCCGGTCTGTGAGCTGTTCAATCGGCGTTTTGGTGAGATCAGAAGTTTTGAGAGCCTGATTGATAAGGCGCCGTCGGATTTCAGGGCTGAGGAAGTGTTCCCCGGCGATGACCGTTCGGATGGCCTCTATCATCTTATCATTGGATTCCTGTTTGTTGAGGTATCCAAGTGCTCCAGCGCGGAAAGCCCGTTCCGCGTAGAGTGACTCCTGAAAGCCGGAGATGACCAGCATCCTGATTTTTGGGTCAAATGCTCTGATCCGTTTGATGAGTTCGATCCCGTGTCCGCTTCGGAGAGAAATATCCACAAGTACCAGGTCAGGCTGTGTTTTCTGCACGAGAGTAAGGGCCTCGTCTTCGCTTTCAGCTTCGCCGCAGACCTCGAGATCGTCATGAAGCGAGATTCGGAGGGCGAGTCCCTCACGGACGGAAGGATGATCATCCACGATCAGTATTTTTGTGGGAGGGTCTTGTTTTTTCACGGCAGGTGATTTCTTCTGAAGAGTGATGTGCATCGTATCAGAGTCCCGCCCCCGTCGCGGCCTTCGATGTGCAGTGTACCACCAATCAAACCTGCTCGGTAACGCATTGTTTTCAGCCCCATGCCCTGAGATTTGCGAGTACCTGCCGCATCATTGGTGAGTGTTTCGATACCGATCCCGTTATCGCTGACCTCAAGGATGATTTGATCCTGATCCTGACGCAAAGTGATCAGGATTCGGTCGGCATTGCTGTGTCGGAGTGCGTTATTCACCGCTTCCTGCGCGATACGATACAGGTGTGTTGCGGCGGTGTTATT
Organism: Planctomyces sp.; assembly: GCA_016795105.1. Classification (GTDB taxonomy): domain Bacteria; phylum Planctomycetota; class Planctomycetia; order Planctomycetales; family Planctomycetaceae; genus F1-80-MAGs062. The sequence continues at coordinate 10,322 of JAEUIH010000025.1, forward strand.
TGCAGCGATGACTGGCATCCGGCAAACGAACTCACAGTTGATCCTGGGTGGTGTGTTTGTGGATGCCGCAAGTTCGGCCAGAGCAGATCGCAATGCCTCAGCGTCGATCTGCACAGGCATGATTCCGTGTGAGAGATGCTGTACATGCCGATTCGCCTCTGAGAGCTTTCGATCAAGTGTTCTGGCGATATCCCAAATTCGACGAAAGCGAACCTCCTCGATTTCTCGCACAATCGGACCCTCAGATTCGATCGCAGGAATGGCTTCAACGAGATTGAGGAGGGTTCCCGCCACCAGGGAGAGACCAGTCAGTTCCTGTCCAACTCCATCGTGGAGTTCGATTCCAATACGTCGCTGTTCATCAGCTGCAATTTCCAGGATATGCCGCTGGAGCTCCTTGCGTTCGGAGCAGTCACGAATGATTCCAGTGAAGTATCCAGAGTGATCAACCTGGGTCACCGAAAGGTCGATGGGGAAGGTTGAACCATCTTTGCGACGTGCGACGAGTTCGCGAGGACGATTGAGAATCCGTGTTTTGCCTGTTTCACGAAACTGCTGAAGGTAGCCATCATGCTCTTCGAAGTACGGCGAAGGCATCAGTATTCTGACATTCTGACCAGTCAGCTCTGCGGTTGAGTAGCCGAACATTTTCTCAGCGGCCCGGTTTGCTGTTTCGATGAATCCCTGGCTGTCGATCGTGATGATCGCGTCGAAAGCAGAATTCCAGACGGCCTTGAGATGTTCGTGCTTCTCGCGAAGCGCATGTGTTCTTCCGGTAACGACTTCTTCCAGTTCAGCATTTCTTTGTCTCAGCCTCGCTTCCGTCATTCTGGAATCGGTGTCATCGTAGACATAGCCCTTGATTCGAATGAGTTCTCCCTGAGCATTGAAAGAACCAATCACAGATTCGATGACGTGACGGATCGTTCCATCGCTTTGCCGTCCTGCTCGTTCATGTCGCTCGAGAGTCCCGTTCTCCGTCAGGAGGCGGATGAAGCCTGGCCACGCAGCAGGGTCGCCATAGAGATTCGCAAGATTACTGCCGATTGCAGCTTTTGCAGAACCAAAGCCAAAGATGTTGGCAAACGCGTGGTTGCAGAGGAGAATCTCACCATCCGGTCTGGCAAGATAGTCTCCAGTCAGATCATCTTCGAAGATCAGCCGAAATCGTTCTTCACTCTGGCGGAGTTCGTCTTCGACACGCCTGCGGTCTGTGACATCGCGAAGGAGCGCGTCGTAAGCAAACAGCCGGCCACCACCATCGTGGTATGGAACAACAATTTTCTGTATCCAGCGAATGCAGCCATCTTTTCGACGAATTCGGTACTCGATCGCCCTGGGTGTTCCACCGACAGTGATTTCTGAAATCTGTTGTTCGATGGCATGGCGGTCTTCTTCCACAACAATTGCCATCCACAGCAGGGGATCTGCAGAGTACTCCTCGGCTGTATATCCAGTTACCGAAACACAGTTTGCCCCATGGCTTTTCCTTCGAATCCGCCCTCCCTCTACCTCGACGTGATAGTGGTAGTCAGCGACCGCGGAACGCAGTGACTGGTAGCGATATTCGCTCTCAGATGTTGTGTCAAACTGAAGATTGTCTGACATGTAGTCAAACCGTTCCTGTTGAAGTCAGGGGGAATCGAGTTGCGTTTCCCTCGTCACGGGGCCTTTCAGTCCGGAGTTTAACAATTCTGCACAGGAAGCGGCATGGTGGAATCCACCATGTTGGAATGGTGACTGCTTCGATTACGAAGAATTCCGTTCAGTCAGATAATCCAGACCGAGTCAGGCAGAGCAGTCAGTTTCGAGGGATACTGGATGAAGTCTTTGAAGACGCAGGATGTGAAAGCATGGCATACCGAGTCAGCTGAAGCTGTGCTCGCCGTTCTGAATTCCTCTGAGCAGGGATTGACACTGAACGAAGTAGCTCGGCGTCAGCAGGCGTACGGGCCGAATGTGTTGCCCGAGCGTGGGCCAACGCGAGTGTGGAAAATCGTATTGCGGCAGTTTGCCAGTCCGTTGATTTACATACTTGTGGCAGCAGCGGCTGTTTCTTCGCTGATCGGCGATCTTAAAGATGCAGCATTTATTGCCGCTGTTTTGGTTCTCAATGCTGTCATTGGGACATATCAGGAATGGCAGGCCGAGCAGAGCAGTCATGCGCTTCGAAAGTTGCTGAGAATGCACGCTCAGGTGGAACGCAATGGTGAAGTCTTCGAGATCATGGCCGACGAATTGGTACCCGGTGATATCATCTGGCTCGAGTCAGGCAATCGAGTGCCAGCGGATGTTCGATTGTTTTCAACTCAGGGTCTGGAAGTCGACGAGTCTTTACTGACGGGAGAATCATTGGCGGTTGTCAAGGATTCCACCTGGCGTGGCGTGGGTGAAGTCACTCTGGCAGAACGTCGGAATATGGCATTCGCAGGATCTCTTGTGGCTCGTGGGCGCGCAAAGGGCGTTGTTGTGGCCACGGGGACAGCAACCAGTGTCGGAGAGCTGGCATTGGATGTAATGAGTGGCACCGGGGGGAAGCCTCCGTTGCTGGATCGGATGGAACGATTCACCAATTACGTGGCTGTCGGTACTCTTGCAGCGGCTGCGATCATCGGCACACTGGGGATTGTTCTGGGTGGTTATACACTCGTTGAAACATTCTTTTTCGTGGTCGCACTGGCTGTGGCCGCGATACCTGAAGGACTACCGGTTGCAATCACAGTGGCGCTGGCTGTGGCAACAACTCGGATGGCCCGGCGGAACGTCATTGTACGACAATTGACTGCGGTCGAAGGCCTTGGAAGCTGCACTCTTGTCGCAACGGACAAGACCGGAACTCTGACATGCAATGAGTTGACGGTACGTGAAGTTTGTCTGCCGAATGGTGATACATTTTCTGTAACGGGTCAGGGATTTACGCCGCAGGGTGAAGTACTTCTTGCCGGCTGGCGAATTGAATTGCCCAATCATGCTCGACTGGCCGAAACGGTTCGTGCTGCCGTATTATGTAATGAGGCTGCTCTGCATCATCGAAACGGTGACTGGGTTTGGCGAGGAGATGCGGTTGATCTTGCAGCACTGAGTCTAGGCTTGAAGCTCGGTATGTCACGAGAAGCTGCAATTGAAGAAAACCCTCTCAAAGGCAGTATCCCATTTGAATCAGAGCGTCAGTTTGCTGCTTCCTTTCATGAGTTTGGTGATGAGATTCACGTCTTTGTGAAAGGTGCTCCGGAACGTGTTCTTGAAATGTGCGGAAAACAGCTTTCCGTTAGTGAACGATCGCAAGCGGAGCAATTGGCTTTAGGGATGGCGAGTCGAGGACTCCGGGTCCTTGCGATTGCCAGCGGGAAATCTGAACAGGCATTTCACGCAAAGGACATTCCTGCTCAGCCGACGAATCTGAGACTTCTTGGATTCCTTGGTATGATCGACCCACTGCGTGCGGGCGCCCGTGAGGCCGTTGCAGAATGTCATCGCGCTGGTGTCCGGGTTTCAATGGTCACCGGGGATCACCGTGTTACAGCCCTGGCTATAGCACGTGAGCTGGGGCTGGCAGACCGTGACGACCAGGTTGTCACTTCCGCTGAACTCGATGGGAAATCAGTTGACCAACTGACAGGAATGATTGAAGAAGTCAGGGTCTTCGCTCGAGTTTCGCCTCGACAGAAACTGCAAATCGTTGAAGCGGCTCGAAATGCCGGCCACTTTGTGGCGGTCACCGGAGACGGTGTCAACGATGCTCCGGCTCTCCGTGCGGCCAACATCGGCGTTGCAATGGGGAAGGCCGGGACAGATGTGGCACGTGAGGCGTCGGAACTGGTCATCAGCGATGACAACTTCAGTTCAATCGTAGCCGGGATCGAAGAGGGGCGAATCGCTTACGACAATATTCGAAAAGTGATTTTTCTGCTGGTGTCGATGGGCGCCGCAGAACTGCTGATGGTGCTGCTCGCTGTCATAGCAGGGCTTCCGGTCCCGCTGCTTCCTGTTCAGCTTTTGTGGCTGAATCTTGTGACAAACGGAATTCAGGGCGTTGCTCTTGCTTTCGAGCCGGGAGAAGGTGATAGCCTCAAACGCAAACCCAGACCGCCCGGTGAAGACGTATTTAATCGTCTGATGGTGGAACGAATGCTTGTTGCTGTTCTGGTCGTCGGCGGCGGAGGTTTTGTTGTCTTCGATCGGGCGATTCACTTCGGATGGGCTGTTGAAGATGCTCGCAATCTCCTGCTGCTGGTGATGGTGCTGTTCGAGAACTTTCATGTGGGCAACTGCCGCTCGGAAACACGATCAGCCTTCGCATTGTCGCCTCTTCGAAGCCCAGTGCTGTTTTTCGGCACCCTTGGAGCATTCCTGGTTCATGTCATTGGGATGTATGTGCCTTTCCTGCAGAACATGCTGACTACCCGACCTGTTGAACCAATACTGTGGGGAGTTGCCATTGGGGTGAGTGTACTGGTCATTCCAGTCGTTGAAATCCATAAATGGTGGTGGACAAAGAGAGAAAGTCGCACCACTGGATGAGACAGATTGAGTGTCATTGTCTTAAAACCTGTTTTTGTCTGATTCCTGCCGCAAAGGGAAAACCGCGATGAAGAGAACCGAAAAGAAACAAAGCAACGTTCAGGGCCATGTGAGTCCAGAACACCAGGATGTCAATAGTTCCGGTTCAGCGACAGCGATGACGACGGAACAGGAACAAGTCACAGAGTGTTTGCCGGCAGCCGAAACAGCAAGTGACGACTTTGACATGGCGATCCGGGAACTGGCGTACTTCAAGTGGGAATCAGCCGGTTTTCCGGATGGAGATGGGTTGGAGTTCTGGCTCGAAGCCGAGCGGGAACTCAAAGGGAACCCCCAGACCCGCTCCCCTGCTGCGAACTAATTGCTCAGCTGCATCCAACAACCTTTGGATTCTTGTTTGTCGCGTTTCGCGACAAGCGGCGTCTTCAACAGGCATCATTCTGAGGAATGGTGAGGACGATTATTTGTGTTGCCTTACTTTCGCTCATTGACAGGGAATCGCTGCCGTGGACCATCATAACTCTGCCATCTCCGAACCGTTGCCTGCAAGTTTACGACTGGATGTGATTTCAGCCCTCAGAAAAAAGGGGTACTCACATCTTCAAACTCTGAATGTCCACGCCGATCGTGCCACCGTGATCGTTGAAGGCGTTTTGCCCACATTTCACCTTCGCCAAATCGCTTTAGAGTGTATTAAGCGTGTCGAAGGCGTATCCAGAGTTGTTGATCGAATTGAGGTCAGGGGAGAATGGGTCTGAAGGTACTCGACCGGAAATTACTGCAGTTGATCTGCAGTCGGGCACAGCGATCAGAATTCACAGTGCATTACAGTCAGCGTATGTCGTTTGTTCAGTGACAATGGGTCGAGGAATCAACGGATGGACAGCCGGTCAACTTACAATCGAATTCTGGTTGCAGTTGATTTTTCGCTTTGTGGGGCAGCAGCGCTCAAACAGGCGGTCTGGCTTGCCCGCCGGTCTGGATCCCGGATCGTCCTTGCACATGTGATTTCGAAGATGAGTCAGTATGTGCATTACGGTACACACAACACAGAGTTGAAGCAGCAGGAGCTGCTGGACGGGACCGACGCTGCGCTCCGGCGTTTGATCGTAGATCTCAATGCCATGGATCTGAACGTAACCTTCAAAAAGCTCTTTGGAGAGCCATTCGTGGAAATCACGAAAGCCGTTCAGGAATCTGATTTTGACCTGGTACTTGCCGGTACCCGGGGATCCGGAATGCTGGAACAGTTTTTTGTTGGAAGTACGGCAAAGCGACTCATTCGAAAGTGTCCGTCGTCGGTCTGGGTTGTGAAGGCAGAGCATCTGGTACCACCCAAAGTGGTGCTGGCTGCAACAGACTTCTCGGAAGTAAGTCTGAAGGCCGTGAAAGAAGGACTGGAGACTGCTCGCCAGGCCGATGCTGAATTTCACCTGCTGCATGTGATTGATTCGAGGGACGTTCCGGAGGATCTCATCTCTCGAATTCCAAAAGGCAGCTCACTGAAGCAGGAAATCAATGAAGCTGCGGGAAAGAGAATGGAAGAATTCCTAAACCTGCTTTCAGTTGATCGCAGCCGGATCCAAGTCCATTTGTCATGGGGAACACCATGGCACGAAATTCAGCGGATGTCAAGACATCAGGCTGCTGACCTGATTGTCATTGGTACCGTCGGCCGCAGCGGCATCAGAGGCTTGTTCCTTGGCAATACTGCCGAAAAGGTACTCGATACCTGCGACTGCAGTATTCTTACTGTAAAGCCTGCCGGCTTTGTTTCTCCAATAGGTTAGCAACTGTTCAAAAGGAAAATTGAGATGCGAATGCTTCAGTCGATTCTGCTGGCAGTTGAATGTCGTCGTGTGGATGATGATGTCGTGGATGCTGTCGAACGACTGGCAACTGCATTTGGTTCAGAAGTCACACTCCTGCATGTTGTGGAAAAAACTCACCCGGATTTGCAGCTTCTTCGACTTCAGCATGCAGAGTCGTATCTTGAAGAATTGTCCGGACGACTTGAGAAACAGCAGGTTAGAGTGGCTCGGACTGTCATTAGATCCGGATCGCCTGCACCTGTCATCATCACGGTCGCTGAGGAATACAACGCCGATCTGATCGTTATTGGAGCGGGAGAAAAACGGTCCTCCGCCACGTTTTCGCTGGGCCCGGTTGATCAGTCGCGAACTTCATTTCGAGGGCTTCAAAACGCAGTACGACTCGCAGGTTACTCAGAAGTTTGCCGTGTTCTCTGTTGACGGTGAAGCAGGATGATGTGTTGGAGGAACTGTTTGAAAGTGATCTTGCTGAAATCTCTCAGCTCATGAACGAGGCCAGATCTCTGTCGAACGCCGCAAAAACACAGTCTGCGATCATCCTGTATCGGCAGGTGCTCTCTCGGAATCCGTTCCACACCGAAGCGTTGAACGAATTGGCAGAGCTGCTTGAAACAGCGGGTGAAACTGATGAAGCCAAAAGATATCGACAGCGAATCATAATACTACAGCCGATGAAGAATCAGCACGGAACTCCTCGTCATGATGAAACGTAGCCATCAAGCACTTTCGCAATGAGAACAGCTGGCACTCACCCAATGATATCCCAGATTGGTAGTCCGCCATGAGCGATCGGCATTGGTCGGCCGGTGCGATCGGGGAGCATTGTGTGAGCGTCGATACCGAGTTGTGTGTAGATCGTTGCCACAATGTCAGCGGGTGTTACCGGGTTTGATGCCGGGTAGGCTGCAATTGCATCTGTTGTTCCATAGACCACTCCGGACTTGATACCACCACCAACCATCAGACAAAATCCGCACTGAGGCCAGTGGTCACGACCCGCTTTGGAGTTGACTTTGGGTGCACGGCCCATTTCTCCCATGACGTAGATCAGTGTTGAATCCAGCAGACCTCGCTGTTCAAGGTCATCCACGAGCGCCGGTAACAGTGCGTCAAGGACAGGCAGATTGTGCTCCCTGAGCATCGCAAAGTTGTTCTCGTGCATGTCGTACGTGAAAGAACCATCCGGCAGAAAGTTCTCAGCATGCACACTGATAAAAGGTACTCCCGCTTCCACCAGCCGACGTGCGACGAGCATACAATTTCCGAAGAGCGTGTTGCCGTACGATTTTCTGAGTTCCGCTGGCTCGCGTGAAAGGTCAAAGGCATCGCGGACTTTGCTGGTGGATAACAGGCTGAACGCCTGCTTCTGAAACCTGTCAAGTCTCTCGATCTTCTGTGATGTGAAGACTCGTTCAAACTCCGTGTCGATTTGCTCGAGCATCGATCTTCTGCGATTCAGTCGATCCAGAGTCATGTCGGGCAGCCCATCAGCCGCAGGCATCATTGGTTCGCCAAGAGCAATGGCGGTGCCGTAGTACGGGCGATCCGGTTTTCGGTCGAACGTTGGGGCACACAGACTGAACAGGGGGTCATATTGGCTGCCGAGATGCCCCCCATATGGACCGGGTCGCCGAATGCCGGGATACATACTGCTCTCGCCCCAGCCCGGATAGCAGGGGAGACAAAAGGCGCCGGGTATATCTTCCGGCCCCATGCCAAGATACTGGCAAACAGCACCAATGTCGGGAGGATCGGACGGACTGGGAGTCAATGCCGCCTGATTGCCCAGACTCCAGCCGGTCATAATGTTCAGAGGATTGTGCGAGTTGTAGCCATGGGTGACAGTGCGGATGAGCGATGCCTTGTGCATGATGCGAGCAATCTTCGGCATATGCTCGCAGATTCGCAGACCAGGAAGCGAAGTCTCAATCGACGAGAATTCGCCCCTGACTTCCACCGGTGCATCCGGTTTCATGTCAAACATGTCGAGCTGACTGGGCCCGCCCAGCAGGTTAAACAGAATCACTGACTTCGCCGGGCCCGAAGGTCTGCCGCCATTCACTTCAGATGCCTGCATCAGCCTGGGCAGAGTCATTCCGCTGAACAGCGACAACCCGCCAGCCTGCATCAGGTCCCGACGCGTGATCCCGTCACAAAGCGTTCTTCCAAGACCACGAATTCGCAGCATGATCGGTCCTTACGAAGCGGGCGATTGTACCCACAAGTGCTATGAGAGGATGAGTTCCTGAATGACGCGTGCCTTGTAGACATCGGTTAATCGTTCGTCTCGGCTATTATGGTTGAAGGTCAGTCGTTCGTGGTCAAGGCCGAGCTGGTGCAGAATCGTTGCGTGGAGATCGGCTGTCTGCGTTCGATTGGTGATGGCTCGATATCCAAAGTCATCTGTGGCTCCGTAAGCCTGCCCCCCACGAATTCCTCCGCCCGCCAGCCAAACGCTGAAACCGTACGGATGGTGGTCGCGTCCTTCGATTCCAGACACTTTATTTCCATCTCGCTGTTCAGCACCGGGTGTTCGGCCAAATTCTCCACCCCACAGAATCAGAGTGGAGTCCAGCAAACCTCGCTGCTTGAGATCTGTCAGGAGGCCCGCGATCGGTGTATCAGTCTGCTGACAGCAACTCCGAATTCCGGCCACGTTATTCGCATGGGTATCCCAGGGCTGCCCTGCCATAAAGATCTGCACAAAACGCACTCCTCGCTCTACGAGGCGACGTGCCATCAAACATCGCTTTCCATATGATCGCGTTGGTTCCTGGTCCAGACCGTAAAGTTTTTGCGTCTCCGCTGTCTCCTGGTTGAGATCAAGCGCATCGGTCGCGGAGAGTTGCATTCTTGCCGCAAGTTCAAAGCTGGCAATGCGGGCATCAAGTTCAAGTTCGCCTGGTCGATGCTCCTGATGTCTTGAGTTCAGTTTTCGCAGCAGGTCCATGCGACCCTGGTCGATCTCAGAGGTTCGCGGGACTTTGGGCTGGAGATGCAGCACTGGCATTCCTTCCGAGCGGATCGCTGTTCCCTGGTATAACGGAGGTAGCCAACCGTTTGACCAGTTTCGAGCACCATCGACGGGGAGGCCGGCCGGATCGGGCAGCGAAACATAGGCTGGCAGATTCTGATTTTCTGTCCCCAACCCGAAGGCAACCCAGGAACCAATGTTGGGGCGACCGGAGACCGTCAATCCGGTATTTGCCATCCAGATCGCCTGTTCATGATTCCGGTGCTCTGTAAACATTGAACGGACGATGGCAATATCGTCCGCATGTCCTGCAATGCCAGGAAGGACTTCAGAAAACGCCAGACCACTTTCGCCATGCCGAGTAAACGCAAACGGGCTGCCAAGAAGGTGAGTTGTACGATTCTCATCGTCTGCGATTTCCGAGGGAGGCGACTGGCCATTTAACCGAACCAGTTCCTTCTTTTCATCAAGCAGGTCCACCTGGCTGGGGCCCCCATGCATAAACAGCTGAATCACTGCCCGCGCGCGTGGCTGACGATGCGGCATTTTCGCAAGGAGGTTATGAGATGTGGTCTCGGCTGCTGCGGCCGTGTTGCCAAAGTCTCCCAGCAAGGTGCCGAGCGCAAGACCCCCGAATCCACATCCTGCTCTTGAGATTGCCTCCCTCCGCCCCACCGCGTCGTGGGGCAGGCGTCCAGCCGGTCGAATCCTCGTATTCTTCATAAAAGCGACTTTCGGTTTTGGGACTCTTGAGCTCTTTACTGGTCGGAAGGACGTGCAACGGTGGGAGCAGGCCTGAAGCCTGTGCCGTGACTAATCGACGTAGACAAATTCGTTTGATGCGAGGAGCATATGACATAAATCGGCGAGCGCTTTTGAACGCGATGTCTCCGGCGACTCACCGTTGGAGACGTATCTCATTTGTTGTTCGGTCACGAAATCATTCAATAAAGCCAGTTCCTCCTGCGTCGCGTCTCGTGACCATGCAACGATTGCAGCGTAAGCGATCGGTGAATCTGGTGCTTCCTGCAGAATGCGTTGAGAGAATGCGGTCGACCAGGCGATGGTGGCGTCACTGTTGAGCAGAGTGAGGGCTTGTGTTGAAACCGTTGAACGCGTGCGGCGAGTACAATTCGTTTCCATCACTGGCTGATCGTGTGCCTGTAACATCGTCAGCGGATTGCCTCGCAGAATCTGAGTATAGACCGAACGACGTCGATCGTTTTGTCCGTCAGCAATCGTGACTTCACCATCTGCTCGCCTTGCGACCGGAACTGGATGTCCAAACATTGTACGATCCAGCAATCCGGCTGCACACAGTATTGCGTCGCGCAGTGGCTCAGCGTCGATCCGCTGCATTCGCTGACGCCATAACAGCCGATTCTCAGGATCAAGTTCTCTACTTCGTCCTTGTGTCACCTGATCAATATGTGAACGCTGGCGATACGTACTGGAAGTCATAATCAGCCGGTGAATATGTTTGATGCTCCAGCCGCTCTCGACGAACTCCCGCGCCAGCCAATCAAGTAATTCCGGGTGGCTGGGTAGAGATCCCAGCGTTCCGAAATCTTCGGGAGTCGAAACAATCCCCACGCCAAAATGATGTTGCCAGATACGATTCACCATGACTCGGGCTGTTAATGGATGATCTGGTTGAGTCAGCCAGCGAGCGAATGCCAGCCGACGGCCGCTGGTTTTGGCTTCTGCCGCTGGCGGAAACCACTCAAACCTGATCGGCGTGGCCAACGCGGTCAATACACCTGGTTCCACAGGTGGCCCGGGAGTCAGTGCGTCGCCACGTCTCAGAAGTGGGGTCACGACGGGTCCTGTCTGATCATAAAGCGCACGGAGTTCATCAAACGCAATCCGCTGACGTTCCTGTTCAGCAATTGCCACAGCGTGCTGTTCGACTGCGGCACGATATTCGACAAACGTCTCTGGCAGGACCTTGTCCAAAGTCTGTTCATCGGGCTGCAGAAACGCCTGAAACTTCTCTGCAAGGTACATTTCAACAGGTGTACGCTGATCTGCGGATTTGCCGAGGGCGTTCTGCACATCCGCTTTGATAAGTTCAGGTATTGAGGCGAGCCGATCGTTCAGGAGCTTCTGTTGAAATTCGGTTCGCACACTCGCCTGTTCATTGTTCAGCCGAGCAATCTCTGAATCCAGTTTCCCATTGTGCTCATCGGCAGACCGAATCTGTGAAGCGGATGCAGCGAGCAACTTTCGATCCATTTGTGGAATCCACTGCTTCGGTCGATAGGCCGTCATGAAAACGGACTGCAAACGGTAATATTCTGTTTGCGGTATCGGATCGAATTTATGGCTGTGGCAGCGAGCACACTGCAATGTCAGACCCATCGTCGATGATGACACGATCTGAAGTGTGTCGTTGATCGTGGGGTAGAAGTATTGGGCGTCAGCATTCTTGATCGTTGAAAAGTCGGGTCGGCTCGAATCCGGTGCACATCGCAGATAGCCGGTCGCTGTTACAGCCTCGATAACCTCATCGGGCAATCGATCCAACTGTTCGTAGGCTGTCCAGTAATCAGTGAGTTCGTCACCGGCAATCTGTTCCTGGAGAAACCGATCATAAGGCTTGTCAATGTTGAACGAGCGGATGACGTAGTCACGATAACGAAAAGCCGTTGGCAACGGTCGGTCCTCGGAGAGAACACCGGCCGAGTCCGCATAACCTGCGACATCCAGCCAGTGTCGGCCCCAGCGTTCACCGTAGTGTGGGCTATTGAGAAGTCGATCAATCTGACGCTCATATGCAAGGTCACCCTGATCTGCCAAAAAGCCACGAACTTCATCCGGCGAAGGAGGCAGTCCAATCAGATCGAATGACGCTCGTCGGAGAATCACCTCTCGACTCGCTTCCTCTGAAAGACTCAGTCCTTTTGTCTCCAGTGCTGCGATCACAAACGCATCGACCGGATTGCGTACTCGGTCACCTCTGGTCACGGTTGGAACCTGCGGTCGCACCGGAGGGCGAAAGGCCCAATGATCGTTCAGTTGCTGGCCGGCTGAATCGTGAGGTTCGTTCGATTCATCTTCGGCGGAATTCACTGAAGCCGCGCCGTCGTTGATCCATGAACGAATGACGCCCTTTTCCTCTGCCGAGAGAGGTGGACCGTCTTTGGGCATTTCGTTCGATGCAAGCTTTTCCCACACCAAACTCGACTCGGCAGCTCCGATTCTCATCGCTGGCCCGGATTCACCGCCCCTCAGAACGTCGCGACGCGTTGTTAGCCGCAACCCCTGTGAAGGCTCAGCACCGGCATGACACTTCACACACCTTGCTTTGAGAATCGGTAGAACGTGTTCTTCAAATGTGATTTTCGCATGAGCATTCCCGGCATCCTCAGCTGTCTGCCCGATTGTTGGCATGCTGCAAAGAACGCCCAGGATCAGCACCAAATTTAGGGTGGGCAAAGGACGTTGGAAATGCTTCCCGCCTGTCTTTTTCATTTGGTGTATCCTCTCGGACTTCCTTCAAAGACCCGGTCTTTCGTTACAGATACGGTATCACAGGCTGGAAGCCAGTGCCACGAGGCGGCTCAAAACAGACGTCTGATTGGTTCGCCGTGATAAATGTGATAAGGGCGGTTGAGCTCATCTTTCCAGACAGCAGTGCCGGGAATTCCCATCGCATGATAAATCGTGGCAGCGATGTTTTCGGGTTGCTGAGCATCCGTTTCCGGGTAGGCCCCATTTCTGTCCGATGACCCGATGACAACTCCGCCCTGAATGCCTCCCCCAGCGATAAACACCGTCTGAACGGCGCCCCAATGGTCGCGACCTGCTTTGCAGCCGGGGCTGCGGTTGGCTGCGTTCACTTTCGGTGTACGCCCCATTTCGCCCATCATTATGATCAGGGTTTCGTCGAGCATTCCCAGTGACTGCAGGTCATCCAGCAGTGCTGACATACCGCGATCTGTCGGCGGCAGGAGACAGTCGCGCAGGAGTGGGAAGTTATTGTCATGAGTATCCCATGCTTCGTTGTTGCCAAGGTTGACCTGGACAAGGTTGACTCCCGCCTGAACCAGTTGTCGAGCCATCAGCAGCGACCAGCCAAACGCGTTTCGACCATAGCGATTGAGTGTTTCCGGGTCAGCGCTGTGAACGTCAAACGCACGTTGCACGCCGGCGTCGGTCAGGAGCGAGACAGCTGCCTCACGGTGACGATCAAAGGATTCGACAGAGGCCGTTCGATCCAAATCTCGACGCTGCAGATCCAATAGTCCCCGCAGACTGTCACGATCGGTTAGTCGAGCGCGGCTGAGCCCTTCAGGAAGACTGAGATTTGGAGACTGAAATTTCAGATTTGGATTTCGTTCGCGACCACGTACAAAGTGGAATTCGTAGTCCGGGTATGCTCCGTACGACTCCGAGTTGAAAGGTGACGCTTCAATAAACCACGGATCACGATGACTGCCCATCATTCCGCCAAACTGCCCCGGAAGAACTCTCCCTGTCCGGTGAATCAGCCGTTCCGGAAGAACGACAGCGGGCGGCAGGTTGTTGTTTCGCCGTGGTAGCGCGTCACCGATGATTGATGCCATCGAAGGCCAGTCCGTGGACTGTGGTTTGACTGGATCATAGCCAGGAGGCATGACGGTGCGCCCGGTCAGTATTGCAGTGTGCCCCTGCGAGTGTTCGTTATGTGGTGTCGTGAGCGAACGAATGAGACTCCATTTCTGACTTCGAGCTGCAAGCATCGGCAGGTGTTCGCAGATAGAAACACCTGGCGTCTGAGTCGCAATCGATGAGAATTCGCCGCGAATATCCACAGGAGCGTCCGGCTTTGGATCAAAGCTGTCGTGTTGAGTCAAACCGCCGGAAAGAAATACGAAGATGACCGACTTTGCGGAGACGGCATGTGCCGAATCAGAAACGAAATCGGCCGCACGAAGAGCAGCCACATGATTGATGCCAATACCAAGCAGCCCCAGGGAGCCCGCCTGCAGCATTGTTCGCCGATTCATCTTCGAATGGCAGGGAAGCGTTCTCGACATCCGGGACTCCTCGCAGTGAATGGGACGATGGCGGTAACGAGAGTTTAACAGGTTCTAATACTCGAAACACCCCACCTTCCTGGAAGAATCGCCTGTGGGCGGTTGATCTGTTGCGTACTCGATTTCGCGAACTCCATTTCGGGGACTGCGGACTCAGGAATCCACTGAACTTCTGAGTGGTTCCGGCGAATCGGGGAGACTGCTGAACATGAGGATATCGAGCACCTCCTCAATGATGATATCTGCATCGAACTGACCAGAGGTTCTGATAGCTGGAGAGAACAAATCCGGTGTCAACAAGTCGGTCTCGGCAGGAACAGGTTGCATGTTTCTCCGGGAAGTCCGGTCTGAAGGGGCGGGCCCGTTCTCTGCGCGTGTTTGCAGTACATCGATGAGCAGAGAATCGACACCCGATGATTCGGGGTTGAACGAATCAGATGTTAACTGAAACTCGACCGTATGGCTCCACAGTCCTCGATACTGCTCACCGGCTTCCGAACGAATCGCTCGGACCCAGGCCGAATATCGACCCGGAGGAAGGTGCGATGGCAGTTTGTAGGACGTGGGGCTGTAGACAGTCTGCAGGATGATTCTGTTCTTTGCCGGCCCCTGGCCACCAGTGTAGTCGATCCAGATTTCGTAATGAGTTGCATCAGCAATGGGTTGCCATTGAAGTTGTCGTGAAGCGTACGACAGTATTGGGGCTGTCCCAATGTCGATAACCTGACCCGTTCCCCAGAGACTTCTTGTGCCGTCACTGAACGTTGCCCGAATCCAGACTCGATACTTACCAGATGGCAGGGCTTCGGCAACGCGGTGTTGTGATCCAGCCAGTCCCTCGGCTCTGTAAAGGAGTCTTCCTGTGACCGTATTCGTGACCTGCAGCTCATAGGCAACATTGCCTGCTGGTTCCCGCCATCGAATCACGGGCGTTGCGTCTGCAGTTGATGGGGAGGAGATGAGAACTGGTACTTCAGGATGAAACACTTCGAAACGAGTGATTCGAAGCTGGCTGAATCGTTCTCCGGCGAATCGAGAACGGGCACGAATCTCGTATTGTCCGGGGCTCAACATCTCCGACGGAGACCAAATTTGATTGCGAGTATTGATTAACGAAGCGACTTCGGCATTCGATTGCTGACTGAAAAGAAAATAGTCGAACCCTGTGGCATCATTCACGGCTGAAAACTGAATGCTGGACGTGCCGACGCGAATTCCTGGCGGCAGCATCACCAGGAACGACTGTCCGTCACCCCAGCTGGAAATCGGAATCCCCCTTCGATATGCCCGGACCCAGATGCGTTTCTGGCCGGCTGTCAGGTCGCGCGTGGCCGTATGCTGAGCATCGAGCACTCCCGATGCCCTGTACTCGATCGTTCCCGTCGAAACACTTTCCACCTGGATCTCATACGTCTCAGCTTTGAAAACAGGGTTCCAGGTCCATGTCGGACGATTGCTGGTGGTAGATTCTCCGGATTCGTGAATTGCAGTTGCCGGATGCAGAACTCCAAACGTCTCCACTTCTGACCAGTTCCCGAACGAAGAATCCGCATATCGACTTCGCACCCAGACCGCATACCGACCTGCAGGCAGGGTGTCAGTGAATCGATAGAGCGGCGACTGCGTTACGGAATAGATGATTCGCTGGCCTTGACTAAGATCGGAAATCCAGATTTCCCAGGACGACGCATTCAGATTTCCGTTCCACTGAATTTCGGGAAGCTCATTGACCAGGAAATGAGACACCGGCCTAATGGAAATCGTGTCGACTGAGAAACTGTATGGTGTGCCCCACTTTGAGTAAGTTCCATCGGCGAGTCGGCCTCGAATCCAGATTCGCTGTCTTCCAGCGGAAGTGAGTGACGTCAGCAAATAATTCGTTTCGTTTGAGGTTGCTCGATGCCAGCCCTGTCGACCAGTTGTCAGGTCATCGATCCAGATGTCGTATGAAACCGCCCCGGGCAACGGTTTCCAGCGAAACGTTGGTGCAAGTGTCTCGACGGTATCGCTGGCAAATGCAGTCAGTGTCATCGGTGGCACAACAAATTCGCTGGTATTTCGTAATACTGTCAGTCGCGGGATCCCGGAGCTCTGCCGAGTCATCGCAACAAGGCCATTCGGAATCGACCGCAACATGACAGGAGTTCCAGCGAGATCGAGTTGATCTCGTCGTGCCATGTTCTCTTCGTCAAACGACGTGATCCGCGTTGATGCTCCAGCGGCTGTGATGGTAAAGAACATCTGTCCAAACCACGCCGCGTCTACGAATGCAGGTACCTGAAGCGTGAGGTTCGTATTGAGCGTTTGAGCATTCAGAAAGTATCCTGAACCAATAACAACTATGGCACCATCGGGAGATACTCGAAGCGGAAAGTGTGTTGCCGCAGGACTGGATAGCGATGGTTCTGCCGTCTCTCCCGTCTCACCGAAACCCAGATTCGGGTATCGCATCTCTTCAGTATTGATCTCAAGAGAATGCAGTTCACGGGGGTCGTATGTCGCAGAGGCGAAGTACATTTTCTGGTTTGCGGCACTCCAAACGTATTCCTTACCAGATTGATAAAGTGCTTTGCGAGACTTCAATTGTCCATTAATGTCAAATGTACTGAGAGTTTCCCAGTCTCCGGAGAAATCGACGGTAAACAGAAGAGAACCTGCCGTTGCGAGTCCTGCCGGTGCCGACGCGAGAACCGCAAACGGTTCTTCAATGGGGGCTGAATCATTCAGGTTGAACCTTCGTATGAGCCCGTTGCGGTAGGCCAGATAAACGTGGTTCGACTCACTTGAGTACGCCATGTGATCTGGTTGCCCGATCAATGGAATCGATCGAGTGTATCGCTGAGTTGTCGTGTCCCACACCAATAGGCTCTGATTGGCTGCACTGAGCATGAGGACCTCACCCCGTGCCGAGATCTCAATGTCGTCAGGAACGAATGAAAGCCCGTTCGGATTCACGACTCGACCAGGTTGAGGCGGTTTAAACTCGGACAGTGGGACTAGTTCTGTTCGAAAACCACTCGCTGTCCCGTCCTGAACTATGAAGGCGACAATCGATTCACCGCTGACAAAGATCTCTGAAGGAGAATATGGAAGTATTGCGGTCGCTTTTGGCAGCAGTGACGGCGTGTATGACGTCAGCGTTCCGCCAATACTGACAATCGGTGTCTCATCATGATCAAACGCGATGGACTGAATGCGGGTTCCCAGACTGGCGGCGTACGAAAGTGTATCTGTTGAATACACGATGCCGTTGTCATCCACAAAACGACCTTCGTCAGGAAAGATCCAGACCCTGAACGAAAAATCGAACTGACGTGACGGCCCCTCGCCAATTTCTTTAAAAATACCACGTTCGTTGTAGTTAAAATACAGGTGAGCCGGGGAAGTCGACACACTCTGCGGGCCGATGAATCTTCGCCTGCTCGGCACAATCTCTGTCTGGTACGCCACAAAGGAATATTGTCCAGTCTGGCTGATGAATCGGCTGTTGAGCTTTTCAATGACCGCAATCTGAGACAAGGAACGAAAACTCGAGTTAATGAACAGAAACAGCTGATCAGAGTGAATTTCGGTCACCGGGTATTCGGTGGTCAGGAGATGAAATCTGCTGCTGCCGTCCAGCGCATATCGATAGACGGAATCTGTGTAGGCCACGTAGTAACCGTCAGAATCCACATGGAATGCTGTGATTGCGCCTGGCGACCCTTCAAGCTCAACTGCTGAGAGCCAGCTTTGGGATGACAGGTCATAGCGCTGGATGCGTTCATAGTTCCGGTTTGCGAAGTAGACAATCCCATTGTGCTGAATCGTCTTCACCGGCACGATGGAT
>JAEUIH010000025.1:28598-91526 GCA_016795105.1 Planctomyces sp.
ATCATCGACTCCGCGAACGTTGACTCGCTGAGGTATGTGCCAGTTTGCCGGGGTAAACAGGAGCGAAGTCTGATCAACGCTGACTTCGGTTGCGTCCTTCACCGTTACGTTGATGGTGACGTTTGACTGGGGTGCAGTCTGCAGCGAGACAAAAACGGAATCGATACTTCCTGTTTCAGCGACATTCGTCTGGCCATCTGTTTCTGAGACAACCAGGGAGCCGGGCGCGACGATTGGTTCCAGGTCACTGTTGAAGACATCGAGTTGAAAATTTCCGTCATCACTCATGGTCCCGACAAGCAGCTTTCCGGAAGGAAGAATGTCGAGACTCTGTGCAGAACCGTTCAGTCGTCTGTGGGTTATCACATCGTCTGCGTCTGGTGACCAAATTTCAAGTTCTGAATAGCCTGGTCCCAGATCTCGAAGAGTCACCATCTGGCCATTGAGCCAGACGATATGGTGAATTCTGTGAAAGAGCGATCTCTTTGTGAATGAGAGCGTCGCAGAGTCGTAGATTGCTCCGGAACTCAGTATCACGAATTCGCCATTCGGAGAGACATGCAGCGTTGCGTCTCTGGCCTCAGTCGTGGCGAGTGAGGACACTGTCTGTTCAACCAGATTCCCCGTCCCGGAGACAGTGACACGTAAGATGGTTTTCGGATCGAATTCACTCTGTACGGAAAAAATGCTTTGAGTTGATTCGTTCCAGACGTAGGAGAGATTGGCTGTTGTGACTTGCTGTGAATCAAGCTTTGTTCCTGCGGAATCGAACGTCAATATTCGGTTACTACCAAATTCTCCGATGACAGCGATCAGCAATGAACCGGCACTTGTGAGCCTGATCCGCCTCACGTCATCCTGAAATTCGAAAAACTCAGTCTCACTCGGAACGGGATCATCCAGATCGAGCTTCCGGATCACACCCCTCGTATAACCAAGATAGACCCGATTCTCGGCAATTGAATACGTCACGGCCATCGGACTGCCAGACAGCAGGATCGATCGCGCATACTTTTGAAGAGCCGGATCCCACAGAAAAATGCTTTGATGGGCTGCACTGTAGATGAGGCCCATGCCGTCTGCCGTGACGGTGGAGTAATTTGGGGTGAATGCGAGTCCAGCGGGATCGATCATCGGGTCGGGATCGGTAAGCGCGAGGCTACTCAGAGGAATGAGCTCTGCTCGATAACCGGAAGGGTATTGACTGTCGCTGATCATGGCGATCAGATGTGATGCGCTCAGATAGAGTTCCTTCGGTGAAAAACCGAGGGTCATACTACCGGATGGCTGCAGACTGTTGGTGTACCAGCTTAGAACGTTTCCACGGCTTACGATCGGTATCGTGTTCTGATAAAACGTTACCGAGTCTATCTGAGTGCCGAGGCTGGTCAGGTACTGCAGACTATCGGAAGCAAAAACGGAGCCCCTATTGTCGATGACCCGAGTTCCGGTCGGAAAGATCCAGTGTCGACTGGACGCGGGAATCTGTGCCTGGTAGGGGGCAGGAAACCATCGGACAAAGTGACCTGAATCGTCATATGTCAGAGTAACTCCGCTGGAGGTTGAATGTCCGGTGGCCCCAAGAATGCGATTCCGGTGGGGAATTATCTGAGGGCTTAGAAACTGCGTGCTGTGTGTGGTCACCTGGTCAATGACCGAGTTCGTCTCTTTATCGACGCTCGTAAATCGCTCGTCAGTTCCCTGAGAGTGATGGATCAGCAGCAAGCTTCCGTCGCTGTAAATTGACTGGACCGCAGTATCGGTTTCCATGATACGTGTTGGCGACGATCCAGACAGTGAATAACGGTACACGGATCTTCCGTATGCCGCATAGATTCCGTCAGAATCCACAAGTAGTGCAGTTGGCCGCTGATTGCTCCCGGATAGCATGACAGGAGTTTGCCATTGCTCGTCGCTGAGATGATAACGCTCCAGCTGGCCAGCCGTCGCGGAAACAAACCACAGCTGGCCATCAGACTCAACTGGTGCGACGGCCAGCAGACAGCGAGTCTCAAGCACATCAGCGCTAAGGCACATGGAAAGTTGTCTGGCTGCTGTCTGTCGTCGACTTCGCCGCATTTCTGAATCCCGCTGCAGGTTGAAGAAACCCCGTTTGCACCTGGTCCAAACTCCAGAAGAACCTTGCAACAAGATTGTGCCAAAGTTCTCGGAAAGACGCGATGAAATTCTCTGCGGCACTTAAACTCAGCAAACGTGAGGAGATTTTCGGTTTTCTTTGAAAATGGGGGAAAGCGAGCGTTTTCGATGAGCTGCATCGGAAATGTCGTGGATCGCTCCGCGATCCTCCGCGACACAAATTTCACTCCAGACATTCTGTACTCGACTGAACTTGGTCGTTGGAGGGGTTTTGTGTGGTGGTTTTTTTGGGGGGGATGGAGTGAGAGTGAGGTGAGGCGGGGCGACGCGGGGCGGGGCGGGGCGGGGGATCGCGGAGCGATCCACGACTATGGACACTATGGACAGTGTTGTCTGTAGAGGAATTCATGGCTGGAGAGGTTTGCTTTTGTGGGGTTCTCACGGATGTATCGTCGCAGATAGTCGTACTGCTCGGGGCTGCGAACCAGATGGTCAAATGGTTCCTGCTGCCAAAACCGACCTCGAGTCCCCAACTCCCGATTGATCAGTCGGGCTGTATAGTGCATCCATGAATCAAACTGTTTTTCCATCAGGTCCGGTGTGGGAAATGATGCGAGCATGTGGACATGATTCGGCATCACAATAAAGTCCCCCATCCGATATCGATCGCCGTCGAAATATAGCAATGAGTCAGATACGATCTGAGCGAGTTCAGGTCGTTTCAGAACACATGCTCCAAGACACTCGTCCAGCTTTGTCTCGCGACAGCGATTAAAGTGAAAGTTGAACTCGTGACGCTGCCTGTCGGTCATAGACGGTATCAGCCTTGACCAGTGTTGATAGTCGTGGATCGCTCCGCGATCCAGTGCCATTCCGGCATCGCATCCCAAAGAAATGGCTTGTGCTGGTGTTTCTGGAATGTTTGGAGGCGTGGGATCGCGGAGCGATCCACGACTCTCGGCCAACACTCTTTCGACCCAGCTTTGCTTTTCCCGGTCCCAGCGAGCGATCACTTCTTTGGGGATCGAGTCATTTGTTCTGAGTGTAATAAAGACGACCGCGCCGGCTTGAGACCAGTGCGGTCGGAGTCGCTCGTGAATGAATACGTCCGCCTTCGGATCAAAGAGTTCCCCAATCATCAGAAGTGGTCTCCATAGTCGTGGATCGCTCCGTGATCCAATGCCCAAAACTATACACTTACGCCAATAAACAATTAACACCCGTACGTATATGTTGGTGGTGTCCTTGTGTCAATGGTCGGTCAATGGTCGGGCGGAGGATCGCGGAGCGATCCACGACTATGCAAATTCTGCGGGAGATGGTACGACGTACACTTGTTTCGAGAAGTGCGTTGGCAATATGACGTATGCGGGGGTTGAGTTTTTCACTTGAGGCATTCATGCTGCAGACAATTTTGCTCCTGTTTATTGTACTTGATCCCTTTGGCAATCTGGTGATGATTAACTCACTGCTGAGAGACTACGCACCGTCTCAGCGGCGATGGATTATGGTCCGCGAGAGTCTGGTGGCCCTGTTGATTCTGCAGTTGGCGGTGTTTGCAGGTGGTCCGGTTCTGCAGGCACTTGGACTGAAGACGTATTCTCTTGGAATTGCGGGGGGCATCGTCCTGTTTATGATTGCAATGGGGATGATCTTCCCTGGCAAGAAGTTGATGGACGAAGAGGATAGCGGCGATCCGGTGATTGTTCCGATCGCCATTCCGTTAATTGCAGGACCCAGTACGATTTCGTTGATTCTGCTGCTGGCTCAGAAACACGATCGCAGTCATGTCTCGGTCTCGGTGCTTGTTGCCTGCGCATTGTCCACTTTCATTCTGGCACTTTCTCCACGCATTTACACACTGCTCGGAGTGCGCGGTGCTCGGGCTGTGGAGCGACTGATGGGAATGCTGCTGGTGATGATGGCCGTTCAAATGGTGCTGGACGGAATTCAGGCATATCTCAAACAGTGATGCGGTTGCTGGGCCGTATCGAGCCAATTTGAAGAATTTCAGAGAAACCAGATCAGGATTTTGAACCTGCCCTGTGAAACAGCGACTTCTACTGTGAGGCAGGAACGCAATGAAAAAGACGCTGGAACGACTTGAAGAGCAGCAACTGGTCATCAGGGCACAGAGCGGAGATGGTCTGGCATTTCGGCAACTGGTCGAATCGTACGACCGAAGATTGTGGTATTTCGTACGCCGGATGCTGGACGATGAACAACGCGTTGCGGACGTACTTCAGGAAGTCTGGCTCAATGTCTTCCGTTCGCTTTATCGACTCGGAAGTCCGGCCGCGTTTCGTGTCTGGGTCTATCGAATTGCTCATGATCGAGCGATTTCTGAATTGCGGCGGACGGGACGAGAGATTCCCGCAGAAGCATTGGGCGATCATGATCTTCCGGCGGCAGATTCATCCGATGCGGACATGGCCGAGGAGCGGGCTGAGCTCGTTCACAAGGGACTGAGTCAGCTGGCGATTGAGCATCGACGAGTGTTGACTCTGTTATATCTGGAGCAGATGAGCATCCAGGAAATCTCTGAAGTGCTCGGATGTAACCCCGGTACCGTGAAATCGCGGCTGCATTATGCCCGAAAGGCACTGGCGGACTGGCTCAGGGAGCAAAATTTATGAATCAATCAGACAAGAACGACAACTTTCAGACTCAGCTGCTGCAGCAGGAGTCGACTTTACTTCAACATCAGTATCAGGAGCATCGCATGCAACTCGAAGTACGACTCGCCCAGGCCGAACGATATAAGAAGATTGCCAAAGTGACGGGCTTCATTTCGATTCTACTGGCAGCCGGCCTGTTTCCGATTGTGGCATCCAGATCACTTGGAAGTGCTGACCCGTTCGACAAAGACGCGACCCTGCTCTCAGTTTCACTGATGGTCCTGTATATCCTCACGTGTGCCGTCGGAGCGATCAGCATTGCAATGTTCTATTCGCGGCTATTGCCACGAACGAGACAGGTGCGAGAAGACCTGCGTGACGAAATGGTACGTGAAATGCGAAATGAAATTGCTGAACTTCGGGAACAGGTGAACCGTTTAATTCAGGCCGGCAGGCAATGAACGCGAAAGACATCAAGTTCAGTCAACGAGTCGGCCATCCTCAGGGGAAATCCCACAAGAGGATTGTCTCGATTCTGATTGCGACTTTGATTCTGATCTGTGCGATTGCAATGCCTTCCATCCTCAGCCGCGGCGGCAGTGTTCGGCCGGTGGAGCCGATGCACGCGTATCCCGACTTTCCGGCGGACGCCGTACCTCGGCTTGTGAGTTGCCGTCAGTTGTCAGCACTTTCAGGCTTTCAGTCACCCAAGCCAGTCGTGAGCGCTGATCAAAACGGGAATGTTGTCGTGCTGGCACATGGCTTTGTCAATTCCCCATTGGGCAGCGATATCCTGCTGTGGCGGTCCTCAGACCGAGGAGTCACATGGGATCTCCCGCGGAATCTGACCAATCTTGCGAAGTCCGGAAAGATTGAATTCGATCCGTGGCTGGAGTCAGATCGGCGAGAAAGCTATTACTCCGTGTATGCATCGCGAGCGGACGGTTCTATCGTGTTTTGCAGTTCACACGACGGTGGCAAAGTCTGGGCCGAAGGGCGACGGCTTTTGTGGCGGCATGCGGATCGGCCGGTTCTGGGGATCAGTCCTGATGGCATGAGATTGGTTATTGCTGCATCAATGGCTGAACTTGCTGCCGATGCCTCGACGGATGTTCTGGATCCAAAAGCCGCGGATTTTGCTCAGAAGTTACGCGAACGTTACCGGGTTTCTGCGGGTATTTTTGTTTCGGAGGATCAGGGCAATCACTGGAAGCGTACTCCTTCGCCGTTTGGTGACAATCGGCAGGCCATACCGTTTGCGGCGACGATTGATTCTACGGGACTGATTGCAGCTACGTGGATCCTTGAGGGCGAGGGATCATCAAGTGCAGTCAGTGTTTCCAGCGACGGCGGAAACACCTGGCATGAGACCCTGCTGGTGCAGTCACTTCAGAAGGATCGCAACCATCCCTTCAATGGAGAACGTTTTCCGGTCATCGCCGGGAACTCAGTGAGTGGATTGCATGTGGCTTGCGTTAATCCGGAAATGCGTTCTCTTCAATACCACAACAGCAAAGATGGGAGGAACTGGAGTCGTCCCGTTTCACTTTCATCGCGAAGTGCCGAAGAAATTCGCATGGCAGCGATTGACGCGATTGGTCCATTTGCCCATGTCATGTGGATGGAACGTGTAGGTGTGACATGGCATGTATGGCTTCGAAGTTCGCGAGATTTTGGAAAGACGTGGTCGGAGCCTCTATGTCTATCTGCATCAATCCAGTTTTCGGACGACACAACCGCCAGTGGTTTTGCAATTTATGGCGACGACGATCAGTCAAGTCTCCGGGACGACGGTCAGGGACGCATTCACGCAGTCTGGTGTATCACTGGCGGCAGGGTCCTGCATTGCATTGTCGAGATGGGTGATGCCCGTTAGCGTCAGATATCATTGACGCCAGTCACGAAAAGTTGGCCCTCCCAGCCAAACGTGTCTTTGGTGAGAGGGCCGGAGCCTTGAAAGAAATACAATAATCAAAGCGAATGAACGTGATCAGAACGTAAACAGGTCTGCGTTTGTGAGTACGCGTTTGGTCAGATTGGCAATAATATCGCCGATGTAGAACACCTGTATCCGGTTGGGCTGGCCTGTAAAGATTTGTTTCCTGTCAAACACGACGTTGGAGTTTGAACTGGTGATGAACACCTGGCCTCCGCCGAGAATGAAAGAAGCATTTCCATGGAACATGGCCTGACCGGATGAGTTCGGAGAAACTAATACAGTGGCGTCACCGGTGGACGTTACCGTCAGATTTCCTGCCACATCGATGTTGCCCAGTCTTACGTTGTCTACCTGGAATCCGGAGAATGGAGTACTGCTTCCAAGTTGAATGTTCAGCGAATTCGCAAATGTAGCCGGGCCGATATTAACGATGTCGTTTCCTCCTCCTGTTGAGATGCTCACTGCCTTCCGAAATCTGGTTGGCGGAAGTGAGGCATCCTGTTTTTCCATGAGAATAAAGTCGTCTCCTTCGCCTGTGTTGATGGATACTCGACCATGAAAGACCGGGGCTCCGTTTTCGATCGAAACTCGATCGTTGAAGAATCCCGTTGTTGTGAAGTTCAGATCACCATTGACGTTGACACTCCCCGAGATATTCAGGATTGCTCCCGGTGAATTCACAGTGATGCCATTCCCGAGGTCGACAGATCCTGTATCACCGGGTGACACCTGAGTATTGATGTTGAGATTCGCGACACCGAAAGATGCGGGGTCGTTTCGAAGTCGCACTTTTTCATTGACCCAGATATGACTGTTCTGTCCTGCGGAGAGTAACAGTCCCATACTTGTTACGTTCTTTCCGGTGAGGCTGACTTCTCCCAGTTCGATCGTCTGGCCGGCAAATGCCATCACGTTGATTTGCGAAGACCCTCGATCAAATGCAGCCGTGAGATCGTCCAGACCAAACGACGATGCGAAGTTCTGAATGTTAAACGCGTTTTGTTCGTCGTCCGCAAAGCCATCCGAGATCTTCAGGTCGTTCATATTGACGTCTGTGATGTAGGCATTGTCACTGCCTGCACCCAGATTCAGACGCACATCATTCGCAGATGTCAGAAAGACAGAGACGAGATCGTTTCCGCCTCCGAGGTTGAAGGTCACGTTGTGCAGCTGAGGAAATGTCAGCGAACTGACCTCAGGACCGCCGTTGAGCCGAAATGTTGTACCGCTGAAGCTGTACGCGGTGAGCAGACCGGTTTCAAAATGTGTTCCAAGGAAGACTTCGTCGGCGGAATCTGTTCCCTGGAAAGTGAGGCTCACGGATCCTTGCGGACCTGGACTTGTCACAACATTGACGGCCGAAAGCAGCACGCGCTGCTCACATGGGTCAACTCGATACTGCTGATTCTGTTTGCGGCGACGGCGTTGAAGTCGCGACGTGAGGAATCGGGAGATGGTGGATGAGAACTTGACCATTGAGACACTCCATAAAAAAACGATAAGACCAAAGGACGCGAATGCAGTCCTCCGCGTTCGGCCACCAGCAAATCCGCTGGTGCGATCCATCGATTCAGGTTGTGTCTCATTTTGCTCAGGCAAAGCATGACAAGTGCAGCAAAGTGATCCACACCCTGTGCCATTCAGTGCCCGCAGCAGAAATTATCTGCAATGAGCAAATTTCGCGCCCGAGTTCTTTCCCGCAGTGGATTTCGATGAATGATGGCTCAAACGCGGATTTGGGAGCCGTCTGTGTTTGGTCTGCTCCAGACGATTGCTAAACCGACACGGTTGATGCGACAATTCGCGTTCTCAGGAGATGGCTTCTGCCCGGATTCCTGACGTTCCATGCTCCGAGTCTTCACGTTGTTCGAGGGAAGTCAGCCGTGCAGGAATCCAGTTCTCCGGAGGCGTCGGTCTATGAGCGGTATGCGGAAGCATCTCGCAGGGTTGAACCGGCGTTGTGTTGTCCGGTGCAGTATGTTGGGCAGTATCTGAAGGCCATTCCTCAGGAGATTATTGACAAAGACTATGGATGTGGCGATCCGAGCATCCATGTTCGGGACGGTGACACTGTACTGGATCTTGGCTCCGGGGCCGGAAAACTCTGTTATATCATGGCTCAGATCGTTGGTCCTTATGGAAGTGTGATCGGTGTTGACTGCAATGCGGAGATGCTGGCACTCGCTCGCAGTTATCAGTCTGAAGTTGCAGACCGGATCGGATATAGGAACACAGAATTTCGCTATGGGCTGATTCAGGACCTCCGGCTGGATCTCGGACGTCTCAACGAGCATCTTTCCCGTCAGCCAGTTAACGATGCCTCAACATGGCTTTCAAATCGACATCTTGAAGAGAGGCTTCGTGCAGATCACCCGTTGATCGCAGACGATTCGGTTGATTGTGTTGTTTCCAACTGCGTACTGAATCTTGTGCGACAGCAGGATCGGCAACAGCTCTTCAGAGAGATCTTTCGTGTGCTCCGGAAGGGTGGGAGAGCCGTCATCAGCGATATCGTGAGTGATGAGACAGTCCCCGAGCATCTGCAGAAGGACGGATACCTCTGGTCCGGATGTCTTTCCGGAGCGTTTCGTGAGGATCTGTTTCTCGAGGCATTCGCTGATGCCGGATTTCATGGTATCTCAATTGAAAAACGTCAGCAGGAACCATGGCAGACAATTGAGGGAATTGAGTTCCGATCGATGACAGTGGTCGCATGGAAGGGAAAACAGGGACCATGTTTAGAACGAAATCAGGCACTCATCTATCGCGGACCGTTTCGAAGTGTGGAAGATGACGATGGGCATAAATTTGTCCGAGGTCAGAGAATCGCTGTCTGTGACAAGACCTTTCATTTACTTCAGCGCGCTCCGTATGCAGACATCTTTGTTCCTGTCGAACCACTCGAACAAATCTCTCCTGAGGATGCTCGGCCGTTTGACTGTCGACGAAGCAAACGCCGAGATGCTCGGGAGACAAAGGGTCTGGACTATTCTGTAACTACCGAACCGCGTGCTGACTGCGGGGACTCCGGTGACCCGTGTTGCTGATTAGCATGTGAAGCCCCTATTCTTCAATCGTCTGGAACGAACATGTCCATTTTGACATTGTTGCGAGAGGGTAATCCTCTGGCAAAAGCCGAACAGCAACGCACAATTCTGGAAGGTCCATCCAGCGGAACTCCTGATCTTCCTCGGTTTGAGACGGCGCTCGAATCCGCAGGCGTTCAGCAGCTCCGACGGGGGCCTTTGACGACTCTGCAGGTCAACGTGGGAAAGCTATGTAATCAGACCTGTCGGCACTGCCATGTCGACGCCGGTCCGGATCGTCGCGAACTGATGGCGCGAGGAACCTTTGAGGAGTGTCTTCGCCTGGTGCAGGACGCAGACATCGGAACGGTCGACATTACCGGTGGTGCCCCGGAGATGAATCCGGAGTTCGAATGGTTTGTGAGTGAGCTGCGGGATTTCGGCCGTCATGTCATAGATCGATGCAATCTCACAATACTCTCAGCGCCTGGATTTCAGCACCTGCCGAAATTTCTCGCCGATCACAATGTTGAAATTGTCGCATCACTTCCCTGCTATCTCGAATCAAACTGCGATTCTCAGCGAGGGGACGGCGTCTTTCGTAAGTCGATCGAGGCACTCCAGATTCTGAACAGACTCGGTTATGGACAACCTGATGGTGAACTTGTTCTGTCGCTGGTCTACAATCCGACAGGACCGTCATTACCACCAGATCAGCGAAAACTGGAACAGGCGTATCGGGAACAGCTGTCACAGAGATACGGTATTGAATTCACTCGGCTGTATACAATCACCAACATGCCGATCAGTCGATTCCTTGATGACCTGCTTTCAACCGGGCGATACGAAGAGTATATGAATCGGCTTGTGAGCGCATTCAACCATGATGCGATTGACGGCCTCATGTGCAGGTCAACGCTTTCAGTTGACTGGCAGGGATATCTGTATGACTGTGACTTCAATCAGATGTTGGAACTGCCCCTGATCAGTAGTACTCGATTGCATATTCGGGATGTAACAGCCGGGGACCTGCGAGACAGAAAGATTAACACGGGACGCCACTGCTTTGGCTGCACGGCAGGCGCCGGATCCAGTTGTCAGGGCGCGCTGACTTGAGCGAGCTGAATCCTGACAGGAACCGTCAGAAGTGCCGAGTCATAGTCATGGCCAGATATCCTGAGCCCGGCAAATCCAAGACTCGACTGATACCCGCTCTGGGAGAAGCCGGTGCTGCGAGTCTGCATGGACGTCTGGTGAGTCAGACGCTGTCCATGCTGAATCGATTCATAGTCGACGCTGCGTGTGACATCGAAATTCGGTTCACTGGTGGTTCCGAGCAACAAATGCAGTCGATGTTCGGTGAGCCTTACTGCTATCGCCAGCAGCGCGGTGCTTTACTTGGTGATCGGATGAGTGATGCGGTTGAGATTGCATTTCAGGAGGGCTTTGATCGAGTTTTGGTGATTGGGACAGATTGTCCCGATCTGACCGAGCAACACCTGGCGGACGCATTTTCCTCGCTTGTCGAGTCTCAGGTTGTGATCGGACCGGCGAATGACGGGGGATACTATCTCATTGGTCAGAACAGTTATGAGCCGTCTCTCTTTGAGCAGATCTCCTGGGGAACGGAAGTCGTATTTGCTCAGACCATGGAAAGAGCTGCCATGCAGGGGCTCAGTGTTACGACCCTGCCGACTCTTTCGGACATCGACTATCCCGAAGATCTGATTCGGCTGAGAACAAAGACTCCGGAGTATTCGGATGCCATCGTTACTCCCGGGCACTATTGGTTGTCGGTTGTAATTCCCACATTCAATGAAGAACAGCACATCGCGAGGACACTCGGTCAATTCACTGAGTGTTCCGGAGTTGAGGTGATTGTTTCAGATGGTGGCAGCGGTGATCGAACGTGTGAGATCGCTTACGAGAAGGGTGTTCGGGTGATTCGAGGTCGGTGTGAATCCGGACGCGGGCGACAACTGAATGCCGGAGCCGCAGTTGCAGGAGGGGATGTGTTGATGTTTTTGCATGCTGACACGAAGTTGCCGGATGACTTTTTGAAGAGCGTTCGCGAATGCATCAATTTGGGAAATCGAGCTGGCGCGTTTCGACTTGGGATAGAGTCGCAGGACTGGATGTATCGAATCATTGAGTTTGGGGCGAACCTGCGATCACGTTGGTTTCAGTTGCCATACGGCGATCAGGCCATCTTTGTTAAAGCTGACCTGTTTTACAATATGAGTGGTTTTCAGCCCTGGCCACTGATGGAGGACTATGAACTCTGCCAGCGCCTTCGCAGGTTGGGGCGAATCTGTTTGGCAGATACCAGTGTCAAAGTTTCGCCTCGGAGATGGCAGAAGCTGGGAATCCTGCGAACAACGGTGCTGAATCAGGCAATTGTTCTTGCCTACAAGTTCGGGAAATCGCCGGAGTCGTTGGCTGCGTGGTATCGGGGGACAGCGATTCAAAAGCAGCAAAGCCTCAATATTAATCAAGGTTAATAAAGTGTTTGTTGATGGTTTGGGGAAAGTTCCAGTCAGAAAACCGTGAATCTGAGAAGTCAGATCACCACTTTCGAGCGGGCAGACGGTTTATCGGGATATGGAATTTCCGAAGAACTGCCGATTTCTTTTGAAATGTGCGCGACATGTTTGACGAGTTGGCATCTGTAACATCAGAGGTCCAGTTTGGGATGGATAACAATGCGCACGGTCACCCGCGGTCATTGGTTCAATACCGCGACTATCTGCTGACACTGGCTCGACTGCAGCTGGGCCTGCAATGGCAGGGGAAGCTTGACGCATCGGACATCGTTCAGCAGACGATCCTTCGAGCGCACGCGGGGATGGATCAGTTTCGTGGCCAGACGGAAGCTGAGTGGCTTGGCTGGCTGCGTACGATTCTGGCGCACGTTTTGTGCAGTGTTGCGAGAGAGTTTGAAACAGCAGCTCGCGACGTAACGCGTGAGCTTTCGCTGGAGGCTGAGTTGGAGCAGTCTTCAACTCGGCTCGAAAGAATCCTGGCAGTCGATCAGTCATCTCCGAGTCATGTAGCGATGCGAACCGAAGATCTGATTCGGTTGACTCAGGCCCTGGTGCGACTTCCCGAGGACGAGCGACGGGCGGTGGAGCTTCATCATCTGAAGGGGCTGACGGTTGCGGAGGTCGCCGCAGAAATCGGGAGAACTCGCCCGGCGGCCGTTGGTCTTCTGTTTCGGGCAATGAAGCGGCTCCGTCGAATCATGAATCAGGAAGCGGAGTCGGACGCATGACGGGAGATGCCGCAAGCGACTCCATCGACTCCCTCGACTATGCCAGGTCCCGCGACCTCTCCGAGGTTGACAGCGCTGGAGGTGTGGAAGGTATGGACGAATCTCTGAGTTCCAGTGATCGACTGAATGAAGTGTTGCTTGTGTATCTGGAGGAGTGTGAAGCCGGGCGATGTCCAGACCGAGAAGAGCTGCTCGACGCTTATCCGGATTTGCGTGACGATCTGTCGTTGTTCTTTGCGGAGCAGGATCGACTGGACGGACTGGGTGGATTCCTGAGGCGGAATGTCATTCATACTCATCCCGGGCAACTGGGCGACTTTCGATTGATCAGAGAGGTGGGTCGTGGGGGGATGGCAACGGTTTATGAGGCCGAGCAGATCTCACTCAAGCGACGCGTTGCACTGAAAACGTTACCGTTCGTGTCAGCTGTTGACCCGCGTCAGCTCCAGCGATTTCGCAATGAGGCCTCCGCTGCCGCTCATCTTCGCCACGAAAACATTGTGTCCGTATTTGCGGTCGGCTGTGAGCGCGGTGTTCATTATTTCGCGATGCAATATGTTGATGGCCAGAGTCTTGCGGCTCTCATTGCCGAAAAACGTCGGCTGCGAGACCGCAGGAATTCAGAAACAACGATCGAGATGGGGCATGTCTCTACGGAGCCTCAGTTTTCTCACATGTCGTGGTGCGATTGGGTTGCGGAGATCGGGAAACAGGCTGCACTGGCCCTTGAGCATGCACACCATTCGGGCGTGGTTCACCGAGACATCAAGCCCGGCAATCTGATGCTGGATATCAACGGTCATTTATGGATCACTGACTTCGGACTTGCCCAGGTTGCGAGTGACCATGACCTGACGATGAGCGGTGAGTTGCTGGGGACGCTTCGGTATGCGAGTCCTGAGCAGATGGAGGGACGAAGGGGGATTGTTGATCACAGAACCGACATCTATTCCCTGGGAGCCACACTGTTTGAGTTGTTGACGTTGCGTCCGGCGCTCGATGGGCGAGATCGACAGGAACTACTGCAGCAGATTGCGGTTGAAGATCCACCTCTACTGAGATCTTTAAACCCGCAGGTCGCTGAGAGTCTCGAAACGATCGTATTGAAGACTCTTCGCAAGAATCCATCTGAACGGTACATGACGGCTCAGGATCTGGCAGACGACCTGCAGCGGTTTCTTGATCGAACACCCGTGATGGCAAGACCTCCGAAGCCAACGGAACTGCTCTGGGCATGGATGCGCAGGCATCCCAAATCGTTGCTGGCAGGCATGACAGCAATGATCTGTGTGACGTTTTTCTCCATCCTGATTGCGATTCTGGTGGGAGCGGAGCGAGAACGGACCAGAGCAGCTCAGCAGCTCGCCCAGGATGCCTATCTTGCTGAACAGAAGCGAGCTGAGGAAGCTGTTTCTCGATTGCTGCTGGCTCGCCGTGCTGTCGATGAACTGATTGTAATCAGTGATGAAGAGCTTGCTGGCCGCCCGGAAATGTTGCTGCTGAGAAAGCGGCTTCTGCGTTCCGCTCTGACGTTCTATCAGGAGTTCCTCAGGGAACGCGAAGGCGACACAAAGACGCAGACGGAACTGCTTGAGACGGCGGAGCGAGTCGAGCGAATTCTGGCAGACCTTGAAGTCCTGCGATCGACGACAGAAATCGCATTGCTTCGAAATCCGATTGTGCTGGATGAACTTCGGGTCTCCGACGAGCAACGATCACAGGTCCACACGATTACATCCAGAGCCTGGCGCGAATGGATGGAATCGTTCCGTGAGATCGGCATCAGCACACAGGCCCAGCGTGCTCACAACGCGCTGATCCGGGCGAAGGACGTGGAGAACGCTTTGTCGGAAACACTCACAAACCATCAGCTTGCTCGACTGCGACAACTTCGGCTTCAGTCAGAGGGTGCCACTGCATTTCGCGATCAGGATGTCGCAGAAACTCTCGGCTTGACTGCTCAGCAGCGGGAACAGATCCGGCAGATCGAAGATGATGTGGCCTTTCAGTGGGTCCGTGAATCTCGTGGTCCCCATTCTGCGAAGCCTTCTCCGGATTCCGGCGACTCAAAGAACCAGGTTAACTCGGATACTCACATCGCGGTCCGCGAACAGACCGCGGTCCCCGAACCAGATGGCATAAATCCTGAATCTGAAGCGCCGAAACGAGAACCGACGACGGAAGAGAGAATTCAAAAGGTGCTTACGAAAGAACAGTCAGAAAAGTGGCGACAGTTAACGGGGGTAAGAGTTCGCGGTCTGAAAATTCCGTCGCGCCCCCCAAAGCGTGATCATCCTGGAAACTCGGGAGAAAAATTGCGACATCACCATCCTGATCGCATCTGAAGGAATAGTAAGTTCTTCCTTCCGGCGTCGATCTGAGAGTACTCGCATGTCTGCCGTGCGACATGTGCTGATGAATTCTGCAATCTTCGCAGCCACAGTCGCTGTCAGCATCTATCTTCATCCGTATTCGCTTCACCACGTTGTTCACACATCCTATGAGGAGTTCGATCAGGTCCCGAATGATGATGGCGTTAACAGTTACGGCATGGCAGAACATGTGAACTTCAGATTGCCTCGTTCCGGTCTGTCGCCCCGGTCTGTAAGCGAAATTCGGAAACTCGTTTCTTCAGTAGAATCTTCTTCTCACCGTGATTCACTCATAGCAGCGAAACTCACAGAATTTGTACGCGATCAGTTAAATCAGGAAGACGCTTCACTTCCATCAGCCGCTTCACTCAATACGGAACAGCTGATGGTTCACGGTTCATCGCATTACAGTCTTTGCAGCGACTACTCACGGCTCCTGAACGAAGTACTGCAGGTGGCTGGTTTGACATCCAGAGTTCTTTGGATGGAGGGTCATGTTGCTGTTGAATATTTTGATACTTTCGAAAGCAAGTGGGTGTTTCTGGATCCGCACTTAAATTGTCGAGCACGTCTTACGGATGGAACGTCGCTTTCGATGGCGCAACTCGTTCATGCGGTTGAACGCGAGCAGCACGTGGACTGGATGCCGATCGTCCCGGAAGGTTCTTCAGGCCAGCCTGACAGTTTTGCGGGGCGAGGTTCCAATCCGGGGCAATTCGATGAAATCTGGTATCGAAATATCCTGCTCAATGGAGAATGTTACACGCTGTCGGGGGCAACCCTGGCGTCACAGGGACGCTGGCACCAACTTGTTTCGTTTCATTCCCTGCCGCAGGTTGTGCTGCTGAAGACACCATTCGATACTTCAGGAAGTCAGCTCGATGCTCCACTCCGCGTCCGTTCCGTGATCCTGCTCTATCTGGTGCTGATGATCTGCTTCTATGCGGGTCGAATCCCACACCCGTTTTCAGCCTTTCGCTCTGCGTTCATAAACCGTCGACTGGCTGGAACTGCTCGTACTCCAGGGCGGGCTTCTGTTCCCTGACCGGTCGTCGCACGCGCAGAGCGAAAGGCGGTGTTCACTGACGAAAAATGGGCCACCACCGCAGGAGCAACTGCACGTTTTACATGCGGCCTTTCAGCATTCCATGCCAATACAGCTGTGGCAGCAGGTAGCGTTTCACAAGCCACATCGACCAGCGTTCCTTTGACTGATCAATCGGAAACGTCTCCTGCGGATTCTTCTCATAGTCAAACTCCGCCATCACGAGTCGACCATAGCCCGTTACCAGCGGACAAGACGTATAACCATCGTACTTCGCGGTCATTGGGGTTCCCGTCAGGGCAGCTCGAAGGTTAGCGACCAGTACTGGTGCCTGTTTTCGAATCGCAGCACCCGTCTTGGATGTGGGCAGTCCGGCACAGTCGCCAAGTGAGAAAATGTTTGACCACAGTCGATGCTGCAGGCTGTTTCGGTCGACATCGACCCAGCCGTCCTTGTCCGCAAGTGGACTACCTGCAAGAAATGAAGGAGGCCCCATCGGTGGCGTTACGTGCAGCATGTCGTATCGTCGAGTCACAACTTCGCCGCTGTCGAGTTTCCTGAACACGGCTTCTCTTCGATCGCCATGAATCTCGATCAACTCTTCTCGAAAGCACGTTCGGATGCTTCGGCGTCGAATCACGTCTTCCAGAGTCTTCCGGTAACGGTCGACCTGAAAGATGTTCGGCAGAGGTGACGAAAACAGGACGGTCGACTGATCACGTACCCCGTTTCGCCGAAACGTATCATCTGCCATGTACATGATTTTCTGGGGAGCACCCCCGCATTTCACAGCACCCGATGGCATCGTAAAAATGGCAGTACCGCCCTGGAAGTTTCGAATCTCCTTCCATGTCGATTCCACCGTGTCATACGAATAATTGCTGCAGACGCCGTTCTTTCCTACCGATTCCCGCAGGCCGGGTATTCGGTCCCAGTTGATCTGGAGCCCGGCGGCAACAATCAGCCAGTTGTAGCGGATTCGGGTGCCCTGACGCGTTCGAATTTCATTCTCAGATGGGATCAATTCGTCAACGGCATCCCTGATCCAGAGGGCTCCCCTTGGAATGACACTTCGCATCGGACGCCCGGTGACTTCGCGAGGAACAACGCCTCCACCGACCAGCGTCCACAGTGGCTGATAAAAGTGAGTCTCCGCGGGCTCGATAATCGCCACATCCTGCACCTTGGCGCGCCCTTTCAGCAATCTTGCCGCGACAGAAATCCCTGCCGTTCCGCCACCAATAATCACTACGTTGTGATGGTCTACGCCTGACATCTGTTTCGTCTCCGTGTTATGTCCTGAATACTCGGGTCCCCCCCCCAAATTGATGACTTCTCCCGTCATCCTGACCACTTAAATATATCGATAGGTGTCGATATGTCAATTCTTTTGTGCTCAACCAGAGCGTTTTCTGAGTTGAGTCTGCTCGATGCTGATGCGCCGACGCCTGGAGCCACTTTGCGCACGCAAGGACGTCTGATTGAGAGTTTCCGGCCGGGACTCCAGCAAACATATGAGAGTCGCAGGCAGCAAGTCTGCCCATCCTGTGCAGCTTGCGGCAAAAACGAGTCCTGACCCTTTAAGTGGTCAGTTCTGTTTTGCGAAGTCGGGGTGCAGGCGAAAGGTGTGGGGTGTGGACTCCGGAGAAACCTTCAGCGTGGTTCTCCCGGTGGGCCAGTCGCTGGTTTTGATAAGGCCGCAGCGTTCGTGCCAGAATGTGAATTCCCACTCCCCCGTTGGAATGTGTTCGATTCGAAACTTCCCTTCCTCGTCGGTCACTGCGACCCAGGGATGTCGGCAGGGAAAGATGATTGCCGGCTGAACCCAGTTATAGACATCGGACACAAGTCTGGAGGGCATGCGAGTTGCTGAAACCGGGCCGGTGACACCTGGCTGATTTTTCAGGACTGCAAGATTGAACTCAGAACTCCCTGGAGAAGTTGCATGCCAGCGCACGTTGATCATATCAACGGATGGGTTTTCGACCTGAATTGATGAGTGCTTTGCCCACCATGCCTGAACGTGAGGAACAAACATCCCATTTTCGAATCGAACGACTGGTCTTGGAGGCTCGGCGTTTTCGGGCCATTCTTCAGGTGCGGGAATCTTCTTATCACTGATCCACACGATCACGTTGCGGATTCCGCGATCTTCATTGACAAGCAGGGTTTGATCTCGGATTCCGAGTTCTCGAAAGCGTGCATACTCGGGATCGCGGATCAAGGTTCCGTCACGAAGGAATCGACCTTCCGGAATTTCAACAAGTCCAACGGCTGGAGGATTTCCATCGAACAGAAACTGACCTTCGATCAATCCGGTTGTGGGACCGGAGCGTGGGTCTTCGGTTGAGGGAACTGCGTCCTGTGCAGTGGATGCATTCTGGAGGAACAGTAGCGCCAGATTCAGAATAGCAACTCTGACACCTGTTGAACCGTGTTTCGAGCAGATGATCGCTGATCGCCTGACCATGATTTCGCTCCCGGTTTCAGCGACTCTCGGAAGCAGCAACTGTTGCAGACGGAGTCGTTGAGGGTGTGATCTTTTCATCAAGTTTCAGAAGTCTTTGACCCTCTTTCAAAACAAAATCCACATCCATGAACGGTTCATAGCTGATATCCTGCCAGCGGATACGCCCGTTGCCATCGATGATGAACGTTCCGTGGAGAGCTACTTTTTCGAAGTCATCAAAGCATCGGTATTGGCGGAAGACAGTCATCTCAGGATCTGCGACGAGAGGAAATCCAAACGGCTTTTCGAGGCTCTCAAAAGCGCGGCGGAGGTTTTCCTGTTTGTCAGTGCTGACTGCGATGACCTCAAAACCAGCTTTCTGAAATTCTTCGTATTTCGGTGCAAACTTCTGAAGCTGTTCAGCGCAGTGGAGGCACCCGTATCCGAGATAGAAGATGACAACGACGGGACGCCCGTGATAGTCGGACAGCGATCGCTGTGCAGATGCGACATCGGGCAGAGTCCATGAAGGAGCAGAGACGGGTTCCCAACGGAATGGGCCCAGTGCATCAAGGTCCGGGCGAGCACCGAGATCGGCTGGTCGTTCATAGGCCAGTCGCCAGTCTCCTGGCAGCCCAAGTTCT
Organism: Planctomyces sp.; assembly: GCA_016795105.1. GTDB lineage: Bacteria > Planctomycetota > Planctomycetia > Planctomycetales > Planctomycetaceae > F1-80-MAGs062. The sequence goes on from JAEUIH010000025.1 coordinate 48,060, forward strand.
GTGGCAGCGGGAGTCAGGCGAGCAAATGCAGGGATAGTCAAATCAATTGTGGAAGAGATCTTCCTGAGTTCATCGAAGGCAGCCCTCGCTTCTTCCTTCTTGCCAGCCGTCCAGAGTGTTTCCACCTGACAGGCCAGCGGCAGGACTTCATTCTTATTTGATTGAACATGCTCCTGTGCACGTTTGACGGCGTCCTCGGTTTTTCCGGCTTTCAGCATCAGTGCAATCTGCTGTTCAACCCGAATTCCTCCGGCTTTCTTCAGAAGTTCGAGCGCGGGCTCAAAGTTGCCTGCGTAGGCCGCTTTGCGACCATCGATTTCTTCGATGGCATGTTCAAGATCATTGATTCGTGTCCGGAATTTTTCTTCGGCCTCTTTGCGAGCCTTTTCAATTTCCTTGTCGTCCTTCTTTTCTTCACGAGCTTTCTTGTCAGCTGCGTCACCAGCTTCTTTTTGTTTTGCCTTCTGATCATCCAGTAGTCCCTGGAACTTCGCTCTGATGGCATCAGCTTGTTCTGTTCTTCCCAGCGAGGCAAACGCTGCACCTATTGCGCGTTCTGCAGCGAGGTCTTCGCCTTCGTTGCCGGTTGCGTCAAGCCAGCCTGCGGCCTGAAGTCTGATCAGTTCTTCATTCAGATCATAGGTTGTCAGGACTTCGAGCAATCGCTGACGGCCGTAGCGAAAGCTGCCGAATTTATCGATGTGATTATATTTTGGATGCATAGGCATCGACATCATGTTCTGAGACAGAGCAATCGCATCGGAGACGCGTCCGATATGAATCAGGTTGCGGATGCACCATTCATTGTTGTGAGCAAAGTTATGAATCTGATCCGGGATGACTCGGTCCCGCATCATGTGAGCATGATCAACGCGAGCACTTGCTTCCTGCTGGTAGACAGCATCGTGATACCGTTTGACTCGTGAATAGATGTGTCCAGGCATATGCCACATGTGAGCAATTGCCGGTGCGGCAAGTCCGCATCGCGCCGCAGATTCGAGTGCCTTTTCAGGTTTCTTGTTGTCCCAGAGGTGGATTCGATAGTGATGAACCGGGTGTAGAGGTTCAACATCGAGAACATCTTCGATGAGTGAATCAATGACATGATAGGAAGCCGTTTCAAGGCCATCGCCCCGAGACGTCCAGAAGAAGTCAACGAGAAATGCGCGTGCTTCGATGTCTTCGGGGAATTCGAGAATGATATCATCGAGATCACCAGCATATCGTTCTGCACGTTTTTGACGTTCTTCTTTCGATCCGGCCGCCGCATTAATGTATCGGTCAAAGGCCTCGATGAATTTTTGTTCGCGAGGACTGGATTTTTCTTTGCGAGAGACCGCTTCTTTGATGAAGCCCTTTGCACGATCTGCGTTGCTCTTGTTCGACAGCGCCATTCCCCAGTAAGCCATTGCCATCTCGGGATCAATCGTTGCAGCCTGGCGAAATGATCGCTCGGATTCAAAAAACCAGAAGCCATGAAGCTGGGCAACGCCCTGTTCGAAGAACTTTCGAGCATCTTCGCTGGCAGTTGTCACCGGAAAACGGACGACCCCAACGCCTTCGATCAGATACGCGGCCTGACGGGGGCCTTCGTTGAAAACTTCCCCGTGGTATGAATGACCTTCCGGCAATGGCTTCTCGGCGGGCTTTTCAGCGGTTGTTGTATCCGGTTTCGTTTCGGCCGCTGGATCCTGTGCCAAACTTTCCGTGGATTCGCTGAAAACTGTCAACACCAGAGACAGCAACACAATCGTTGACCATTTTATCATCGCGCAACTCACTTTAGGTGGGATTAATTCTGCGCAGGCGGGTTGATTACAAAGTCTCTCAGGAAAGCCGGACGCGGATTTCCTGAGATTCCACTGTAATTGCAGGCCGCCATTCTGCGCAGGGCTGTGGAATTCAGCAAGTGTGCAGATGTCACGTCGAGGAATTCCGGTGAAACGACCCTGTGGTTGTGGGAATCAGCTGAAAAATCCGTATCCTGCTCACCTGTTCTGGTGACCGCTCAGAGAAATTGTCAGAGGAATGAAGTTGGTATGTCTCGAGTGACCGCAGCATTTGACGCAGCCCGAACTGCTCAGCGAATGGCCTTTATGCCTTTCGTCACCGCCGGTGATCCGGATTTGGCGACGACGAGCGAGGTTTTGCTTGCGCTGCGCGATGCCAGAGTGGATCTCATTGAACTGGGCTTCCCATACAGCGACCCGATTGCGGATGGTCCCGTGATTCAGGCGTCTTATACTCGAGCGCTTGATCGCCATGTCTCTGTGCACGGCATCTTTGACATGATGCGTGGATTGCGAAGTCAGGGACTTCCCCCGGTGCTCGCCATGGTCTCGTACGCGATCATTTTTCGTTACGGGATTGCAGAATTCGCCGCAGATGCCCAGGAAGCCGGATTTAATGGCCTGATCGTTCCCGACCTCCCGGCGGATGAAGCCGACGAGCTGACACGGGTTGCAAAAGGAAGAGAACTCGACCTGATCCAGCTCATCGCTCCAACCACCACGAAGGAACGCACTCAACAGATACTGAATGCCTCAACCGGTTTTCTTTACTGCATTTCAGTGGCTGGTACGACCGGTGTTCGAAAAGAACTGCCACTTGAACTGACTCAGCAGCTTCGTTCCCTCAGAGCTCAGACAAAACTGCCGCTTGCTGTTGGATTTGGAATCAGCAGTCCAGATCAGGTGCCGGGGCTTGCCGGAGTTGCTGACGGGATCATTGTCGGATCGGCGATGGTGCGCAGAATCGCAGAAGCGAAAACGGCAGCTGATGCGGCTACGGCTGTGAAGGCGTTTGCTCACGAGATGCTGGCGGCCGCCAACAAAGCAAAACCCTCCCTCAGTCAGTAGAAAAGTACTCATCACGCTCCGCCGTGATGTCGAACACTGGTCTGCGCTATAACGCCTTACGAGGACTGTCCTGAGGATTGCGGCGGGGAACCTGTCATTGCAGCGGGACGCTCGTCATCACGACGGAGCGTGATGAGTACTTTAGCCTGCTTTTCTCATTTGCTTGTTCTTTCCCTTCTTCCTGTCGTTCTTTGCAGACTGTGCATCGGCTGGTTCCGAATTGGGAAGAGTTGAACGATCGCTCTCCGGAACAACGTCCGCAGGACCATGAGTGACAGGTGCAGCAGGCTGGGAGTCTGCGGTTTTCGTTTCCTCTGGCTGATGTTCATCGGACGGTCCGGTACTTGCGAGCGGACCTGCGACTGCGGGTAAGCTGAGTGCTTTGGTATTTGAACTCATGCGACCGAGTGGCGGATCGTTGCTGATGTACATCACGAACCGACAATGCAGCATGCAGGCGGTGAAGATCAGTGATGAAGCAAGCATCAGCAGAGCATTCGGAGACTGAGCTGGAACGACCAGGGGGAATCTGCCGGTAACAAACATCAGGCAGGCTGCCAGACTTAAAAGTCCTGTCACCATAAACGCCTGAGAGCACCGGCAACGACTCATGTCCGGGATGAGTCGATAGATGACCGGAAGCGTCACAAGAATTCCGGGGACGAAGACAATAACCAGTCGAGCCGCGGCGACACGCCCGACGAGTGGTTCGACGAGTGATGCAATATCATTGGGAAGTGACTGAGTCAGGCCAGTCAGGCCGCAGAAACCGGCGACTCCCAGCATCGCTGCCGCCCATCGCCATGCTCGGTATCCTCCGTGAAAGTCGACGGTGCTTTGCGATCGCATCCAGCCGATGACCAGGCAAAGCTGGCTTGACAGGATCAGGAGAATACCGGAGACACCTGTTGCCATTCGGACCATCTGATCGGCAGAACTTATCCGATCGAGGGCAGAACTCGTCCGATCGAAGAGCGCCAGTCGAGCCGCGTGGAGCACGCTGAACAGGAGCAACGGGCCAAGGATCGCCCAGTGCTTCCAGAGTCTTTGTGAAATGAGACGAGGAAGGAATCGTTCACCTTCAGGGGACGGATGTGGACCGGGGTCAGACTCGGACGGCAATACAATTCCAAAGTCGCGGAGAATCGCATCGGACACTTCTCGCTCGTCCGCGGACATCAGCCGCCGACGGCGGTCCAGGGAACTGCCTGCTCCACCGAACGCACTGACCATGAGCCACCGACTCGGAAAAAAAACGATTATTTGGATTCTGCCTGATCTCCCGGAATTCCTTCGACGTGGCGCGTTGTCGCCGGACAGAGAATTCAGGATGTGACTTACAGGCTTTGAGGATTCCCTATCTTCCCGTTGGGCCAGAAAATTACGCCCATTCCAATCAGGCAGCTTGTTATCCTGCCAATCCCGTCACTCTTTTCCCTGTTTACCGATACCAAACCCCCAAAACCGGGGTTTATAAACGTATTCAATTGCACTCAACAGGGATCTGGTACTGATCATTTGTGCAGTTTTGTTCCGTGTGAAGCGGATTAGGAAAATACGATGGCCAGAACAATTATCGAGTGGGATCGCGAGCGAATCATCGTTGCACGAGGCTCCGTTGAGGGGACACGGACATCGTTTGAGTCGGTCACAGTGATTGAGTTGGGGGAGCACCGTGCGGACGCCCCTGAGATCCTTGATCAACTGCGAAAAGCGGTCCCTTCCGGCGGGAAATCCCAGTCAGGGGTGACTCTTGTTTTGCCACGGCAGACTGTGTCTGTTCATCGGATCCAGTTGCCCAGTGTCCCTGATGGTGATTTGCCGGACATGGTGAAGCTTCAGGCGTCGATGCGTCTGTCGATGCCGCTGGACACGGTCGCCATGGACTTTGCGCCGTTACCGGTGATTTCCGGGAGTACGACGCGAGATGTGCTGTTGGTCACGGCACCTCAGGATCAGCTGCAGATTATGCGGCGATGCCTGGCGGCCTGTCAGCTGCAGATCAGTGAAATTCGAGTGACCGCGTTTTGTATCGCAAACGTTGCAGAGCGCGCAGGGTTGTTGTCCAAAGGTGCGGATGCGACTGCGGTTGATGTGCTGGTCCTGATGCGGAAGGACTTCATTGAAGTCACGTTTACTCGCGGTAACGGCGTCATCTTCTCACACAGTGGGGCATCCTGGACATCACCGGACAGCATTGAGCGAGTTGTTCGCGGCGAGTTAACACGAGCGAGGATGGCAGCGGCCGATCATCTTGGTGATCACCGTGTTGGTCGTTTCGTTCTGATTGGGCGTACTGAAGATACCGCTGCGGTATCGGATCAGATTGCCAGTCGCATGGATGAAGCGAAGCCGGAGCGAATTGACCCGGCGACGCTGATTGGTGGCGATCTTCCAGCGGGGATGTCGGGGACATCTCTGGTCGCGATCGCCGGAGCACTGGGTGCGGAGAAATCAACGGTTGCGACAGTGGACCTGGCGAATCCTCGCAAGCCGCCGATACGTCGAGACTATCGCCGGGCTAAAATCCTTGGTGGAACTTTAGCGATGGTGGCAATTTTTGCGGCCGGCTGGATGTGGCGGGAACAGCAGCTGAAGGACTTGAAGAATCGAGCGGAGATTGTTCAGGGTCAGGTCAACGATTTGCGGGACAGTTTGAAGTTGGGTGGAGAAGATCTGGAAACTGCCGAACGCATCTCAAGCTGGATGGAACGAGATGTGAACTGGCTGGATGAAATTCGAAGTCTCCAGCTGTTGATGCCCGGAAGAGACCGAATGATTGTTCGAAGCTTTCAGGTTGGTTCAAAGCAGAATGACGGGATTGGGACGATCAAGATCGAAGGTCGCGCGAAATCTGCATCGGATGTTGAACTGCTTGGACGCAAGCTGACAGAGGCTGGATACATGGTTCCTCCTGATAAACGAGAACAGACACAGCGAGACGCGGCCTACCCGGTTGAGTTCACATTTACGCTGACAATCCCCGAACGTAGTGCGGTCACTCAGCAGTCCTGAGAAGCTCTGATCGAGCATTGCCGGATTGTGCGGTGCCTGATCGGGTCAGATTTCAGGTCAATAAAATTTCAGACAACAAGATTCATCAGACAATGGCATCTCGCGTCAAAGCGTGGATCAATTAACAATGGACGATAAGAAACGAACAAAGCTCTTGGCAGGCCTGCTCATTGGCGTCGTCGGTCTTTACTGGGGCCGTTCGATCGTGGATGGTTTTCTGTTTGAGCCGGTCCGGAAGGCTGAACAGAAACTGGCTTCTGCGGAAAAGGATTTCGAATTACAAACGGACAAGAGTCTTGCTCTGCGAGCCGCCAGAAATCGGCTTGAGGAGTGGCGATCCATGAGTCTCCCGGAAGATACTCTGGTGGCTCAGCGTCTGTATCGTGAATGGATTGAAGATCTTGCTCAGCAATGTGCATTCAGCGGCCTGTCAGTGGAGCCAGGAACAAAAAGCGAACAGCCAGGGCGATTTCTGGAAGTCGCCGTCGATGTGAAAGGTGAAACCAACCTCAGCGGACTCACTCAGTTTCTGTTTCTTTTTGAAAAGACAGGGCTTGTTCACCGAGTCTCAGACCTGAAAGTAAAGAGTACCGGATCGCAGGGGGATCCTCGGCTTGAAGTCTCCATGACATGTCAGGGAATGAGTGTTGCCGGAAGCGGACTGCGGAACGAAATCTTTGTTCGCAGCGAGCTCACATCAGAAATCAACCCGACCGGGACAGAGATCAGCGTCGTCTCTGCAGAGGGTTTCCCGGCTACAGCTCCGTTCACCGTTCGCCTTGATCGGGAACTCGTCAAGGTAACTGCCGTTGATGGCAATCGCTGGACTCTTGAGCGTGGCGCAGACGGATCGAAGGCAGACACTCACACTGCGGGCACGACAATTGAACTGCGTCCGGAATTGTATGAACGAAAGGATTCGGGTCTCGGCGAGTATGCGGGACTACTGGCGAAATCTCCATTCGCAGCGCCGGTTCCACCGAAGAAGTATTCACCTCGAGTTGCAGGGTTGTCAAAGCAGACAATCCAGCCGGGGGACGAAGTCAAGGTGACTGCAAAGGCCGACGACTTTAACGCGGATCTTGGAGAGGCTTGCTTTTCCCTCGTGAATCCTCCTGCCGGAATGACGATCGATGAAAAGACGGGCGAAATTCTGTGGAAGACGGAAGCGTCGCTCGCGGCCGGTGATTACAAAGCCGGGGTTGTTGTGACACAGACCGAAAACCCAGAGCTCAGGCTGGAAGCGTCTCTGGATGTGACTGTAAAGCTTCCAAACGCAGCCCCGGTTCCAAAGGGGGCATCGGAAGCCGTAGTTGTACTGGGACAGCCGTTCCTGATGAAGATGGAAGCCACGGACGATGGTCCGGTTGAAAATCTGACCTGGTCGCTCGGCCCCGGCATGCCGGAAGGTCTGAAAATTGACTCAAAGACTGGCCAGCTGTCGTGGACTCCCGCGGTTTCGTTCAAGCCAGGGGAGTACGTGACCGAAGTCAAAGTGACGGATTCAGGTGCAGAGGCGAAATCCGGTTCTGCAAAGATCAAGTTCCAGGTTCGCGATGATTCAGCATCGATGACACTTCTGACGGGAGCTGTCTCCAAAGACGGGACTCGCTATGCGTGGTTTCGAAACAAAGGAACCGGTGAGAACCAGCAACTGAAACTGGGAGAGCGGCTCAAGGTTGATGAGATTGATGCTGAAATCGTACGAATCGAGAATCGATTTGTTGAGTTAAGCGATGTCGGTGGATTGTGGAAACTGGAACTCGGTGCCAACCTTCGGCAGCGTCGAAATCTGCAGCCTCCGGCTGAGGCGACACCGGTTTCAAAACCGGCTGACCCAGAGCCCGAAGTCACGCCTGCCGAAGACCATGTACCTGCCGATCCGTCAAAGCCTGCCGAGATTTCTCAGCCGGCAGCTGATCAGGATTCGACAGAAGGTGGTTCCGGTGCTGCCGGTTAAGTGTGTCCGATCTGCTGGTGTTCACCGAACTATGGTTCAGGGAGCTGGTGTGCCGACACGTGGATCGCTGGCACCTGGATCTCCGGCATCAAAGGCGGTTACAGTTCCGTCGAAAGAGATTGCGTAGAGATAGCGGCCTCCTTCGGAGAAGAGAAGCGAGGCAACGGGCTGATCGAGCGATGGGAGTTCGATCAGTTCTCTTCCATTATGCAAATGCCATAGTTTGATCGTCCCCCATTCATCACCAGTCGCAAGAGTTTGCTCATCGGGACTCATCGCACAACAGACGACGGGGTACAAGTGCCCGGAAAAGGTACGAAGAAGTTTCCAGCTCCCGGTTTCCCAGAGCTTTGCTGTTCGATCTCCGCTGATTGAAACCAGCCATGGTTGAGTATGAGCGGACACCAGCTGATAGATTGTGTTCTTATGAGCGGCGATAGCAGCGATCGGCTTTCGGGTTTTTAACGAAAATACCTGAAGATCATTGGTTCCATGTCGAGCAGTGACCGCGTAGCCGCCGGCTGCTGAGATTGATGAAGCGGATCGATTTAAAAGAGGAAGTTCGACCCGTCCGTGTCGGAGATCCACCCAGCATAGTTCGTCTTCGTGAGCGATCTGTGTCAGCAGAAGATCGGAGTACGGGTCGTAATAAATTTGATAGACGGACTCGCTGTCCACGACGCGGTATCTCGCGGCAACCGTCTTACCGTCAACTCCCAGACGCAGGAGTTCTCCATGATGGGTCCCGACAACGCGGAGTCTTCTTGAGTCCCCTGCAAAGCAGGTAATGACATCTTCGACGTTGAGTGAATGACGCGTAATGCGGCCATCGACATTGCAGAGTTCGATCTTTCCGCCGTTAAGTCTGTAGAATTCCCCTTCGCCTGGGCCAGCGGCGAGTCCGTGAAGACCGCCTCTGGGACCGATCTCGCTGGACGCAGGAATTTCAATTCTGTGACTTCCTTCTTCGCGAATCCATAATGACAGAGTGCCGTTTCGGTCGGAAGAGATCCACAACTTTTCTTCGTGCTGATTTTCAATGTCCAGTTGTGCAGGGACGATGGCGTTGACCGTTGCATCGTTTGTGGACCAGACACGTGTGGGGATCCATGTTTGCGGCGCGACACTGTTCAGGGGAGGCGGAGAAAATTCGCTGAGCGTTCCGCGTTTTTCACCAAAGATGACTTTCCCATCAGAACTGACTGCCAGACCCTGAATGCCGTCCAGTCGCCTGGCCTCAGCGAGAATCGATCCAGTCTTCGTATTGCAGGCTCGGACATACCCACCAGAATCGCCCGTGAAAATGTACTTTCCATCCGGGCTGAATTGCACAACAATTACGGTCGGTTCAAAGTCGAAGAGCACACGCTGCTCAGAGGGGTTGGCCACCGGAATGAGTACCAGCTGGCCATCATTTCCCACAGCAGCGATCTGCTGTCCATCGCGACTGACGGCGATCGCTTCAACCGTTCGTGACTGCACATTCGGAATGACGGAATCCACCACACCGGAATCGGCGTTGAGTATCGTCAGGTCTTTTGATTGTCCGGCAACGACAAGTCGATGACTGCCGGGAATGAACTCGACACCATAAATCTGACGGATTTCGGGGATGGTCATCGATCGAATGATCGAGCGATCGGATGTCGACCAGAGGATGACCTGACCGCTGTCCGTTCCGCCGGCAAGCAGTCGTCCTTCATCGGAATAACTTAGACAGTTGATCTCCGAACTCACTGCCGTCATTTCACCGATGGGAGCAAAGTTCTGGTGCGTGTGATAGAGCTTCACCGTGCCTTTGTTACCGGTCACTGCGAGTACAGACTGATCCGGCGAAACAGCAAGATCCCAAATTGCGAAGCCCGTGCGATCGATGAGTCGGCTGGATTTGCGCAACTGATTCCAGATGTAGCGTGCTGCAAATTCCTTTCGGACTTCAGAACTCTTACGTTCTCCCTCAATCCAGGGCTTCAGGATCAGGGCTGCTTCGCTCGGATCGCTTCTGCGGAGAGCAATACCTGCGCTGAGGACATTGGCGGAGTACAACAGGGATTCAGCCTGCTGTCGGTTGGAAAGCGCGATTCCCAGAGCCGCATTGGATTTTGCTTCGGCTGCTGCCAGCTCTGACTGTTTTTGACTCAGTTCGGTATGCAGCTGATGGACTGAATTTACATATTGCAGCCACAAGAACAGCAGAAGACAAAGCAATAGCCCTGCGACTGCGGAGAGTGATGCAACCATGGGTTTTCGCCGAAACCACTTCTGGATGCGGACGATGATCGCAGTGCGACGAGCTTTGACCGTACGACCCTCAATAAAACGACTCAGGTCTTCGGCGAGAGCGACCGCTGTCGCGTATCGGAGTAATGGATCTTTTTCCAGACACTTCAGAATGACCCAGCTGAGATCTTTCTGAATGTGAGGATTGATGATATGTGGAGGAAAAGCGTCCTGCTCCTCAATCTGTCTCAGTGTTTCCGGAATGGTGGCAGCGCCAAACGGCGGGTGGCCTGTCACGAGGCAGTACAAGACAGCGCCCAGTGCATACACATCGGTCGCAACACCGATACGGTGACTTCTGCCACCAAACTGTTCCGGTGCCATGTATTGAGGAGTGCCGATCATCGAGCCGGAAAGGGATTCCGACTGAGATTGCTCCATGACTTTTGCAAGTCCAAAGTCTGAAAGCCGGGGAGCGTATGGAAAGAGTTCGGACTCGGGGGGGCTTTGAGGAAACAACAGGATGTTTCCGGGCTTGATGTCGAGATGAAGCACATTTCGTTCGTGACTGTACTGAACTGCCTGAGCAAGTCGCAGAATGATTCTGGCTGCAATTGCAGGCTGAACGGGAGTTGTTCGCTCCGAGATCCATTTCGCCAGTGTTGGGCCTTCGCACCATGTGCAGGCGATAAACGGAACGTCTCCGTCTTCTCCTGCCTCAAGCACCTTAACGATGCCCTGATGATCAAGGCTTGCGGCCGTTTGACCTTCTTTGATGAATTGCTGTCGCAGCTTTTGATCAAAGAGCGAATGAGGTCGAGGAATTTTCAGCGCCACGAAGCGAGAGAGTCGAGGATCCCAGGCCAGATAGACTATGGCAAAACCACCGACCCCAAGAACCGACTGTATTTCAAACCGACCGATCGATTTGGGTGCCCACGATGGCACAGAATCTGTGTGTCGAGGAGCTGTGGCGGCCAGAGTTCTGATTGCCTGCTTTGCGAGAAAGAGAGTCTCTGCCAGTTGGGGGTCGATTCCATCGTCCGGAGCAGGTTGACCATGTTCCTCAGTAGTTATGCTTCCGCGCCTGAGCATCTCGTCGAATCTCAGCAATGACCCCAGCAACTCTTCGCTGAATTCAGGTTCTTTCCCGGAAGGCACGCTCATCGATGGTTCTTCAGGCGACTCGCCAGTACGACAATGGCCCTTCCCCAGAGCATTCTCACAGCGTCCGGACTCTTTTGGAGTCGCTCGCCAATGTCTGCAAAACTCAGATTGTACTGGTGGTGCATGAGGATCACTGTTCGATAGTCCTCCGGTAAAGCCGAAACCGCCTGCCAGATTGCGTCCCACGATTCTCGTTTTCGAACCTGTTCGCTGGGAGTATCATCCACGCAGGATGGGTCAATTTCGGGCATGCGCCCGTCGCGTTGTATGTCTCGCCGCTGTCGCTTATTAAATCTCACGGCATCTGTCAGCAGATGTCGGAGTATTCCTCGAAGCCATCCCTGCAGTTCTGCCTCGGTGGTGCCCTGAAACTGAGACAACTGCTGGTGTGCACGGAGTAAAGTGTCCTGGACGATATCCGAGGCGTCAATTCGGGTCTTCAGCAGATCTGGAAACTCGGCCGCGGCAATGGTTTTCAGAAATGGCCGGTATTTCTCCACCAGGGCAGCGGCATCGAGTTTCCTTTCGGAAGGCGCGAAGTTTTTGTCGGCTTCGGGGATGTCTCCCTGATCCGCTTCGTCACCACGGCCTTCACTCTTCATGACGCCACTGTTCCTGCGAACGAACGACGTTTTCCTGGAAAAAAAACTACCAGCCCCGAGGACACTCCGTTTGAGCGACGAGTCTCCCGTCTTTTCTTATAAATTGTCAAGTTTCTGAACCTGACTCGTTTCGCGAGTAGACTCTATTGGTGTTCAGGTGAATACGCCCGCGTTTTGGGGAGAGTCCATTGCAGATTTTGCCGGTTTGCTGAACCCGCGTCACGTTCACCTGTCCAAATCCACCCGGATTCACTCAACGCAACAGTGAATCACCCTGCAAAGTTCTTCGCATTTTCACTATCCTCGCAGCCACAGTTCGGTCCTCGGTTTCTTCAGGATGACTCAGAGAGCACTATGGAAATTCGCTTTTACAATACTCTTTCCAACTCCACCGAAGTCTTTCAGCCCGTCAATTCGGACTGCGTTCGAATGTATAGTTGCGGACCAACAGTGTATGACTTCGCTCATATCGGGAACTTTCGGTCGTTTCTGTTCGCGGATTTGATTCGAAGAACGCTCGAATTCTTTGGCTACAAAGTTCATCACGTGATGAACATCACTGACGTTGGTCATATGACCGACGATGCCAACGCGGATGGTGGTGGTGAAGACAAGATGCAGGCCGCTGCACGTCGAATCAAAGAAGACAAGAAATCCGGGAAGGTTCCGGAAGGCGCAGTTGGAAATCCGGATGACCCATACCAGATTGCTCAGTACTACACAGATGCGTTTCTCAGTGATGCCCGAACTCTGGGGGTGAAGGTCGCCTTTGAGTATCCGGACAATATTCTGCATGCCACAAAGAACATTGATGTCATGCAGGAGATGATTGCAACGCTGATTTCAAACGGCCATGCTTATGTCGGTGCAGATGGTGTTGTGTACTACAGTGTTGAAAGTTTCCCGGCCTATGGCAGCCTCAGTGGAAACACGCTCGACCGACTCCTGACGGGTGCCGGTGGACGTATCAGCGAAGAGAATCAGTCCAATAAGAGACATCCGGCGGATTTTATGCTTTGGAAGCCGGACAAGACTCACATCATGAAATGGGATTCACCCTGGGGAGCCGGATATCCAGGCTGGCATATCGAATGCTCCTGTATGGCTCGCAAACGACTTGGTCGCGACGTTATTGATATTCACACGGGCGGCGAAGACCTGATCTTTCCGCATCATGAATGCGAAATTGCTCAAACCTGCGGCGCAACAGGCCAGGATACGTTTGCTCGATTCTGGATGCATGCTCGCTTTCTGATGGTGGAAGGCGAAAAGATGTCAAAGAGCAAGGGCAATTTCTGGACGGTTCGCGATGTGCTTGAAGGTCGCGCGACCGGGATCAAAGTTCATCCGGCTGTTCTGCGGCTGGAACTGATCAAGTCCCACTATAGAGCCAACATGAACTTCACAAAGAAAGGCCTCCAGGATTCTGCCGGCATCGTCCGACGCCTGACCGATCTTCGAACTCGCCTCGAAGCTGATTCCGGTGGCAAAGCTCAGCCTGTGGATCTCTCTCATCCAATTCTGAAACAGTTCGCCGAAGCACTGGCTGATGACCTCAATGTGGCCGGAGCTCTGGGAGTAATTGTGCCCTGGGCCGCTGAATCCCATTCCGATGCCGGTGTCGCCCTCGGAATCCTCAATAAAGTCAATGATGTGCTGGCCGTTGCACCACTGGCTTCCGAAACTGCGACCATCGACGATGGAGAAGCGTCCCGAATTCAGGCGCTCTGTACTCAAATGGACGATGCTCGAACCCGCAAAGACTGGGCGACTGCAGACGGAATTCGAAAGGAAATCCAGGCGGCTGGGTACGACGTCAAAACCTCGCCGCAAGGGACGATCGCCGAAAAACGACTGGCCTGATTGATCTCGATCGGATTACCTTGGATGCCCGCCGCCTTTGAAATTGCGCATCGCCCCCCCAGATTTTCAGGAAATTCGACTTGAAAAAGTAAACCATACCGTACAGTATTGCTGATAACTAAACTGTATCGTTCAGTTTTGGAGTCTGCATATGCGGGTTATTGGCGTTACCATTTCATTCGTACTCGTGGTCGGGTTGGCGGCGGTTGCTGCGTTGTGGTCGGGAAAACTGGCTGCTCAGGGTGCGTCGACAGTTGCTGTTCCGGCAGGGCCGAATCTGGAGCATGTCGGTGCGCTGGGCTGGCTGGAACCACAATCGGAGGTTCGCCAGATTCATGCGCCGGCCGTCATGGAGCCACCTCGAGTGCACCGGATGCTTGTTGAAGAGGGCGAGTGGGTGGTCGAAGGCGACGTTTTCGCGATCCTGGATACGGAACCGCGAAATCGAGCAGCTCTTCGTGAAGCACAGGCCGAGAACCTCGTCGCACGCCGGACTCTGGAAACGGTCCTTGCAGGTGCGAAGCCCGCGGAAATTGAGGCTCAGCAGGCGGCCGTTGAAGTTGTGAGAACAAATCTGAAGCTAAGCGAGCGCCAGTTGGCGCGTGAAAAGTCGCTGCTGGAGTCGAGTGCGACAAGTCTGGATTCGCTCGATGGAAAGCAGTCGGCTATGGAGGCGCTGCGGAGCGAGCTGTTGCGGGAGACGGCAAGGCTGGAATCGCTGAAGGAGATTCGATCTGTCGATATCCGTCAGGCGGAAGCCGAGGTTGCTCGAACGGCCGCAGCAATTGAAAACGCCGAGGCGGAGCTTGAGACATCCTACATTCGCAGCCCGATCGTCGGGCGAGTTCTGCGCATTCACTGTCGATCGGGTGAGCGAATTCCGGATGAGGGTCTGCTGGAGCTGGGAGACACTTCCCGAATGGATATCGTCGCCGAAGTGCATGAAGCGGATGCGCCGAGAGTTGATGTTGGTCAACAGGCAACGGCAGTGATCACAACAACCGGAGTGGAGCTTCGAGGAGAGGTGGTGCGTGTTGGCAAGATCATTGGCCGGAAGGACGTCCTCTCGAATGATCCGGTGGATGATACCGATGCGAGGGTGATTGAGGTTCGGATTCGTCTGGACGAGGACAGCAGCCGCACAACTGAAAACCTGTCTTACGCGAAGGTAGAAGTCACGATTCAGGGAGAAACCTGTGCAGACAGTTGCGCAAAGGGTCTGCGATGAGCCAGAAGATTCGGCTGTCGTGGCTTCAGCTTTCTCACGAGAAGGCGAAATTGTTTGCAGCCATCGCGGGAGTGATGGTGTCGGTCGTGTTGATGTGGATGCAGCTGGGGCTGATGAATGCCCTGTTTTCAAGTGCAGTCATGTTCCACGACCGCCTGTCCGCCGATCTGGTTGTGGTTCACAGTCAGTACGAGTCCATCCTGCGCAGTCGTTCATTTTCGGCACGTCTGTTGTACAGGCTGCGAGGCAGTGAATTTGTTGAAGATGTGGTACCGGTCTATATCGGTACTACAGACTGGAAGAACCCGTCGACCGGGGGACGTAAGTCAATCCAGGTCTACGGTATCGAGACGCAGAAGCTGACACTGTCGGCACTCGGAGTGAATGAACATCGACAGGGTCTTCGGGAAGAGGACACATTTCTGTTCGACAGACTGGCTCGTCCTGGCTTTGGCGAAGTGCCTCAGTTCATCGCTGACGGTCAAGAGCCGGAAGTGGAGATCAACCGTCGGCGGATGCGGGCGATCGGTGTTACGGAGCTTGGATCATCGTTTGGCGTGGACGGCAATGTGATCACGAGTGAAGCCAATTTTCTGCGACTGTTCTCGCAACGCCGTTCTGGTGTGATTGATCTCGGGTTGATCAGTCTTTCCGAGGGAGCGGAACCGGCTGTTGTAAGACCACAATTGCAGGCCGCACTCGGAAAAGAAGTCCAGGTACTGACGCGGGAAGAGTTCCGATCACTGGAGATTGACTATTGGCAGAAGGCGACACCGATCGGTGTGATTTTTTCGGCTGGTACGGTGGTTGGTTTCTTCATCGGTTTCATTGTTGTTTATCAGATCCTCTATACAGACGTCACGAACCACTTGCCGCAGTTTGCAACCATGAAGGCGATGGGATTCTCTGGTCGCTATCTGGTCCGTGTCGTTCTTGGTCAGTCATTCTGGCTTGCAGTTCTTGGATATGTACCCGGAACGATTGTTGCGGGACTGTTGTATTCCGGTCTGAAAGCCGCCACACAGCTTCCATTGGAGCTGAGCCTGTTGCGAGGTGTGGCACTGGCCCTGGCAACTCTGTTTATGTGTGCGATGTCGGGACTGCTGGCAATTCGGAAACTGTCATCTGCGGATCCAGCCGATGTGTTTTAGAGCAGGGGACGGTTTATGATTCTGACAGATGAGTTGGTCATCAGCGGACAGGAGATTAGTTTCTGGTTTGGTGAAGGAGAGTTGCGCAAGCAGATTCTGTTTGAGGTCGACCTGCAGATTCAGGGAGGGGAAATTGTTCTGTTGACTGGACCATCGGGTTCCGGAAAAACGACGCTGTTGACTCTGATTGCCGGTCTCAGGACCATGCAGAGCGGTTCATTGCGTGTACTTGGCATGCAACTGTCAGGAGCATCTTCATCACTGTTGACTCAGCTTCGTCGTCGGATCGGATTCATTTTTCAGGCGCACAACCTTTTGCCCTATCTTTCTGCGCTTCAGAATGTGCAGTTGATGTTTGAGCTTCATCCGGATGTCTCCGCGGTGGAGGGGCGACAGCGAGCGACAGAAATGCTGGAACGAGTGGGGCTGGGACACAGAAAGGACTATGCGGTCTCGAGGCTCTCAGGAGGTCAGCGTCAGCGAGTTGCGATTGCCAGGGCGCTGGTGACAAAGCCCGAACTTGTGCTTGCCGATGAACCGACCGCCGCACTCGACGGCACATCAGGGCGGGAAGTGGTCAATCTGCTGCGATCGCTGGCGGTTGATCAGGGGAGTCCGATTTTGATGGTCACGCATGATGCGCGAGTTCTGGATATCGCTGATCGGATTATGGAAATGCAGGACGGTCGCGTTGGGGCCCCAACTCATTGAAAGAATGCCCCGGCTGCTGGACGAATGCTGATCCTTACAGAACAATGTGTGTTCACTGCCTGGATATTATCGCTTGCGGACACAGTAATGAATGATGTTCAGAATATGTCGCGAACCGAACAGAAACACTTCCAGATCCTGGAAGCTGGTCGCGAACTGTTTTTTGCACAGGGTTATGCTGACACCAGCATGGATCAGGTGACATCAAAGTCGGGGGTCTCAAAGGCGACCGTCTACAATCATTTTCCGTCCAAAGAGAAATTATTTGAAGAAGTGGTCCGCAACTCGTCGGAAGAAGTCTTCTCCAGGCTTCCGCCGCTCGATCCTCACCACCCGGATTTGGTTGAAATGCTGACGGACTTCTTCTGCACGCTGACGTCCATTCTGTTTTCCGCCGAGGGGTCGTGCATGTGCCACCTTGCGATGTCCGAGGGACGCAGGTTTCCGGAGAATGCTCGTCTGATCTTCGAAACAGGTCCGGGACGAGGACTCGAAAACGCAACTCAGTTCCTGCGTGAAATTAACGATGCGGGACGAATCCGTGTTTCTGATCCCCGTTGGGCGGCCGGAAAGCTGCTGGCACTGATCATGCCGCTGATGGACTTTATGAAGTCCGGTATGCAGGCTCTGCAGCCTCCGACTCGTGAAGAGATTCGCAAAACGGTTGTGTTTTTCCTGAAGGGAATCGATGAGACGGTCTCGTGGCCGCCTCATCCTTCCGCATAGAACCTGTTCAGGCGTGTCGAGATGAAGAGACATCAAGCAGAACTCTACCCTCAGTCTCTCCTTTCACTGTATTTGGTCACACTGCGTTTGATCACACTGTGTCTGGTGACACTGAGTTCCGGGCAAATTGTTCAGGCGGCAGAAGAAGACCTGTTCAGGAACCAGGTCGCCCCTCTTCTTCAGCGTCGTTGTCTGTCGTGCCATAACTCCGTGGACAGGAAAGGTGATGGTTCGATTGAAACCCATGCCGATGCCCTGGCGACTGGATGGATTGAGCCAGGAAAGCCCGAGGAAAGTCTGCTGATACAGGTGCTGATCTCAGAGGGCGACGGCCATCTTCCTCGAATGCCAAAGGATTCCACTCCGCTTTCGGAGTCGCAGATTGAAACATTGCGTCAGTGGATTCGCGAAGGGGCAGTCTGGTCGATGACGGAGCCGTTACATGAGCCGGTCGTTCAGGACTTTCAGTGGTGGGCATTCGAACCAATTGCAGAAGTTCAGATACCTGTGATTGGTGGTCTCAGTCATCCGGTCGATGCGTTTATTGCTGAGACACTTCAACAGAAGAATCTGCAGCCGTCACCAGAGGCCGACCGGAGGACGCTGATTCGCAGACTTACGTTTGATCTGACTGGGTTACCTCCGACTCCTGAAGAGGTACTCGCCTTCGAACAGGATTCTGCGCCGGACGCCTGGGAGCGGCTGATTGATCGGCTGCTGGAGTCGCCTCAATATGGCGAACGCTGGGCGCGACACTGGCTGGATGTGGTGAAGTACGCTGATACATGTGGTTACGACAAGGATAAGCTGAGACCAAATGCGTGGCCGTATCGTGATTATGTGATTCGGGCGTTCAACGAAGACAAGTCCTATCCGAGGTTTGTTGAAGAGCAGATCGCAGGAGATGTTTTGTTCCCTGGAGAACCGGATGGGATTGTGGGGCTTGGTTTCATAGCTGCGGGGCCATGGGATTTCATCGGGCATGTGGAGGTTCCGGAGTCCAAAATCGATGGTAAGGTTGCAAGAAACCTCGATCGGGACGATATGGTTTCAAATGTGATGAACACATTCTGCAGTGTGACAATTCAATGCGCTCGCTGTCATAACCATAAGTTCGACCCATTTACGCAGGAACACTATTACTCGATGCAGTCCGTTTTTGCCGCCGTTGATCGGGCAGAGCGACCGTATGACACGGATCCTGAGACCGAGCAGCGTCGATCAGAGTTAAACGCACGCCGAAGCACCAACCGTCAGCAGTTTCAGTTGCTGGAAAAGGAGATCGCTGATGAGGGTGGTCGCGAGTTGGTGGAAGCTGAAGCCGAGATTCAGCGGCTGAAGCCGGTTGCGGAACCGTCAGACAAGAAACCCGAGTATGGGTATCACAGTCAGCTCGCCTCAGAAGCGAATACCGAGAAATGGGTGGAAGTCGATCTTGGTCGGGATACACAACTGCGGACCATTGTTCTGAATCCGTGTCATGATGAGTTTGCCGGGATCGGAGGCGGATTTGGATTTCCGGTTCGATATCGGGTTGAAGTGTCAGCATCGTCGGGGCGTGCTGGTGAAGAAACACAGTGGATTGAAGTCGCAGATTCCGGCAATCAGGATGTTCCGAACCCCGGAATCGCGTCAGTGGAGCATCGCCTGTCGGACTCGCTGTTAAAGGATACATTCAGTTCCGGTGTGCGATATATTCGCATTACGGCAACGCGGCTTTGTGTACGTCAGAATGACTATCATCTTGCTCTTGCTGAGGTTCAGGCGCTTGATGAAAACGGAAGCAATCAGGCGTTAGGGTGTTTAGTTTCCGCACTGGATTCGATTGAGGCTCCGGTCCGCTGGAGCACAAAGAACCTGACCGACGGGATTTTTCCGGTAGCCGCTCAGCCGGAAGCAGCAGTCCAGCTCGGAGCTGCTCAAAGAACGCGTCAGGACATCCTGAATCGCGTGCTGACGGTAGAACGGCAGGAGCGACGAGCGCGGCTGGAGACGGAACTGAAAGAGATCGACTCAGCCCTGCAATCACTTCCTGCAGGTCGCATGGTCTACGCGGCTGCAACCAACTTTACACCACAGGGATCGTTTTTGCCGACTCGTGGTGTACCTCGCGAAATTCGAGTGCTTCATCGAGGGCAGGAGACTCAGCCCACGACTGTCGTGTCTCCTGGGACGATCCCTCTTTCTGAAACAGATGCATGGAAGTTTTCACTTCCAGAGGGACATACGGAGGGGGAGCGGCGTGCCATGTTGGCGAAGTGGGTGACGTCAGATCGCAATCCGCTGACATGGCGGTCGATTGTGAATCGCGTCTGGCAGTATCACTTCGGGCAGGCGATCGTAGATTCGCCAAACGACTTTGGCAGAATGGGCCAGCAGCCATCACATCCAGCGCTCCTTGACTGGCTTGCAGCCGATTTTCGTCGGGATCCCTCGTTCAAGCGGCTTCATCGATTGATGCTGACGAGTCGGACATATCGACAGGTTGCCATGGCTCAGTCCGATAACGATCGCATCGACGCACAGAATCGATACCTGTGGCGTATGAATCGTCGCAGACTTGAGGCGGAAGAGCTTCGTGATGCGGTGTTGGCTGTGAGTGGGAAGCTGAATCCTGAGATGGGTGGCCCTGGGTACTACTTGTTTGAACTCGAAAAGACGGAGCACTCCCCACACTACGAATATCACAAATTTGACCCCGCTGATGTTCGCAGTCACCGTCGGTCTGTTTATCGATTTGTGGTGCGATCGCAGCCGGATCCGTTTATGACGACTTTGGACTGTGCAGATTCAAGTCAAAGTACTCCGAGACGCAATGAGACATTGACGGCCCTGCAAGCGCTTTCTCTGCTGAACAGCCGGTTTACAACGACGATGGCTGAGTCATTTGCGGAGAGGCTGGGTCGAGAAGCCAGCGAGCCGGAGCTGCAGGTTCGACGAGGATTCGCACTCGTCACGGGGCGAAATCCATCAGATGAAGAGGCCGGTGCTCTGACTGAGTATTTGAAGGTTCATGGACTGCCGAATCTCTGCCGTGTGTTACTAAATCTGAGCGAATTTGTGTTTGTTGAGTGAGGAAATCGGGAAAACAGCAGGAAAGGCGAGGTTTTTTAGAGCGAAAAACGGTCAAACTGCTGATGACTCAAACTGCCGAAATGCCATACACTCCGGCAGAAACTGCCGTCATCCAGGGAGGGTGGCGGTATGAGGCTCGTTGATTCTGATTCGTTTATAGATTCGTTCGGAGTGCAGGGATGCGAAACGTGGGCATCGCTATTCGTACGGTAACGCCGATTGCCGTAGTGCTTGTATTGGCATTTGGAGTGACTGGACCGGAAGTATCCGGATATCAGGCTCCGAAGAAACCTCAGACCCCCGGAACAGCGCCAGCACCGGCAAGTGCGACCCCAGAACAGGTGCTTGCCTATCGGCCGGTGCAGCCCGATGTCGAATACGACATTCCTCAGGGTGCCGACATTGCGAAATGCACCGTGAAGGACGAACGTGGAAACGGTTCCGCCGGATTCGTGTTGTACAACCCGGCTGGGCAGCTTCTGCGTCGGTTCGTGGATTCCAACGGAGACGGGAAAGCGGACCTCTACCGTTACTATCGCATGGGGCTTGAAGTCTACCGTGATATTGACAGCAACAAAAATGGAAAGCCCGACCAGTATCGCTGGATGAACTGGGGCGGAACACGCTGGGGATTTGACCAGAACGAAGATGGAAAGATCGACGGCTGGAGAATTCTGTCCGCACAGGAGGCAGCGAAGATCGCCATCGAATCGATGATTCGGGGTGACGCAGCGGCACTGCAGACTGTCATGCTGAACAACGAAGACATTCGCGCGTTGCAGGTCACGGCAGATACGGCACGCCAGCTTCAGGAGTCTGTTGCGGATGTGCCGACAAAGCTTCGGACGGCAATCGCATCAAACAAAGTGATCACTCAAAAGAGTCAATGGGTTCGATTTGATCCGCCACTGCCGGGACTGATCCTTGCGGAACACGGTCGCGCAGCACTGGATATGACTGTCTATGAGAATGCGATGGCATTCGTTCAGAACGGCGATAAGACAGATCTGGTGATGATTGGTGAAATGGTCAAGGTCGGAGAAGTCTGGAAGCTGACTCAGGTTCCAACTCCACTTGATGGCAGCACCCAACAGACAATCGCTGTGGGCGGCATCCTGATGCAGCCATCCGTGATAACACCAGATGGTGGTGGTAATCAACCGGTCATGAGTGCTGAGATGCAGGAGTTGCTTGCTCAGCTGGAAAAGATTGACAAGGCCTCTCCAGCGACAGAATCCTCTGCTGCCCAGCTTGCTCGTTACAATATGCAGCGAGCTGAAGTGATTGAGAAGCTGATGGTGCTGCCTCAATCTGATGAAGACCGCCTGCAGTGGATTCGACAATACGCGGATGGTGTAGCGGCTGCGGTTCAAACCGGCGAGTTCCCTGACGGATTGACTCGACTCACGGCACTCGAAGACAAAGTAAAATCCAATGAACCGCTGTATGGGTACGTTTTCTATCGCAGGCTTCTGGCGGAGTACGCTGTTCGACTGAAGAAAGCAGAAAATGAAGAACTCCGCGAAGGTGTGCAAAAGTGGTGGCTGGAACAACTCGAAGTGTTTGCTCGACGGTGGCCAAAGGCAGAAGACGCTGCTGATGCCATTGTTCAGCTGGCAATCAGCCTTGAGTTAATTGGACGCATCGATGATGCTCGTGCCTGGTACACAGAACTCGCCAAGTCTTACGAACGCACGAATGCAGGAATTCGGGCTCGAGGTGCTTTGAAGCGACTTGCCCTGACCGGAACTCGAATGGACATCGAAGGGCGTTCACTGGTTGGGGGTCAGCCGTTGAGCTCTGCACAGTATAAGGGCAAGGTGACATTGGTTGTGTTCTGGGCCACCTGGGCAATGCCGTTCACCAACGACCTGCCGAAGATCACAGACACGTATAAGAAGTATCAGCCGTCCGGCTTCGAAATCCTTGGCGTCAACCTCGACTCAACAGCCGATACGATTCAGCCGTACCTGAAGCAGCATGGGATTACATGGCAGAGTATTCGAGATGCCGGTGGTCTTGATGGTCAGGTTGCCAGCGATTTTGGTATCGTGCTTGTTCCAACAATGTTCATTGTGGACAAGAACGGCGTTGTAGCCGGAAGCATCACAACTGAGAATCTTGAATACGCTGTGCAGACTCTGCTGAAAGGCGAAAAGCTGGAGACGACTCGACAGTCTGCATCGACTGCCCCGGCCGCAACTCCGGCCAAACAGTAATGTCCACCACATTCTGTTTCCGAAAGCGTCGGAATGGAATCTGGTGAAGACTGAAACTGTGGACATTGAAAAAGCCCGGCAGATCAATCGTCTGCCGGGCTTTTCTGTTGGATCAGAATATTGAATTGCGGGCGAGCAGAATTAGTAGCCAGCTTGTTCAGGGCGTCCGGCTGAATTGCAGGTCAGGTCACAGGAGTTATCGCATTCGTCCTGAAAGTCGAGATAAGTACTTCCCACGACTTCCCCTTTTTGGCCGCTTGCAAGCGTGTAGTAATATGTTTGATTGATGGCACCGATTCCTGAGCCGAGGTCTTCCAGTTCCTGGTTGACATTGAAGCTGAGTTCTGTCAGCCCGACGATCATTCCCAGTACCAGAATCGTGCCCACAAGCACGAGTTCAGCGGAAACCACAAAGCCATTTTCGTCGTTCTTCAGAGCATTGATCAGGTTCATCTCAGTATCTCCCGTGTCTGTTCGATGGAGACGATGAGGACTGTTTCGAGGGTCCCATCGTCGTGCTTCAGTTATTGGACTGCTTCAACCTGATGTTCGGTTGATGAAATGATGTAAAGCAGACTGTATGCCAATAAACAGAACAGAGGCGAATCTTGTGATGGTGCTGCGAAGTGTTCTCCTTGTAAGTGATGATACTGCCTCAGCTTACAGCGTTCCTGAAAAGAACAGGGCCCTTTACATTTTGTAAAGGCAGACTCTGTTTGATGTTTCGATTCGTAAACATTTGTTGAAAAACAGTTGCCGACGGCATCATTTGATGATGCTTCGACGACGGTATCCAGCACGATCGGCTGTCTCTCGCCTTCTTGAGGCTCGGATCGACTTCTAACGTCAGAATTCGGTGACGACTTCTCCTCCCGCGCGTGTACCGAGACTACGCCAGACGGACTGATCAATTGAATTACTCACAGACCTGACAGAGCCATCCATCAGCATGACATTCACGATTCCTGAATGATGACTTCGAGCTGTGACAATTCTGTAGCCCTGGCGATTTGTTCCTGGACCATATCGAGCGGAGGTGAAGTCGACATCCCAGATCTTTCCGTCGAACAGGTAGGGTACAACTGTATTCGGGGGAAACGTAGTTGTGACTCCGGACTGCAGTGTGCGACCACTTATCCATTGTGTGTGGCAGTAGTCCGGATCAAATGTTCCACCATAGGCGGCCACCTGAGACGGCAACACTGGAGGAGGTGCTCCCGGTCCCACAGGCTGTCCACCGTCAAGTAGCGCAGGAACAAACGTCCTGACTTCTGCGACTCCAATCGTGTTACTGAGTCCGTCAACCACAGAGGCAAATGTTCGCCTTTCATTGACTCCAAAGACGCCATCACCGGCGAGCCCCGTAAGCTGGTCAATTGCGAGCCACGTTCCAATACTGAACCCGTAGTTTGTAGGGTAGAACTCAACGCCTGCATCCGTTCGAGTTCGCTCGTTGGGATCGCTGGGGCAGCGGTAGAGGGGGACCTTTGTTTTGCAGATCGCAGGTTGAGCTGCAAAACCGACGTTGTAGTCGATTTGTGAGTAGAGATTTCCCTGGGCATCGGCTGCTGAGATGTCGGTAGCCATTGCATAGCTTTCTGCTAATGCCTGGAAAGAAAAAGGCCCCTTCGAACACAGGTTCAAAGGAGCCCTTTTTCATGTATGAAGATGAGGAGCGAGGAGCGTCCCCGGGACTGCTACATCACGCCAAAGAACCAGTACCAGTCCTCATAGGGATTTGGCTGATAGAGCCATGGGTCTTCCGTCTTAGGGGGATTGCCCAGCGTTGGTGGTGGGTCTTTGGTGGGTTGAGAGATGACAACAACATCCACGAGTTTTGCATCAATGGGAGGAGCCGCTGTTGGGTCTGTTCCCAGAGGTCCTGTGTCATCAGAGAGCATTACAGCCGACAGTCGGTAGTCGATGGTCGGAAGTGGCTTTCCATCCTGAGTGGTTGCGTTGAATCGTACGAAATATGTACCGGCTTTCAGCATCAGGGTGTCTGCGGTTCTCGTGACCCCGCCTATGGAAACGATTCGATAAACTTCGTTTCCTGCGGCATCAAAGATCGTCAGTTGAGTAGCAACATTGGGGCTTGCTGCGGCCGCATTTACTGGTGTGAGGCTGATGGCCAGAAGTCGAGTCTGTGTCATTTCGACTTCATGGAACTGACGTGGAACAGCGGCAGTCAGTCGACCACGGAATAAGTCCGTCATTTCCTCTGCATATGCCCCGAATCGAACTCGGAAACTATAGTTCCCGGTTGGATTTCGTGTTGTTGCAGGGTCACGTTGTACTTTGAGGAAGTAGTCACGTTTTGCGGTGATTCCGGAGACCTGAACCGTAAATCGGCCTGCTCCACTTCGAAGAATCGTGAACGGGACTGCCTGCCCTGCTGAGTTGAGTACGGAAAGTTTGGGGATCAACGTGCCATAGTCAGCCACTTCGAAGGCTACAACCATAACATCACCGGCGGCGACTCGGTCAGGGCTGCGGAATACGTAGTAATCGACATCCGTCAGATCCGAAATCGTTCCTTCATATCCATAGGCGGTTCCTTTGACATAACCCACGGAAGGTTTGAGAACTGTCGCAGTACTGAGCGAATCATTCAGGTGCAGATCGTTTTCATATTGAGCAACTTTACCGGTAAGGAAAAGTTCTGAAACCTCTGCCTGATCAAGGAAGTCCACATTCATCTGCGGAACGGACTCAATCGCCCACTTCGTTGCTTTATTCAACCGATCATACGTGACAACGACTGCGTATCGACCAACGCCAAATGCTCCTGAGCCGGGAGCTGAAGCAATTCGAACATAGTATTTCTGTTCTGCTGCCTGCTGAAACGTGATAATTGCATCGCCACCTGGCGTCGTTGACACTTTGGAGGCAAGCACGGCGCCGTTCCGGTTGACAACCTGCAGACTGCCCTGAAACTGGCTGAGTCCATGAACGCGAAGCCGAACAGTGACCGGTCCACTGTAGTCAGACAGTGCGTTCAGTTGGAAATAGTCCACGTCGGATGTTTTGGAGATATCACCGTACTGCAGCAGTGGTGTCAGGCCATCAAAGCTGGACGAACGTATGTCCGATGCTTTTGAAATCGTATCGTTCGCTTTATTGGCATCCTGCGCATCAATTCTTGTTCCGTGAAGTTGAAGCAGTTTTGCGATGTCATCAGCCGCTGGAACCAGAGGCGTGGACGGTGAGTTGTGCAGAAACATTGGGGACGTCACGCTCGGACTGTGCGACAACCCAAGAATGTGGCCGACCTCATGCATCAGTACCGACTTGAACTGACTGATTGACGCAGGTCGAAATGTGGAATTGAAGACAATGTCACCGGCCCATGTTCCGGCGATTCCCCCGCTGTGAGGAACGGCAAACGCGTAGACTTCACTGGACATCGGAACTGCTGCGATACGGATGTCGCCAAAGCGAGGATCACCCTGGGTTTGTCCCTGAATGCCAAGAGGCTGGCCTCCGTCCGGCACAAAACCGATATTCACGTTCACCTGACTGGTCCATGCCTGGAAGACTTCCCCAATGGCACGTCGCAACTGTGTGGGCGATCCGAGATAGGAGTAGGTTGAGAGAAATGTGCTGGGCTGGCCTTCGACGTCCGTTCCATCCGGAACAATACTGGATGTCAGCTGGGAAGGATTCTCCCATGGGACTGCTGTGAGCATTTGCCGAACTTCGAGCGATTCAGAATGAACCTGAGACGATGCGGTCTTACGTCGACGACGGTTGTTGCCCGATTCCCGGTTCATGAATTGTTTTGCCCGGGAGCAGGTTTCCCGCCAGAATACACTCATCTCGTCTCTCCAGTACCCCATCTCGAAACCTAATACTACAAACATCGTAAAATAATCGCCGCTACTATTCCTGAAAACTCCTGTTTCGATTTATTCCGTGTTTTCCAGTAAACAGCAGCAGATTTCACCGGCCGCTCCGCAATTCTGGCTTCGGTACTCCCTGTTTAGAACAGTGGGCTATCGACAAACACATCGTCGAGGATTGCCTGGCCAGCGAGGCTTCCTGCTGTCGACGCTCCCGTTAATAACGATGTGTTTTGGTAATAGCTGGTTTGCAGTGTGGTGAGCAGTGTTCCGTTAGCTCCCGACGCGCCGTTCCATCGATAGAATTTCCCGTCCGGGGTAATGAAGTACCAGCGGCCATCTCCCACCACCCATTTTTCCTGTCGCCCACCCCAGTTGTAGAAGTTATTTGGAGGATCCACGAGCTTCAGGCCACGGTCGAGTGCAAAAGCGCGTTCTGGATTTCCCAGGTTTTGTACTGCAGAGGTCAGCAATGCGGGGTCATTATGAAATCGGGCATCCAGAGTCGCAATCACAGTTCCATTCGCTCCGGCGCGGCCATCCCATTTGCGGACTGTGCCATCAGGTGTCACGAAATACCATGAGCTTCCTCCCTTCATCCATTTTTCTCCACGCCCACCCCAGTCGTCATAGGCGGTTGATACGGTGGACAGGTTCAGCTCCTGATCAAGTTCTGCGGCCATCGCTCGCAACAGATCGTCGTCAAGCGACAAATCACGGACGGCTTTTGCTTCGTGGAGTAATTCGGGATTTGCGTGAAACGATGGATCAAGAATTGTGACCAGTGAACCGTTGGCACCGGCAGCTCCATCCCATTTGTACAACGCACCATCGGGGGTAATGAAGTACCATTGATTGAGTTTTCCGCGAACCCACTTCTCACCTCGCCCACCGAAGTTCTCAAAGTAGTTTCCTCCGGTGGCCAGTTGAAGTGTTCGATCAAGTTGATAAGCATCGACCAGATTCTGATTCGACGGATCTGCGATTCGCCCGGAGCCTGCAACAGTCCCTGAAAGCAATGTGCCAGCTTCAATCAAAGTCCCGTTTGACACGCCTGGAAAATTCCCTGGAAACGGCTTGTTGTCATCGCCGGTTTCGAAGTCCAGGCGTCCAAATCCACGGGCACCGATTGTGATCGAACCGACCGTGACTCCTGCAACCCGAATAGGCCACACTGAGCCAGGAGCCGCATTCCAGATCTCAACCTTGAATTCTGTTTTCGCCGGTACATTTCCCAGAGCCGGTGTGGACTCAAATGATGCGCTGCCGCTCGCTACGCCATCCCCCGTCAACGCAACGCGCAGATGAGTCACTCCATTTGGCGTGCCCCGGTCGTCCGGTCGAGTCGATGGAGTCCCCACAACATCCGTTCCAAGTCGAACATCGGATGTATTGTTGATTCGCGGGAAGTTGGCAGGAAACGCTGTTGCGTCCGGTCGAGTTCTGTCTGAATAACGAACACGCACAACACCAGCAGCAGAACTTGTTAACGTGGCAACCGTGTTACCATTAATGATCAGAGGATACGTTGTGGAAGGACTAAGGTTGTAAACTTCCAGCTCAAATTCACGACGTTCAACACCTTTCTCTGTTTCAATCTCAAATTGAAACGATCCGGACTGAGCGCCGGTACCGCCGAGCGTGAAGAACTGTGAAGCAGACAGTATGTCATCATTGCCCTTGTTGCGCATCACACCACTTGCCACTCCGGCAATCGTGACAGATGTTCCAACATCGGCTCCAGGCCAGTTTGACGGAAATGGGAACTCATCCGGATCGCTCGGGTTTTCCTCAAACTCCATCGATCCGAGTCCTGCCGAATTGATGGTGATCGTGCCGACATTAACTCCGGCCACCAGTACGTTATGAGTTCCACTGGGGCCCTTGCTGACAACCAGTTCAAAGTTCCGTTCTCCGTCCCGAACTTTGAATTCAGCTGTTGCAAATGAACCATTGGCCCCGGTCAGGACGGCCTCAACTCCTGCTGCCGCCAGCAATTGCCGCGATTCTGGTACTTCAACAGTGGCGCAGATGATTCCTGCTGTGAGATTCTGATTTCGACGTGATTGGCGACGCATGCTACTGACTCCACGGATTGAAGCACAAAGCTCCATGAACAAGGTGCGTTTTCCGTGAGGAGCGAAATCTACGGCCGAAAACCGCCAATCATTTTTTTGGAATTCACCAGTTTACGTAAATCCCATAAATAACAGGGGTTGTGTAAAAGTAGCAGGCATTCTCCGAATGCCGTCCGCCCGAGTCCTTGCCGAGCGCCCGTCGCCGTCAGCGTCAGCAGGAGCGTTGCGAACGGCACATGGAACGTGCCTGCTACTTTGACTACGGAATATCAAATCGAGGTTGATCGCCGAGGCTTGTAAACGGTGTGTCGCCAACAAACAGGCATCCGGAGTTCGGATGTTGCTGGAGCTGTTCCTCGGTCATACCCTCCACGGCCGTTGTCAAAACCAGCCGCACCTTTCCGTTTTGTTCAACCAATTGTGGACAGGTAACCCTCGGGGCGCCCGGGCATGTCCAGATGGCTTCCAGTGCTCCGTCGGAAATCCGATACTGGCGAGCCGAACCGAATTTGGAGTCGCCTGGGTCGTAGAGTGCCACAATCAGGCTTTGGTGATCCGGTGTGAGAATCATCCCATCGGGAAATACGTTTCCGGCTGTCAGATCGACAATCGTATGGGGATCACTAAGTGTCGCGCCCTGGAGGTTCAGAAGGCTGCGAGTGATTTTCTTCGAGGGCGAATCGATGTCGTAAAGCCAAAGCATCCCGGCGTCTCCCGGTACAACGGCTTTTCCGTTCGAGCAGATCTGGTCGCTTCTGAGCGTAATCAGTCTTCGGTCAGAACGACGCCATAAGTAGAGGCCAGCCTTGTGAGTCCTGAATTCCAGGTCCTTACAACCGAAAATCAGGTTGCCTTCAAAGACGACACCGTCATTGATGATCGTATTCACAACAGAGGAGTCGACTCCTGTAATCAAAGGAGTCCATTTCCCAGTCAAAACATCCATAAACCCAACTTCGCGTTCGACGCCAGCGACAAATACGTTTGGAGCATTTGTCGGAAACGCAAAGCCGGGTCGGCCTTTCAGAACTGTGGTCTCGTTGATTCCCGTTGTCAGACTGAGCCGATTGATGGCTCCAAAAGTCGCTCCCGCACCATGTTGAATTGAGACCCAGCTCATCGAATCATGACCCAGCCAGTATGGTCCCTCGGGCAGGAATTTGAGGTCTGCCGAGGACGGACGGAACAGGACTTCGGTTTCTATCATGTTCATGGTGGACAGAATTTCTCTGGTAGAGCGGTGCGGACGGCATTCGGAGAATGCCTGCTACTTTGGAATGATATCGATGAGCAGGTGGAATGTCATGTCTTCAGTGGGGGCCGGAGCGTGGTGATCGCTTGCCATTGGAGCACTATGCGACCATGATCCTGAGTTCAGCCGATCCAACGGGCTGTCAGACATTTGAGTGTATTCAACCGTCGAAACAGGAAACAGGAAGCAAGGAACATGGTTCGTTCATTAGGAAATATCATCGCTGATTCGCTCAGCCTGTCACTCGGTTATTCAGAACGCTTGTTGAAAGATGTTCCGCCCGAAAAATTTGCCCGATTTGCAACACCGGGTGGTCAGTCGATTGAATCGAATCATCCGGCCTTCATTTATGGCCATCTCAGCTTGTACGGTCCGCGAATTTTGAAGCAGCTGGGCCTTGCGGCTCCGGCGATCCCGGACGGGTTCGAGGCACTGTTTTCCAAAGAAGCCAAATGCGTCGACGATCCGCAGGGAAACAAATATCCTTCGATGGCTCAAATCACAAAGGTCTACTTTGAAGGGTACAAGGCGGCAGAAGCGGCTTTGAGAGCAATTGACAATTCAGTCCTCGAACAGCCGAATCCTCTCGAAGGGCGCATGGCCGAACTGTTTCCGACCCTCGGTTCTCTTCAGTCGTTCTATTGCGGTGGCCACATCATGATGCATCTCGGGCAGATGAGTGCCTGGCGAAGAATGGCGGGAATGGGGGCAGCCTGATTTCGGCACACGAGTTGCTTCGATTTAGAATTGGAAAGAAGGGAAGGGGGCAGTTGGGTGAAAAACTCGCCTGATTGCCCCTGGACTTTTTTGACGAAAGGCAAAGACAGCGGCCGGAACTTCAAAAATCCGGCTTTTTTTGACTGAGCAGGTTCCCAATTCCTTCTCAAGTTGGAATTGCCTCAAAATCTAAACTCGTTGTAACATTTACATCTGTTCGATGGACTGAATTGCAAAAACTGCCGAACGCTGACTGCGATCAGCAGACTTTTGCACGCGAACGATTAGAAACACTCCGATTGAACCGAAGGATGCGGTTTAGGGTGTTTCGAACCGTCGTTCGAAACTATGGCAAGGAAGCCAAACATGAATGCTCTGCTCGTGCTGATGCTGGCTGTAAACACTGCCTCGGAGACTCCGTCTTCACCATCGACTGCCGCACCGGACATAGTGCTCCTGGATTTCACAGCGACCTATTGCCCTCCATGCCAGCAAATGCTTCCCATCATTCAACGGCTTGAAGATGAGGGGTTTCCAGTCCAGCGGATTGACACCACCGAACATCCGGAACTGCTTCAGAAGTTTCGCGTCAACGGCATCCCGACATTCATATTGCTGAAGGATGGCAAAGAGATTTGGCGGAAAGTAGGACAGACACCCGAGTATGAACTGCGAGATGTCCTTGAGCGATCCGGAGCAGCCAAAGAAAATCGTCAATCTGCTGCCATGGAATCAGAGCAGCCGGAGATTGAGGTTCCTGTACGATCTGATGATGCCGTTGGCGAAGAGGAAGTGACTCGAAGCAATACGCCACCCACGGCGGCTGCTTCCGGGAATCGCCGAGAAGACGGAACGCTTGGAGGGTTCTTTCGCGGACTGCTGAAAGGGAATGCGAATGGCAACAGAGAATTCCCGACCTTTCGTGGACAGGACCCATCATCAGAAATCGAACTCAACGATCTGCTTCGCAATGCCGCCGCAGCAACAGTTCGGGTTAAGGTCACCGGAAAACGACTTCAGGACGTGGGGACAGGTACTATTATTCACAGCACAACGGGCGAGTCGATTATTCTGACCTGTGCTCATATCTTTCTTGGTCAGCAGAAAGATGCGCTGGTGGAAGTTGAAATGTTTCAGGACACAAAAGTTCTGAAGTTTCCGGCTCAGGTTGTCAGTGGAGATCATAACTCGGATCTGGCAATCCTGAAGATTAGAACAACATCACAAATGCCATTCGTTCCTGTCATGGCAGACCCAGTGGCACTTTCTGTCAGCCAGTCGCTGGTCAGTTTCGGTTGTAATAAGGGCGGCGTTCCATCATCTCTGGCCACTCGAGTTGTGGAGATCAACAAGTGGAAAGGGCCATCGAATGTGACGTGTGAAGTCGATCCGGTGCAGGGGCGATCCGGCGGCGGACTCTTCACCATGGATGGAGAACTGGTGGCGGTCTGCAGTGCCGCTGATCGAGAAGTCAAGACGGGGCTGTACATGTCGCACACAGCAATTGTGGAACTCCTCAAGCGATCAAAACTGGAACACGTTACTATGACTCGCAGTGCTGCCGGTGAAGATGCGGCAGTTGCGTTTCAGGAAGGTCGCAGCGTCCGGGACAGCAATTCCGCAAGACCGGAAGTCACCGCAGAGTCTGTTGCGTCGAATGCACCGGTGAATCCTGGATTTGACGTTCCTGAAGCAGTCCAACCAAAGCAGGAAGTCGAAGTCGTCCCGGAATTTGAAGAGAATTTGCCGACGATGATGGGTTCCGGAACGTCCGTCACTGTCGTTATTGAACCCAAAGTTCGTGGCGGAAAGAAACGGACGGTTGTGATTCCAAACGCGACGCCGTGGCTGATTGAGCTTCTGACGGGAGAATCAACGAGCGGAGCGAATGCGAGCGCGTCTCGCTGATGTTCCGCGAATCCCGTACGACGACGTTTGGATTCTTCCTGTCCCGCAAAGGACACGAACCACACGAAAGAACACGATCGGGTACTTCTGCGATTCTTCCGTCGCTTCCGCGTCTTCCGTGGTCAAAACGCCAACCCTGCTTTCGATTCGAATTTAAGCAACTGTTCGATTCCTTCGGTTGAGTGAAGCGGATTCGCGTCGGGGATTTATCCTCCGGACTGGACTCGCTTCTTTGCTCGCTCCTGAAGTTCCACAGGCACGAATTTCAGGAGTCGTTCGACAATTACATCCGGAGTCACACCCTGACTTGCTGCTGCGAAGGTTGTCATGATTCGGTGCCGCAGCACGGGTTTTGCCACTGCCCGGATGTCGTCTGTTGTTACATGAAATCGCCCCTGCAGGAGTGCATGAGCACGCGCACCAAGAATCAGATACTGGCCTGCACGAGGGCCTGCGCCCCATGACACAAGTTCTTTAACGAACGGAGGAGCTTCTGATTCACTCGGTCGACTCGCTCGCACCAAATCCCTCGCATACACAAAATTGTATTCCGCACACGGGACTCTCCGAACAACTTCCTGAAGCGCCTGAATCTGGCGTCCGGTAAGTACAGCATTCAGCTCCGGTTTCTCCGATCCGGTTGTTTGCTTCAGAATCCGAAGTTCTTCCGCGGCTGTTGGATAACTGACAACCACATTGAACATGAAACGGTCCAACTGAGCTTCGGGCAATGGATAGGTGCCCTCCTGTTCAATCGGATTCTGCGTTGCGAGTGTAAAGAATGGTTCCGGCAGGGGATACGTATTCGAGCCAATTGTGACGTGCCGTTCCTGCATGGCTTCCAGAAGTGCGGCCTGGGTCTTTGGCGGCGTTCGATTGATTTCGTCAGCGAGCAGAACATGTGTAAAGAGTGGCCCGCGAATGAACTGAAACACCTTGCGACCAGTCTCCGGGTCATCCTGAAGGACGTCCGTTCCAGTGATGTCGGACGGCATCAGGTCAGGCGTAAACTGGATTCGGCGAAATGAAAGCTGCAGAATTGAAGCTATGGTGCTGCACAGCAAAGTCTTAGCAAGACCGGGGACCCCAACCAGCAGACAATGACCTTTGGCAAACATAGCGATCAACAATTGATCAACAACTTCATCCTGACCGATAATTACTTTTCCGATTTCCTGACGCATTCTCTGGTATGCGGCCGTCAGGCCTCGGATTGCTTGTTCTTCAAGCTCAGCGCCGCTTCGTTCAGAAGCCGGTCGGTTTGTCTCTTCGGTCATCGTTCTCGCCAACAGGGATTCAGGAGTTTTTTCAGCCGCATTGAAACGCGCATCTCGCGCAATTTCGAGTCGCAAGGTTGAAGAATACCGAATTTCGTTAGCGCTCGCAGGTCAATGATCTCTCAAATGTGCAGGACAAAATCGCAGATGGTCACGACAAAATTGCCGACAGGGGGGCTGAACCATGATCCGAGAGTGGAATTGGTCGACCAATGTTACTTTGATTGGTGGACGTATGGTCGAGTCCAAGAGCTGCACAGATTGTTGCCATGAAGTTCGGTACCGTGACGGGTGAATCCAGAATTTCCATTCCGTCGTCGCTCGTCTTCCCGAGTGACTGACCTCCCCGAATTCCACCGCCGCCCAGCACAGTGCTCCAGCTCCCCGGCCAGTGATCTCGTCCACTGTTTTCATTAATTTTCGGCGTTCTTCCGAACTCGCCGGCCCAGATCACAAGCGTGTTCTCCAGCAGTCCTCGCTGTTTAAGGTCGGTGATGAGTGTTGACCAGGCCGGGTCGAGAATTTCGCACAGCGATTTGACGGAGGCGAAGTTATCGGCATGAGTATCCCAGCCAGCTCCACCGGCAGCGTCCAGTCCATTCAGAGAAACTTCTACAAAGGCAACGCCTTCCTCAACAAGGCGTCGAGCCAGCAGGCAGCCCTGACCAAACGCATTTCTGCCGTAAGCGTCGCGGAGCATGCTGTCTTCTTCCTCTAGACTGAAGGCACCGACAGCCTGCGACTTCATCATTCGAACGGCCTGCTCATACGACTGCAGATGGCTGGCCCCGGGACTTCCGGGACGGTTGGCCAGAAAGCTGTGTTCAAGACTGCCCAGCATTCTGAGTCGAGCGTCCACCTGCGTTTCGGTCAACTGCTCCGGGACTTTCAGATTTCGCACTTCAAACGAAACCTCGTTGTTTGTTGTCTGAGCACCAACAACAAGCGGTGACCAGGCTGGACCAAGAAACCCTGGAGCGAATGCACCCGGGCTAAACGCCCTGAAGGGATTGATGCTGACGTAAGATGGAAGATCACATTCTTCTTTGCGGAGCGATTTTCCAAGGAATGATCCCATCGACGGGTACTGCAGAGGGCCAACCGGCAGGTAACCGGTTCTAAGATAGTATGTTGCTCGAGTATGGTCGCCTTCTTTCGTCGTCATCGATCGGATGGGTACGAGGTCGCCCATGACCGT
Organism: Planctomyces sp.; assembly: GCA_016795105.1. Classification (GTDB taxonomy): domain Bacteria; phylum Planctomycetota; class Planctomycetia; order Planctomycetales; family Planctomycetaceae; genus F1-80-MAGs062. The sequence goes on from JAEUIH010000025.1 coordinate 83,127, forward strand.
TGCAACCTTTGGGAGGTTCTCCGAAATTCGAATTCCCGGAACGCTGGTGTCGATGGCCTTTGTTGGCCCGCCGTTCTCCTGACCTTCTTTCGGGTCAACCGTTTCCATCTGGCTTGGTCCACCAGACATCCACAACAGGATGCATGATCGCTTTGGTCGTTTTCCTGTTTCATCGGCCAATGCCGCCAGCTGAGAAAACCAGCCGGACATGGAGGCACCAAGAAGTGACAGGCCGGAGTACTTTGCAAATTGTCGGCGGCAGAATTTCGTCGTCATGTGAATGCAGACTCCGGTTTCAGTGGTTCAGCAAAAATTCACTGCTGTTGAGAAGTACCCAGTAAATGTCGGCAAACGCGGCACCTCGATCGCCGGAAGCGCCACCTTCCTGAATATAGCTGGTGAACTGTGTGCGTTCAGCTTCGGTGGGATGTCGGGTTAAGGTTGCAAGGAACAGAGTGTCGAGTCGCTCTTCATCACTCATCAATGGAAATTCAACGACCGCTCTCAGAGTCTGGCTGTTTTCGATACTTGTTGCACTGGCTACAAATTCACCATTCATCATCGCCAGCGCCTGCAGAATCGTGGTTTCTCTTTGCAGAGGAGATTCCGCTTCACTGCGATACAATTCCAGGAATCGCGATCGCGGTGAGTCGTCATCCAGCACGAATGGATTGCCCGACCGAAACGGCTGATAAAAGCCAATGGCTTCTGCGAGGCTGTCAAAGAACTGTTCGGGTGACAAACCGCGAAGGGTCGCCCGAGCAAACATAGACGGATCGCTCTGCGAATCATGAGTCTGCAGACTTGATCGCTGATACACCCCGGTAGCAGTTATCGCCCGAACCAGATATTGCAGGTCAAAGTTGTGAAGAACAAACTGTTGAGCCAGCAGATCCAGGACTTCGGGGTGCGATGGTGGATTTGCATCAGAGAAGTCATCCATCGGCTGAACCATCGCCTGACCCATGAACTGCCCCCACACTCGGTTCGCAGCCATCTTTGCAAACCATGGATTGTCCGGGCTTGTCACCCAGCGCGCCAGAACTTCTCGAGTCGACTCCTGGTCGCTCCATGCAGGAGTCTGTCCTGACAGAAAGATGGCGGGAACGATTTGTCCGGTGGATGGGATCTGAATCTCTCTCGCGAATTTCTTTTCTGCGACATTCATTGCCATGACCGGTGCCGAACCTTCAACAGGTTGAGCAAATCCTGAATAGAAGGCTGCCATGCTCCAGAACTGATGCTGCTTCCAGCGGTCGAACGGATGGTCGTGACACTGAGCACAATCCAGACGAACTCCAAGAAAAGCACGCGATGTTCCGGTTGCGAGGTTCTCAGGCTTCAGCTCCCGGACGACATAGAAAGCTTCCGGGCTGCTTGCGGCAGTCAAGACTCCTCCCGTAGTGTTAGCTTCGCCCACTGGTGTTGTGATGATTTCACGAACGATCACGTCATAGGGGGTGTTCTCAGAAATATGCTTCCACAGCCATGCTTCAAATCCAGGAATCAACCCACGGAACTCCGGCTGACTAGACGCCTGCGGAATGAGTGAATTCCGCCAGACTGTTGTCATGTTTCGAACGCTCGAAGGGCTGTCGAGCAATTGGCTGACGAGAGCGACGCGTTTGTCCGGGTTAGAATCAGACAGAAATGCGCGGGCTTCAGAGACAGCCGGTATTCGGCCGGCAAGGTCGAGATAAATACGGCGGAGGTATTCGGCGTCCGTTGCACGATCGGCTGGGATAATTTCAGAATCCGACCATGATTTTTCGAACAGTAGATCAATCTTTGCAGCCAGTTCGGCAGGACTCAGTTTGACGACGTCGTCTTGTCCCGCATGGCTTGCGTCAGGTTGTTCCTGAGCCTCAAGAACGTTGGGCGTCAGTAAGAACGGAAACGTGAGCAGGAGGATTGTCCTGACGAGCCGGATGAAGGATAATCGCATAGCCGATTCTCTTAGAAAAACACGGTTTCGACTCACACAGGACCCGGAATCGGGCGATTTTTGTCTGGCTGTTCAGGAAACAGAATTCCGTATTTCCCGCCCGACTGATTGTCGTTTACGTCTGGCAAAAATTCGCGGGGAGAGTTGCGGAATTCCGTCAAAAGTCCAATTTCGAACGATTTCTGGTTCCCACCGGCAGGAAATCAATCGACATCCGGGCAAATTTTCCTCAACCGCTGCTTCAGGTGGGGTGGTTCGGAGTACGATCAATGGGTATGCTGTGCACCCCGGTGATTTTGCCACCGAATTAGAGACTTTCCAGTCTGGTTTTTACTTTCAGAGCAAGTTCAAATGACCATTTCGATGACAGAGTACTTTCGGACCCGAAAAGCGGACCGAAAGAAGGAAACTCGGTATATCAATGTCATTAATAAGGACAATTGCACGTCCTGCAATTCGTGTGCGTCGGTCTGTCCGGTCGACTGCATCTACGAAGTTGTCAGTCCGGTTCCGTCTGAAAGCTACCACCAGATCGATACGACTCGATGCATCGGTTGCCAGATGTGTTACCGTTCTCCAAACGACAGCTCCGATTTTTATCAGCTGACGATCTGTCCGTGGAACGCAATCGACATGCTTCACAATCCAAACGTGAAGCCCGACGATCACTCGGTTCTGGAACCATATTACCGAGGCCAGAGCTCAAATCTTCCATGGCCGAAAATGGAAGAATACGGATATCAGTTGTTCCTCGACGGCGAAGTTTTCCTCCCAGCCGATGAAAAAGATCTTCATCGCATCTTCCAGTTGTTCCAGGAACTTGCCTGGATGTACAGCGAAGAGGACAATATTCGAATTGTTTCAGAGGAAACAGAGGCAGGCGAAGGCTTCGTCTGCTATCGTGCCACAGAAGAAGGTCGCGATTTGTTGGATGTGATCTTCAAAGACTATCAAAGAATTTTTATGGACTGACACTCGTCAGCCATCCCTCACAAAGGGGCGAAACGCTGTCTCCAATTGCGGCGGGACCAGCCTAACCGGGTCAGATCCGAGAGGAAGCATCCCTGCGGTGATCGGTTCTCGGGTGCATGCGGAGACAGCGTTCCGCCCCTTTCCCCCTAAGTAGGATGGGCATTCCTGCCCGTCCCGCGCTGGTCCGCGGCAGGCGCGGCTCAATAAGTAGGATGGGCATTCCTGCCCGTCCCGCACTGGTCCGAGCACTGATCCACGGCAGGGGCGGCTCGGGCAGGAATGCCCAAGCTACGTCTATCACGGCACTGGCTCGGGCAGGAATGCCCAAGCTACATGGTTCGGACTAAACCACGGATTGCCTGAAGTGCTTTCTGTCGTTCGGCCTCCTGCAGCTCCTCCGGAGCGTCATTAAACAACACCCCCTCACCCGAGCACACCAGCGGGTAGGCGACTGTCGGAACGAGAGATTTCGGTGAGTTTCCTGCCAGTCGTTGTGAGTACAAAGCCGATTTATCCTGAATCTGGCCTTCAAGAGTCTTGATGACAGTCCCCAGGGTCACACTTGTTTGATCTCGCTGCGTTTGATTCTGAATAAAAATGTCGTTGGCCTGATTGAACATTTCCACGAGCAACAGCCGCTGACTTGTTGGCGTTGTCTGGCCATTCTCGGCGCTCCGCAGCAACGCTACACGTTGATTTGGTTCTGCAACAACCGGACGTAACAACACGAGCCATAGATCCACTCGGTTCTCACGGTTCAGGTAACCCGGATCGGTTGCCTGCAAGTGTCTTCGAAGTTCAAAGAAGGCCGTTGCGGTATTGAGAAAATCATCGAAACGCGTGGCTGAAGTCAGCTTATCGATCAGGAAGGATTCCGGATTCGGAATTTCAGGAAGCACAATCCCACGGCGAGTCAATTCAACCAAAGCGATCAGGCGAAGCGGATTATCGAACTCCGTCAATTCAGTGACGGCTTCAGCTGAGAATCCTCGGCCTCTGAGCAATGCGGACAAATGGTAGCGACGTATCGCAGCCTGGAGTGATTCTGAAAGGTTGGTCCGAGTTTCTGCCAGCCTCTTCATTGCGGCTTCGAATTCTGGGTGTTCAAGCACTGCAACTGCGGTGATCGATGCGGCCTTCGGATCATACACCACAGCAGTGGATACTGCTCCGGTCACGACATCATCACTGTAACTGGTCTGTCGCCGATATGGGTGCCCAAGAAGTGCCTTCAGCATGAGCTCTTTGCATTCTGGATTACCGGAAGTGAATTGCTGAATGACACGAGCGACTGTATCTGCCGCAGGCCGCCCGGAATCATTAGAGTCAATCAGCATGCTCAAGCCAGCAGTCAGAGCGTCGATTCGCACAGCAAGCTGGTCATCCTGCCTCAGCCATGGGGCAGGAGAATTGAAAATGCGGTCGAGAATTGAAGCAAGTTGTTCCCGAAGATCGGGAGTCGGATCAGAGTTATTCCGCTGAAACTCAACCAAAGCGAAGACGGCTTCAGCGACCTCATCCGGAGTCGACGTCGGCTGAGCAGCCAGAACCAGCCATTCCGAGACTGATTTCCCTTTGTACTGAATCAACTCAATCGCTGCGGGAAATTTTCCCGAGTCATCCAGCCATGAAATATCGTTACACCCCGGCCATTCTCCAGTCAGCCGATGCCAGGTGTGAATTCTCGCGTTGATGAGCAGTGACTCGTGTTGTTTTGTCATCTGCTGAAGGAAAGATGCTTGATTTGCACCGAGACCATGAATAGTGGAATCCAAGAATGGAATTTGAGTCTTATCAAGAGAAAGAGGCAGTTCCGGATTATTCACCGTCAACGTATATTTTGCGGGGCCCTTGAGTAACGGCGAAGTCATCGCCTCATCCGGGGTTCCAATCACTGTCAAGATGCTCTCGGATGGCGTTCCCAGACGGCCAAGGAGATCGATCAGACATCCGTTCGTAAAACTGAGCAGCGGAGCAAGACGTGGCATCAACTCGCTACTCGGATCGGCCGGGTTCCTCTGGATTTGACGTTCCCGGCTGGCTTTTCGAATCTCGGCGAGAAATTCAATGTGACGCAGGAGCGATGGCTCCAACTCTGCCTTCAGAGTAGCCATCTCTGGCTCACTTGCCATCGCCTCAAGTATGTGAGTGTGACGAGTCGCTGCCAATAGAAGGCGTGTGTACGTTTCGAAACTCCTCAAATCATCGCGTTTCCCGATTTCGCTGGCTGTGTTCGTAACACTTTGACGGAGGATTGCGTCAAACAGCTTTCCATATGCTGGCGATATGACATTAACGTCCTTCGTCTGCAGCAGCCTGCCAAATGCTTCAGTCGCAAACTGCACATCCGACCTCGTGAGGTTCGGTTTCGAAAGTGCATTCGTAAACAGCATCTTACACAGTGAGGTCAACTCTTTGGATGGCATTGAGCCAGAAGAAGAGTCCGCAGAGATAAGAAACCGAAGCTGATTACCGCCAAACCAGTTCAGGCCTTCGAAGTCCTGCGTGCGTTCAGACCATGCCTGGATCATCGCGTTTCGAAACAACTCCGATTCCGCGAATGCATTTGAAATCTGAACTCCGTTTCGTTCCCCGGCATCCGTGGCAACATTCAGCAGCCACCCCGTCGGATTGGGTTGTGGTCTTGAATTGATCCATTGCACACATTCAGGAATGATCCACTCGTGATTCATCTGAAGCATCGTGTCATAACTGACTGCATGGATAGATCCGAGTTCTGTCGCGCCTGATTCTACACCTGCGCTAACCCAATTTCCTACCGATGGGTATTGGCTGATGATTCCAAGAATAATTCGAGTTGCATCAATCTGGCTTTCCTGATCCTCGGGCAACAATTGACGGATTGCTGACAAAACTTTCAGCTGCATAGCGCGGCTTCGCTCTGTTCGGCCCACGACCAGCCATTCGGAGAAGGTCTTACCTTCGTAACGTGGTACAGAATCTGACTGACCATTGGGGACAGGCAGAGTTGCTTGCTCAGTCGAGCGCTGTCGTTTCTCCTGTTCTATTTCCTGAAGCATGCGAACCTCAGCAATCTTCTGGGAATGGGAAGTCAAGGTGCGTATCTCATACAATAGCTGGCTTTGCTCATTTCTCGCCATGTTTAGCTTTGACTCGAGCTCGACCTTGGACGGATGCGATCCCGAAATTCGGCTCCTGACGGCTGCCAGCTGATCAGTCAATTGCTGGATTCGAAGCGCCTGTCTTTGGTACGCCTGCAGCAGTTCGGCGAACTCCGCCGCCTGAACCGGATTGTCGAACTTCGGAATCGACTCCTCCCGCAGAAAGTTGAGGAGGTTGAGGCCGTGTGTGGAAGTTGACGAACCTGATTGGATCGATTCTGCAAGTGGCACGCCGTTCGCTGCCTCAATTGTACTCGGCAATGCAATCTCAGTCATATCGATATCTATATACTCAATTTTCGCTATGGCAGTTCCTCCGCGCGTCAACGAAACATTTCGGCCCTCGATTTCCAGATTGTCATACTGCCCGTCAAGAACAATTTCATAGTTTCCGGATTGCAGCGTCAGGGTGTTTTCACCTGCCCACAGCGTTTGTTCCTCGACAATTTTTGAACCGTGTCGAATCTGTACCTTAATGGCATTCTCAATGCTTTCGATCTTGAGAGTTCCAGTTCCGGTCCGGACCCAGATCACTGCTGCCAGCAGGCAGAACGCCGCAACGCTGATCCACCTGACAAAACGAAGCCATCGCCTGCCTTTGTAGCTGCCTGCCCGAACCACCGGTTCGGAGTGCGGTGTGTCTTGTGAGTCTGGCTTGCTGATGTGCCGTGTGCCGTTTTCCAGATCTTCCTTAACCAGCCTCATGACTTCTGAGTTCGGTGTTGATGAGTTGCAGGAATCACTGACTCGCTGCGCTTGAACGCGTTTAAAAACGTACTCGAGTTGCTGATCACTGGCAAAATCTTTCAGTGCTGCCACTACATCGGCCGCCGTACGAAGACGCAATTCCGGGTCCCGCTGCAACATCCCATCAACGACGGCAGCAAGTGGCTCCGGAAGCCTGGGATCGCGAGAGAGCAGCGGCGGGGCAGACTGAGTTGCAAGGGCTCGCATCTTGCTGAGCGGTGTACGCCACTCACGTGTTTCAAATGGGGCAGTGCCGGTGAGTAGCTTGTACAGTGTCGCACCAAGGCCATACACATCCGCGCGGGCGTCCACTTCATGACTGTTGTCCGCCTGCTCGGGGGCCATATAGTCCAGAGTCCCCATCAGTTGCCCCACTGTCGTCAGTTCATCCAGTGCATCACTGGCGGCTCCGAACAGTGCGATCCCCAGGTCAAGAATTCGTACCCTGAATGTCGGTTGAGAAGCCGAGGTGTCCAGTTCGAGCATCAGGTTGCCGGGCTTGACGTCTCTGTGAATGAATCCCTGTTCATGAGCATACTGAAGACCAATCGCAGCCTGCCGAATGATCTCACAGGCGGAACCAGGATCCAGGCGTTTCATGGTTCTGACGATTCGAGCAATATCAACCCCGTCAACAAAGTCCATGGCAAGGAAGTGAATCCCACCTTCTTCTCCAGCGTCTGTTGCTCTGACAATGGCCGGGTGGTTGAGTCGACCGATGGCTTTCATTTCTCGTTCGAAACGTGCAAGTGCTGCATCCGTTCGCAATCGTCCTGGTGGCAGCATCTTAAGTGCAACAGTTCGGTCAAGCCGCGTGTGCGTGGCTCGAAATACGGTTCCCATCCCTCCAGTACCCAAAGGCTCAAGAAGGCGGTAGTCCCGAATTTGATCACCGGTCTCATATCGCTGAAGGGACAGGTTTGCCGGTGGGCGAAGTTCTCGCATCAGCGAGTCTGCCGCACGTGCCACGATCACATCTTCGGCAGATGCCGCGATCACATCGCCGGAAGATGCCGCGATCACATCGCCGGAAGATGAAGGTGAAGATGATGCCTGAGCCGCGAGTCTTACAGACTGCAGGAGAGGGTCGTTGGTTTTGTCGAATCTCGCCAGCGTCTCTTCACATTGCGAACATAGAGTGAGGTGATCCGCGATCTCCTGGGAAGATTGTTCGTCGAGCATCCCCAACCCAAACGCCCGCAGTTCGTCGCTACTGTAGCAAGAATGCTGCCCGCTCATTCTGACGTTCTCCCCCAAGACCGGATTTCGATGCAGTGTAGTATGCATGAAACCTTAATTCCCGACGCGTGACAGCATTTCGAGCCAAATCGCAGGACGGCATTCCTGCCCGTCTCAGCACTGGTTCGCGTGCTGCAGCGGCGCAGGGGTGGCTCCAATGTAGGATGGGCATTCCTGCCCGTCCCGCGCTGGTTCGAGTACTGCAGCGGCGCAGGAGTGGCTCAAATGTAGGATGGGCATTCCTGCCCGTCCCGCGCTGGTTCGAGTACTGCAGCGGCGCAGGAGTGGCTCGGGCAAGAATGCCCAAGCTACGACTTGTCCCGCCCTGGTTCGAGTACTGCAGCGGCGCAGGGG
>JAEUIH010000260.1 GCA_016795105.1 Planctomyces sp.
AAACTCCGAGGTGCTTTTTCTGGGGGATCACTTTTTCAAGACCCATCGAAGCAATCTGCACCTCGGATAAGTGAGCTCCCATATCTGCGTTCCCTTCGTTGGTACACACAACATATTCACCGGTTTCAGCAACGGCAAAGTTCACACCGGTTAGCGCCGCGCGTCGTGTCAGGAAAATATTTCTCAAATGTTTACGGGCAACTCTTGTCAGTAACGTGGGGTCAGATAGTCCTTTTTCTGTACCAAGATGCTCATGAAATAATTCGCCTATTTCCTCTTTCCGTTTGTGAATGCACGGAAGAACAATATGGCTGGGCGGTTCGTTGTCTATTTGCTGAATATATTCTCCGAGATCAGAATTAATTACTTCAATGCCTCGTTCTTCTAAATATTCATTCAGATGGCACTCTTCCGTAAGCATCGACTTGCTCTTCACCATCTGGTTTATTTCTTTCGCCTTTAAAATTGAATACACAATCTGGTTGTGCTCCTCGGCACTGTCTGCCCAATGAACAGTGACTCCATTTTTTTTGAGATTAGATTCAAATTGAAGCAGGTACTCATGAAGGTTGGAGATCACATTGCTTTTTATCATTGATGCCGCTTCGCGGAGGTGTTCCCATTCGGGTATTTGCTTCGCGGCGATGTCGCGTTTTTCGCGGATATACCACAAAGCGCCATCGTGCCAGTCAACCCGTTTTTCATCCTTGATAAAAGCTCCCGCTAACGAGGCATG
>JAEUIH010000261.1 GCA_016795105.1 Planctomyces sp.
CACTCGAATGGTGATGTTGGGGACCGGCTTGCTGGGTGCCGCCTCGGGGGTGATTGGTGTTTTCTTGCTGCTTCGCAAACGAGCTTTGTTGGGGGATGCCATTAGTCACGCGACATTGCCTGGCGTGTGTATTGCCTTTTTGATCGGAGTTGCCAGCGGTGGTTCGGGTAAATCGATGCCATTGTTGTTAAGCGGAGCGGCCACAACGGGACTGCTTGGCGGCTTGGCGATTTTAGGGCTTCGTCAATTTCGACGCATCAAAGAAGATGCTGCTTTGGGGATTGTGTTGAGTATTTTCTTTGGCCTCGGCATCCTGTTGCTAACGCTCATTCAACAGATACCAGAAGGACATGCGGCAGGCTTGGAAGGCTTTATCTATGGCAAGACGGCGTCCATGGTCGCCGAAGATGCCGTTTTAATCGCGAGCGTCACCGGTTGTGTGCTGCTGGTTGCCCTCCTCCTTTATCGTCCGATGCAGCTTCTTTGTTTTGACGAAGGTTATGCGGCCTCACAAGGTTGGCCCGTGTTTTGGCTCGATGGCTTGTTGATGTCGCTGGTGGTCGCCATCACGATTGTCGGGTTACAAGCTGTCGGTTTGATCATGATTATCGCTTTGTTGGTCGTGCCAGCGGCGGCATCGCGTTTTTGGACTCATCAACTACCGAAAATGTTGCCGCTTTCTGCTGCCCTAGCCACGTTTAGTTGTCTTGTCGGAGCCACCATATCAGCGCTCGCG
>JAEUIH010000262.1 GCA_016795105.1 Planctomyces sp.
CGCTCCGATCGAACAACAAGTTAACGGCGTCGAGAACATGTTGTACATGTCCTCGCAAAGCGCCAACGACGGCACCTATTCGCTCACGGTCACCTTCAAGCTCGGCACCAGCCTGGACATGGCGCAGGTGCTCGTGCAGAACCGGGTATCGCAGGCGATGCCCACGTTGCCCGACGTGGTCAAAGCCACGGGCGTAACGGTCAAGAAGAAGTCTCCCAGCATCCTGCTGGTGGTGAACTTGTACTCGGAGACCAATCCCGAGACCAGGCAGCCTTACTTCGACCAGTTGTTCTTGTCCAACTACGCCACGATCCAGGTGCGCGACGAATTGGCCCGATTGGACGGCGTTGGCGACGTCACGCTGCTGGGTCAGCAGGACTACAGCATGCGAGTCTGGCTGGATCCAAACCGACTGGCCTCGCGCAATTTGACCGGCGACGACGTCGTGCGCTCGCTCCGCGAGCAGAATGTGCAGGTTGCCGCCTGACCACGCTGGGTCGGCTGAAAGAGCCCGAAGAATTTGCCGACATCATTATTAAGACCGGCGCCGACGGGGAGCTCACCCGGCTGAAGGACGTCGCCCGGATCGAGCTGGGCGCTCGCAACCAGGACGTTCTCTGCCGGCTGGACAGTCAACCATCGGTGGGGCTTGCGATCTTTCAGCTGCCCGGCTCCAACGCGCTGGCCACGGCCGAACGCGTCCGGGCCAAGATGAGTCAACTGGAGG
>JAEUIH010000263.1 GCA_016795105.1 Planctomyces sp.
TCAACTCTTGTTCACTGACTTTGGTGTGCTGCTTCATCGTCGCTGTTTTAAATTTGCTCGTGGATGTGTTTAAATCGGAACTGGCGGACGCCGAGGCATCTCGTCAATAACCCGAAGCCACTGCCACACAAGCCCGCTTCTGGCTCCATGGATTCCCTCAATCATTCCCGCAAGGGACAGGTCTTGGCATGGGAATGAAGCCCCAGCCATATCTGATGCCGGAAGGTCAGAACCGGCAACATCACCTATCGAACCAAGATGGAAGTGCTTAGAGCCATGGTTGGCCGAATACACAGCAGCTTTCTTTTCGCAGATGTCATTCGCCCAGAGCGGTTTGAAAAAGCTCCTTAATGCTTCCGCAACAAGCCCACTTCCAGCAAAAAACTCCAAATATGTTGGAATCGCCCCCCTTTCGTGTGTCCAGCTATGCGGCGTGAGCGAATTGGCCCTCCCATCGGTTTTAGCTGGTGCGACCGCGGGGGCGTCGATAAGGAGGGTGGCTTGTTCCATGCACGAATTGTAGATTTTCTTGGGTGCCCAGCATAGACGACACTGCGCTACTGGCCGCCTCAAATTTCGGGCTTTAACAAGCCGTTAGTGAACTTCCCCCGAAATTTTGTCTTCCAAGGGATTGGGTGTACCGGCCCGGATTGATTGGACACTGTTTTGCAACTCAGGCTGCCTTTCGCATGGCATAGGCCTGACGGGCTTC
>JAEUIH010000264.1 GCA_016795105.1 Planctomyces sp.
ATCACGTTGGGGATCAGATAGGTGGCATAAGCCACGTCTACTTCCCAGGCCAGGTATAGCCATACGGCCGATAAGAGGATAAATGGTAAGGATAAAAGTCATGCGGGCATGTTTTGTTAAAGTTTAGAAGGGTTTAGAGGGGTTTAGAAGGGTTTAGCTTTTTCATAGCCTTACTAAACTGCGAAGGCACTAAACACTACTAAACCCTACTAAACTTATTACGTTGCCTAAAGTACGCAAGCCCTCATGACTTTTCCAAATTAGCATCAGAAAAAATATAGGCTGATCTATTGCCTGAAAGAAAAATAGTCCCTACATTTGCACTCGCTTTACTGAAAATATAAAGCAGCCGGTATGGTAGCTCAGTTGGTAGAGCACAGGACTGAAAATCCTGGTGTCGGCGGTTCGACCCCGCCCCGTACCACTTCAAAAGGACGCTCAAGGGCGTCCTTTTTTGTTAGTCCCCGTCCGTTTATTGCTTTATCTATTCACAAAACGAAAAAACGATGACTACGCCTGAAATATCCCGTACCGAAAAGCAAGTCTTCAACGCAATTGCGCTGTTTACTGCTGTGTTGTTTCTTTATTTGTTATTTGAAGTGACAGTCGGAAGCAAATCGCCCAATCCCATGCTTGTTCTGCTGAGCGCTGGGCTGAATTTTGTGATGATGCTGGTGTCTGCTTTTCGATTATCAAGATATCCAAAAGGTA
>JAEUIH010000265.1 GCA_016795105.1 Planctomyces sp.
TTAATTGAACAAGCAGCTCAATTGCATGATATTGGAAAAATTGGAGTAGCCGATGCAGTTCTCAAAAAGCCAGGTAAGCTTACGGAAGAAGAGTTTAGCATCATGCAATCGCATGCAGCTCTTGGCAAGCGTGTATTACAACGTATCTCTCCGCAAGAAGAAATGGCTTTGCGTCACCACACAGACATTGGTGCCAAGGTTTTGGGAACGGCTCGGTCGCCATTGATGGATATGGCTTGTCGAATTGCACTGACGCATCATGAACGCTGGGATGGCAATGGCTATCCATTGGGCTTAAAGGGAGAAGATATTCCTCTGGAAGGACGCATTACGGCTGTTGCCGATGTGTTTGATGCATTGAGTACCAAGCGATGTTACAAAGAGGCATTTCCGATCGATAAGTGTTTCAACATCATGGCAAACGAAAGTGGAACACATTTTGACCCGACCGTTTTGGATGCTTTTTTTGCCAAACGTCGAGAGATTTTGGAAGTGCAGTTGCGTTATGCTAACGAGTCGTAGCCGCTGCAACGCATATACCAATCGCTGAAAAATCGCGGTCGGCCGAATTCGATTTGGCCGGAAACGGCTGAAAAATGGCATATTTGCGCATATGTCACACCACGCGTCTCGCGTGTTGACTGATAGCGTTCGATTCAGCTTGACGCCCACGGGAAGTAGGGAAAGAATGAAGCGAATGAGC
>JAEUIH010000266.1 GCA_016795105.1 Planctomyces sp.
GCCTACGCCGCGTTTGGCTTGGTTTCGCTCACGCTGTGGGACTCCGTCCGTCTCCTCAAATGGGCGGCCGCCCTCTACAACGCCGCCATGGGCTTCAGCTGCTGGCACGTCCTGGCGGTCAATCTGATCCTGCTCCCCCGCGAGTTGCGGCCGAACTGGTTCCTGCGGCTCGGCCTATTCCTGGGAGGGGTGTTTTTCATGGGGCTGTCAGTGATTTCCGGCTACAGCATCTGGAACGAAGTCGTCAAATAACCGCCAGTCGCGCGTTTCGCGTAGGATCCCCGAGGCTCCTTGTCCCGCGGCCGTGCGCGAGCTAGAATCACCGATCTGACGCGGGGTGGAGCAGCCAGGTAGCTCGCGAGGCTCATAACCTCGAGGTCGTCGGTTCGAATCCGGCCCCCGCCACTTCAACACACGGGTAGCGAACTCTCGCTACCCACGGTTTAGCGATCAAAGCCCAGGCGATCCGCCTGGGCTTTCTCGTTTTCGAGCCAACCGGCGCAGCAAATTGCGACTCGATGCCCGCTACTTGCGCGGGAGAATGTTGAGAATCATTTTGTTGGTTGGACTTCGATCAAAGTTGTAAAGCCGATGCTTTGGCTGCGTTGCAAGATGCCAGAGTCTATCGGCAAGCAAAGTGACGTAGTGCGTGGAGGTGCCGCTGCAACTGAGCAGCGGTCGTGGCGAGATTGTCTTTTGCT
>JAEUIH010000267.1 GCA_016795105.1 Planctomyces sp.
GATGAATGGCGAACATTCCGCAGTCCACGTTCTTGCAAAGCGATGGGAGTTGCTGGTAGATCGGACATGGAATGAATATGGACAACATCCAAATCCGTTGACTGTAGAAGAATTGCGGCAAGAATTAATCCGGGACATTGAGGTCTTGCACAGTGAACCGAGAGGAAATTGAAGAAGAAGTTGATCGCATAATTGCTGGCAACCGAAAGCTGGGATTGCGCGAGCATTTGCTCGCATGGCAGCTGTTTACATTAGGCTTACCGGTCGACGTGCGATGCCCGCAATGCAAGAGTGAGATTGTCGTGACGCCTTTTCCACAAAACAATGGAGCCAATTTCAAGTGTAATTGTGGGGCGTGCAGTGGGGCCATGCGGGGATTATAAGGCCACAACTCGACGAACAATCGGTTCAACCGGAGCCGCGGGCCGCGCGGTTTCTGAAATCAATGCTGGTTCGCCGCGGCCCGGTTAACCGAAGCGTTTGCCTGAACCTGGAGGACTCGCGTGTACAACCTGCTTGTAACCGCTAACGAAGGCGCTTGGGATCTCTCGGCATACGAGTACGATCGCACTCGTTTTTTAGAACACACAAACGAGAGCGTACAGGCACGGTTCAAGCCGCTTACTGCTGAAGGCATAGAAGAACTAAAGTCATTCCCAACGCTCTTCACCTACGAAGGTTCCGACGAACCAGTTCGTGT
>JAEUIH010000268.1 GCA_016795105.1 Planctomyces sp.
TCCTCATCGTCCGCTTTATCTTTCTTTTGCCAATCCAAAAGAGCTTCTCGAAGAGTTGCGAGGAGCGGGGCCTCGGGGTCGACACCGAGCCTGCCAAGGCGGTCCTGAATCAATGGCTGAATTCTGTTCGGGTCAATCCAAAAAACGGACCACGACCGATTGTCGTAACATGAAGACTGGGATAAAGCAGCCAGATTCGGTGGCATCAGGATTGTCTCCGACAAATCACAAGGCGGATTCTTTAGTTTCGTTGTGAGCTCATGAGTAAAGGCCGTGATGTCATCGAGATTCATGCATTCGAAACCAGCTTCCCACTCTGCGTACAGTTGGTTGAGGCAGTAACAGAATAGTGGAGCCGGACCGCCGTCAAAATATGATTCATCACCAGGGAACGGATCAAACATACTAAGGAGAAGCTCCCTGACCATTGTAGGGCCGGAATTTAGAACCCATTCCGGAGCCTTGAACTTTGTCGGAAAATCATGCTTAAGTTTCATCGTTGACTTGTAGGCAATCCTGTCTTGACTGATGACGTATCGAAAGATCAGCATGCGATGACGATCGGATGTTGCAAGGATCGTCGACCTCCATGAATCAGGGAACCGCTCTATCCATTCACAAACGAACCAGAATACTCGGTCATTGGTTTCGTTCGCTTTGTTATCAAAGCCGGCTTCGAACAATCCCCGCTCCGAAAT
>JAEUIH010000269.1 GCA_016795105.1 Planctomyces sp.
TCGCCAAGGAGTCCGATTCCGTGCGCGACACCTATGGCCGCACCCCGGTCGGCCAAGGCTTGTTGCTCGCCCGTCGCCTGGTTGAGCACGGAGTCAAGGCCGTCAGCCTCTGGATGGGCGGCTGGGACACCCACGCCAAGAACTTTTCTTCGCTAAAAGAAAAGCTGCTCCCGCCGCTGGACCAGGGCTTCGCCGCCCTTGTCGCGGACCTCCATCAGCGCGGCATGCTCGCGAACACACTCGTTGTCCAGGTGGGCGAGTTTGGACGCACGCCCAAGATCAATAAAGACGCCGGCCGCGACCACTGGCCCAAAGCCTTCTCCGTTGCTCTGGCGGGCGGCGGACTGAAGGGCGGACATGTCATCGGCGCCACCGATAGGCACGCTGCCGAGGTGACCGACCATCCGGTGACTGTCGAGGACCTCTCGGCGACGATCTTCAACGCTCTCGGCGTCGACATTCACCGCATCAACCACACGGCTGAAGGCCGGCCCATCGCTATCGTCAACGGAGGCAAACCCGTCGCGGATGCGTTCGCTTAGTTGCTTCCTGTTCGGCTTCAGCCTATTCGCCCAAGCCCCTGAGTTGGCCACTATCCCCGCGGCCGATTGCCCCATCGGAGAGACGCGCAGTCACGAAGAAATCCACAAGCCCAAGGTGCGCAGCTTCCTCCTGGCTACGACGCCGGTCACC
>JAEUIH010000026.1 GCA_016795105.1 Planctomyces sp.
TGTTGGCCGATTCCGGTTTTGAAATGGTCCGCTACGCGGACGATTTTGTGGTGCTTTGCCGCACCCGTGAGGCTGCGGAAGCCGCCCTGTCGCTGGTTCAGTCGTGGGTGGCTCAGGCCGGTCTCACACTGCATCCGACGAAGACGCGGATTGTGGACTCTCGCGTGGACAGTTTCGCGTTTCTGGGTTACGAATTTCGGGGCGAGAAACGCTGGCCTCGTAAGAAAAGTCTCCAGAAGCTGAAAGATACAGTCCGCAGCAAAACCAAGCGCACGAATGGGGATTCCCTGAAATGCGTGATCGCTCAACTGAACCTGACGCTTCGCGGCTGGTTTGGTTACTTCCAGCACAGCGATTACCGGAATGTGTATGTAGAACTCGATCAGTGGATTCGTGGCCGCCTCCGCAGTATTCTGCGGAAACGCCACGGAGGTCGCGGCCGAGGCACCGGAAAAGATCATCTCCGTTGGCGAAACTGCTTCTTCGCTGATCTTGGGCTGTTCAGTCTTGCAGCTGCCCGTACATCGGCCTGTCAATCCTCACGAAGGTGAACCATCGACTGGAGAGCCGGATGCGGGAGATCCGCCAGTCCGGTTCGGAGGGAGGGGGGAGCCGATATCAATCGGTCCTCCCTACCCCTATCAGTAACACGCATTCTCCGAATGCCGTCCACTGATTTGCCGATTCAGTAACCGAATTCTCTGAGTTCTCCGTGCAGTTCCTGAAGTTGGGCCGTCGTTAATCTGCCGTTTGGGAGCCGTGGAGGACCCACAGGGACGCCGAGAAGTTCCATCAGAGCTTTGGCGCTTGCCATGTAACCGTGTCGGCAGAGAATACGAACCAGCCGGATGGATTTGAGTTGTTCTGCGCGAGCGGCATCGAGATCGCCGGCGTTCCATGCAGCCAGAAGGTTCTGGTAGATCGCGGCAGCAAAGTTGTAAGTGCTGCCGACGGCACCCGGCGCTCCGCAGACAGTGGCGGCGAGCAGCATTTCGTCGATCCCCCACAATAGCGTATATCGCCCATCTGCCACCGCCATACATTCCTGATACGCCATCAGATCGTTGTTCGTAAACTTCAAACCCTCAAGTGTAGGGATTCGAGATCCTGCCTTTTCAAGGAACTCGGGCATCGACAAGCTGACGTTGGTCATGGAGGGAATGTCGTAGAAGTAGAACGGCGTGTTGGGTGCCGATGCAGCAATCTGTTCGCAACAGTCAACCAACAGCCCGGTGTTTGCGGGCTTAAAGTAAGACGGTGCCAGTGCAGCAATCGCTGCAGCACTGAAGTGTTCAGCTTGTCGAGCCAGGACCTGAGAATCGGCAAGGCAGTTGGCGCCGACGTGAACCACGATTCGCATGTCGGTGCCCCGAGCAACTTCAAACCAGCGTGCTGCCAGTTTGAGTCGTTCGTCAACGGTCAGTGAACTGCTTTCGCCTGTGGTGCCAACAATAAACGCACAAGTAATATCGTGCTTCAGAAGATGCTCTGCCTGCCGTTCAACGGCAGCCAGATTCAGCGATCCGTCGGCATGAAATGGAGTGTGAGTGGCTGCAATCAGGCCGGAGAGTGATGTAGTTGTCATCGATTTGGCTTTCGAGCTGTAAGTTCTTCTTCAGTTCGAGGGCGGACGAGTAATACCAGGAAGACGGAAAACAGGGCAATCCCTGCGAAGCCCCCAAACACAAGATTCAGCGGAACTTGCGCCTGCTTGAGTGATCCAAATTGCCAGTCGGCAAATCCACCAGCACTGATGCTGACCAGATTCATGATCCCATATCCGGTTGCTCGCAGTTCCGGACGTACCACCTGTGAAAGGATGGGCATATTGTTACTGTCGAAGCAACCCCATCCGATTCCATAAAGCATCAGGAAGCTGACGGCAACAAACAAAGTGCTCGAATTTCCGACGCCGAACAGGGCTGGGATGAACAATGACATGCCCAGGGCGCTCACGAAGATGCGACCTCGCAGAGTTCTCTTCATCCAGCGGTCTGCGGCCCAGCCTCCGAGTGTTGCACCCAGAATTGACGCGATGTTGACATAGAGAGTTGCAGACACGCCCGCCTTGCCCTGCGAGATGTCAAACTTAGTCTTCAGGATGTCCGGCATCCAGTCGCGAACAACCCATCCGGCAATTGCCGGAAGCGTAAAATACAGGATCATCAGCCAGTATGACGGATTGGAAAACAGCTCTCTGACTGCCGCGGGAAATGCTGGCTTTGCTGACTTGTTGAGAGTTGATCCGGAAGAGTCTGAAACAACTGAAGCAGAAGGCGCTTCTTTGAGCAGGAACAGCAGCGGAAACGCATAGATGATGCCTGCAAGTCCAGTCGCGTCGAAAGCGAATCGCCAACCCAGACTTTCGGAATCTGCGACATATCCCGCAAAGCCTCCAATAATCAGGCCGCTGTAGATCGCCATTTGATGAATCCCGACAGCTCTGGAACGTGTGGCCGGGGAATGAAAATCGGCAATCAGGGCCAGAGCAGCGGGAATGTAGAATGCTTCACTGACTCCCATCAGAGCACGAGTCATCAGCAGGCCATTGTATGTTTCCACATAACCCGTTGCCCACGTCACGGCCGACCACACAAACAAACTTGCACAGATTGTCCAGCGTCGACTGTAGCGGTCCGCAACGTAACCGCCCAGTGGACTCAGGGCGGCATAAACCCATTTGAATAACCCCAGCATGTAGCCCCAGTTTGCATCCCCGCTGATGTCCGGAACATCGGCCATCACTGAAGTCTTCATCGCTGCAAGCATCTGGCGATCCAGGTAGTTCAGGAGCGCCACAGGCCACAGGAGCGCAACGACCATCCAGATGTAGGTCGATGACTTGATTTGATGGCCTGCCGAAGCCTGTTGGTTCATCCGAATCTGTTCCAGGTTGAAAACGGTGAGGAAGAACAATTTCTCAAGGTATCAGACAGCGAGCGGCGGGATTGCCATTCAGCTCTCAGACAATAGGGTATCGTACAGAAGTCTAGCGGATTCTGAACCCCCAGACCTCTGGAGACCGAATCCCAGGACGCTGTTCGCCGCTGATGATCAGATTCCAGCCGTTCCATTCGACGCAGGGAGCAGTTACTCGCGGGTGCGAAATCCCGACAGACTCTTGCCATGAGTTTTTTTGTTCGTTCCAGTAGATGACTTGTCTGGAGAAGCCCTGATGAGCTTGAGGTGTGGCGGAGATCTGTCCGCCATCGTCCCCGCCGGGAATCAGAAGGCCGCCTTTGATAAACACTGCCGGTGATGGAGCCGCCACAACTGCGGCCGGCAAATCGGGCATCCGAGTCCATCCAGCCGTTGGATCGAATTGCCAGGCATCTCTGAGATAGTGACGCATCACTTTTTGACTGGCCCCCGCCTGTTGATTCGCACCGGTCCTCAGTTCCGCTCCACTCACCAAGTAGAAGTTCCCATCTCGGGCACCGGCAATAGCAAGAATTCTTCCCGTCCACGGGCAGGTACTCAATAACTTCCAGCCTTCTTCCGGCGCCATGAGGTTCAGGGTCAGCATTGAGTTCAGAGCTTCTGTGGAGTCAGGACTCGTTTGACCGCCTGCAATATAAACCACATCGCCGGAAACAGCTCCACAGGCGTTTGCAACAGGAAACGGCAAGTCCGGAAATGGTTTGATTCGAATTTCATCGTGCAGAACTTCTATCCCGAAGACTTTGGAGGAATGGCTGGTTGCATCGCTTCCTCCAACACAAATAACCACGTCCTTCCAGGTCACAGAGACGCCGTAAGCGAGGGACTGTGGCAAGCGTCCAATCCTCGTCCACTCGTTGCCACCTGGTTTCAAACGAAAGACGGTATCATACCAGACTTTTCTTCCGCCCTCCCATGGTCGACCGTCCGGGAAGTTCGCGCCGCCAGCGAAGATCAGTTGCCCGTGAGAGACTCCGCTGAACCCCGAGGCAAAACCTTCCCGATCAGGAATCGATGGAAACTGACGCCACTCAATGGACAGTTCACTCGCGTCGTCGCTACCGGCACAAGGCTGCTGAGTAAACCACGAATGGACCGACAGGAACAACCCGAAAACGATAACCCGGGAGAAGATCAGAGTCATAGGCATTCGAGCGACTCCTCACACAGTGATTCGCAGATCCAGAGTGCTCGCGGCAGATGGAAGAAGCTCTTCCATAGGTTTCCTTTGGAATCATTCGCCACTGACCCGTCGCGATGCAGGTAGCCGTACCATTCACCATGATGTGAATCCGCGAAATGAGTTTGACACCATTCCAGCAACTCGCAATGCCATTGTGCGTACTTTGAGTCCTTCGTCAGTTGCCATGCCAGCAGAGTCGCAATCAGAGCTTCATTGTGAGGCCACCAGAACTTCATGTCATGCCAGTACTCCTGAACTGGCTTGCCGAACGCATCTCTGAAGTAAAACAGACCACCATGTTGATCATCCAAGCCTCGTTTCCACATCCAGTCGAGCATTTGGCAGCCCTGAGTGATCAATTCATCCGAGTTTTGCTCTTTTCCCTCCTGCATTATAAACCATGCGCCTTCGATCGCGTGACCTGGGTTAAGAGTTCGTCCATCAACATGGTCGATGATCTGTCCGTCTGGCGAGACGGTCTCAAAAACACAAGCATGTTCAGGATGAACGAACAAGTCGAGGATTTCACCGACGCATCGATCAATCCACGATTGGATCAGTTCGCTGTTTCCGAGTTGACGTCGAAGTTCCTGACCAGTAACCAGGGTGATCATTCGCGGAGCGAGTCCGATTGAAGGGCGGATGGACGTATATTTGGGTTCCATTCGGCCGGCTTCGAAGTTTATTGACGTGAACTGGCGGAATAGCTCGATCGCTCGTTCCGCACTCTGCGATGAACCGGTGATGGCGGCATGTCGGGCGTACGCGATCGCGGCGAATGATTCACTGTATGCGTAGCGACGTTTTCGGAGCGGTGCTCCTTCACGTGTCATATGAAAGAACAGACGCCCATCGCTGTCAATGCAATGTCGCTGGATAAAATTCAGGCCATTTTCGGCCCAGTTGAGCCAGTCCTCGTTTTGCTCTCGAGTCTGGTAGAGCGCCAACAGCATCCAGGACATTCGCCCCTGAGCCCAGACGGATTTATCTGAATCGATCAGCTGACCGCTTCGATCAAAGAAATGCAGGAACCCACCAAACTCCTGGTCGATGGATCGGGGAAACCAGAACCGGATGCAACGGTTGAGTTCATTTGTGTAGTAGTCTCTGAGCCGGGCGAGTTCAATCTTTGAGAAATCAAAGGTCGGCACCTGTGGCCTGCCGGCAGGATTGTCGGCCGTCACTTCGAGGATGCTCCTTCGCGAAGCCAGTTTAGAGGAAATCGGGCAAACGTGAGTGTTTCAATGCCGGTTTTGTCGCCGCACTCGTAAAGTACTCCGACGTCTCCATTCTTCAGGATCGTCAGGCAGGAATAAGAGGAAGGGCGAGGATCAAGGAGACGGCCTTCGTTCCAGGTTCGTCCATTGTCTTCGCTTTCACGAATCGTCATCGCAATTCGCTGTTTCGCGGAGTTTGGGTTTGAAAAGATGAGTGTTCCCTTTGGATACCGAATCAAACTGGCCATGCAGGTCGGGCAGGGGACCGTTGACCAGGAAGGCGACCACACCCCATCACTCATGGCATTCGTCCAGGTGAATTCGGCCCACGCTCTGAGTCCGCTGCGTGATTCATCACGCATGCTGATCAGTATCGAATGTTCTCCTGTCTGAGCGATCTGCGATTCGCTTGTTGGTGGTGTGCCCGGAATCGCAGCCGATGAGACTTCCCATGATTGTCCTCCATCAGTGCTGAATAACAGGCACGAGTGCGGTGGTCCAGCTGCTTCGCGGTATTGCGCAGAGAAAACAAGTGTCCCGTCAAATAGCTGAATACCACTGCCCGGTCCGTTGAAGAAGAGTCTCCATGCTGAGTCTCTGCCGCGGATGGACGATGTAATGTTGCGAGGAACTGACCATGTTCGGCCGTCATCAGTGCTTTGGGTGATCACAAGTTGTCCGGTTTCTTCGGGAGACAGGCCCGGTCCCGACCCCTTCCATGCGCGATCACCTTTTGACCACAAAGCAATGACAAAAATGGTGCCGGTTCGCTGGTCAACCAGAACTGCGGGGTCACCAACACCGTTCCCTCGTGAGTCTGCTTCACTGGAATCGAAGTCGAGAATTCTGGTCATGGGGCCCCATGAGTTGCCGTGATCTTCACTTCGCATCAAACCAACATCGATGTCTGCCGGCAGGTCACCAGCGCTCTGATGTCGGATGTCGAAGACTGCCAGAAGAGTGCCGGCCTGAGATGTTGCCAGGCCAGGAATTCGGTAGGTATGGACACCGTCATCGCCCTGTTTTCGAACGACAGTGCTAAATACCTGACCTACAGCAGGAGCGGTCACACCTGCACAAAAGAGGATAGTCAAAGAGATCTTCAGAAACATACAAACCTCCCATCAATCAGATATTTTTATCTGAAGGCGGTGGATCTGTGAAACCAGTCAAAGCCTTAAACTGGTTCTGCTGTTCAGGAGTCAGAACGGTCCAGACATCTCGATGTCTCTGCTGAGCATAAATCCGAAAGGCCTTTTCACGTTCGACATTCTGCGCCTCGAATTGTTTGCGATGTTCTTCGAACCGCTGGCGAGCTTCTTCCGGAGTCCTGGGGATTTCACTCAGGCGTTTCTGTGATTCCGATGCTGAAATCGTGATGGTTGAATCGGAAACCGCCATCGGTCGGCTAAGAATCTGATTTAGTTCCTGGCACTGAGTATCAGAGAGCTGGAGTTCCGTCTGGATATGTGGGAGACGAAGAGCTTCCAGCCCGAGTTGTCTCAGCTGGTGACTCTTTAGAGTTTTCGTTTGTTCGCTCGACAGGAGCGTCAAAATCGTGTCATACGAGGCCTTATGGTATTCGGCGACTCGTTCCCGAACCCGATTCGTAGTCGCGGCCTCGCCTTCCTGCGTCACTGAATGAGACTTCTGCATATAAGTGGATGCTTCTTCTTCAGCCTGGCTTAGGACATTTGCGATTTGAGTCTGTTGCTGTTCGGTGACATTGAGCTGTTTTGCATGCTCAGGAACGGCAAAGTAGTTGTGCAGTCGGACCCGAATTGCAGATGTTCCGTTGCGAACCTCCGTCCGAATCTCAACGGGTTGTCCGTGTGCCTGGTGGGTAGCGATCAATTCCATCATCGCCGATGGGTTTCGAGAGAGCTTTTCATTCAGATCCTGAAAGAGCCGTGCAACGGAGGTCTTGTATTCCTGCTGCTGTTGTTCACTGAGGATCGCCATGGTTTGTTCCATGAGTTTCGTATTCACAGGGTTTACCTGCGGATTTGCGTTTTGAGCAGCTCTGCCAGCCTGTTCAGCTTCCGTGATGATTGCGTAACAGTCTCTCATGGCGGAAATTGCTCGCGGCCATGCCTGTTCGCGAAGTTCCTGAAATTCACTGTACTGAGAATCTGTCAGTTGCAGGGTATCGAGCGCATCCGACCCTTCCAGGAGTGTAAGCAGATCCTGTTTCTGCATAAGAGAGGCGACCTGGTGAAGCGTCGTTATTCCAGGTCGGAGTGCCGGTGTGTCCTGTGTGACTCGTTCACTCAGCTGTCGCTGAATCGTCCCACGATGCTTCGTTCGATACTCGCGTATCTGAACTTCTGTGAGCACGGAGAGGATTTCGTGAGCCGCGTGATCTTCGGACTTTTGTTCAATGAGCTTTACCGCCGCTTCAAGGAGCCCCTGGTTCGAGTAGTCAAGTCCTGAAGCGATGCGAAGTCGCGAGATCAGCATGGGCATCTGAATGTTCGCCGATTGTATTTCGCGAATCCTCCCACGCTGTTCGTCCGTAAGTTGCAGTTCATTCTTACCGAAGCCACTAATGGCCAGCATCAGGGCCTTGTAAGGGATGGCAGGAGGCGATTCAGAAACGACGTCATCAGCTTCTGAAATGCCAGGCTGTGAAGCACTTGCCTGTGCTGCAACACACGGTGAAGCACCGCAACACGTGAGACTGCAAACGAACACCAGCGATCCAGCAATTCGAGACAGGATACTGAACGTAAACATCGGCTTCCTCCGTGAAGACCCGAACAGACATTGGTCTGAAACCCACCCTGGGCTTTGACAAAATCTCAGCATTTCGCCGAGGTTGTGAGTACAGAAACTGTTGTGGATAACTGCTCATCAAAAGTATACCCGTGTGGGCGAAATAACTGCAATGTCGATAAGGTTCGTTCAGTGGAGTTGATTCGAGCACGAGTAAGACACGTGTGGTTGAACGAGCGCTGTTCTGCGGCGTGGAGGGGATCCTCATTTTCCGTTTTCTCTGCGACCCTGCGTCTTTGCGTTCACTTTTCGGGAACGTGGCAGGATCACTTTTTGAGTTCGTTTCAGGCATGTTGATGCGTCGCGAGAAATTTAACGCAGAGACGCAGAGGCGCAAGGACGCAGAGAGGACAGTGAGAGCCTTGGCCGTTCTTTGCGTCTCTGCGCCTTCGCGTCTCTGCGTTCACTTTTCGGGAACGTGGCAGGATCACTTTTTTGAATTCGTTTCAGGCATGTTGATGCGTCGCGAGAAATTCAACGCCGAGGCGCAAGGACGCAGAGAGGGCAGTGAGAGCCTTGGCCATTCTTTGCGTCTCTGCGTCTCCGCGCCGTTGCGTTAAATTTTGAGAGCACCAGGAAGTGGCAAAAGAATGTCAGGGCAAAAATGGCCTTCTCTATCCCGCATCTTTTTGTCCGCGCATTTTTTTGCCCCGATCCGCGGTATTCCGGAATTTCTTCGTACTTGTACTCATTCGCTACGTCATAAGTTTTCGCGTTCGTCGAACAGAGAGAGTCTTCTTCTGGCTTCTGCACCCCGCAGGAAATGCGGCCGCGGTGGTTCGGTCATGGATGGTGTGGATGACTCAGAGGGCGATTTTGAATTTGCGGGCGGGGCGGAGCCATGTGGCGATTCAGAGTTCCCAGGTGCTGCAGAGTCCGCAGGCGTTACAGTTAACGTTGGGGGAGTTGGCGGTGAGCTGTTGGTGATGGAATGGGAATCGTGTTCAATTCGAACAGGAACCTGTCCATCCAGTAGAACATTCATCACATGGCGACGAATCAACAAGCCTCGGACTTTCCCGTCGTGCGTGACGACAGGAATTGCAGAATGGCAATCGGAGCGAAACAGATGTTTGACACTCGAAATTGGTGCATCATCAAGCACTGATTCCACGTGACGACTGACGATGCTTTCGATCGTGACGTCTGTTGACGGATTCGTCATAAGAAGTCGGATCACACTGCTTTCGGTGATGATCCCAGCCAGCCGACCTTCGTCAGTGACTACTGGAAGCAGATCGGAATCGCTGCAAAGCAGCAGTTCTGCTGCTTTCCTGAGAGTACACGAAAGGGACACTGGCTGAGTCCTTGGGATCAGCATCAGGTCCCGAACCAGACATTGCTGCGCCATACCGCTGCTCCTGACGGCGAAGGTCGAGAATGATTCTGAGCAGTAGGGACTGCTCTTCTGAGTTCCGAGCAGTGGGGACTGCTCATCTGAGTTTGGCTGCTGAAACTTTAAACTCAATTTCCAAATGGGGCAGAATCCATTCGGAAATCCGGTTCGGTTCTTTAGGGGATGTTGCGAAAATGCAACGCCCGTTTCGGATGTATCGGTTAGATGGCCAACAGGCAGAACAGAAACCTCCGGTTCGGGAACAGCTGTGCAGTTGTTCTCACTGCAGCTCATTGAAATCCTCAAAATCGTTATCTGCTGTGCATTCGAGTCGAATCGTCCTATACTCCGAACGCCTGTCGAAGTCCGACCTTAAGAAGCACTATCTGTTGCATGTTCTGCAGACGGAGATTCAACCGTGAAGCTAGTTCGGTTCATGGGATCTGTTTGGTTTGGTACCTGTGTCGCGATAGCGATGTTGTGCGGTTCCGGACTGACGGCAAGGTCGGAAACGATCAGTGAGTGTCAGACGTTGTTTCGGACGGGCAAGTACGCGGAGTGTCTTGCAGCGACGACGACAGCGATTGAGAGCAAGAGTTACGGTGAAGACTGGCCCATTTTGAAAGCTCAAAGTGAGCTTGCTCTGGGACGGTTTCCGGAAGCACTGGCAACGACAATTGCCGGGCTGGATCGATATAGCTGGAGTGTACGACTGCTGATGCTTAGGCGTGATGCGGCGCTCGCGAATGGGCAAAAGGAGACGGCCGACGAATCTCTGAAAGCGATTGTCACGCTGGTTTCTGCCAGCTCGTGGCGATACACAGACGCTGACGATTTAGTTGTACTTGGTCGAGCTTCTCTGTTACTCGGCGCAGATCCTCGCGATGTGCAGGAAGGCTTTTTTGAACGGGCTCGCCGCAACTTTAAGACTCGTTCAGACGGGTTTCTGGCCGCGGGTCAACTGGCTCTGGACAAGGGCGACCTGCTCCTGGCGGGCGAAATCCTGGGGCCGGCAGCGAAAACGTTTCCGGATGATCCGGAGATTCAGTTTGCATGGTCAGAGGCAATTCGCGGAACAAACAAGAAGACTTCTGCAGAAGCGCTGATTCGGGTGCTGGAGATTAATCCTCAGTTTGCAGCCGCCATCTGTCGAGTGGCGGAACAGCAGATTGATGGCGAAGATTACGCTGGTGCGGAAATGACTTTGGCCAAAGTTTTGGCCTTTAATCCTCATCATCCGGAATCGCACGCTCTTCTGGCCGTCATTCGCCACCTGAAAAACGACGTTGCTGGTGAACAGGCAAGTTATTCGGCCGCAGTTCAGTTTTCCAAAACCAACCCGGCCGTGGATCATCTGATTGGTCGCAAACTGTCTGCAAAATATCGATTCTCCGAAGGTGCCGCGTATCAGAGAAAGGCGCTCGAGACAGATCCGGCCTACGAGCCCGCCAGAATACAGCTTGCACAGGACCTGCTGCGACTTGGTGAGGAGTCAGAAGGCTGGGAACTTGCACAGCTGGCGCACAAGAATGATGGCTACAACACGACGGTATTCAATCTTCTGCAGCTGCAGAAGAGCCTCGATAAGTACCAGACGCTAACCAGTCCGCATTTCATTGTGAGGATGGAGAAGAAGGAAGCACAGTTGTACGGAGTCAGAGTGATTTCGCTGCTTGAAGAAGTCTGGGTTCAACAGTCTGAGCGTTACGGATATGCGCCAGATCAACCGGTGATCGTTGAGATCTTTTCACGTTCCGACGACTTTGCTGTAAGGACCTTTGGAATGCCGGATGTCGCCGGATTCCTGGGCGTCTGCTTCGGCCCGGTGATTACCGCAAACAGTCCCGCCACACGACGCGAAACACCTGCCAGCTGGGAGTCAATCCTGTGGCACGAATTCTGTCATGTGACGACGCTTCAAATGACGGGCAACCGGATTCCCCGTTGGCTGAGCGAAGGGATTTCCGTATATGAAGAGCGTCGCCGCGACAAACGTTGGGGACAATCGATGAATGGAGAGTTTCGAGACAGAATCCTTGACGGCAAGGTGACACCTGTGAGCCAGTTGAGTCAGGCATTTTTGACGGCAGAGTCCGGTGAAGATCTGAACTTTGCGTATTTTGAGTCATCCATGGTTGTTGAATATTTTGTTGATCGGTTTGGTCTTGATGCACTGATTGCCGTACTGAATGATTTGAATACTGGTCTTCAGATTAATGACGCACTGGAGAGGCATTCTCAGGGGCTTGCAGAATTTGAGAGTTCGTTTGGTGAATGGCTGAAGCAGCAGGCTCAAGCGTATGCGCCTGAGGCGGTGTTTAAGACCGAGGAGCTTCGCGAGATTGCGCAGGGAGGCTCCGCAGCCTTGCAGGAGTACCTGCGTGAGAATCCCAAAAGTTTTCCTGCTGGGCTTGTGCTGGCCGGGCAGTATATCTCAGAAGAACAATATGAGACCGCTGAAGTTCTCCTGAAAGAGCTCATCGTCCTGGCTCCACAGGATACATCCAGCAATGGACCTCGACGGTTGTTGGCAACCATTTACGAAAAGCAGGGGAAGACCGAAGCCGAAGCGACGGTTCTTGCGGAGCATCTCGCGCTGACGGCGGATGATCTTGGCGCGATTCTGAGGCTTCAGCAGATTCGCAGTGATCGGGGCGAATTTGCAGGGGTGATCGAATTGGGAAGACTGGTTCTGGCCGTTGACCCTTTCCAGACGGAATCTTTAGAGTTGATGGCCAACGCAGCAAAGGAGTCTGGCGATGCAGAGACTGCTGCTCTGACGCTCGAGAGTCTGTTAGTGCTGCGTCCGGACGATGCAGCAAGGATTCATTATAGAATTGCCGATTTGGTCAGAACGAGTGATCCAGCCAGGGCTCGCCGCCACGTACTGCTCTCCCTGTCGACAGCCCCTCGATACCGTGACGCCCATCAACTGCTTCTGGAACTTGCTCATTAGACATCTGACTTTCGTTAGATATCCCGCAGGGTCGCAAGGCGATATACTGGTTGAATACCAGTTTGCTGGACTGATCCGAGTTCGTATTCCCTTTCTGGAGGACCAGAAGTGGCCCAATCCTTTCCCGTAATCGTTTTTCGCCGCTTTGCATTTGTCGCTTGTGTAGCTGTTTTGTCGGTGGTAGTCGTCGAAACCAATGTCGAACAGAACCTGGCAGCTGCAGAAAACGCTCCGCGGCGGAGTTTTGTTGCAGCGGATTCATCGAAGTCCAGAATTGCGATCATTGATGAAGACGGGAAGACAGCCTGGGAACACAAAATCGGTCCGTTGCATGACCTGCATGTTCTAGAGAACGGCAATCTACTGTTTCAGGATACATGGACTCACATCGTTGAATTTGATCCGAAGAAAAAGAATATCGTCTGGGAATATGAAGCTTCAAAAGCGGACGGCAACGTGGGCAAACGACTGGAAGTTCATGCCTTTCAGAGAATCGCCGATGGACTGACGATGGTCGCGGAATCCGGACGATCCAGAATCGTTGAACTGGACGCCGCCGGAAAACTTGTTCATCAGTTTGCGCTGAATGTCAAACAGTCAGATGCTCATCGAGATACACGGCTCGTTCGCAGGACTCCCAATGGCACATACCTCGTCTGTCATGAGGGCGAAGGACTGGTGCGGGAGTATGATCGTCAGGGCAGGACTATCTGGGAGTATGCGGTACCGATGTTTGACAAACAGCCAGCCCCGGGCCACGGTGTCGAGGCCTTCGGGAATCAGTGTTTTTCGGCAATTCGGCTGGAGAACGGAAATACTCTGATTGGAACTGGAAACGGCCACAGTGTGCTGGAAGTCAATCCGGATTGCGAGATTGTATGGAGCCTGCACCAGAACGATCTCACGGGGATCCAGTTCGCATGGATCACATCACTGCAGGTTCTGCCTTCCGGAAACATTCTGATCAACAACTGTCATGCGGGCCCTTCGAATCCTCAGCTTGTCGAGGTAACTCGCGACAAGGAAGTGGTCTGGACATTCAACGACTTTGAACGGTTCGGAGATTCTTTGACGAACTCTCAGATTCTGACGGTGGACGGCCAGTCAGTAAGTCGTCCAGTTCGTTGAGAATCGGATGCTTTTGCAAAAAGCAGATGTGCTGAATGTTTGGGCCAGGAATTCGTTGATTCCAGACTTTCGGAAGATGATCGCCGGTTTTCATATACTGGCGCGACACTTGCATTGCGTTGTGCCAAAGGGGTGGCCCGATGGCTGTCGTTACCTTTGGCACAACGTCTTTGTGAAGTGAGGATTCTCTGTGAAATCAGCCGTTCGACGGTTCCATCGCGGATTCACATTAATCGAACTCCTTGTCGTGATTGCGATCATAGCGATCCTGATCGCGTTGCTGCTTCCGGCAGTGCAACAGGCGCGCGAGGCTGCTCGTCGGACTCAGTGCCGAAACAACCTCAAACAGATCGGTTTGTCTCTGCACAACTATCTGTCAACCTACAGCGTGTTTCCACCTGGTCGACTGCTTCCGGACGTGATGATCGCCGGTACGATTCCGACAAGTTACACGAGTTATAACGCGACCACCAACAACCCTTCCGCATGGGCTGGAAACCGATCGGTCCACATTTTCATACTGCCCTTTATGGAGCAGACGAACATTTACAACCTGATCAATATGTCGGGGCCGAATTCGCAGCAGATGACGACCGGGGGCGGCGTCACTCCGATTAATCCGAACTTTCAGGCGTACAACAACGCCGCCTCTCTGTATCTGTGCCCATCGGATCCCTACACAGGACGTGTGATTTCCGAAAATAACTACGTCTACAACTTCGGAGGCAGCACCCCGTACGCTGGCGCGGAGAACACAACGCGTCAGACGACATGGGGAACGTCGATCACTGTGAACGGAAAGCTCTACACATGCGGCGGCAATGGAGCGTTCACGGCCGGTAAGGCGCTGGGAGATAAAGACTTCACCGATGGGATGTCGAATACTGCGATGTTTTCAGAGCGAACAAAGGGCTCAGGGGTCGCAGCAGCATCAACGCCCCCAGGACCGTCTGACATGATTACATCCCCGAATCGTCAGAACGTCATGTTGTCTCCGGACCAGATGTACACTGATTGCCTGAATGCTCCTCGTGTAGCGTCCAGCTTTAACTTCACTTCATTCGGCAGATGGCTCAACGGCAGTGACTTTTCGAATGGCTGGCCATTCGCAGCTTATTCAGGAACGATGTATAACCACGTGGCGACCCCGAACTGGCGAGGACTTGATTGCGGTAACTGGAGTGCGATCTCTGACACTCCCGGGGAACACGCGATTGTATCAGCTCGGAGTCTCCACACTGGCGGAGTCAATGTGATGCTGGCAGATGGCAGTGTTCGGTTTGCCAGCGACAGTGTTGATCTGGGAGTGTGGCGATCTGTAGGGTCTCGGAATAATGGTGAAACAGTTGGTGACTACTGATGACGTAGTGGCGATGAACAAACTCCGAATCGTGAAAACTGAATCTGGAGGGCGAGTCAATGGCGGGATGTCAGTTCGTGCGGCCTTTGGACTACTCTTCTTCACCCTCGCGGTGGTTATCTCTGGCTGTGGATCGGATTCAGCGTCCGAATCTCAGATTGCCGGCGGTGAAGGTGCACTGGGAAGAGGCACGGCAGCCTTTGAGCAGAAAGACTTCATAACCGCCGAGAAGGAACTGTCAGCAGCAGTGATGGCTGGCGTGCTTCAGCCGGACTTGCTCGAAATTGCTCAACGCACCCGAGCTCGATGCCTCATCGAGCTCGACCGGTGCGATGAAGCTGAACTGCTGCTTGCAGAACTGGAACAGGGAGCTGCGGAGTTGGATCAAGTCTGGCTTGTGCGAGCCGAAATGTCGCTGAAACTCGGCGACCGTTCGGCTGCTCAGTCAGCCTACGACCAAGCCAAAAAGCTCAACAACAAACTCAAGCCTCCCGTCGGCCTTTAGTGCCGATTGTCGTGGATCGCTCCGCGATCCATCGCCCGGTATTCGTCATCACAGCGGAGCGTGATGAGTATTTTAGCAGGGTTATATTCGTTCAACCTGATCCAGCCAATTGGGACCTGAAGAAGTGTCAACGACCAGTGGGACAGTGAGTTCCATAGCGTTTGTCATTTGATGTCGGACCAGTTCAGCCAGTCTGTCGAGGTCGTTCTGGTGGACTTCGAATACAAGTTCGTCATGGATTTGCAGCAGCATTGATGCCCGAAGTTCACTGCTGATGAGAGCAGGTTCCATGCGGATCATCGCCTGTTTGATCAGGTCAGCAGCCGACCCCTGAATGACCGTATTGATCGCGGTTCGCTCCGGCATGTTCTTCTGTAAGCCGGTCGTTTTTCGAATTCCCGAGATGGCGCGGCGGCGGTTGAGTATTGTTCTGGCGTAACCTGTTCTGACGGTATCGGTGAGGACTTTTTCGCAGAACGCTTCCACGCCCCGATACCGCTGGAAATACTCTTCAATGAACGATGTTGCAGCATCTCGTTCGATGCCGAGAGCAGCGGAAAGTCCAAAAGCACTTTGACCGTAGATCACGCCAAAGTTGACTGCCTTTGCGACTCGACGCTGATCTGATGTCACCGACTCAACGGAGACTTGAAACACATCCGCTGCCACGGCTGCATGAATGTCAATGCCACGCTGGAACGCGTCAAGAAGTGCAGCATCCTGACTGAAGTGAGCGAGGATTCTCAGTTCGATCTGAGAATAGTCAGCGCAGAACAATACCCAGTCTGGTTTGCCTGATCGAAACGCTCGCCGCACCTGCTTTCCCTCTTCTGTGCGAATCGGAATGTTTTGTAGATTGGGATCACTTGAACTGAGTCTCCCTGTGGCAGCAACCGTCTGGTGAAACGTCGCGTGAATGCGACCCGTCCGTGGGTGAATCATGGTCGGCAAAGCGTCAAGGTATGTTCCTTTCAGTTTTGTCAAATGCCTGCGTTCAATGATCATCGCCGGCAGAGGGTGGATCAGCGCGAGTTGTTCAAGTACTTCCTGATCAGTACTGGCCCCCGTTTTGGTCTTCTTCAATACGGGGAGTTTCAGTTGATTGAAGAGGACTTCGGAGAGTTGTTTGGGGGAGTCGATGTTGAACGTTGTCTGAGCAGCCGCATAGATGCGTTGCGTCAATTCGTCGATTTTCAGCCCCGCGGATCTGCTCTGTCGCTGCAGTTCCTCGGAGTCAACGGAAATTCCCGCGTGTTCCATCCTGCTGAGTACATCAATGAGCGGGCGTTCGAGAGAATTGTAAAGTTCCGTCAGCCCGTCCTGCTGAAGGTCAGTCTTCATATTGGCAGACACGGTTCTCAGCATCATCAACCGCTGGCTGGTTTGAACTTCTGTTGCTTGCTGATCTTCGTCGTCATCAAACATCGTACGCTGGCGGGCTTTCTTCACCTCAAGGACAGCAGCTCCCCCAGCACCACCACTGCCATGTCGGTCAGCGACTTCCTGCAGGTCATGAGACCGGGCGCCTGCATCGAGCAGATAATCAGCGATCGATGTGTCAAAAAACGTGGCCTTCCATTTCAGACCCATGTTCAGAAGCAAATGCTGAAGTGACTTTGCGTCCTCAGTCTGGATCTCACCGTTGAAGTCTGAAATCGCTTGCCAGAGAATCGAGATGGCGGCCTGATCTCTCATAAGAGCCGAAGACACGAAAACGAATGTCTCGTCATCAGTACTCATCGACAATGATTGAGCTGAGCGATCCGGAATCAGGCCAGGCATCGACTTAAGGTCGATCACTAACATAGAAGCGGACGCAATTCGCGGAATGAATTCCACAAGTTCCGGCAGGCTGGTCAATGAGCGAAGTGGATGAACACTCACAGTCGCGGCAGGTGCTTCAACGCTTTGAGTGGATGTTGCTTCACCTCGACGGCGCGATGGATCCGATGATCGGTTCGTGGCCTGCGAGGGTTCACTGACCTCCATCGAGGTTGTCGACGGTGCAGCGGGACGCATCATGGCGGAATAGGAACGGAAACCAAGGCGTGTAAAGAGCTCAAAGAGTACTGGTCGGTCAGGTTCGCAGACTCGTGTTTCGTCGAGATTCAATTCAATTGGCAGATCAGTCCGAAGCCGGACCAGCTCGCGGCTCAATCGAGCGAGATCAGCGTATTCAACGAGATTCTTCTGGAGTACCTTTCCTTTGACTTTGTCCGCATTGCTAAGGATTTCATCCAGTGTTCCGAACTGAGCGATGAGGTCTCTTGCTGTCTTCGGGCCGACCTTGGGAACCCCTGGTACATTGTCGACGGAGTCACCAACCAGAGACTGATAGTCCACGACCTGATCGGGGCGCACTCCCCAGTCTTCCAGCAATTTCGCTTCATCGAGGAACTCATTCTTGCGGCAGTTGAACAACCGAACACGCGGGCTGAGCAGTTGTCGGATGTCCTTGTCCGAAGAAACGACGACGACATCGAGGTCAGCCTCGACCGCTTTGGTCGCCAAAGTTGCGATGACGTCATCCGCCTCCCACGATGGAAATTCGATTGCCGGAATTCTGAAACCTGAGAGCATTTCCTTCAGCAGCGGAATCTGCGGACGAAGGTCCTCCGGCATTTCATCTCGATTTGCCTTGTATTCACTGTAAATCTCGTTCCGACGACCCTCCCCCGGCGAATCAAACGCACAAACCAGGTGTGCAGGCTTGCGATCGAGTATGGCAAGAATATCGCGAGTGAACCCAAATACAGCATTCGTCGGCTGTCCCTGCGTCCCGGTCATGGGCGGAATCGCATGAAATACCTGAAACATCAGGGAAAACGTGTCAATGATGTAAATCGTGTCTTTGGACATGAGGATTTCTTGCCGATAGACTCTTGAATACTCAATGCGGAACCATCGCACACTTTAGCGAGTTCCGGCCGGAAGCGCCTGCTGAGGTTGTGCGAGTCCGGAAAGAATGGCGGCATGGCTGAATTGTCGCCGTTCTTGTCCTGAAAAATGCAGCTGGTGGCCAAATACTGGCCAACAGGAATTTGCATTTTTGGACGACTCTGGTACATTTCAGCTTGATATCTTTTGACACAACTGTGCATTTGTGCACCTAGAAGGAGGCTCTTTGTGGTTAAGTTGCGTTTGCGTGATAATGAAAGTGTGAATGAAGCGGTACGTCGATTCCGCAAGCTGGTCGAGCATGCGGGCGTCAAGAAAGAAATGCGCAAACGAGAATTCTACGAAAAGCCAAGTGATCAACGTCGTCGCGATCGTCGCCGAGCCGAAATGCGTGCTCGCCGAGCAAACCAGGAACCCACACTGGAAATCCAATAAAAAAGACGTAGCTTGGGGATTCCTGCCCGAGCCGTTGTTTAAATGTAGCTTGGGCATTCCTGCCCGAGCCGCTGTTTAAATGTAGCTTGGGGATTCCTGCCCGAGCCACCCCCTGTGGGTTGCCTAAAAGCGTGCTGCGAGGCACGCTTTTTTCTTTGGAGTTGAGAGAACAGGGATCCCTGTGATGAACCGTCCGGAGCTTCGTTTGGATGTTCTCACCGGACGCCAGGTGATCGTGGCCCCGGGCCGGTCTGTTCGACCGAACGCACACGCAGAGGATCCACCGATCACACGAACCGATGACCCGTTCACTGAAGGGTGTGAGAGCGAGACTCCGTCGGAATATTGGGCACTTCGACGAGAAGGGAGTCGTGCGAACGAACCGGGCTGGAAAGTTCGAGTTGTTCCCAACCGATATCCGGCTGTTGCTCGTGACGATCAGTCTGAGGCCACACCTGCTGAGGCCGCGGATCCTCTGTTTCCGAGGCAGGTCTTTACCGGCACGCATGATGTCGTGATTGAATGTTCCGACAATCGGACACGTCTTGTGGATTTGCGTCCCGCAGAGTTGCTGGAAGTTCTTAGGGCATGGCAAATTCGACTTCGTGAACTCGAGAGAGAGCATCGCTACCGCACAGTGGCCGTGTTTCGAAATGAGGGCTTTAGTGCCGGGGCGAGTCTCTCCCATTGTCACTCGCAGATCCTTGCGTCGGAGCGGCTCGTTCCTGGAGTTGCGGCACGTGAGCGCTGTGCGGTCGACTATGCTGAACGAACGGGACGCAGTTTATTTCGGGACTGGTTATCGGCGGAGCGTACCGCCGGTGAACGTATGATCTCAGAGTCTGATGCACTCACAGTATTGAGTCCATTTGCATCACGTGCAGGATGGCAGGTGAACTTCGTACCCCGGACCGAGTGTCCAGCATTCTATTCGTCAGCTTCGGAATCACTTCTGAATGAGCTGGCATCGCGGCTGCATGGGACCGTCTCGGCATTGAATCGGCTTGCAGGGTCATTCTCATACAATTTGCTGATGGTCCATCCGCCATTGCCGAATCATCAGCCAGAGTCACCGCCACATTATCCATGGATGCTTGAATTGATTCCTCGTCTTGGACGAGCAGCCGGGTGGGAATTACTGACAGACGTTGAGATTGTGACGGTTCCGCCTGAGATTGCAGCAGCCGGAATTCGTGAAGAGCTGGCAATCGCAGGCACAGACTCCGGACCTTTATTACATCCGCAGGTCTCCGATGAAACTCAATATCGCTGGGTACCGGGGTTGCAGCGGGAAAATCGAACCGGATAGGATGTGACCATCCGGTTCTTCAGAGAATCAGGGCGGCGACCAGACACCGTACTGTTCCGCAGCAGAACCGTTGGGGAGGCATTCATGAGTTGGGCGGATACGCAAACGTCCCTGTTGGTACACGTACAGGAATCGCTTGATGAATCCAGGCTGTTAAGTTGCGAGTACTTTGTAAAACTGCTTCATGGCACGTTGTCCTGCGACTTGTTTGCAAGAACCCAGATACAGTTCTTTTATGCTGTACGATACTTCTCTCGTCCCATGGCTGCGCTTGCTGCCAGAATACCGGATTCTGCCAGTCGACAGTCACTCGTTCAAAATCTCTCCGAAGAGCATGGTCTCGATGACGACCATGAAATTGACGCGAACGGACTCCGCAGTTCGAAGTTCGAGCCAGACATGGCACATGATCAGACGTTTCTTGAGTTCCTTCATCGACTTGGAGTAAGGCGAGACGAAGTTCTGAACTCCCGTCCCGGCTCTGCCGTTCTGGCTTTCAATAATGGCCTGTGGGGAGTCTGTGCATCGGAATCGATTCCCTTTGCATTTGCCGCTTTGGGAGCGATCGAGTATGCATTTGCGGATATCTCCGCTCTGATTGGTCGACGTGTCGTTGAATCCGGCTGGATCACAGAAGGAGAATTGATCCACTACAAACTGCATGCGGAAATTGACAAACGCCATGCGGGAGATTTTTTTCAGTCGATCGAGCGGGACTGGAGGGGCGACAGCCATCACAGAACGGAAATCTGTTCGGGAATCGATCTTGGAATCTACATGTTCCGACGACTTTATGAGGATATGCTGATCGAGGCGGAGGTCGAAGAATGAATTCGGTACCGCTCGAATCTGCTGAACCACAGGCAATCCATCAACTGCACGAGATTCATCCTTTGCGGCATGTCCAGAGAATTGTTTGCTTTATCGCACTTCACTTTATCGCTACGAATATTGCCTTGATAGAGGTCAATCTTCCCGGCGTGATGAAAGTACCCATCCTGATCGCGTGCTGGTTGACTGCCGGTGCTTCTCTGCACGGAATCAGCCTGTTTACCCACGAAGCAGTGCACGGAACGTTATGTCGAAGGCGCGTATTGAACGACATTGTCGGAGCGTTGTGTGCATTTCCGGTCCTTCAGACATGTGCCGCCTACCGAGTTCTCCACCTCAGGCATCATCGCCACCTGGGCGATGCAGGCGATCCCGATCACTATGAGAACTACACGCAGTGGACCTGGATGGTCTTCATTATGAACTGGCTGCGATTGTTCATTGGCTACCCTGTCTATATCACGATGATTCCAATTCTGGGATTCCGACAGGGAACACGGGTGGATCGCATCTGGATTGTCGGCGAAGTATGTGCATTAGCCGCGCTTGTGGCAGCAATCGTGATGTCGCCGATTCCGCTGCCCTGGATCGTGCATGGGTGGATCATTCCGATGCTGTTCATCAACACGATGGTGAACATTCGCGGCATGAGCCAGCACACTCTGCTGGAACACGCAAAGGATCCAATCCAGGGAACGAGGTCCATCCTGACGAACGGGCTCGTGCGATTCTTCATGTGTAATGAAAATTATCACCTCGAACACCATCTTTATCCGGGTGTTCCGTGGCACGGACTACCTCAATTGCATGCCATGCTTCAGAGTGAGCTCACAAAGCGTGGAGCGCCGTTTATCGGTTCGTACCTTGCGTTTGTTCGGGAATTCCTGATTCACAGCCTTCGCCGCAGTCCGTTTGGGCGGCGATCTCTCAGGCAATGACGTGAACTGATGCGAGTGCAGCCTGACGTAAAGCGACTACGACGATTCCCAGAGAACTGTTTCGCATTCACGGCCTTATTGATTTCCATGTTGTTGTTAGTACGCGGCCCGGCAGCATTGGGAATCGCAGCAGCAGTCTGGGGCATTTTGTATTCCTGCTGTGTCGCTGTTTCCCGGCCGGAAGGCAGACCGAGAATACTCATAAATTACGCGGCAGCGCTGTCAGGCTACTCTTTGTCAGGGCACGTGATTGATGGTCTGCGAATTTGTGATCGTTCTGTTGAGCTGCTGGAAATGGATCGATTCTTTTTTGGAGAATCTCCGGCAGTAGCATTTCAATGGATCAACATCCGATGGCTAAACGAACTGCTCAGCTTTTCTTACCTCAGCTATCATGTGTATCTGCACTGGCTGCTTTGGGATGCAATCGCAACACCAGAATCAGCGATCAATACAATGAGTCGTCGAGTTTATGGAGCGTTTGCAGTTGGGTTGCCAATGTATTTGCTGCTTCCTGCTCCATCGATCTGTTATTCGTTTCCTGAATTGTTCACTGATTCCGTAAACGGGTACTGGGGGACAAGGGCAACACTATGGATTGTGGCCAATTTTGCGGCAAAGTATGACTCGTTTCCCAGCCTGCACGTCTTCATCATGGGAACAATGGTCTGGTTTGATCCAAAACGATTCGGAGTCAGACGGAAGATCATGATTCCGGCATATGGACTTATGATTGTGTCGACGATTCTGCTCAGATTTCATTATGGCGTCGATCTTTTATGTGGCGTGGTGCTGTTGACAATATATGTGTTCATCGTGAGTCGCAGAACAGCAAATGGTGAGATGGCATGACTACAGCTGAACCATGGGCAGTCGAAGCAGCCTGCTATCCGCTTGCATTTGCCCAGGTTCGCGAGGATCCGCGAGTGGATCTGGCAGTCCTTCAGAGGCTGAAAGACCGTCGCCGCGTCGTTATGATTGCTTCAGGCGGCGAGACGGCAGTGCAAATGGTCCGTGCCGGTGTCGATCAACTCCATCTTGTCGATATGAATCCCTCTCAAATTGCATTGACTCGGCTTAAGCTGCATCTGTCTGCAACAGAGTCTCCTGCTCGTTCGCTGCAGATTCTGGGGCATGAACATCAGGAACCAGATGATCGATTGCTGCACCTGGACCGACTGAAGAGTGCATTAGGGCTATCCAGTGAAATCTTCGGTCCGGAGGACGTGGTTGCAGGATTCGGCCCCGATCATGTCGGTCGGTATGAATGGACATTTTCCAGCCTGAGAAAGAACCTGGTGTCAATTCAGCAAATTGTTGAAGCTGCTCTGAGAGAAAATGATGCTTCTGCAAAGATTCGGCTGACGAGTTCTGAATCTTTGGATGGGGCCGCGTTTTCGGCTGCGTTTCATCAAACGATGTCGCTGGAGAATCTGGTCTGTCTGTTCGGAAAAGGTGCTACTCAGAATCCAAGGCAGCCATTTTCGGACCACTTTCTGGAACGAACTCGTGACGCAATCAATCGTAGGGGAGCGAATCGAAACCCGTTTCTCTGGCAAATTCTGTTCGGTCAGTTTCCGCCAGCTGACCCATATGACTGCTGGATTCCAATGCCGAGTGCGGTTGCGGGAAATCAGAGAACTACTCCGATCTATCATCAGGCAACAATGAATGACGCGTTGCAGGCCATGGATGATTCTTCGGTTGATCTCATTCATCTCTCGAACATTTGCGACTGGCTGGATGAGAGTGAAGCGGCATTGACATTGACTCAGGCCAGTCGTGTCCTGCGTACAGGCGGCTGGGTCATACTTCGGCAACTCAATTCTTCTTTGTCCATAGACTCAATTCCGGCAGGCCTTATGTGGGACGTGGAATTTGGGAGAAGGCTTGAAGCCGGCGATCGAAGCTACTTCTATCCGCAAATCTATGCTGGAACAAAGTTGTGAAAGTGCCGCAGTTAGAAGACGAAGTTCCCTCGGATTTGGTCAACCAGCTCGAGGAATTTGAAGGAGAATTTCTGTATCCGCTGGGAGGGGCAAGCTGGTTCAGCATCTCTCATGGCAAGGACTATCTGAGGTTTTTTCGAGCAATGGGACGCAGTGTCCTGTTCATTGCTGAGCAGCATGGTCAAGTCGTTGGAAGTCTTGTTCTCGTTCGCCGCACACTCTCAGAATTTGCGAAGGGTACGTATCTCCGTATTCCTTCATATTATGTGTGCGACTTCAAGATCTCTCGACGCGCGAGGTGGACTCGAATTCCGGCGATGCTGCTGCGAGCCGCGTATGATCTGGTCAGCAGCGAAGGGGGGCAGTCAGCATACGGAATTGTAATGGGAGGGACGGAACGGTCTCCATCCTCCTACACGGGAAGGCTTGGCATTCCGGAGTTTCAATGTGTCGGTGAAATTCTGATCCTCAGAATTCTGACGGAAACTATGCCATCGGAGGCATCGAGGTCTGAATCAACGGCGGCAATGGCGTCTCACACAGAGTACGAGACCGTTTCAACGGCCTTACAGGATGAAGACTTTGTCAGAGTCCGTCAGCGGTTCCGGGAACCGAGTCCAGGTTGCGATGCACTGCGACCGGAGATTGGAAATGCATGGATGCGTTCGGAAATGACACCCGGAATTGTGACGGTCAAGGGCGATCTCGGCACAGGCATTCTTGAGGATACTCGCCGTGGGAAAAAACTGTACCTCATGGGGAAATCCGAAATGGTCTCATCGCACTTATCAGCGCTGTCGTGGACTGAGCCACAGTGGGGAGCAATGGTCATTCGGCGCGCACTGGAAGCATCCGGAAGTCGACAGTTTCCGGCAATGTTCTGCTCAGTACCTGCGACCATCTGGTCAAAGCTTGAGCCGTACCTGAATGGGCTGCAAATACAGATTTCTCCAGCGACCATTTATGGCTGCGGTCTGGCAAACGACAGACAGTGGTGGGTGAATACGTCAGAGATCTGATCCGTGTCAGGTCTGACATTTCCACAGTACTCATCACGCTCCGTCGTGATGACGAGTACTATCAGGGCATGACAAACTGATGTCCCTGAGGCTTCACGGTCAGGACGGGGCACGGAGACTTGCGGACAATCTTCTCGGCGACACTTCCGAGTAAAACGTGCATCAATCCACCGCGACCATGTGTACCAATCACGATCAGATCGACATCATTCTGTTTTGCGTAGTCAATGATCTCGAGAAAAACGGCCCCGGTTCGGACTTCCCGGACAATGGGCTGGCCATTTTCCCAGCCGCCACCTGGCAAATGTTCAATCCGTTTCTTCGCGTCGTCGATCAGGGCCGCAGACTGAGCTTCCATGGCCTCTGCCGAGAATGCGTGTGATTCGGGAACCAGCATCGCCGGATCCGGTACAACGTGCATCAGGTGCAATTGTGAGCCAAAGCGTGCGGCAATGGCACACGCGTAATCAACAGCTGGTTTGCTGAAATCGCTGAAGTCCGTGGGGACGAGAATTTTCTTTAGTTGAATCATGACAGTTTGCTCCCTACTGGGGTGGTTCGGAAATTGAAAACATGGCCGCCACCACGAACGAGGCAGACGTTAACAGGATCGCAATCAAAAGACCAACACCATAGACGGTTCGAATACCGTCGTCCGGAATTTCTTTCTGATGCAGCATTCTTCGAGAAATCACACTGCAGACCCAGGTCCAGTGCAGCATCACGTGGACCAGTACGCCAACTCCAAGCAGGCTTACAAGTCCAAATTCAATTGAACACCATTGTCCGTAGGACATGCCCCACAGAGTCCACCCTTTGGCAGCGACACCTGGCGGAAAGACAAACTGCACAATGACAGCAGCAATTCCCAACGCGATAAAGATCACCATCAAAAGCGCGTCGAGCCAGAAATTGATTTCAGACATCGACATCCGACCGTGTTCTTCAGAAGTGTCATGCGTGGAGAGTTCGTCTTCCACAGCCTCACGCTTTGCCGGTCGGCGCATTTGATCCAGTGCGGGTGACTTTCTGGATGACGCTTCAGGAGACGTCTGACTTTCGATATCCATGGCGATGTCGGTATTCCGAGTGCATTGATTGCTTCTTACTGGCTTTGCTGCCTGAATCATGGCATTGGATTCTCTGTTTGAGAAGTACAAAGCGGACAAGACTGTGCGGCCATCTTTCCGTGATGTGCGGATGCAAATGCTATGCCACGTCCAACGGTCATCATACCCGTCATCAGTACACATACGGCAGCCACTTTGATCAGCTGCCTTCGAACGGAGACAGAAGCCATCGAGAAGCCTGTTCCGGTGGCTACCATCACAGGCACAGTGCCCGCTCCAAACGCCGCCATGATGCCCAACCCGTGCAGAATATTCCCGGAACTTGCGGCGAGAGCGAGAAATGAATACACAAGTCCGCAAGGCAGAAAGCCGGTGAGAACACCTGCAATGAAGGCAGAGCCCGTTGAGCCACCCTGCAGGAACTGAGCCAGAAATCCGGCGGTCAGACAGGGTTGATTCAGATTCCGTCGGGCTCGAAATCGGAGCCACCCGGCGGCATGCATTCCCTGAAGTATCAAAAGCGTTCCGGCGATGATTGCAAAGATCGCCTGTGCTGAAACCGTTGAGCTTCCAGTTTTGATAATCCTGATGCCGAGCGTCGCTGCGAGCATTCCGAGAAAGCTGTACGTAAAGATTCGACCACAACTCCATGCGAGTTGACGGAACATGGCCGAACTGATTCGGGAAGCTCCGAGACTCATCGTGGCAGAAATTCCGCCGCACATCCCGATGCAGTGGGCGGATCCCAGAATCCCGCTCAAGAATACAAGAGGAAGGGTCATTTGTTCGAGACTCACGAACCAGCTCCCACAGAAGGATCACTCTGAGCCGACTGAGATAGTTCATCTGCTGTAGGTTGCTCGGCCTGAGTTGCGTTCAGAGCCTGGTCAGGGCGAATGCGTATCTCGGGACTAAAATTCATCAGTCGCAGAGAGTTGGTGATGACAAGCAGGCTGCTCACAATCATCAGACCTGCCGCGACTGCAGGATTCAGGATCCCCAGTGAAGCGACAACCACGCCAGCCGCGTTATAACCAAATGCCCACATCAGATTTTGTCGGATGACTTTCCGGGTCTGTCGAGCCAATTCAATGGCCCAGGGGATGCGATTCAGATCGTTTCCAAGCAGGCAGACCTGAGCTGACTCGCGAGAAACATCAGCTCCACAACCCATGGCAACACCCATGTCGCTGGCGGCAAGGGCTGGAGCATCATTGATCCCGTCGCCAACCATCACTGTCCGTTTGCCCTGTGCTCGCAGATTAGAGACATACTTGACCTTATCCGAAGGCGAAAGCTGGCTGTGTACGATAAGCTGAGGACAATCTGGCTGCTTTTCGTTCGTCAGTGAATCAGGAATGCGGTGCGATAATTCTTTCCTGAGATGGTTTGCTCGAGCATCGCGATCACCGGTCAGAATGGAAACCGGAATTCCAATTTCGATACAGTTGCTGATGCAGTCGGCCGCTTCGTCTCTCAGAGATTCCGTGAGCACAAACGCCATGCGCAGTTGTTGATCGACAGAAAAAGCAACGAGAGATGATCCCGATTGATCGGCCTGCGATATCCATCGGGTCAGAACTTCATTTTCTGTGGGCTTGTCAACACAAAAATCGGGGCTACCGAGTCTTGCAATGCGGTTGTCAGCAAGAGTCGCTTCAACGCCCTTGCCGGAAACTGTTCTGATCTGTGCATCCTTCATGATCTCTGATGTGGCCAGATTTTCATTGACCTTGCCGGGAAGCAGAGCCAGCAGTTCCTGTTGAACGGCTACCGAATACGGGTGATGGGAAGATACGGCAAGCGCCAGAGCAATCTGTTGATCGGCTGTTTCATCAGTGGCTGAGTCCAGACGCAGAATCTTAAGTACGTGCGGCAGGCCAGTGGTGAGAGTTCCGGTCTTGTCGATGCAAAGGGAGTCGGCAAGAGCCAGTCGTTCGATGGCCTCACCGCTTCGAAACAAGACCTGATGGCGGATGGCAGTGCTGAGAGCCGTCCAGACAGCAAGAGGTGTTGCGAGTCCAAGAGCGCAGGGGCAGGCAATAAGCAGGACTGCAAGCGCATTTTGGATGGCAGTACCGATACCGGCATTCAGATGTACGAAGAATGTGACGACAGCAATCAGCGTGACAATCGGAAAGAACCATGCAGAGACTCGATCAGCAAGAAGCTGATAATGCCCGCGTGCCGTTCGCGCTTCCTGAAGCAGTTTCAGGAGTCTTCCAAAAGACCCTTCACGAAAACCAGCGGTTGCTCGGATTTCGATATCGCCATCAAGGTTGATTGTGCCCGACAGAACTCGATCTCCGGGCGTTCGTTCGATTGGAGTGCTCTCTCCGGTAAATACCTGTTCGTCGACCGTTGTTCTGCCCGAGATCAGCTGACCGTCTGCCGGAAACCGTTCGCCTGCTCGAATCCGAAGTCGATCTCCCGGCTGAATTTCCGAGCAGGGAATGGATTCTCGATGTGTGCCGTTCATGCGTTCGGCAGTGGTTGGCAGCAGAGCGGCAAGTTTGTCGAGCGCTTCGGTGGCTTTGTGTTTGCCTGAGGCTTCAAACCATCTGCCGAGTGTTACCGCGAGCAGAACCATTGCGCCGACTTCAAAATAGACAGACGGGATCTCGAAGATCACATTCCAGACAGAAACGGCGTAGGCCGATGCAACTCCGGTTGCGATCAACAGGTCGGTGGAGTAAATACGATTCTTCCAGCTTTCGATCGCGTTTTGCAGCAAAGGAACTCCGAGTAGCAGAAGCACCGGCAGTGAAAACACCATGCTTAGCCAGCGGAAGACCTCGAAGAGCTTTAGCTGAAATGGGTCCGGCTGTACTTCGTAAACATCGAGAGACCACATGGTCATTGTGAATGCCATGAGGTTCATCGTAAAGAAGATTGAGATGCCGAGTCGGACGATGGTCCAGCGAACAGCGCCTTCAGTTCCCTTCTCCTGAGTGATCGCATGAGCGACTCGGCAACCGTAACAGCAATAAATGGGCTCGTCGCAGGTTGCGGTCGGCTGCTGAATACCAACAGGCAGAGAGCACCATGTACAGCAGACAACCCGATCTTCGTTCTGAAGATCGGGTTGAGCAGTCGTCCGGCGTGTGTCAGAATCGGGCATCATGGAGGGGAGACCAACTCAATCTGCATTGCCGGGAACATGTAACGA
This sequence comes from Planctomyces sp., assembly GCA_016795105.1. Lineage (GTDB taxonomy): Bacteria > Planctomycetota > Planctomycetia > Planctomycetales > Planctomycetaceae > F1-80-MAGs062. The sequence continues at coordinate 29,019 of JAEUIH010000026.1, forward strand.
ATCACATAGTAGACAGTATAAATCCAGAACCCCAGCCAGATCAGTCGAACGTACCATGGAATCAGATTTCCGCGGTAGTGATGAAAGGTGTGTTCCTGTTCGGGTGTTGGCTGTTCGGGTTGTGCTGAAGTCAATTCAGTCATTTCGATCGAGCTCCTGTTCATTTTCCAGCATCAGATATTTTGGTCGCTCCAGGTCGCGGAACATTCCGTTCAGCGCGGCCCACACCAGCAACAGGAAGAAACCACTGCTTGCGAGCAGGTAATTGATCACAGGCGTGATTGCAAAGCCGCCTTCCGTTCCCCCTTCCGTAATCGCCATCAGTTCCCGAAACTTCATCACAAACCCAAGCATGCTGGGAATGAGAATCAGAATTCCGAGCACAATGGTGACTGTCCATGCGGCGGACCGACCACCTCGAGACGGCCCGGAGCTGACCGCCACTGCTTCCGCTGAATTTGACATTTTGGGATGACTCACTGTCCGGCCTCCTCTTCAGCTTCAGGTTTCACCAGTGGAGAAGGCACATAGGATTCGTAGTAAGGATAGCTTTCAAGCCATGAGCCGAGCCACTGGACATAGGTCATGATGGCGAGGCCTCGTTCGTTTGGTTTGTCCGGAGACCCGTCAAAGAACCATGGGTAGTCGGGCATTGGGGAGCCTTCGGACAGATCGAGTGGATGATAAAAATGGACCGCATGCCAGTCGTTTGATCGACGTCCCCCTTCACGACTCAGGTCCGGGCCAACGCGTCGAGTCCCGAACAGAACCGGTCGCTGCAGTTCGTTCTGATATTCCCAGGAACGTGACACGGGACCGAATCGCTGCTCTTCGTTGGATACAGGCCGTACAAACTGACTGTGGCAGTGCCAGCATCCTTCACCCACATAAATCTTGTGGCCTCTGCGAAGTGCCGTTGCACACTGTTCATTCCACCACTTCTCGTTTTCCTCCGGAGCTTCGGGAGGAGTCCCGTAGGCTTTTTCAAAGGATTCCGGGAAGCGGCGGGCAAGGTCTTCAAACTGATATCGCAGGTTGGGCGTGATCAGTTCTTCGACTTTCTTCTCGGGAATATTTTTGTACATCAACGCTGGAACGAATGCGTTGGAGACAAAAGCAAGGGCGAAGAACCCGATCCCTGCCACAAACACAATTCCTGATTTACTTTCAAACATGAGTTCAGCACCTTAGCTGACCGGAAACGAACCGGAAAAATTGCGATCTGAAGTTGATTAAGCTCGAACGGCCTTCTCTTTTGCGGCGGCCTGCATTGTCAGCCGGATGTTTTGAGCAAATGCCAGCAATCCGCCAAACATTGCAAGTCCCGCGATGACTCGGAGGACCCAGAATGGGTAAGAGAAGTCCACGGATGCATCCCAGGGTTCCAGAGCGGCCCACGACCATCCCTGGAAGACACCCAGAAGAATCAGGTCGCCTGCCATGAACCCGACACCAATAGTGGACAGCCAGTAATGCCATTCGAGCAGGTTCTGGCTGGCCCATGGGCGGTTGAGCATTCTTGGGAAGAGGTGAATCATCATTCCCATAATCCACATGGAGAATACTCCGAACATCACCATATGGGCATGTCCAACAACCCAGTCACTGAAGTGGATGATCTTCTGAAACGTCAGAGTCACCTGGAACGAACACTGCAGGCATGTCAGGAAGTAGTAGATCATGCCGGTATAGAAGAATCGAATAGGAATGTTGGTCTTCACGACTCCGGCATTGCCCCAGAGCGTTCCAAAGAAGTTGATCACCACGGTCGTGACGACCAGTTCAACAGCAATCGTGGAAACAACCGCACCGTACTGGAGGAACATCGGGATCGGTGTGTACAGAAAGTGGTGAATACCCTGAAGAGGATAGAAGAATGCCAGACCCCAGAATCCAACAAGAGACAGACCGTGACTCCAGATCGGCTTCTTGAGAATGATCGGGACAAAGTAGTACATCAATCCCCATCCCAGGGGAGTTACGAACAAACCGACAAGGTCATGAATGAACAGCCCGCCAACCGCTCCGGCACTCGTTCCCCCGACATAATACTGGGGCATAAAATTGCCCATCGCATAAGTCAGGAACGTCCATACAAAGGCCGCCATGAAGTACCACAGCGTGACATACATGGGGCCTTTCATGCGGGCGATTGGTGTCATGAAGTTGATTGCGACCAGCAGGAGGCCAAGCTGGGCAACCGGGTCGATCCACACCGGTGTTTCACCCCATTCCAGAGCCTGAGCTTCTCCGAAGAGAATCCCGACAGCGGTGGCTCCCACGACAAACTGCCAGGCCCCGTAGATCAGCCACGACAGATGCTTATTGAAGACAGGCTGAAGTGTAAGTCGAGGAATCGACCAGTGAAGACAACCCAGAAAGCCGTTTGCCAGGAATCCATAAGCAACGGCATTGGTGTGAATCATGCGCCAGCGGCCGGCAGAGAAAATCTCAATCCCGTTGAGCGGATTGTGCCGGATCAGCTGCATGGCCATCAGGATACCGGCCACCATTGAAGTACCAAGAAAGATGAGAGCGGTGATAAAGTACCACCGCACGATTTTTTCGTCGACAAGATCATGGTGGGTATGCGCTTCGGCATGGGCCCCGGTCGATATTGACGCTGCACTCATTTTGCTTTGCTCGCGTTCCAGAGAAATCTATAACTGTGTAAGTTTCAGAGTGTTCAGAGACAGGAATCTTTTGAGTCGTTCATTCCAAAACGATCTTCTCAGTGACTGGCATGCCCGGTCTCTGTTGGTCGCATGTATGGAACATACGCACCAAAAGGTGCCAGCAGAGCCATTGTCCATCCAAAGACAAGATGAGTCGCCAGCGCGACATACCATGGAATCTGTGTCACGATCCAGTCGCCGCCGAACAAGGCAGGCTGCAGCCACGACAGGATCAGATAAAAATTGACAATCCACACGGCCGTCGCCAGGATCGTTCCTACAATGAGCCGGGTTCCTGTTGACTTCGTGAGTGCAAGGCGGGCAATCGCCACATGGAAGAGACTTCCCAAAACCATGCCGGTGCCGATATACAGACAACATCCAAGTGCCAGTATCATTCCGTCATCAATTACGTAGGCATTGCCTTCGGCAGTACCAAGGGCCGGTGCCTGCTCACCCAACGGGAACGTCAGATAAATCCGAATCAGTTCGAGGGGGTGTTTGCCGGCAATCGTGGAGCCAATCACGTTGAACAGGAGGCTCGCCATGGCTGCGACCCCTCCGAGAACAAAGCCGGAGGTCAGATAGAATCCGGTGTAGAACTTTTCCGGATGCCATTGGCTGTCAGCATTCTCGGCGGCAAGTTCCGCTTCAAGTGCATTCACCTGAGCTTTGAGTTGAGTGAGTGATGCACGCTTTTCTTCGATCTTCTTCGTATCAGGCATAGCAGATGTCACACAGGATAGAGGGCGTTGATGGAAGGCCCAGACAGTCGGCTGCCGGGCACTGAACCGCGATACCGCTACTCCGCTCCGGCCTCCGGAGTCGCAGCGGATGCATCTGCCGGAACCGGAGTGTTGTAAGGCTTGATCAGACCGGCTGGCACTGCTTCACCTTCACGCCTGCGGTTCGAAATATGGAGCACATAGGCGACCAGGTCCCAGATTGTGTCCGGCTCTGACTGAAGTGCACTCTGAAATCCAGGCATTGGACTTCCATTGATTCCATTCTGAATTCGACGGTAAATATCGATGGGCTCCTGGCCACCATGCAGCATTCCGGAAGTCAGGTCGGCAGCACGAGTAGGAAACCCCCAGGAATCGTTGCCAATATTGTCCTTGGTCTGACCCCGACCGTCTTCCCCGTGGCATTTGCTGCAGCCTCGAGTCAAAAACGCCTGACGGCCTCTGGTCACGCGCTCTTCCGTGAGTTCCGGTTCTGGTGTGAGTGGCTGCGTCAGAGTCGATTCAACAGTCTTCCAGCGATCTGTGACGGTCTCTACGGCATCAACCACCATGTCCTCTTCCAGAACTTCGGCAGCCTGGACTTCCATGCCGATCTGGTATTCAAGCTCTCCACGCTGAGACAATACCAATACATAGTCGACAACGGCATCAAGGTCCTTCTTTGAGAGAAGGTTGAAGGCCGGCATGGATGTACCAGTGACGCCCCGCTTCAAAGTATAGAGCAGGTCGTCTCGTCGAGGCTTCCCTCCATACGGAGTCGATGTGAACTTATAAATGCCTCGGGTGTAGTCGCGTGGGCGAGGATACATGAATGCGGCCGATGCTCCGTTGCCATCGCCGTTGATTCCATGACACTGTACGCAACGCTTCAAATACACTTCCTGACCATACTTTAAATGCAGTGACCGATCGAAATCAGGCTTGCCTTCCGCAACGATCTGTGGGCGGGCGACCGTTCCTGAATGCTCACGAACTGCCTCCTGGACCTTGGGGACTTCCTCACCAGGAAGTTCCTGAACGAGCTTGCTGGATGTCCACTGAAGAGGTTCCGCTCGCTCACAGCCAGTCGTCAGCATAACGCCGCCAACGATCATGAGAAAACGCCAGACGGATTGAGACCATCGCATAGATAACGACCCACTCACAATGAGATCATGTTCGAACAGAAATACCGTGTCAGCCAAAACACCGTGTCAGCCAAAATACTGTGTCAGCCAAAATACTGTGCACACCATTCCAGTCCGGATTGACTGAATGTTGACTGGCAACCTGAATTGCAGAGCGCATGCCAATTGATGAAGATTTCGAAGTCGAAGTTCAACTTTATTGGATCGATTGAGTTTCATCAGCCTTCGAAAAGTAGGTGAATCCCGCCCGACCCGAAAAAATTCAGCATTCTTTTGAATTCAAATCTGCCGGTGTTCGAGGTTCCGTGAATCGCTAACTCTGAGACCACTCGACCGTTTTCAGGAATGGATGCATCCTGGAATCGGATGTGTGCACCCAGGCACACCGCACAGCGGCGCGCTGTGCGGTTCTGGAGTTATCGCTCGTCTGAAATTCCATATCGTTCCAGAAGTCGATAGAGCTTCCGACGATGAATGCCAAGTATCCTTGCCGCTCGCGCCTTGTTCCCATTCTCTCTGCGAAGGATCTCTATGATGTGAGACTTCTCGAGGTCCTCCAGCTTGGGAGACACCGTATTTCCGGGCACGAGGCCGTTCAATGCGATATTCGTGTTACTGCGGGCAGTCGCGGAGGGGTTGACTGACGTCGAATGCGAGCCAGGGGATTGGGGCACATCTGTAGCATCCGCGACTTCCGCCGGCAGGTCGTCTATCGTGATATTGTGATCATTTGCCAGAATTTGTGCACGCTCAATCGCGTTTCGCAGCTGTCTGACGTTGCCCGGCCAATGATAGTGTTCCAGCGCGTGTCGAGCTTCGTCGGTGATTTTCCAGTCGCGGCCAAGGAAGTGATCTACAAGCAGCGAAACGTCGCCTTCCCGTTTTCGAAGTGGAGGCAATTCCAGGGACATTACGTTGATTCGGTAATAGAGGTCTTCCCGAAACCGTCCGGCAGCCACTTCATCGACAAGAACTCGGTTCGTAGCAGCAATCACCCGCACATTGACTCGCCGCTCCTTGTGCGAACCCACTCGGCGAATTGAACCGTCTTCGAGGGCTCGAAGGAGTTTGGGTTGAAGTGATCCCGGAAGCTCTCCAATTTCATCAATAAACAGCGTCCCGCCGTCAGCAACTTCAAACAGCCCCGGTCGATCTTCATTGGCACCTGTAAAAGCGCCTTTTCGATGACCAAACAGCTCACTTTCGACAAGTTGTTCGGGCAATGCCGCACAGTTGATTGTCACAAACGGCTTTCCGGCACGATGGCTATGCTGTTGGAGTGCGCGAGCCACCAGTTCCTTTCCGGTACCGCTCTCTCCCTGGATCAGGACCGGCTTATCCGTTGGGGCAACTCGCTCAATCAACCGAAAAACCTCGCGCATTCTGAAGGAATCGCCAATGATGCGAAACGTGGGTTGTGATCGTTCAATGATTGCCTTGAGCTGTCTGTTTTCCTTGTTGATCTGGCCGCGTTCCCATGCCAAAAGGCACCGTTGCTCAAGTTCATCCAGCGGAAACGGTTTTGTGAGGTAGTCGCAGGCGCCAAGCTTCATGGCGTTGACAGCACTCTCGATCGTCCCCTGACCAGTCAGGATGATCACTTCTGTCTCAACCTGCGCCGCTTTCATCCTCTCCAGCAGCTCAAGCCCTGTAAGTCCGGGCATATTCATGTCGACAATGGCGACATCGAACATCTGCCGATCACAGAATTCCAGAGCTTCCTGGCCATGAGCAGCTGCCGACACATGGTGCCCCTTGCGAGTCATCCAGCGCGAACACGTCTCGCGAAAGTCCGGGTCGTCTTCAACCACCAGAAGGTTGATCGCATGGGAATTTATCGTCATTGTCACTCTCCGCCCGAACATTTGTTGGTTCGGCGAATCGCTACTCTGTCATGCCAAATATCGGTTACAAAATTTCAGCATTCAGCGAACAGGTGTGCACGAACGCACATATTGTGCACTCGCGTCACACTTCGGTCACGCTGATCGCAGGAATTTATTGGGTTTCGACCCGAACTTACCGTCCAGAGCGAAAGGCGTTCCGATTCATAGCGTTGACTGGCAAAACGATCGTAATCATGGTTCCCCGCACGGGAGCTCGTTGAGCAGTGATGATTCCGCTGTGGGCGGCAATGACGCGTTGAACAATGGCCATTCCGAGCCCGGTTCCCTTTTGTTTTGTTGTAAAAAAAGGTTCGAAGATCTGCTTGGCGGCCTCAGACGAAAGTCCGCAACCATTGTCTTCAACGACGATTCGTACGGCCGGAGCCCCATGAAGTTCCGCCGGCGAACAGCGAATATGCACCGTACCCTCAGGGCCGCAGGCATGAACCGCGTTTTCAAAAATATTCCGAAACACTTGTTCAATCCTGTGGACATCGACTTCGCAGTGTGAATTCTGGCAACCGAGTGCTTCGGTGAGAGTCATTTTTGAGTCCGTGCGAATGGTCGAGAGATTTTCCCACTCCTTTCGCCAGATCGATGGGAGGTCGCAGTCGCGGACTTCGAGGTGAATCGGGGCCGCGTAGCTGCGAACTTCTTCGTAAAGCCTGTGAAGATCCTGAAGGGCCGTTTTTGCTCGCCGAGCCAAATCGGATTGTTCGGGCTGATCGGCGAGGTCAAGGGACAGCATGTCAAGGCAACCCTGAGCTCGCTGAAGCGCATTGCGACTCTCGTGCGCGAGGCCAGTCACCATTTGACCAATCGCGACGAGCCGTTCGGACTGAAGCAGCTGTTGCTGGACCTGTTCAAGTTCAGAAAGGTCGCGAATAATTCCAGTGAAGAACCGATGCCCCTCGACAAAATATTCACTGACTGCCAGGTGTATTGGAAACTCACTCCCATCCCGGCGTCGACCAGTGACCCGTCGTCCAACACCAATAATGGCCGCCTTCCGTGTTTCCAGATAGTCTGCAAGATAACCATCATGGCGAGAACGTTCAGGTTCCGGCATCAGCATAGAAACATTCTGTCCAATCAGGTCAGTGGTTTCGTAGCCAAACATCTTTATCGTCGCGGGGTTGACCGTTTCGATGATTCCACCGTCATTGATCGTGACGATGGCATCAACGGCTGTGTCCATAATCGCTTTACAGCGAGCAATCAGCGATGGGGAATGAAAGGAGTTCGTATCGACGTCTGATACCACAGTAATTACTCGCTCTTGATTGTGGTCGACGCCGATCTGCGCTTCGAGTCGGCCATAGGTCCACTGCCTGTCGACACTTCTGTATTTCAATCGCTGAGCGATGGGAAGTCCATTGAGAATTGCGTGTTCCCACTTTTGTCGACTTTCGTCCCGCTGGTCCGGGCAGACGAGGTCAAATACAGATGCCCCAACCTGAAGGATCGCCGAAAACTGTGGCGAAACCGAGATAAGCTCACGAATTTGGCCCTCGGGCGTACAAACGATGACAGATGACTCCGGGCGTGCATTCCTGTTGCCGGTAAAGCTCGCAATTTCTTCCCACATGGCTGTCCCCGAATCTTCTTCAGTTGTTCACAGTTATGAACCCGCCGTTTTGAACCGTGTGCGTCAAGTGAGCAACCTGTATCCCACACCCCTCTTTGCATTGCTTATGCCTGGACTCAGAAATCAGATGATTGTCAGCTCAATTCATGGAATCGGGAATTGGGTACCAGGGGCGGGAATCCGGTCAGGGAGTCGGGAATCTGAGCCATTCAGAGCTGGTAACCGTGAAGTTCAGGTGCATTCAACTTCTCACAATCAGGATCTACTGGACTCTGTTCCGGCAAACTTTGCCGAACTTTGACCGATCGCCGTGATTCAGCAGGCTGACTGTGCTGACGACGTCGTGCGAATCTGTCTCAGTGTGGTTGTGCTGATGTGGTTGTGCTTAATTGATGTGCGGTTCAATCGCGGAGTCTGTGCAGTCGTGCATCTGAGCATTCTGTCACTCAGGTGAATGCCCCATGTTGTGGTCGCAAGTCCCTTCAGCAGAACTGCCTGCGCGTTCAGCGAACCATGTCACGAGGAGTGGTGTTGTCTTCAGTGGGAGGCCGTGTTCTCTGCTAAGTTTCTGAGAACTTGAGTTTCGAAGTCTCATCAGTCAGGAGTTCCGGCGCGGACTTTGCGAACAAGGCATTCGCCAAAGTCAGGCAATCGTTTTATAGACTCAGGGAATGAACGACATGAAAGTCGGAACGTTAGGAACGCTTCTCAATTCGGCATGGTTCCCGTCAGCAATGGCGGTTATCGTTGGGATCTCCGTTTACGATACCTGGTTGATCATCAGGTTTGCTCGCTGCATTGTGGAGCTGGAGGAAAATCCCATCGGCAGTTGGCTTCTCGAGATCAACAATGGTGACATCAGTCTGTTTGTGGGCAGTAAGATTGTCGGGACGATTCTTGTTGCTTCAATTCTGTTGCTGATGAAGCGACTGAACAGCCGGATTGTATTTCCAGTAACAACCTCAATTGCATCCTGGCAGGTCGGACTTCTTTTCTATCTCACTCATGCCTGAACACAATCTTATGCCGATCTCAAAGAAGAAGCCCTTGTTCAACGAACAAGGGCTTTTTATGGGAAGATGTGAATCGTCGTCAGTCGTGAAAGGTGAGTTACAGGGAATCGGCGACTGAAAAAGATTGCCTTATGGTGAGGCGGCTTCGAGGGCTTCGACGCGCTGCTCAAGGGCTGCGATTTTGTCGTTTGCATCGTCGGCGTTGTCTTCTGCATCGATGGCGATAAACAACGCAGCTGCGGAAACGCCCGCATAAACCAGCATCGGCAGGTTGAAGGCTCCAAACTGTCCTCGGACGACTTCACCATCAGATACCACTGCCGGAATTCGAACCGCCGACGGTGGGGCGGTGTTCTCACTCCAGAATCGGCAGATCGTTGACGAAGATGTCGTATGAATTGAATGAACGCCTGGGCGAAGTCCCTTAACGGCCACATAGCCATCAGAATCACTGGTGGCAGTGGCGATGGTCCGTCCTTCATATTGGACGGTCACTTCCGCGTTGGCAACAGGTTCACCCTGAAGATCGACAACTCGAGATGCGAGCATACCGCTGGAATGGAGCTCTACGTCCTGAATTTTGCCCGCAGTCGTCTGCTCGGCAGCAGCCAGCGGAGTCGCAGGAGCAAGCAACGCGAAGATCAACAGACCGGACATGATTTTGTGAAAACGTGTCTGAAATTTAAGCATGAGATGGGTTCCTTCAGGACTGGATCAAAGGAATTCGACGGGACCAATTTCGACGGCTCATGGATGTCCGATGTTCAGACCTGAAGAGCGGACGAGTTCGAAATGGCAAGTGGAGGAAAGAGAGAGACAAACCGTTTTGAAAGGCAGATTGACAGGTATTTTCGGCGTGGAAACATGACGGGTGTGATTTGAAACTTGAGGATGCTCGGCCGAGCCGTCCTCAATCTTTAACCGAAGATAGTGAAAACTGAAATTTTCTGAAATAGGAGTTTATTCTGTTTTCAGCCGTCGCGTCTCGTTCCGCCAGAAATTTACTGAAAGGTCCCGGAGCTTCGCCCCTGGAAATCGTTTTCAGGTACTCCTGCAATATCTGCCGAGAGTCTCGAGACTCGTTCACAAGGAAGTGAGTCCACGCCCAGCTGTCACGATATTCGTCCTCGTCCATGTCTGCGGCACTACTGATGGCTTCCAGTTGCTTTAGAGACGGTGACCAGCCGACGCGAGTCTTCCATTTGACTGACGCAAGGCGGGTGGAGGTTTGTCTTTGTGAGCGTGTTTCTTCGAGCAGTTCGGCGAGGCCTTCGTCGATCCAGAGCGGGACAAATTTCAGATTCTGGTGGAGGATTGCATGAGTCAATTCATGGCGGATATCCGTCATAAGAGATCGACTTCGATATGCGTAGACCTGATACACGTCTCCATTCTTATAAAAGAGTGCCTTCCGGAAACGCGCTTCGGGTATGCTCGAGGCCAGATAGCGGACGTAGTTTTTGTGATCAGAAAACAGAATAATCTGGATGGATTCACCTGTGGGGCGTAGCCCGGTGAGTTCTTCAAGTTCCGCAGAGACGTCGCGCAATGTTGCCTTCAGTTGACTGAGGCCGGGATCGAATTCGGAGTAGTATTCAACGGCCCCGTCCTTCTCCTGAATGACCCAGCGTGAGCCCGTCCGGTCGCTCCCGAGATGCGGCTCGGACGCCGAAGTGAAGGCGGTGAGCGTGTGGAATGCCGGAATGACCAGAGCAAAGAATGCGTTCGCAAATGTCAGAGCAAGGAGCAACATCGCGAACCGTCCAGAAAGAAAAATGCAGTGGGAGCTGGAAGATGGATTGTGGCCGATTTTGCCGAAGAGGGTCAATGCGACTTTTTTTGCCCTAAGTGTGAACACGGAATTGGCCGGACTTCGGGTTTTCCTCCGTGACATCAGAATCTGAGTTTTGAGCAGTTGATATCTAATGGCGACGGTGTACCATCTCCCGTGTGGGTGATCGGGTTCAAGGCGTGTAAGTGAAACTGTCGGGTGCTACAGTAGCTGAATTTCAGCCCAGCATCCGTGTAGTAAGCTTGTTTGAATTCCGCAGCCGGGTCCGACTTGCGTTGTGGCGAAAAAATGCAATGGATTTGACGGATTTTACCACGGGATCCCATCAGTGCCTTCAGTCATTTACAGGGGAGTGGTGTCTTCCGGAGGGCGTTCGGTGTCAGGAGTGAAGCAGGGGTTTGATTCTCTGCTTCAGACCTGAGGCTGGATGAATCAGGCGGGAGTTTCCTGAATGCAAGAGATTACTGACCTATCCCGTAGGGCGTTTGGAGAGTCGGTTTTTGTTGGTAAAATCGTCAATCTCATTGCGGTTAAGACCGGACTTTAGCGTGCGGCGACGTTGAAGGATGGGCATTGTTTGGTAGATTTGGCGCGCAGAGGATCTGTGGGCCGATCCATTACATCTTTGAGGCAGGGACGCACTTCTTACTGGAGGGTGATTGAATGTTGCAGCGAAAGCGAAAGCTCGGTAAAAGAGCGGAAAAGAAGGCGCCGCCGCCGACGGAATTTGAACAACCAAAGAAGAGACGTCCGTTTACAGTCTTTCTGGTTGAAGATGATCAATCCGTGCGGGCGTCCCTGGTTGAGGCTCTGAACGAGCTGAAGATCACTGTACGCGACTATATGACCGCAATGGAATTCTATCGCGACTATCGCGAGCCAGTTCCTGGTGTGTTGGTGCTTGATATTCGCCTTCCCGGAATGAGCGGAACTGAACTTCAGGAAAAACTCGTCGAAGACGGCTTTGAACTGCCAATCGTTATGATCTCCGGACATGCAGATGTTCCGATGGCTGTTCGAGCAATGAAGAATGGCGCTTTCGACTTCCTCTGCAAGCCAATTCGAGTTGATGAACTTGTGGCCGCTGTTGCTCGCGCTTACAGCTACTACTACGAAGTCGATATGGACCTCATCGATGAAGAACTTGAAGAGACCGAAGACAGCATTGGTCGTCTGACATCTCGGGAACGTGAAGTTCTGGATCATGTTGTTCAGGGGCTTTCAAGCCGCGAAATCGCGGAAGAACTTGGTGTCAGTACAAAGACTGTCGAAGCTCATCGTGCTCGGATTAACGACAAGATGCGCGCAGACAATGTTTCTCACCTCATCCGCATGTGCTTCACTTACAATGAAGAGCACAGCAAGGGATAGTCATCATGGCTGTTCCCGAAATTGTTTAGCCGGATGAAAACACCGTGCCGCCATATGGTCGCACGGTGTTTTCGTTTACAGGAGGAGCAAATGCTCTGCACCATCAAGCGCTGGTGTTCTCTGCTGTTTCGTCCGTGGTTTCCGCGATCCGGATCCTGCATCGGCACGATCGGAGCATCAATTGCTCTTTCGGGTGCTCTGTTCGATACGGTGCTCGTCCCGTCCATTCACGCAGAAGAACGGATCCGTGTCGCGACATTTAACTGCAGCATGAACAGAAATGAGCTCGGACAACTGCTCAGAGATCTGGGATCGTCAAGCGATGAGCAGATTCGCAAGGTCGCCTCAATCATTCGAATCGTCCGGCCGGATGTCATTTTGTTGAATGAGTTTGATGAGGTGGCAGATGAAGCAGCCGTGAATCTGTTCAGAACCAATTATCTGCAGCAGGAGCTTGAGGATGCGGGCTCTTCAGGTACGCCAATCATTTTTCCATATGCGTTTGTTCCCGCCGTAAATACAGGCGTTCCGTCCGGTCGCGACCTTGATCGTGATAGTCGAACAGATGGACCCGGTGACGGCTTTGGGTTCGGTCGGTTTGCTGGTCAGTATGGAATGGTCGTTCTGTCAAAATTTCCGCTGAAGGTCGAAGAGGTACGTTCCTTCAGGCATCTGCTCTGGAAGGACTTACCGAATCCACTCCTGCCGGAAGAAATCGTAGACGGGCAGGTCAAAGGATGGTACAGCGATGAAGACCTGAACGTTTTTCGGCTGTCGTCCAAGTCACACAGCGATGTACCGATTCTTGTTGGAAACTCACCATTTCACCTCTTGATTTCTCATCCAACGCCTCCGGCATTTGATGGTGCCGAAGATCGAAATGGTCGACGAAATCACGATGAGATTCGACTCTGGAAAAATTATCTCAGTTCAGGAAGCAGCGAATGGCTGAAAGATGATCGCGGGCGAAGCGGTGGGCTCGCGGCTTCCGAGCACTTCGTGATTGTGGGTGACCTGAATGCAGATCCCATTGATGGAGGAAGTGTGCCGGGTGCAATTCAGCAAATCCTGACTCATCCGCGAGTCAACTCGACGTTTGTCCCCGAGAGTCAGGGAGCTGTCGAAGCCTCCGTCCGACAGGCCAGGGCAAATCTTCAGCACAAGGGATCAGCGGCACACGATACATCGGATTTTAATGACCAGTCAGTGGGAAATCTCCGAGTCGACTATGTGCTTCCATCAAATGGTTTGCGGGTTGTCGGTGGCGGCGTCTATTGGCCAAAACAGGGAGAAGCAGGCGCGGACCTCGTGGATTGTTCCGATCATCGGCTGGTATGGCTGGATCTGGTCATTCCATAAAGTGGAAGGCTAGCTCAGTTTGATCATGAGTTAAGGCTTCTTCAAACCTCAAGCGTTCCTCGCGAGACAATGACAGCATTTCCACCCAGCCGCACTCGATCCCCTCGCACATCTACTCGAATTCGCCCGCCCCGAGCGGATGCCTGATAGCCAAACAGAGTTGATCGACCAAAATGCGGCGCCCAGTATGGGCCAAGGGCACAGTGGGCTGAACCCGTTACCGGGTCTTCGGGAACTCCGCTTGCCGGAGCAAAGAAACGTGAAATGAAATCATGGTCTGAAAGGTCTCCCGTCGCGGTGACGATGATCCCTCGAACCGGGCATTCAGCCAGTGCCTGCATCGAAGGCCTCAGTGATCTGACAATTTGTGCTGACTGGACCTGCAGAAGCAGGTCGAATCGTGAACGGCCGCAAAACACAATGTCGCCGGACCTTAGTCCCAATGCATCAGTGATACCGTCAGGCAATGGGCCAGGTGCTACCTGAGTGGCGGGGAAATCCAGAGTAATACAGTCGGAGGAAAACTCGGCTGTGAGTGTTCCACTTCGGCTGGCAAACTGAATCATGCCGGATTTCCAGAATTCCGACAGGAACTCAGGCAGCGATTGCTTTGCCTGAAGCTCTTTGAGTACGTGTGCAGTGGCGAGGGTCGCATGTCCGCAAAGGTCTACCTCCACCGTTGGTGTCATCCATCGCAACCGAAGACTGTCATCGTCCGGATACACGAATGCGGTTTCCGACAGGTTCATTTCACTCGCAATCTTCTGCATCCAGTTTGAATCGGGTTGTGACTCTGTGATACAGACGGCCGCAGGATTGCCGGTGAAGGGGGCTGAAGCAAAGGCATCGACGTGAAAGATGGGAATAGGTGTAGACATATGGCAATTTCGAGTGGCGTTGGAAGTATCCGGAAAGTGAGACCGTACCAAAGACTACGGGCATCCTGAAGACAGGATGCCCGTATGACAGGTTCGATTTATTGATCAGAAGAGATGTAAACTCAGGCTGCACTGTCTCGCAGTATGGTCTGCTCAAACTCCTGCTGCTCTTTCACGTCATCAGCACGTCGCCCCTGAGGCAACCGATCTTTGACGTCATATGCCTGACCAATTGCTCGCAGCAATCGAATGGACCACCAGGTAATATCAACTTCCCACCATTTGTGTCCCGCAGGAGCGAGCGACGGGTGAGCATGATGGTTGTTGTGCCATCCTTCTCCATAGGCGAGGATTGCAACCCACCAGAGGTTGCGGGAATGGTCTCGAGTATCGTAGTTGCGGTAACCCCAGAGATGCGTTGCGGAATTGACAAACCATGTGCTGTGGTATGCGGCTGTCATACGAACACACATTCCCCAAACAACCAGAGAAACACCCATTCTCCAGCCATCCAAAGCCCAGCCCGTGGCCAGAAGAGCAAGACCGCCAGCCCACAACCAGATTGCAAATGTCTTCTCAAAGAACTGCATTAAGGGACGATCAACAAGCTCCGGCACATATCGTCGGAACATGATGCGAGTGGATTCCGTCGAGCGTTTTGGAAACAGCCAAAGGATATGTGACCACCATGGGCCGCCGATGTACGGAGAGTGAGGATCTCCATTTTGGTCAGATTTCTGATGATGCAGACGGTGAGTTGCTGCCCATGTTAACGGTGAGCCTTCGCCCGACAGGCACCCGCAAAGCAATACACCAAATTCTGCTGGTGCACGCAGCTTCATGGCCTTGTGAGCCAGATACCGATGGTACCCCAGACAGATTCCGATGCTGCAGGTGACCCAATGCATCACGACGCAAACGATCAAGCCGGTCCACGAAAAGAAAAACGGGGCTGCAAAGCAGCCAAGGTGGACACCAATCAGGAAGAGGGTGACGACCCAGTCGACATTGTTCCAGCGAAGCTGGTCCCTGTGAAAGGCCTGAATCAATGCCTCGTTGTCCGCGACAGTCTGCTGTTTCTTCAGCTCCGACGCGGTCGGTAACCGGTCTGGAACAGCAAGGGTGGAAATCGTACCGCTCATATTTTAGGCTTTCTGAACGAAAGTTTGTGGAGTTCAATTTTGATCCGCCTGCCGGCTTCCTGCTGACAGTGAACCCACAATACGTCTCGTATCGGAATCCGGCAATTGCAATGAGTCCGGTGCAAGTCAACCCGTTGTCAAAGATTTGTCAACGGCATAACTCTCTTTGTGGTAAGTGTTTGCGCGTTGTGCTGAGCTTGTCTTGCTGCTTCTGGTTTTCAGGAATCCACTTGAAACAGGTGTCATTGAGAAGAGATTCGACAGTTCAGCATCTTTTCCTGAAGGACATCCCAGCCGTCCGACTGGAACTCCGTGATGATTTCAACGCGGCTGTCACGCCTCCAGGCCGTTCGTTGAAATGTTGTATCAGAGCCCCGTCGCTGGATGCTCCACCAGTCATCGGAACAATGAAAAACGCCCTTGAGTCGAAGAATCGGATGCAGTCCGGCCAACAGATCGATGATTTCATCGCGGTCAAAGACATCGGCCTCATGAAAAACCCACCCACAGGCGAATTTTCCCAACCCCTGATTCTCAAATCGGACTGGTTTTCCATGAAAGGGCCGGTCAGCAATAATCGAGTCCGTTGGTGGACTGAACGGATTGATGAGTTCCGGATTTTCAGAAGCTATGGAATTGTGCTGCACTGTGTGAGCATCGGCGAAGAGGGGCTGTCGAATCATATGTCCGGACAGGTCAAGCCACGCTAAGCTCAGTTTTCCCTGTGTTGTTTCCGCAATCAGAAGTTTGGGAGGATCAAGAGAAACGACGAGATTGCGGCAGCGCTGAATCTGATCAGAACTGCATTTGTCTCCGAAGTTGATCGCAACCACATCCGCCATCTGAAGTTGATCGTGGAAAACATCAGCGTTGGTGATTCGAGGGTTTTCGCAGTCGCGAGGGTCGACAAGTGCGATCGTAGCTCTGAGCTCAAGCCGTTCCCCCAATCGTCCACTTCGCAGCAGGTCGATCACTGACGCGGGATGGCCCGAACCCGTGGGCTCCAGAATGATGCGATGAGGCTGAGTTCTGCGGATCATTCTGGCCAGCATCAGGGGAAGTTCCATTGCCAGCGAACAACAAAAGCAGCCACCGGCCATTTCGTCCACGTCAACTCCGGAATTGTCTTTTGTTGAGTCCTCTGTGTTCCCGGCGTCATTTGCAATGTCGTTCACCAGAATGTGGTCCAGCGAGACCATACCATACTCATTGATCAGGACGGCCCATCGTTCGTGAGCCGGCCTTTGAGCCAGCAGTGACTGAATCGCGCTGGTTTTGCCTGCGCCAAGAAATCCGGTAATCAGGTTGATTGGAATCTTATTCATCGCCCGACTGCCCGATCTGCATCATCCTGCTTTTCATCAGCATCAAACTTTCGATAGATCGGAAGATGGCGGTAGTAGACTTCGAGCGTAAGTACAGAAAGAGTTGTCTGATAGATGCGACCACCCGCATTGCCATGTGGGTCCGTCACGTCCCAGCTGCCGGCGGCGGGACCGTCCTGAACCTGTGTTGAAACCAAATGTGGTCTCAGCCTGTTGTTCCACTTCTCCCACTGTTCTCCACCCCAGTGATGCAGGACCTGCGTGGCGTAGTAGTTGTAATAAATGTTGTGTTCACTGGGGCCGACATCGGACAGGTATTGGACTCCTTTAGCAAGTCCGGGATGTTCTCGTTTCCAGCCCATGTACATTCGGCAGAGAAGTGCAACGGCAGTCATCGTGGGATTGTTCCCGTCAGGGTCGGTGTATCCGTATCTGGATCCTTGTTCGGCGGAAACGGAATCGAGAAACTCTCGAGCATCTCGAGTTGTCTGGGTGGAGTACCGGATACGACCGGCACGAGCGCTTTGAAGTGCCATCAGCTGCCAGCCAGTGACCGAGGTGTCCCCTTTTTCGCGAGGAGTATATCGCCAGCCACCTCCGACTGGATCTTGTGCTCGCTCGATGAATGTAATGGCTTCGCCTGCAAGTTTGCGGAGTTCGCGATCATCGGGTTCCATAGCCGATGCTTCGCAAATGCAGATTGCTGCAATTCCCTGGACATACATTCCAGCGTTTCCCTGAAACTTGCCTCTCAGATCTGCGCCGCTGGAACCTCGAACCGCATTGGCAAACATCCATGCAAGTCCCTGCCGGACGGTTTCCTTGTATGGACCATCTGTTTGATGAGTATGTCCGGCCCCAAGGAAGCAGAGGAGGCTCATCGCTGTTGCACCCATGTCTGTCGTTCCAAACGTCCCGGGAGTCGGGCTATCCCCTACCTTAGCGAAGCTCCACGAACCATCTTTCTGCTGGATGCTGGAAAGCCATTTGAGTCCGGAATTTACCGCCTTTTCGCTGTCCGCGTTGCCGCCAAACTTCTTCAGGGCGGCCTGTTTACCGGCGGACGACCGGCCACCAAGTTCGCCCAGACGTGCTGTGATCTCCGAATCAAGGGCGGTTTCATCGAGCGGGATTGATAAGTCGCGTTCATCCGGTGAGTCAAACTGGTCAGATGTTATCCCGAGGTCCAGATCTGCGACTGCCTGTCGAAGCGCACTATTGGCGTCGAGCGTTGAAAGCTGCTCAGGATTTATCGGCATTTCCACTGTTTCGATGGGATCCAGTTCTGCGGGATCAATTTGTCGAACAATCAAATTCATGATCGACTCACTGGGCAGATCCGGCATCGGGATGACACCCAGTATCATCAGCACCAACACGTGGATCAGCAATGCCACGAAGGCAGCAGTCAGACGATCACGGTTCTGGACAATGAATGACGGGGCCGTTTCCTTCATGAATCGGCCGGCCCGCGGCAGATTTTGAGCAAGCCAAAGTACCCAGGCTGGTGGCTTTCCGCGTCTGCGACGTCGAAGCCGAGTCCGTTGCTCAACCTGAGTCAGTACGGAGGGCGCATTCTTTCCATCCCGATCCGGCTGAGGGGACTTTGCAGAACCCATTCGGGAATGTCATCCTTTGCAAGAATTGCGTCAGAAACGGTCAGACAGGAGGCAGTAGATACTATCACAATTCAGGATCTGTTCACGCGAATTCCTCCGGAACATCTTCAATCGGGATCTGATTCCAGATCGTCGCCAGAATTGTACCGGTCAGCATACAGCCAAAAGTGTAGAGAACACACGGTATAATCGCGGCCGACTGACCTCCAAAGAGTTGAACTGCCAGCACCGTTCCGGCACCGGCATTCTGCATCCCCACTTCGAGCGTCAATGCTCGTCTCATTGGCGTTTTCAGCCGTCCAACCCAGCCAAATGTAAATCCAGCAATGTACCCCAGAAGATTGATGACCAGTAGGGGAATGATGATCCCCGGAGAAGCGCTGCTCACTTCACCTCTCTTTAAAGCGACCGCTGTGGCAATCACCATCAGAATCGCAAGATTTGCTGCCGTAGGAGCAATTGCGTGTGCCACATGTCGAAATCGATACCAGATGCGGCTCAAACCGTGACCGACAACGACCGGAAGTGCGACCTGCAGGATCAGCATCGTCACGGCCTCCTGTCCGTTATAGTTCACATCTCTGTCCAGAAAGATCCTTAGCGCCTGTGGAACCACGATGGGTGAAAGAAGTGTCGAGCAGGTTGTCAGGCTGACGGAGTAGCTGACATTGCCCCGAGCTGTCATGGTGAGAACGTTAGATGCCATGGCTCCAGGGACGCAACCAACGATAATGAACCCTGTCGCGAGTTCAGGTTCAGGGCGAAAAATGAGCACTGCCAGCCATGCCAACAGGGGCATACTGATAAACTGAGCAGCGGTTCCCAGCAACACTGATGGCCAGCGATGGACAAGTTGTTTCAACTCATCGTGGGGCAACAACGCGCCAACACAGAACATTGCAGTGACAATCAGCCAGTTCATCGCGGGCTTGAAGGCCAGAAACGGGTCAAATCCTGCATACAGTTGCGGCCAGAAGAGTGAAATCCCGGACGAAAGTACCAGCCAGACCAAAATATAGCGCTGCAGCATGTTTTCCCCGGAGATTCTCTCGCAGGATGAATCAAGGACTCTTAGGATTCCACCACATTCTCAGACTGTTGAATCGCAAAGCGACTGTTAAGCCGCATAGTGAGTGAAGAAAGCGTAATCTGCAAATGCCAGGGAATTCGTTTGGTCAACTGTTTCGAATCACGACTGCCGGCGAAAGCCATGGGCCAGGAAACGTCGTAATTGTTGACGGTGTCCCGTCCGGTCTGATTTTGTCAGAAGCCGATTTGCTGCCGGATTTGATGCGAAGGAGGCCTGGTCAAAGTCCTCTTGTAACTCAGCGGCAGGAGCCGGATCAGCCGGAGATTCTCTCTGGTGTGTTTGAGGGAAAGACGACCGGGACAAGCATCGCAGTTTTGATCCGAAACGCGGATCAGCGGAGTGGTGACTATTCCGACATCGCCGATAAATATCGCCCTGGGCATGCCGATTATACCTTCGATGCGCGTTACGGATTTCGAGATTATCGAGGTGGTGGTCGCAGTAGTGCTCGCGAAACAACTGCCCGTGTCGCTGCTGGTGCCATCGCCAGGAAGCTGATCGCGCAGGAATTCGGCGGGAAGGTTCTTTCCTGGGTGAGCCAGATCGGTCATATCAAAGCATCAGTGCCGAACCCCGAAACAGTGACGCTGGAACAGGTTGAATACCTTCCAGACGGTTCTCCCAACTTTGTTCGATGCCCGGATCCGATCGCGGCCGCTCAAATGGCACAGCTGATTGATGAAGTCCGGATGGATACTGATTCCATAGGAGGCATTGCAGAGATCGCGGCAACTGGCATCCCGGCTGGCCTCGGCGAACCGGTGTTCGATAAGCTGAAGGCTGATTTGGCGAAGGCGTTGTTTAGTCTCCCCGCTGTATTGGGTGTGGAATATGGAATTGGGTTTGGCTGCGCCACTCTGCGGGGGTCAGAAAACAACGACTACTTTGTGGCAAAAGGGGCTTCGGAATCGGGACAGCTTCAAATCGCTACGGCAACGAATCGCCACGGCGGTATGCTCGGAGGGATTAGTTCCGGCATGCCCATCCTTCTAAGAGCCGCTGTCAAGCCAACAAGCAGCCTTGCCAAAGAACAACCGACAGTGACGCGTTCCGGAGAATCCACGACGATTCGAACGAAAGGCAGGCATGACCCCTGTCTGCTGCCAAGGTTCATTCCCATGGCGGAGGCCATGGTTGCGATCGTCATTGCTGACCACTGGCTCCGCTGGAAAGCAATCAGGCCAACGGTATGAACCGCTCCGAAAAAGATGATATCTACTCCATGCCACTTTCGCAGGTAGGGAGTTTTGAATTTGACGATCAGGTTGTTCGAGTCTTTCCGGATATGATTGCGCGATCCGTGCCGGGGTACGGTTCAATCCTGTCCGTCATCGAACAGCTGGCAACAAGGTATGTGCTGCCAGGCACTGATGTATATGATCTCGGCTGCTCACTCGGCGCTGCGACAAGGCTCATTCACCGTAAAGCGCCGCTGGATTGTGTTATTCACGCTGTGGATAACTCGGCGGCAATGATGGGGCGACTGAAAGAGCTGCTGGCGAATGATCCGGATACGAGTGGAAGATGTGAAATCCGCCTCGAACAGTCAGACCTCAGACATGTTTCGATCAGGAATGCATCACTCGTTGTCCTGAACCTGACCCTTCAGTTTGTACCTCCGGAACAGCGGATGGACGTGATTCAGCGGATCTGCGATGGGCTGTTGCCGGGAGGTGCATTGCTGCTCTCCGAGAAAATCTGCTTTACGGATCCCGAACAGCAGCGTCTCATGAATGACCTGCACCATGACTTCAAGCGGGCCAACGGGTACAGCGATCTCGAGATTGCTCAGAAGCGAACGGCCATTGAGAATCGGCTGATCCCTGAGCCGCTGGAGATTCACCTCGATCGACTCAGGAAAGCCGGCTTCGCGAATGCCGCACCATGGTTTCAGTGCTTCAATTTTGTCTCCATTCTTGCAACTCGATAATTCTGATGACTGACGGTCTGTTTGATTTTGAACCACTTCGCAAAGAATTGGCAGAACGGGGGCAGACGGACTGGCTGCTTGAACTTGATTCCGCCTGTCGCGATGCAGTTGATCGACAGAAACACGGTGATCTTGAAAAATGGATACATGCCTGGCAACAAATTCCGGATTCAACGGAAGGTGAGTTCCGAATTCTCGATGGTCAAGTCTGTGTTGGGGACATTGGCAACTCTAACGGTGACAATGGCTTCGGAAATACTTTCGTGGAACGCTCCGCTGAAATGCGAGAGCTTATGCTGAAATTTCATCCGTGGAGGAAAGGACCATTCTGTGTCGATGGTGTCACCATCGAAACAGAATGGCGATCCGACTGGAAATGGAACCGCCTGTCGCCTCACATTGATTTCCGAAACCGCATGATTCTGGATGTGGGGTGCGGTAATGGGTATTTCGGCTGGCGAATGGTCGACTGCGGTGCTCGCATGGTGTGTGGTCTGGATCCATTCATGCTGTATGTGATGCAGTTCGAAGCCATTCGAAAGATAATGCGGAGTTCGCGCCACCTTTCAGTGAGGGATGCGGCCCGGAGAAACTTTGTTCTGCCCGTTGGTGACTCCATACTGAGAGATGGTCTCCGGTGTTTTGATCTGACGTTATCAATGGGGGTTCTCTATCATCATCGCTCCCCAATCGATCATCTGAGAACTCTCTGGTCGACGATCCGGCCTGGAGGCCAGTTGCTGCTCGAAACGCTGGTGGTTGAAGGCGGAGAGAATGAGGTGCTTGTCCCCGAAGATCGCTATGCCATGATGCGTAATGTGTGGTTTATCCCGTCCATCCCCTTACTGTTGCGATGGCTCCGACGCACTGGTTTCAAAGACGCTCGCCTGCTGGACGTTGCTCCCACCACAACCGCCGAGCAGCGATCAACACCATGGATGACGTTTGCGTCACTTCCTGACTTTCTCGATCCGACGGATCCCACGCGAACCGTCGAAGGCTATCCGGCCCCCCTCCGCGCCATGATCATCGCGACACAAAGCAAGTAGGTTGGGCATTCCAGCCCGACCCACCCCGCAAAGTCTTCCCGCACATGCCACCCACCTCCAGGAGGCAAAACCGATACGAGACTGCCCAAACCGCCCAGACTTCCCGGGAAACGAGTCCTGACCCCTTATTGGTTGGCGGGTTAGTTGTTGCCGAGGGCTTCGAGGGCGGCTTCTCGGGTGGGAAATGGGGTCCAAAAGAAGTCGGTCTTGGTGTTTTCGAGCAACATCAGTGTTTTGAGCATCTCGGTCATGTTGTCTGAGAGATGGCACAGCACGGCCTGGCCGCCGTTGCTGCGGACCTTCTTGGCGAGGCGAATCAGGATGCCGACAAATGTGGATCCGAAGTAGTCGAGTCGAGAGAAGTCCACAGCCAGATGTCGAACGCCGTTCTCACCAAGCATTCGGTACGCGTCGTTGTAACCATTCCGGATGTCGTTATCCCGGAACTCAAGAAATGGCCCATTGGCTGTCAGGATCAGGACGTTTCCTTGTTGTTCGAAGTCGAAGATTCGTTTGTCAGGAAACATCCAGAGAACTCCTTGGTCGGGAAAACAGACAGACAAGTAAAAGACCAAACACCGCTATCGGGAACCCTGATCGGTCAAAGGCTTCCTCTTAAAGATAAATTTCTCTTCTCCGACACTTCCATCTTTATGCTTCATGGCCAGCATGACGTGCAATTCATCATTTTCCATGAGCTTGTAGGTGAGTCCGTTAAACCAGGCTGTATTCTTTTCAATCCGTACAAGCGGGAATTCGACAAATTTCTCTTTGTCTTCCCAGCCCTTCAGCTCTTCATCAAAGTGTCGAAGCCTGAGTGTCCAGCGATCACCATGTTTGGCAAGCTGAAAGAACTCTGAGAATATGAGCTTTCCGTCCTGGTGAAAGCGGAACGTGCCAATGCGTGACCCTTCAATGTCTGGCATCCATGTTTCTTCACAGTTGCCACCCAGCCCATTGCCCACCCAGTAGCCGGCGAGGAAGTCAAAATTCTCGGGAGATGCTTCAACTGCCGGCTGATCTTTGGAGAACTTCAGCGTGTTCTCTGTGATCGTCTCCGCACCGTCCGTCTGCTTTTCATCGCCGAAGATTTGTTGTCCAAAACTACCGGCAAAACCGGCGGTCAACACGATCTGAAGCAACAGCATGAAAGTCGCAGAGATCAAGAAATGGGGAGAAGCATGTTTTCGAATCATGGTCCTATGGCCTTTTTAGTTGAGGATCAACGCCCAAGCATCTCGTGAGCGGATCTGAGGAGTTCTTCGGTTTGTTCAAAACTGATGCAGCCGTCTGTGATGCTCACACCATACTTCAATTGTGATGGATCACTGCCCAGCGACTGCTGACCTTCGATGAGATTGCTTTCCAGCATCAGGCCAACAATTTCTTCATTCCCTTCAATGCGCTGCCGAATCACGTCATTCCAGACGATGGGCTGGCGTCGGTAGTCCTTTTCAGAATTTGCATGACTGCAGTCGACAACAAATCGTGGGGGAAGATTTGCACTGCGGAGCAATTGGCTGGCTTCAGCAAGATTCGGGGCGTGGTAATTCGGTCCATTTCTGCCGCCTCGAAGAATCAAGTGCCCCAGTTCATTGCCTCGTGTGTTCACAATACAGGTCTTGCCGTCGTGATCAATCCCCAGAAAACAATGTTCCGCGCGAGCTGCTTTCATAGCATTAATTGCGACTTCCAGACTGCCTTCTGTGCTGTTCTTGAAGCCAACAGGCATGGAAAGTCCGCTTGCCATTTGCCGATGGGTCGGGGATTCTGTGGTTCTGGCCCCGATGGACGCAAGGGTGATCAAATCTGCTATATATTGGGGAGTAATTGGTTCCAGCATTTCTGTTGCTGCGGGTAGTCCCACGGAGTTGATATCCAGCAGGATGCGGCGAGCACGGCGGAGCCCTGTGACGATGTCGAACGTGTCATTCAGATGAGGGTCGTTGATCAATCCTTTCCAGCCGACCGTTGTTCGGGGCTTCTCAAAATACACTCGCATTACAACGAGCAGGCGATCGGCGACATCATCAGCCACGGATTTCAGTTTCCGAGCATATTCGAGTGCGCTTTCGGTATTGTGAATGGAGCAGGGGCCTACGATCGCGATGATCCGTTTGTCATGCCCACGCAGGATTTCTTCCACCGCACTGCGGGAATTCAGGACATGTTCGGAAACGGAATCCGGATTGGAAAACTCCTGTTTCAGATCACGAGGTGAAATGAGTGGAGACGTACCAACGATGTTGACGTCCTGGAGTGGGCGAGGCGATTTATTCATGGAACTGCTTTGGCGAGCAGGTTTGCTCGTCGATATTTGGAGAAAATCTGAGCCCTCAATGGGCCCAAAACTGCAAAAGAAGACCGGATTCTAGTGATTTTCAGAAGCGTGGGCCAACGGAATAGATCACTTTCAGGGTCGCGGGTTCGTATTCTTTCGGTTTTAACAACAATGTCGACGATCGGATAATCGGACATACTGTTGCAGGACGAAACACCCGGACTGCTGCGAAATCGAACGCAGCTTTCTGCGGTTGCAAATTGGTCTGGTGCGTTGTATTTTGTAACTGCTTGCTGTTACGTAGTTTGCGCGGATTCCGTTGGCTGATCGGCAGGAACTGCAAATTTTTAGGCGGATTTGCCACGAAATTTGCGTTATTAAAAGAGCCAGTCTGGTCAATCATTCGAACAAGCGGTTTGTGCGAGCAGGCACATCGCTGGCACTGGTCTAATCCTGTCTAAGTTGGAGACAAGCTCATGCAGACGCGTCGTTCTCGTTCCGGGTCGAAATCACTTCGACGCGGCTTTACCCTGATCGAACTGCTGGTGGTAATTTCAATTATTGCCACACTGGTCGCCCTGATTCTGCCGGCGATTCAAAACGCTCGCGCGGCTGCTCGACGTGTTCAGTGCCAGAATAACCTCAAGAACATCGCATTGGCTGCCCACAACTTTGCCTCTGCCAAGAAGACTCAGCTTCCTGCACTTGGTTCCTATTCTCTCGACGTTTCCGGAAACCTCATTCCACTGCGAAGCTGGGTTGTAGAACTTCTGCCTCACATGGATCAGCGTTCAATCTACGATCGCTGGGATATGAATCAGGCTTATAACGGTCCAACCAATACTGCACTTGCTCTGACTTATCTTCAGGTTCTGGCGTGCCCTGACGATGATACTGCTGTTGGAATCAACGGTGGTTTGACCTATGTTGCCAACAACGGATATCTGAGCCAGGTATCTGCATCAGCAATCCCGGGTTCTGCTCTTCCAAATTACTGGACTGCGGCAGGTCTGGACTGGGATAAGGATGGAACCGTCAATTCGGCCGGGGCAGAAGACACCGACTACGAGGATTCCGAATTGCATCGAAATGCGGGTGTGATGTGGCATCAGCTGCCAACAGTCCGAGCCGGTGCTCCAGCGGATCGTACTGCCAGCCGAAACAGCCATTCTCTGACCAGCGTCTATGACGGTACCAGTCAAACAATTCTGTTTTCAGAAAACATCAATGCAGCTGGCGACGGTACCTGGGCAAGCCCAGGCTGGTCGAACGCTGGTTTTGCAGCAATCATAGCTTCTCCAATCACAGCCGGTGTGAACTCTTACAACCGACCACTTCTCTACGATGACCCAGCAACAGCAAACATCATCGGTGAGACACACATCAATCGTTATAAGAATTCGAATGTTCCAGCAACCGCTGATCCTCGAGCCTGCGGGATTAACTCAGGACATCCTGGCGTTGCAAACGTTGCATGGGTTGACGGTGCCGTTGGTTCCCTCGATCAGAACATCGACATCAATGTTTACCTGCGACTGATTTCTCCATCTGCTGCTCGTCCAAACGTCGATCCTGAACAGACTCAGGATCCTCTCAGCGAAAATGCCTACTAATTGATGGCTGATTTGCGGATCAGAAGATTGACCTGACAGGAAGCCCCTTGTTGCAAAACAAGGGGCTTTTTCTATTGAGGGAATACCCGAGAATTTGCCCGTTGGACGGGCGTTTGATTCGGATGTGTGAGTCATGTCGATTTGGGAATTCAGTGCGCTCAGTCAATCAGTAGCGATTAATCGGCGACGCAGTTGATCTTGGAAGTTCACTGAACAGGCGAACCGATGAAGCTTTTGCCGTCGACCGAATCTGTGCGGGTCCGGCAGTTGAGGCAAAATGGCCCGACTTTAATCGCCCTCAAATTCAGCAGGAAGGCCGTTCTCCGCATGTATCAGGCTGCGTCTGTTTCGCGACCGATCGAAAATCCAGCTGACGTACGGACACTTGACCAGCTTCGCCTTTTTGTGCACATCGCGTTGTGTAGAAAAGAGAATCTTCTTGAACATCATTTTCCGATGAGTGAATTGGAGCTGACACAGAACGGAGTTCGATGTGGCTTCCAATTTGTTCTTCACGGCCCTCGTTCAGTAAAACTGGCGGCGGTGTGGGCAGAGTCGTCGAATGAAGTGCTGTTGTACGATGCAACTGGTCATCGCTTCAGCAGGATTCGGCTGCCTCATCGAGTGACCGGATAGCCACACCGTCAGGTATTCCGGTTAAGTGCATAGAGTCAGTGGCAAACTTCTTCCACCACCTGCCCACCAACATCGGTCAGGCGAAACTCACGTCCCTGAAAGCGATATGTGAGTTTTGTGTGATCAATGCCCATCAGGTGGAGGATCGTAGCGTTCAGGTCATGCACGTGGACGGGCTTGCTGATGACATTGCAGGAAAATTCATCAGTCTCCCCGTAGACCATCGCCGGTCGAATTCCTCCTCCGGCAAGAATAACGGTGAAGCAGCCACCATGATGATCTCTCCCATAGTTTCCTGCTTCGACCTTACCCTGGCTGTAGACGGTTCTGCCAAACTCGCCTCCCCAGACAACGAGAGTATCGTCGAGGAGGCCTCTTTGTTTCAGGTCACGGATCAGGGCAGCAACAGGGCGATCAACATCGCGGCATTGAAGTGTCAGATCACCCGGCAGGTTATAATGTTGGTCCCATCCTCGATGATACAGTTGAATGAACCGGACTCCTCGTTCCGCCATACGGCGAGCGAGCAGACAGTTACGTGCAAAAGAACCAGGGACCTCTGCCTCGGGACCGTAGAGCTCAAACGTTTCCTTTGACTCGTCCTCCATATTAACCAGTTCAGGAACTGAGGTCTGCATTCGGAATGCCATTTCATACTGGTGGGTGCGCGTCAGAATTTCCGGGTCGTTGAGAAACTCATGGCGAGCGGTATTGAGGGCGGCAATCGTATTGAGTTGCCTGCGTCGAGTCTCAGGGTCAATTCCAGGCAGATTCTCCAGATACAGGACCGGAGTTCCGGAAGATCTCAGTGCAATCCCCTGATGATTCGATGGAAGAAATCCGGAACCCCAAAGCCTGGCATACAGGGGGTCCGCCGGTCGAGCCGCACTTCCTCGGGATATCATGACCAGGAATGCAGGCAGATGCTGAGCTTCAGAGCCAAGTCCATAGCTGAGCCATGCTCCGATGCCCGGTCGTCCCGGCTGCTGGTGTCCAGTCTGCAGCAATGTCACTGCCGGATCATGATTGATGGCCTCCGTATGCATCGAATTGATAATGCACAGCTCATCTGCAATGGCAGACATCTCCGGCAGAGCTTCACTGATCCAGCAGCCGGATGCCCCATGCTGAGCGAAACGAAATCGAGTCGGAGTCACTGGAAATGATGCCTGACCACTTGTCATTCCCGTGAGTCGCTGTGTCTTTCGGACGGATTCCGGAAGTTCTGTTCCCTGCCATTTCATCAGATTTGGCTTGTGGTCGAACAAATCCAGCTGCGACGGACCTCCGTGCATGAACAGGCTGATGATCCGCTTCGCCGGAGCAACCCGAGGTACTGTCGCCCCGATCGCTTCAGCAGAAGACCCAGACAAAGATGCCAGCGCCATCAAGCCCGGATTCACGATCGACTGATTGAGAAATGCTCGACGCAGCAAACATGTGTTCATCGCCGTGTGACCGCCTCATCAAGATTCAGAATCGTGTGCGCTACAATTGTGAGTGCAGCCAGTTCCCGAACCGAAACGAGATCTGGATCAGGTAAAGTGGACAAGTCCTTCAACGAAGGATCGTCAGTGTTACTCATATTTGTGAATTCAGAATCGATAAGAGCAGCGGCGGAGTGTTCGTCATTTGCGAATCGTTGGCGTTGTGTGTGGAGCAATTCAACGAGGATCTGGCATTCCGCAGGTTCTGGTAATCGCGAGAGGACTCCTCGAAACAGTGATCGAATCCGATCTTCATCTGTGCGGCTGTTTTCCGGACGTGTGTTCTTTGTTGGGCTGTTCTTTGTCAGGTTTTCGTCTGGCACCGTTGTTCTGAATTCCTGCAGGGCCATAGTTTTTGCCGCCCTGAGAAATGTCGGGTCGTTGAGAAGACTGAGTGCCTGCATTGGAGTATTTGTCTGTGGCCGCTGCAGAGTACATTTTTCTCGCGTTGGGCCGTCGAAGATGAGCAGCGTCGGTGGAGGCGACTGACGCTTGATGTAGGTGTAGATGCTTCTGCGCCACAGTGAGTCACCCCGATCGGCGATATAGGATTCCTCGCCATTGTAAGAGACTTCTTCCCACAGTCCGTCAGGCTGCCATGGTTTGACGGCGGGACCGCCAGGAGTTGTGCAGAGCTGCCCGGAAACGAACAACGCCTGATCGCGAATCATCTCAACCGGCATGCGAAACGAGGAACCTCGCGCGAGAAGGCGGTTCGACGGATCTTCAGGTTCGGAGTTCGAGGGTCTCCGTCCGGAGTGCTGACAATATGTGCGTGATGTGACAATCAGCTTCAACATCCGCTTTGTATCCCATCCTGATTCTCGGAACGTGACAGCAAGCCAGTCAAGAAGTTTCGGGTGAGTCGGTGCCTCGCCCTGAACTCCAAAGTCCCCAGGTGTCCGAACTAAGCCCTCGCCGAAACACTGTTTCCATAGTCGATTTACGGCAACCCGAGCTGTGAGCGGATTGTTGTGTGACATCAGCCATTGCGCGAGTCCGAGCCGGTTCTTTGGGGCGTCTTCAGGAAGTCGGGGAAATACGGCCGGCGTATCGGGCTGAACAGGGTCGCCAGGCTGATCATATCGACCGCGAATCAGAATTCGGGCATTGCGCGGTGTGGGCAGTTCATCCATGACAAGTGTCGTTGGCAGATGGTTTCGGAAGGCAGCCTCTGCCTCCTGAGTTGCAGAAACCAACTGATACGCATTTTGGATTTCCGCTGTTGCGGATTGTCGAATGTACTCCGCCAAAAGGAACTTCGTTTCTGCCTGACTGCGTTGGGATTCGGAGACCTCGAGGATTCCGAGGATGCGGTCAGAGTTCTTCCAGTCCCGAATTTCGTCTGCCTCCAGAACGCGCTGGAAGATCCGGATCTCATCCAGCAGACCATAGTTGCCCGGACCAGGTTCCCGCCGGCCAATTCTCAATGGTGCAGTTGTTTGAATCATGTTTTGGATTTGGGTGCCTGAGGATGTCGTTTCAGGGGCTGTGCCATCAACAAAGATCCGGAGACCATCGCCTTTGCCGGAGCCGTCATACGTAATTGCCACATGATGCCACTCCGAGTTGGGAACTGCTGTTCGTGTTGATTGAGTCAGGAAGTTAACGCCCCACTGTTCGACGAGATTTACAGTCAGTCGTCCCTTCTGCCAAAGCACTTCAAGCCCGGGGCGATTTCCGTCGCCGTCAATTCGTGAAATCAGACAACTCATCTGTCCGTCCGGGTAGACCCAGAATCCAAGTGTCCAGGGCTGGTTGATGTCAAAGTCGTATGCGATGGACTCCAGATGTTGTGTCGCATCAAATCGAATGGCCTGACCACGTACGCCCCGAATTCGATGAATTGGTGTGCCAATATGACGACAGTTGTCGTCAGCTGTATCTTCAAAGCGGATCCGACGAACGAGATACCGGTCCGAAGGTTCAGGAGCGATTTGTGCAGGATTGCTCAGCCACGATGTTATTTCACTCTGCAGGGTCGGGAGTAACGCAGCAAATTGCTCCTCGGCAGCCATTCTGGCAGAGACCATTGACGCCAGTTTCTGTTGTTGCTCATCAGTCGAAACGGTGATCAGCGGAGGAGGATTGTCAGAGGTGATCAGGCCCGTTTC
Organism: Planctomyces sp.; assembly: GCA_016795105.1. Classification (GTDB taxonomy): domain Bacteria; phylum Planctomycetota; class Planctomycetia; order Planctomycetales; family Planctomycetaceae; genus F1-80-MAGs062. The sequence goes on from JAEUIH010000026.1 coordinate 59,740, forward strand.
GGGCACGTTGTTGAAGTACGCGAACAGCTGGTAGTAGTCACGTTGCGAGATCGGGTCAAACTTATGGTCGTGACACTGAGCGCAACCAACGGTAAGTCCCATCCAGATCGACATTGTTGTATCGACGCGGTCAAAGACGTATTCAACTCGGTATTCTTCATCAATGATCCCGGTTTCATTGTTTGCAACGTGGTTTCGATTGAATCCCGTAGCGATTCGCTGCTGCAGCGTCGGGTCTGGCAAGAGGTCTCCGGCGAGTTGTTCAATCGTAAACTGATCATAGGGCAGATTCCGATTGAATGCCTGAATGACCCAGTCGCGCCAAAGCCACATCTGACGTGGTTTGTCACCGAAGTACCCATTGGTGTCGGCGTATCGGGCAGCATCGAGCCAGTCGACAGCCATGCGTTCGCCATAGTGAGGAGATGCAAGCAGGCGATCAACTGTTTGTTCCCAGGATTCGTGTGTACGGGCGAGATCATCAACGGAGGGTGGGAGTCCTGTCAAATCAAAAGTGACTCGTCGAATCAGAGTCTCCCGATCGGCTTCTTCGGAAAACGAAAGCCCATTTTGCTTCAGCTCTTCCGCTACAAACGAGTCGATGGGATTCATTTCCGCAAACTCAGGAGGCAATGCCGGCTTGACTGGGGGCTCGAATGCCCAGTGCCGGTCGAACTCCGCTCCGGAGAGAATCCACTCGTTCAGGATCTGCTTCTGCAGGTTAGACAGTTCCTTCCCTGAAGACACTGGCGGCATTTTCTGTGATTCATCGAGCGACATGATTCTTCGAATGACTTCACTGGATTCCGGGTGGCCAGGCTGAACCGCCACCGCTCCCGATTCTCCACTCACGATCACCGATTCCCGACGATCCAGTCGCAATGATGCTGAACGACTGCTGGCGTCCTGGCCATGACATTTCCAACAGAATTCGGCAAGAATTGGTCGAACATCACGGTTGAAGTCGGGAGGGGCCGCGGCAAGCGAAGTCGCAGCGACAAGAAACGGAAGTAAGGTGGCTAAAATGAGCGACCGGACGCCCCTGAGCAACTCAGCGATCATGGATTGCCCTCGCAGATGGAGTGTTTCGCAGAGTTTAGCCGGATCAACCGTCAACACACAAACGAAGAAGCGGTCAATTGCATGTGACAACGAATTGCTCAAGACAGGCGATCGCTTTTGACAGACAAATGGTCATGGATGCAGTATGCTTTTGGGGCGAGGGAAATGGCGAACGGTGTTCAGAGAGGAGATCAGAATGAGATTGGTATTGCTGATACTGCTTGTATGCGGATGGTGGAGCAATGCAGCGTTTGCCGCAGAACTGGCGGGCAGTCGTCCCAATATCATACTGATCATTACAGATGATCAGGGCTATGGACCGATTGGACGTCACGGACATCCATGGCTCAGGACACCCGCGATTGATCGACTCCACGACGAGAGTACTCGGTTTAGCCGATTTCTTGTTTGTCCAACATGCTCCCCGACACGCTCAGCGATTATGACTGGGCGGCATTCGATGCGAAACGGGATTACTCATACGATTCTTGAACGCGAACGGATGACACTGAATGCCGTCACTCTCCCACAATCGCTCAGAGACGCCGGGTATCGAACTGCAATCTTCGGGAAATGGCATCTCGGTGATGAAGACGAATATCAGCCTGGCCGTCGTGGGTTCGACGAAGTCTTTATTCATGGTGCTGGCGGAATTGGCCAGGCGTATCAGTGTAGTTGTGCGGACGTTCCGAATAACGGTTACTTTGACCCGATCGTTCGTCATAACGGACGTTTTGTGAAGACGCATGGATTCTGTACGGACGTGTTCTTTCAGTCAGCGATCGAATGGATCGGAGTACAAAAGGATTCGCGGGCACCATGTTTTGCCTACATTGCAACGAATGCTCCGCACGGTCCATTTCTGGCACCCGAGGCGAATAAGCAGCGATTTCTGAAGGCCGGTTTCACTGACGAACAGGCAGGCTATTACGGGATGATCGAGAATATAGATCACAATGTAGGCCTGATGATGGATCGACTGAAGGACTGGGACCTGCTGAAAAATACGGTCGTAATCTTTATGTCCGACAATGGTATGACCGGAGGTGGATCCGGACCTGCTGCTGCACCCATGGGTAAAGGGCCGGACGGAATTCCATGGTCTTCCTGGAATGCCGGTATGAAAGGGCTGAAGGGGAGTCCGGATGAGGGTGGGGTTCGAGTACCCTTCTTTATCAGCTGGCGGGATCGGATTCCGGCGGGTCTGGAAATCGACCGTATTGCAGCTCATATCGACATCTTTCCCACGCTTGCGGCGATGGCTGGAGCCGCAATGCCTGAGGGGCAAATTGAGGGGCGAAGTTTGTTGCCGTTGATTGAGCAATCGGGAGGCGAATGGTCTGACAGGTTTCTGTATACGCATGTGGGTCGCTGGAATACCGGAGAAAACCCGGATGACTATCAATGGAAACAATTCTCTGTCAGAACTCAGAAATATCGGATGGTCAACAATACAGAGTTGTTTGATATGGAAACGGATCCCGGCCAGACAACGAATCTTGCGGACAAGCATCCGGAGTTAATGTCAGAAATGCGGATGGCCTACGACAAGTGGTGGAAGGAAACCCGACCGATGATGGTGAATGAGAACGCACCAATGTCCAAAATCAGGCCCTACCATCAGGCGTTCGAACAACAGAAGGCGTTGGATGGCATACCGGACTGGATACCATCAGCCACCAACAAATAGTGATTTTCAGGAAATTAGAGAGAGGTAGCCGAATCCATGGGGGATTTGACGCATTTTGACGAATCGGGTGCCAGTCGGATGGTCGATGTCGGGGACAAGGCGAGCACAATTCGGACAGCTCGTGCCGAAGCATTTGTGTTAATGTTGCCCGAGACTTTGCGGAGCCTGAGAAACCGAGGATTTTCAAAAGGTGATGTTCTGGAAGTGGCCAGACTGGCCGGGATTATGGGAGCTAAGCGAACAGCGGAGTTGATTCCGTTGTGTCATGCGGTTCCGCTGGATGGGGTTTCAATTTCCTTTGATTTTCCTCGGGATGGCACACTTCGAATCGAATCGAGTGTGCGGTGTGAGTGGAAGACGGGAGTGGAAATGGAAGCACTAACTTCGGTTTCCGTTTGTGCCTTGACTGTTTACGATATGTGCAAATCGGCAGATCGGAAAATGGAGATTCAGTCGATTCGGCTTCTGGAAAAAACCGGTGGCCGAAGTGGACATTTTGAGAGAGAAGCGACGGTTTGAAGTGTGGTTTGTTGAACGCGATTTTGGGTTCTGGAGAACTGACTGAGTTCGGATGGATAGAGTAATGTCGGCCCCGGTTTCTACACGAGAAAATCTGAAACAGCGACTGCAGCAGGTCACCGGTGATGACCTGCTCAGAGTTCATCGCGTTCTGGAGCAGCAGTTTCGAAATCCGAACGCTTTTGTGCAGGAACTCTGTGAACATGTGGCAAGATATCAGGGCAAACGTATTCGTCCGATGATCCTTCTGTTGTCGGCCCGAATGGCAGGTGCAGATGCGGCAGGAATGAGTGTTGGCGTGAAGCTTGGTGCGGTTGTTGAGATGATCCACACAGCCACGCTGGTGCACGACGATGTGATCGATGATGCTGACCTTCGCCGACACGTGTCCACAGTTCATCGTCGTTGGAACACCGAAACAAGTGTTCTGCTGGGAGACTATCTGTTTTCGCGAGCATTTCATCTTGCAGCGACCACGGGAGATGCAGAAGCATGTCGATTGATTGGACGGGCCACAGACAGAACCTGTGAGGGAGAACTGAATCAAATCGCTGCCCGAATTGAGCAATCGACATCCGAAAGAGACTATTTTCGAGTGATTTCAGGTAAGACCGGTCAGTTGTTCTCAGTCAGTTGTAGGCTCGGTGGCCGGGTTGCAGGAGCCTCAGAAAAGGGGATGAGTCATTTACGACAGTTTGGCATGCGGCTCGGTCTGGCGTTTCAGATTGCCGACGATGTACTCGACCTGACAGAGAATTCCCAAACAACCGGGAAAGATGCTGCGAATGACCTCAATAATCATAGACTGACACTGCCATTGCTGAGATCACTTGCTTTGGGGGATGACTTCGAACGTCGGAAGATTCGTGAGTCCCTGCTCTCATCGGATCCGGCCGATCATCAGAGGCTCCGAACATCGTCAGTGGTTCAAAGGGGTGTAGAATCAGCGAGACAAACGGCTGAGGAGCTTGTGCGGAGAGCCTGCCGGAATCTGCACTTTTTTCCCCCGTCTGATTCTCGTGATTTGCTTGAGAGCATTGCAATGTTCTCTGTGGTTCGATCACACTAGTTGGTCTGAAGTGTTCAGCTCTGCTGAACCATTGATCGATGTGTACCGAACGATTCGGAGAACCTGCATGATCACTCGCTTTTCGGTTGCCGTGGCTGCACTCTGTGCTGTAGTTGTTTTCACTGCTGACAGAGGTCGTTGTGATGAATCAGTCTCAGACAACACAGATGCTTCGACGGGAGAAAAGACCGTGGCCAGCGAGCCAGACGCGAAACGGGACCCGGCGTTGGACGGCATGAAGCTTGTGTATGAACACGACTTTGAAGACTCGAAACTGCATCGCTATGAACCGACTGATCCATCTGCCTGGGAACTTCAATCAGTCGGCGATAGTCGTGTATTGGCCCTGATTAAACGCAACAGTGATTTCAGTCCTCCTGTTCGTTCACCTCTGAATCGTTCGTTGATTCGAGACCTTGAAGTACGAAGCTTCCTGATGGATGTCCGGCTTAAGTCGACCGTTCAGGATTATGATCACAGGTCGCTTTGCCTGTTTTTTGGATACCAGGACGACTCACATTTATACTACGTGCACTTCGGAAAGAAGACCGATGATCATGCAAATCAGATCTTCATCGTGAACAACGAGCCGAGAAAGAAGATCTCAACGAAAACAACTGCGGGGACTGCATGGGATGATGAGTGGCATCGTGCAAGGATCATCCGCAATGCTGATTCGGGAGAAATTCGCGTTTTCTTTGACGATCTGACCACACCTGTAATGACAGCAAGTGATCAACAACTCTTAAAGGGGCGTGTGGGCATTGGATCATTCGACGACATCGGGATTTTTGACAACATACGAGTCTACGTACCTGAGTCGGAAGAGTGACTGGAGTCAATCGAATGCCTTCCACTCAAACGCCACTCGCAAAGATGCGAGCCGTTCTTTTTGACAGAGTCCTGCAATATCGTTCCGACGCTGTGCTCCGTTCGGTGTCGGAAGGGGAGGTCGTTGTGGATGTACGTCTTGCCGGCATCTGTGAGACGGATCTCCAGCTTTGTCGCGGGTACATGGGGTTTTCCGGCATCCTGGGCCATGAGTTTGTGGGTATCGCGAGGACGGGACGCTTTGCCGGACAGCGGGTGGTTGGTGAAATCAACTGTTCATGCCACGCGTGCGCTCTGTGCAGGAGAGGGCTCGAACGACATTGTTCCCAAAGGACTGTCATCGGCATCCTGAATCATGACGGTGCGTTCGCTGAGTCGGTCGTTGTGCCGGAATCAAACCTGCACCTGATCCCTGAATCTGTGACCGATGAAGTCGCGGTGTTCGTGGAACCTGTCGCAGCGGCATGTCGGATTCCGGAACAGATCGTCGTTGACAGGCAGAACGTAACAGTACTTGGAGATGGTCGACTCGGAAACCTGTGTGCTCAGGTGCTGCGTCACCATGGTGCTCTGGTCACTGTTGTTGGCAAGCATGAGGCAAAGCTCAGGCTGTTGAGGCAGATTGGTATCAAAGCAATTTCTCTGCAGGATCTGTCCGGTGAACGGACTTCAGACATTGTTGTTGACTGCACGGGCTCATCCACCGGGCTGGAGACAGCGGTTCGGATTGTTCGACCCTGTGGGACGATTGTTCTGAAAACGACCATCGCTGATCGTCAAACGATGCACATGGCACCGCTCGTTATCGATGAGATTACGATGATTGGGTCTCGATGTGGACCATTCGGTCCGGCACTTCGGTTACTTGAGCACGGGAGTGTTTCCGTAACGCCGATGATTTCGGGGCGATACAAACTGGAAGACGCGATCGAAGCCTTTGAGCGTGCCTCACGAAAGGACACGCTCAAAGTGCTGCTTCAGGTTGCTGAGGACTAGTTCTGAATCAATCGCTGAATGGATGCAAAATCGTCTTTCAGTGAACGGTAGAGTTTCTGATAGAGCGGGTATGCCTGGTTGTAGAACTTTGTCTGTGTGGGCTTGTTTGGGGTTTTCGAAACCACTGAAATCGTTGCGCGACAGGCTTCAACAACGTTCTTGTAAGCACCCGTACCGGCTGCGGCGAGCAGAGCAACTCCGTAGGCCGGGCCCTCTTCAGCATTGATCGTACAGACTGCCTTCCCGTAGATATCCGCCTGAAGCTGTCGCCAGAATGCGCTTCGCGCACCACCGCCGGAAAGACGGATTTCCTGAACCGGAATACTCATGGAACGAATGATCTCCAGAGTATCTCTCATCGCGTATGTCGCTCCCTCCATGACAGCACGTGCCATGTGTCCTTTGTTGTGACGCAGGCTCAGTCCGATCCAGCACGCCCGAGCATGGGGATCGGCATGGGGAGTCCTTTCGCCGGTGAGATATGGAAGAAAGAAGAGTCCTTCTGAACCAGCAGGAGCTGCATCGGCTTGAGCTGTAATCAGTTCATACGGATCGACTTTTTGCTTTTTGGCCTGAGCAATTTCAGGTGCACACAACTGATTTCGAAACCACTGCAGACTTCCGCCTGCTGAGAGAACGCATCCCATCACATGCCATTTGCCTCGCACAGCATGGCAGAATGTATGCAACCGACCATCAGGGTCGACCTGAACGTCATCGCTGTGAGCAAACACAACACCGCTGGTGCCCATCGTTGCAGACACAACACCACGGCGAACGATCCCATTTCCAATCGCACTGGCGGCCTGATCACCACCACCACCCACAACAGGAGTTCCCGGCAGAAGTCCCATTTCTCGGGCTACGGATTCCGTCAGGCGACCGGAGACATCTTCAGATTCATGAACAACGGGAAGAAGGCTGCTGTCGAGCTGGAGTTTTCCCAGGAGTGGTGCTGACCAGCAGCGATGAACGACGTCCAGAAGCAGTGTACCGGAAGCGTCACTGACTTCAGTCGCAAATTCGCCCGTCATGCGATACCGAACATAGTCCTTTGGCAGCAAAACCTTGACGGTCTTGTCGAAGTTTTTGGGTTCACGATTACGCAGCCATAGAACCTTAGGGGCCGTAAATCCGGTCAAGGCTGGATTGGCGACCATATCAATCAGTGCTCTTCGACCACCGGCCAATTGTTCAATCTGCTGGCACTCTTCCGCAGTTCGTTGATCATTCCACAGAAGCGCATTTCGGATGACCTTACCGGACTTGTCGAGAAACACACTTCCGTGCATCTGACCGCTGAGTCCAATCCCCTTCACATCGGCGGCTTTGATTTTTCCGGCTTTCAGCACACGCTGAACAGAACGCACAGACGCTTTCCACCAGTCGGCAGGGTCCTGTTCGGACCAGCCCGGTTTTGGACTGTACAAAGGATACTCTTCTGTCGCACTTGCCAAAATCTGACCGTCCTCCCGGATAGCCAGTGTCTTTGTCCCGCTGGTTCCGATGTCGATGCCGAGGTAGACAGCCATTGATAGTTCCTTGAATGCCGGTTTACTGAACAGAACGGTAAAATACGATGTTTTTGAGCGTGCGAAAGTCTAGAGGAGCCCGTGGAAAGTCTCAATCGATTCAGCGTTTGCCCTGTTTGCGCTGCATGCGCAGCTCTCCCATACTTGCGTGTCTTCGCTAACCTGCTGAAGTGAAATTCCGGAATGCGTGCTTGAGTTTGTGGTTGATGATGCTTAGATTTCCGGAAAGCTCTGCGAAGACGCGAGCCAAATGGATTTGAAATCGACGACGTGATTCAAGGAGGATTCACGCATGAACCGCGTAAAGCTGCGACTCTATAGCCCACCGGAAGAACCGGTGACGTCGGTGGAAAATGATGGCGAATTCGCTGACATCATTCCCTTCGAAAGTGCTCGACGGTCCATCGTCTTCAGTGGACGATTTACCGCACCGGTCGATCGGGCAAAGTTGATCCACAACAACAACACCTGTCCGGGTTGTGATGGCCACCTGATTGAACCGCTTGAGCTTGAGGATGCGATTATCAGTCCAAAGAGCCGGCTGCCAATTCCCGGGACTGCCACAATTGTTGGCTTTCACTGCGTCGATTGCGGCACTGAGTGGCCCATCTATGAACTGACTCGACGGAACGGTTAATAGACGCAGTGTTCGTTACGCAGACCGAAGTCTGTCGATCAGTTTGGGTTGGCGGGATTTGGAACTGGAATTGGTACGCCGTCCGTTGAGAACATTCTGGGTGCGCCGGTTCGCCATGAGACCAGTTGCCAGGTTTCTGTTTGGGTCTGGTGAAACTGGAGAGCTTGCTCTCCAGTTTCTGTAGACACAGAGCAATGACCGTTCAGCACAGTTGTCAGATTTATGCTGTCAAACTGCGGCCGAGGTCCGTTTGGGTTGGGCTTTGAGGCCGGGTCCGGAACGTAAAGGGTGGCAGTGCCTGAGAGTTGTTCGATGGATGCCGCAGGTGATGAAAAGTGAACCGGCAATGAAGCCGCCAATTGCGAAGGAAGGGACTCTGGCAGAAACCGTTGCGGGCCGTTCAGAGCCAGCGTAACGTTGATGAGTTCTCCGGCCGGTGCAGTTTCTGGTTCCAATTCATCTTTGGGCTTGTCAATCTTGGCTTCGATATGAGTTCTTATGACTCCCAGCATGCCAAGGGAGATCAGGTGTTGTCGGGTCCAGCTGTGATCCGGAGCCGGGCTGTCGGGAGACACAACCATCAGAAATGGTTTAGAGAGCCAGGACGCGAGGACATCGCTGCTGCAGCTCTCCGCAAGGAACCCGGATGCGGCAGGGTTCAGTCCGCCAAGTGCTGTAATGAGAGCTTCTCTGTCCCCTGGTGCAACCGTGTCGACAGTGCCATCGTGGTTCACGATCATTTTGATTCGAACGGTGTCCAGAAGCCCAAGTCGACGATCGGCAGCCGAAGCTGCGTCCGGATCGCCATCGCCGGTCTCCCTCAAAGCACTGGCGATTCTGACGCTGATAAACAGGTTGCCATCTGGGGAAAGATCTTCAACAACATAAAGCAATTCGAACTGATCTGTTGTTTTGAATTCCCGTTCCGGTCCATTGGCACGCGTCAGTTTGGTCGTGCGTGAAATCGTTGATTTCACCAACAGCTGATTTCCCGGGCGAAGTCCCCAAAATGCTGCTCCTCCGATTTCATCCGCAGAATCAGCAGCCTGAGTGGTTACCGGATTGGATGCTGGCAGCAGCACACAAAGGAGGGTCAGCAGCAATCGGCATTTGTTGAAAATCATTCCGGTGCTCAACTCACTTCGTCAAGGACATGTTCTTCAACGAAGATTGGTAAGATGGGTGTGTAATGAACTGCCAGTGCAATTGCATCACTGGGGCGACAGTCAATATTGATTGTTTTGTCGCCCTGCTTCAATCGCAGAGATGCATAGTACGTGTGGTCCTTCAGGTCACTGATGGTGACATCTACCGGGGTTGCTCCGAGTGCTTCAATGACATTCCGAAGCAGATCATGAGTGAGGGGGCGAAAGGGAGGTTCTTCGAGAAGTCGTCGATTAATGATCTGTACTTCGAACGGGCCGATCAGGATCAGAAACGTTCGCTGGCCGTTGACTTCCCTCAGGTAAATAGCGCGCTGATCGTTGATCTCCGCAACAATGACCCTGGAGAGTTCCATCTGCACTGCCACTGAACTATGTCCTTCATTCCGGTTCTGTACAATCAACATTAAGGGCTTAACGAGTGTTATTGTTGCCGGAGAAAGCCATTCGGGCAATGGATTGTCGCCACTGAATCCCCCCAGGGTGGAGGTTCATCAGAAAGTGCTCACCCTGGTGGTGACTTTAAATTCTAAATCTTCCTTTCGGAGGTTCGATTCAATGAGATTTGTATGAGGATTCGACAATGCGACTTTGACTTCATGGGCGATTCGGGACAAAATTCTCTGTTACCTGTCGTAGTGATCCTATCTCTGCTGATTTTATGGTAAGGAGTATTTTATGAGGTCCGTTTCGTTGATTCGGCGTAGAACTCATGGTTTTACGCTGATCGAGTTGCTCGTGGTGATTGCAATTATTGCAATCCTGATTGCATTGCTGCTTCCTGCAGTGCAGCAGGCCCGCGAAGCTGCTCGAAGAACCCAGTGTAAAAACAACCTGAAGAACATCGCTCTGGCGTTTCACAACTACCACGATACCTACAATCTGTTTCCGCCAGGATACATTGCAGCAATTCCGGACCATAATACTCGATCTGCTCTGACTTTGATTCTCCCCTACATCGAACAGGCGAATCTGTACAACAGTATTGATCCGCATGTACCAATGTTTATGGGACCTGGTGGATACAATCCGACTGTTCAGCAGGCCAATACCAACGCTGCCGCTCAGGTCCTGACCGTATTTCTGTGTCCTTCCAACGTCGCAAATCCAACTGACGATTACATGTATCCAGCCGGTGCCTTTGGTGGTGGTTTCCCCGCCGCAAACTGTGTCTGGAAGGGTGGACGAACGGACTACTGCGGTACCAGTGGTGTTCGAGGTGTCTTTAGCAACCTGGCGTATAACAACAATCCGGGTGGTGATCGCGAAGGTGCTTTGCGGGCAGCAGGTCCAGGTGGTTCGAACAGTAACTTCCGTGACTTCACTGACGGAACATCAAATACATTTCTGATCGGTGAGCGAACCGGTGGCAGTAAGCTGTACTACAAGAAGCAGGTTCAGTCTGCTCTGCCTGCTGTGCTCGGTCTGACAAACGGTGGATCATGGTCGGACGCGATTGCCTTCGAACACTGGCTTCAGGGCTCGCTCTACAACGGTTCCGGGAATGGTGGTCCATGTGCGATCAACTGCACCAATATCCGTGGAAACGGCTTCCATTCGTTCCATGACGGAGGTGCTCAGTTTGCAATGGCCGATGGTGCCGTGCGTTTCATCAGCGAGAACATTGCTCAGTCCACATTCGCCGGGCTGATTACTCGCAAGAAGGGTGAAGTTCTCGGCGAATTCTGATTTTAAGCAGGCCGTTCAGCGTTCTGGTTGGTATCAGATTGGGGCACGGCCACTGGCTGTGCCCCTGTTTGTTTGAAGATTTCAGGTAACCTGTTTCATTAACTGTGGAAGTGTTATGAATCGAATTGCTGGGCTTGCATGTGCTGGTTTGTTCGTCTTGATTCTCGGCTGTGGCAGCGAAGCGCCTTACCGAAAGCCAACTTCACCGGTGACCGGGAAGATCACGGTTGACGGAACGCCTCCAGGCCTGGCGATACAGATTCAGTGTCATCCAGCCGGAGGAATGGATGCGACGCACCCTTCGTTCTCACAGACTGAATCAGACGCAGAAGGCAACTTCAGGATTTCCACATATGACGAAGGCGATGGCATGCCGGCAGGAGAATACACGCTGACATTTAAGATGCAGGAATTCAATGTGATGTCGCGTGATTACGGTGGTCCGGATCAACTCGGCGGACGCTACTCAGACCCCGCAACATCAACCTTCAAGGTCACCGTAACAGAAGGTAAGCCGACTGACCTTGGTGTCATTGAACTCAAAACAAAGTGATTGGAGTTCAACAGGAAAGCCGGCTGAGGGGCAACTCAGCCGGCTTTTTTTATTGAGTGAGTTCATTGGAACGACCAGCTCACCAGTGATTATCGGGCTGGAAATCGCCAGTGATCAGGGACTCGAGCATTCTTTCGAACAACAGCGATACCATCACGGACGACCACATTTTCGAAGTCGCAGTCTCCGGGAGGAGCTTCGCTGGCAACGATGCGTGCACCCCGGCCGATACTCACGTTTTTGTCGAGCAGAGCACCATCGATATACGCCCCGTCGCCGATGCCCCAAACCGGATTGACGCCGGCAGCAAATAATGGGTCATCGGTTGTTGGATAAAAGTCAGCACCCATGACCACCGCGTTTCTGAGTGTCACATTTCGTCCGACCTGAGCTCGCATTCCGAGAACGCATCGATCGAGTACTGTGCCTTCGCCAATCTGGCAGCCATCCGCAATCAGGCTCTGGTTGATTGTGCACGATGCCATTCGAGTGGAAGGAAGAAACCGAGGGTGCGTGAACACTGGAGCTCGACGGTCTCCGAACTGAAACGGAGGATTTGCTTCCGTGAGAGCCAGGTTTGCATCGAAAAACGCTCGAATGGTCCCAATATCTTCCCAGTAACCATCAAACAGATGAGTCTGAACATGATGGTGCTTGATTGCCATCGGGAAGATGTCTTTCCCAAAGTCCTGGTGAGTGGTGGATTCGAGGAGATCGACAAGGAGGTCGCGATCCCAGAGATAGATCCCCATACTGGCAAGGTACTCGCGACCATTGCTCTGAATCCCGTGCTCATCAATCCATCCAGCCGGAGTGCGGACCTTCGCAAGTGCCGCATCATCTTTAGGCTTCTCGACAAACCCGGTTACACGGCCAGTGTCATCCAGTTGCATGATTCCGAATGCTCGGGCGGCTTCCGCATGCACGGGAACAGTCGAAATTGTGACTCCGGCCTTTGCTTTAATGTGTGTGGAAAGCATGTGCCGGAAATCCATCCGGTACAACTGGTCTCCCGACAGGATCAGCACATACTTGATGCCGTATTCCTTCAGGAATCGGACCTGTTTTCGAACAGCGTCAGCCGTGCCCTGATACCAGTTCGAATCATCGGGCGTCTGCTGAGCGGCCAGAATTTCTACAAAGCCATTGTTGAACAGGTCGAAGTTGTACGTTTGTCGAATGTGACGATGCAAACTTACAGAGTTGAACTGCGTCAGGACATAGATTCGATTTATGTCACTATTGATGCAGTTGGAAATTGGAACATCGATCAGCCGATATTTGCCAGCGACGGGAACCGCGGGCTTCGATCGGTATTCCGTCAATGGCAGCAGTCGAGTTCCTTTGCCCCCGCCCAGAATCAGACAGACCACGTGTCGCATAAAGGCGTTCCTGTTGCCGGAAGGTGATGTTTTGTGACGTTCCTGAGGGTATCCGATTTTGCAGGATCGGAAAACAGACGAGAGTGCTGTCTTGACTGTGAGACGCAAAATCCCGTTTTACGAGACTTTTTATTCCACGGTTCACTTACGGTATCAGGCCCTCTCGACTAAGGCATGCCGTAAGCTCTTTCGTCCAGACCTGATAGCCTTCTGCACTCAGATGCAGACCATCTTCGGCGAAGAGTCTCGCAAGTGGTTTGCCGTCAGAGTCGAGCATAGGCACCCAAATATCCACAAAATGTATATTCGGGTGCGACTGAGCGTATGTGCGGATTGCGTCGTTTGCCTTCTTCATTTCATCCGACAGCTTCCATCGCTTTATGCTCGGCTTAATTGCAATGAAGTATAACTGAGTTTCCGCGGGGAGTTGCTTTCGGGTCTTTTCACAGAATACAGAGAAATCCCGAACGACAATTTCTGCCGATTTGCCTTCAGCAATGTCATTGTCGCCAGCATAAACAATGATGGCTTTCGGGACGGACGGCACAACCACTCGTTCGAAATAATGGATCGAGTCGGCAAGCTGTGAACCTCCAAAGCCGCAGTTCATTGTGTGAATACCCGGAAAAGATTCTTCAAGCTTCCAGAGACGGATGCTGGAACTTCCGACGAAGAGCAGCCCACCCGTCGGATTTGACGACGATTCCCGGCGGTGTTCAATTGCTGAAATCTCCTCCTCCCAGCGTTCAGGTCCGGTCTGTACCTGCCTTGATCCGGATTCTGCGGTGAAGGGCACAAATATCAGCGAGGTAACGCAGATGAGCATCGTGGTGAAGTTCAATTGCTTCATGAACCTTCTCTCCATGCGTCAAAGATTCGGCACGTTATGCCGATCCGCCCGTTGAGTGACGTGAAAGCTCCGAGTTCAGCCTGAGTGCGGACAACGCAGAACTTTAGTGAAACTCGTTTCAGGGCGAACTTGTCGGCTAATTCTATGATTTATGTCGATACAACCGTAAAGGTTGACCACCCCGCCCGGACAGGATACAGGCTGCAATCACTATGTTGAAGTCAATTGCGATCACACCATTGACCGTCGTGCTAACGGTCCATCTCTGCCTGTTTGATGCGACTGTTGTCAATGCCTGGTCCGGGATCCAGTCGGGCGAAGTTCCCGAGAGCGGCCATGCAGGATTCGATCAGCCATATTCCCAATATTCCGGTGTTGATCAAACTTCCGGAGCCTATCAAGGCGTTCCTGTACAGGGTTACGCGGAAATGCCGGCCCACGGATACCTGGCAGGCGAAGCAGCGCCGGAATTTCTTTCCGGAACGCCGGTATCCCCGGGGTCAATCCGACTGGAAACCAATACAACGGCTCCACTGCTGGATTTCATGAACCGTCAGTCAGACAAAGAGATCCTGCTGATGTTGCCGCCCAACAATTTTGCCTGTTACCCGGAACTGATTGTCGGAGCTCAGTTTCGAGCTTCGGGACTTGTTGCACACACTAATACTGCTGACAAATTTTCTTATCTGGGCAGGTTTCCAACTGACTTCAGCGGCAATTCCGCCACCGATTTCAGGCTTTTGCACGCGAATCAGGCGGCGATCGCCAGAGTCACTCCGTGGGCTACAGGCTACGTTGAGACCCTGTTTTCGGATGTGTTTACCTTTCCGACCTTCAATCAGGGAAGTTTTCAGATTCGTCAGGCATATGTGACATTCGGAGATCTGTCGCAGAGTCCGTGGTACGCGTTTATCGGTAAGAAGACAGTGAACTTCGGCGATATGGGAACGCTCAGTCCATTTAGTCAGTCGATGTTGTGGCACTACTTTTCGCCGCTGACGGAGGGAGCCGGAGTCGGATACGCTCAGGATGGTCTTCAGTTCAGCGTGACAGCCCTGAATGGCAGTCGAGGAATCCGAGTTGCGGATTCGGAAGAGAAAGGACACGTCAACAATTTCGCGGCCAACATTCGCTACGAATTGCCCGTTGGTGACGCTGCTATTCTGGCCGTGGGTGGAGGGTATCTGCACGGTACCATCTACGATGGGTCTGTCGCCGAACACATCAATCCTCAGATTTTCGGGCCGAGGAATGCAGCCTGGGACGTGAATTCATCTCTGACTGCGGGACCGTGGAGATTCGAAGGGGAAATTGCATCGACCTTGAAACCCTGGCCCGTAACAAATGCAGATGTCCTGGCCTGGAAAGGGGAAGCTGCCTATGATCTGACTCTTCGGAATCAACGCCCGGTACGTTTCTCCGGAAGCTGGAGCGAGGGGCTTCAGGGGCCTGCTGGTTCCGAGTTTGAATTCAATCGACAACTAGTGCTGGGGTTGCGATACGAGCCCCATGAGCAGGTCATGATGTCCTTTGAGTATGTTCGGAACTTCGGATTTGCTCCGTTGATCAACATTACGACCGCAAGCGAACGAGATGCTTCCCAGGATTCATTCGTACTCGGACTTGTCCTGACAATTTGAATAGAGACTGTACTTTCATGGTTCGGCTGGATCGGATTTATACAGGCGGCGGTGATCACGGTGAAACCTCTCAGGGAGATGGTGTCCGCATATCGAAGCTACATCCTCGGATATCGGCGGGCGGGGCCGTTGATGAGCTGAACTGTGTTCTTGGTATGGCAGTCTGTGCCGGTTCGGAAAGTGGCGGCAGGACACTGATCCGCCTTCAGCAGTTATTGTTTGATTTGGGGGCCGATCTCTGCGTTCCTCCAACGGAAAACGAAGCACTCGGAATGCGAAGCCTGAGGATGTCAGAACGCCATGTTGCAGAACTGGAAGCGTTGATCGATCACTACAACGAGAAGCTCAGTCCACTAAACAGTTTTGTCCTGCCTGGAGGCACACAATTGGCTGCCTGGCTGCATCTGGCCAGGGCCGTGTGTCGCAGAGCGGAAGTAGAAGTGATTCGGCTGCATGTCACCGAACCCGGGAATCCACAAATTCTCGTCTGCCTGAATCGCCTGTCAGATCTACTCTTCGTGATGGCTCGATCATTCAATGACAATGGTGCCAAAGACGTGCTTTGGAAACAGGCTGCATTCTTTGAGACAGCTGATGAGTCCACCGGGACACCCGTCAGACAGTGAATGCAGAATCAAGATCGATTGTGTAGTCTTCAAGGAACGCCTTGTTGAAATCGAAGACTCCGTAGAAGTCAGTGATCTGGTCCTGTTCATTCTTTCGCATCTGACCAGTTTCGATCAGTTCAAATACGATTCTGCCAATGTCGTCCGTCGAGGTAATGCCCCAGTGAGCAAGGACCGGAATTGCCAGCATTCCGAAATGCTGAATGCTTAACAGACGGACACCTTCGAGGAGTTCGCGGCCGGAAATGTGGCCGGTTTCTTCGTATGCACTGTCCCTGCCGAGTCGTCCCTGGATAAACCGCAGTGCCGAGAATACGAACTGGTACGCATGAGGATGGTAGTTTCTGCTGCCCACTCGATTCCTGACGGTTGTCATTGTTCAGCGATCCAAACTGAGTTCAGCGATCCAGACGATTTAACACTCCGAACGACTTTGATGCCGAAAAACATCAATTTCTTATGAAGTGAGGCGATTCTACAACGTTTACTGATCCGGATGAAGAGCCTATTCTTCATTTTGATCGTCATCGTCTGCTGATTCCCTGCGACTTCGTCCAGTCCGGGAAACTACGGTTACAATATCGGATTCATCGGTCATAACACGTCGGCCATCTTCGAAGGCAACGATCAGTTTTCTGGCGAGTATCTCCTGCGAAATCACTCGGCCCTGTCCCGTACGTGTGATCACCATCGCACCGATGGGCGGCAATTCCCGCCGATGTTCCTCATAAGTGTCATACTCATATCGCAGGCAACATTTCAGCCGACCACAACGGCCGGAAATCTTTGTCGGGTCCAGGGTTGCCTTCTGCAGCTTTGCCATCTTCATCGATACGGGTGGCATTTCGTGCAGATGAGTATTGCAGCAAACCGGCTTTCCACAGTCCCCATAATCCGCCAGCAGTTTTGCTTCGTCTCGGACACCAATCTGTCGCATCTCAATTCGAGCATTGAATTCCCGAGCCATGAGTTTCACCAGCTCGCGAAAGTCGACACGCTGCTCGGACAGATAGTAAATGATGATCCGTTCACCGCCGAAAATCTGTTCGAGGTCGACCAGCTGCATCTGCATGCGGCGTTCAGTCACCATCCGATTTGCCGACTGAAAGAACTGCTTCTCACGCTCGGATAAATCCTGACGAGACCGTCGATCTTCGTCTGAGCCCAGTCTCAGGATTCGACCTCCCGAAGCTTTGTTGCGTCCAAGGTACTCAGCCGATTTTTCCGTTGCTGAGCAAAGTACCGTACCCCATTCGACGCCACGTTCTGACCGGACAACCACCTCGTCACCGCGGCGGTAGTCTGATGGTCTTCGGGCTTCGAATTCGCCGAGAAGCTTCATCGTTCCATATCGAACGATGTATGTTGATGAGTCCTGTTCCGGAGAATCTGTTGCCATCGGTGTTTCTAAGACAGGAGTGCCTGCATTGCTTCTTCACGTGTTTCGTAAATGGCCCAGATTGTGTCGAGTGCTGTGATCCGGAGCAGCTCCAAAGCCATCTCGTTCGCTCCGCACAACACCAGCTCCCCACCTTTTTTCTTGACGAACTTGTGGCAACGCAGCAGCAATGCCAAAAACACCGATCCAAAGTAACCCACACTGCTGAGGTCGACAATCACCATCGGAGCTTCCTGGTTTGCCAGAGTTTCCATCACCAGGTCCGCAGCTTGTTCAACCAGGTCCCAATTCAGCGACTCAACGCTGGCAGCCGGCTTTACAACAACAGTGTTGCCATGCCACTCAATCTGAAAACTGTCCATCATGTCTGACACAGAATGGCCCTCGAAAATCCGTCTTTAGTGAAAAGAAAACGCAGAGTCATCGATCCATAAAACCGGCTCTCGCCCAACTCCGCCTCCGGATCATAAATAAACGCGGGCAGCATTCCACGCTACTCAGTCATGTGTCGCAGGAATTCCGCCGAGAATCCGACACGCAATCTTCCTTGCTGAATGGGTGTGTTGTTCTGTATACTTCCAGGGTGTTGTGTGCGTGCGTAGACTTGACACCGGCTCTAAGTCTCCTTGTAATCTCGGGGTTGGAACGAGCCTGGTAAATGGGGAGGTATGGGAGCTTTCCTGTCTGGCCGGCTTTGAGAAGTGTTTGTTGTTTTGTGTGAAACAATTGACGCTGGCTGTCGTAAATGATTGAGATAAAGCATCGTTTGTCGTCGATTGTTGAAGATTGCGGGGGCAAAGCTTCAGCAACAGATGCAAATGAACTGGTTTTCTGCCGATCTGGGGGTTGGCGGAGAGCATTTACCGGAAACAGGAGAGCACCGGTCCTCCAAGATGGGTCCGCTGGCAAGCAGAGTGAGCTGCGAGCCAGTTGAGTAAGGGCGTTACCATGGCTGGGCACGAAACAGCTCGGGTCGTCGTGACTGGTGTCGGGGTTGTGTCCCCAATTGGCATCGGCAACGATCGATTCTGGGACAGTTTGGTGAATAATCGATCCGGAATCGACTTTCTAAAGTCAATCCCGACGGATGGCTTGCCGTCGGCATTTGGTGCAGAGGTGAGGGATTTTGATCCTGTCGAGTTTCTGCGGGATCGCAAGTTTGTCAAGGTGATGTGTCGCGACATTCAACTTGGCGTCGCATCAGCCAACCTCGCAGTGAAAGATGCTCGACTGTCTCCCGGAGACATTGACCCCTACCGTTTTGGAGTCGAGTTCGGTGCAGGTCGAATGACGTTTCATCCGTCGGAAGTCGCTGCAGCCGTGGCTGCCTGTTCTGACCAGGAAGGCTTTGATCTGACACGCTGGGGAGAAGGCGCGATGGGACGTATTGCGCCTTTGTGGCTGTTGCGTCAGTTGCCGAACATGCCAGCCTGCCATGTGTCGATTGATCACAACGCCAGAGGTCCGAACAACACCATCACCTGTCGGGACGCTTCAGCCCTGCTGGCATTGTCGGAAGCTGTTCGCGTCATAGAGGCGGGACGGGCTGACTGCATGGTGGTTGGAGCCTGCAGCAGCAATATTCACCCCGTTGATATTGCAAAGTTTCATCGTTTTGAGGGGCTTTCTCGTCGTGCCGACGATCCTTCACGAGCGTGCAGACCGTTTGACTTCGAACGAGACGGTGCGGTCGTAGGTGAGGGCGCTGCATCTTTCATCGTGGAACGTTACGAACATGCCGTGAAGCGCGGTGCGGATATCTACGCAGAGATCCTTGGCGTAGGAGCCGGCAGTGACGGACGCGGGCATGCGAACGAGTCCGCTGGTATGGGGCTTGTTCGAGCGATTCAGTCGGCTCTTCAGCGTTCAAAGATTCGCCCTGGCGAACTGGGACACATCAATGCTCAGGGGAAAAGCACTCAGCCAGACGATATTGTCGAGAGCCGCGCCTACCATCGGGTTCTTGGCGATTGCGTGCTGAAGGTTCCTGTGACCGCGATGAAGAGTTTTGTTGGTCATTTCGATGCCGGGGCAGGTGCGGTCGAGCTTGCAGGAACCCTGCTTTCACTGAAACATGGGATGGTCCCAGCCACCCTGAACTATGAGATTCCGGATCCGCGGTGTCAGCTGAACATCGTCCGCGAAGGTCCCAGAAAGCTCGCGACTCGCACGGCCGTCACAGTCAATCGAACAGCGATGGGACAGAGTGCAGCGGCTGTCCTGCGAGCGATTTAGCGATGATCGCTTTGGGTGCGTTGCTTTCAGGGTTGAAGCGGAACGTTACTGATTCCCTGAGAACCCGCCGGAAAGACGTTGTCGCTGAAAAAAAGATTCGTGGGCGAGCCCGGTCCGGCCTCAATAATCACCGAGTATGCAAATGTGGCTGGTGCAGTGTCATCGATCAGGTTCTGTGAAACGATGACATTGGAAAGAGCGGGGTCATCTACTTTCTGGCCTCGATCGAATCTCAATGGGGCTCGTTCTGTTCCCCAGATCCACGCTGCGTCGCCAGTGCCAAAGCCTGAAATTATATTGCTGCTGATGATCGATCCTCCGTCAGAGTTAGACGTTTCAGAAGAGACCCCTGGCATCAGACCGACAGCCCATAGACTGTTGCGAGAAAACTGGTTTCCGCTGATCAGGATATTTCGAGAGCCATGCATGGCCTTCATACCGATGAACGAATTGGAAATGATGTTGCCCGTAACAATCGTCTGGTCGCAGTGCAGATCGATTCCCTGAGCAGCATTTGTGATTTGGTTGTTTACAATGCGATTCTGTCTGCTGACATCCGGCGAAGTGATGATGATTCCTGAACCCTGTTGCCAGTTCTCGGTGTACCCGGCGTCCCAAAGCTGCTGACTGACAATGGCTCCCTTCTGCGGGTTCCGGTGTACAAATTCACCCAGTCGATGTTTTTGCTGAAGCTCGCGGGTCGGGACAAAGTTTCGCTCAATGATCGAACAGCCATCGATCAGGATTCTTTGGCTGGACACAACGCTGATCCCGGTTCCGTCAGTACAGTTGAATGCATATCCCCAATCAGGGTTTGCAGTCCGATCATCAACACTGACTCGCATGTAATTCTCAATCAGACAGTCTCGAATACTTGCACCATCACATTCTCGAAGTGCAACGGCGGCGGAGTGCGTTCGGTTGTTAATGACCTTCACTCTCAGGCAATATAAGTCGGCCGATTTGATAGCGAGAATTCCTTCGTTGTGTGTTTCGCAGCTTTGTTCGGGACGGGTCAATGTGAGATCCCGGATGAGAACCCGCTTCGCTCCTTCAATTTCAATGATGGGCTGATCGAATTGTGTCTGAACAATTCGTCCAGGCCCTTCAAGCCCGGACTCATTGTGATAGATCCGGATCTTCTCACTGATCAGGTGGTCTCCGGATGGTACATGGAGGACTCGCCCTGGATTCGCATCCAGTGCTGCCTGGATCGTCGGATAGTCAGCAATGCTGAGTCTTTCCGTTGCGGTGATATCCGGCGCGGTGATATCCGGTGCAGTGGCAGCAATTCCGGCATTTGGCGGAACTGACCAGAGTGAGGAAGTTTCGCAGGCAGCCGACGTCAGAACCAAAGCGGCGACGAGGATTCCGAAAACAAATGAGCCCATAATTTACTTTGCTTTAAGTTCATCCGCAGTCAGTCTGTAGCTGAAGACATGCTCGCCGCGGCCATTGATCAGAACGGCTTCAAGGACTGGAGGCTGAACCGTCGAGTCGGCATCAAGCCGCAGGAAAATATTTGGCTCGACAGCACTCCGGACAAGATCGGGATTGTAGACATTCAAAGACGGAATCGTACTCGAATGGACAGGTGAAGCGATCAACTGAACCATGTTGTAGCCGACTGTTTTCTCAGTCGGATATCGCAGGATGCGGCTGGCATGAATATCGCCCCCGACGAGAATGACGCCGCTGATTCTGTGAGTTCCGATGAATCTTTGAATCGCTGTCAGCTCATGTCTGTATGTTCCCCAGTCATCTGATTCACTGTTCTCTTTATCGTCCCAGATGACACCGCAAGCAAGAAGCTTAAATGGTGCGGTCGATTTCAGCAGTCCTTCGCTCAGCCATTTCCATTGTGCGGCACCGAGCATCGTTGGTTTGTGTGAGGCTGCAAAAGAGGGTTCGGTCATCGAATACCAGCGAGTGTCCAGCAGGAATACTTCAATCGGTCCCTGTCGAAAGCTGGTGTAAATTCCGCCAGTGCCGTCTCCATACTCTTTTTGAGGTCTGTATCTTGAATACACGAGTCTCGAATTCTCTTTTCCCTCAGCCAGCCCTGATGAATCGTTGCCCGCGAAATCATGGTCATCCCAGGTCCACCAGCAGGGCCGGGAGGAAAGTAACTGCTGGTATTCAGCAACCGCCGCAAATTCCTGATGGCGGCGGGTCTGTTCGGTCAGTTCTGTGCTGTCGATATAAGGAGTATCTCCGATCAGTACGACACCATCGACAGATTCGGCGGCCATCCGCTGCCACACCAGTCTGCTGCCAGCGTCTTCGCGAGCACATGAACTGATCGCAAGACGAACTTTGCAGACAACATCCGAAGGCAATGGCACAGTGAACACCTGACTGTCGTGGTCGGCGATGGGCTCTTGCTGTTGCAGGATTCGATAGCGATAACGTTGTCCTGGCTTTAGTGTTGTAATTCGCCATTGAATACAGAAATCGTTCTCAGGAAGGGCAATACCGTCGATTTTCGTCTGTTTTTGATCATCGGAGTTTTCTTCCGGGATAACCTCCAGTGTCAAAGTGGCTTCTTTTGTGGCACGCATCCAGATGATTGTCAATTCGGAGTCGGAGTGTCCTATGATGGGACCGAGGAACGGTGTTTCTCGTTGTTCTTCAGATGCTCTTGCGCCTGGAAGCAGGCTTGCAGCAACTCCGCCGGCAATAGCCATAAACGCTCTGCGGCTGCTCTGGACCGTTGAGGGCTGTTCAGGTGTTTTCATCTGCGGCTCTCTGGCGTACAGGTCATTCTGGTGTGCGGGAAATTCCGGAACGATGGACCATATTCCATCTCACACCGCCAGATTCTAATGGCGGTGTGCCATGTTGCACAAATCAGCGAGAGACCTGAGAGGATGTCAGGACTCTCGCTGAGCGATTGAGGTTATTCAAACCAGAGAGTGGAAGTTGTCGACTGTTCAGATTTGTTGAGCCTGCGTGTCTGCAACTGGCGGTATGAGAAGTTCTCCCACGATGAATTCAATCAGGCTGTCTACGTCAACATCGGTAGTCGGGCTGATCGCAACGGGCACATGTGGTGCATGAGCTTCATATTCGTGATGTACTGAGTCAACTCGAACATGAGGAGCACGATCCGTTTCCACGCCTGAAGAAGATCGGATTTCGCTGAGGATCTCCGACAGAGCAGACGCGAGGAGTTCTTCAGTGAGATCTTGATCACGCTCACCAGGAATCGGAGTGAGTGCAGCGACGCTGAATGTCAGACCGGTACTCCATGGCCCGTTTTCGCCGCTGGTGCTGATGGCTCGAATCCAAATTCGATAGCTGCCACCAGAGACCAGCGTGAATGGCACCGTATAGGACGTTCCGGTCAGATTATATTCGTGTAGAACGTCTGCCTGCGGGATATCCACTCGGTTGATCTGGAGTTCATAGCGAGCTGCTCCACCCACCGCCAGCCAGTTGAACGTTGGCGTCTGACTGTACGAGCTGGATGGATTTGAGAATCTCGCGGCACCACCCACATGGAAGTCAATCGCCGATGACCAGTTTGCGGCGACGCCATTTGTTCCGATCGCCTGCACCCACCAGCGGTAGTTTCCGGTTTGCAGATCCGCAGGAGCCGTCCATGATGTGGAAACGATGTTCTGCACATTATGGATGGTGAGCCCGTTCGTCATATTTCGGACAGTGATTGAATATGAGACTGCTCCTGCGACCGGTGTCCATGCAAATAGTGGTGTGCGATCGAACGTCGAAGCCAGCGGTTCAACTGCTGTCGGCGCTGTGGCGACCCGGAAGTCAGCTGCAATACTCCAGTTTGCCGCCCTTCCGCTCGCGTCAATTCCCCGAACCCAGATTCGATATCCCGACAATGGGAGGTCGAAGGATGGTGTCCAGTTCGCAGTTGTCACGTTCTGATTGCGGACGACCTCACTCTGACCAGTCGTCGTATTGTTTAACCAAACATCGTATTTTACAGCACCAGCCAGAGGTGTCCAGGAGATGACGGGCCTTGAAGAAGGCTGAACACTGGCCGGGGTCTGAATCGTCACCGCGGTCATTATCTGGAATCGATAGGCATTTGACCATCGTCCCTTGATGCCATCGGATCGGAAACTGCGAACCCAGACGTCATAGACTCCGATTCCGAGGTCGGCAGCAGGTGTAAAGCTGTTGGTCAACGTAGACGTCGAGACTACCGGATTCTGCTGTGTGGATACATTCGTGATCCAGACGTCATATCCCGATGCTGCAGGATCAGCGTTCCATGAAATGACTGGTCGCTGTTGTGTTGTCGACGCTGTCGGGCTGCTGATGACGGGGATTGTCAGATCATTGTCGGTGTTCGTAACAGTGAGTGTTGTCGACGGAACTGCAGAATATGCGGCAGCGGACAATCCCGTGTTCACAGAAATCGTGACATTGACAGATCGATTTCCATCGATGATCGCGTCGTCCACACCGGTGACTGTGAAGGCCTGAGGGATAAACCAGTTGAGTGGCGTAAACGTCAGTGTTGATGGGCTCACTGTTGCTTCACCGGTATTCAGCGAGACAACATTGAGTACAACGTTCTGGAGTGGGGGCGACGTCAGGGCAACATGAGCTGCTCTTGAAGTCCGGTATTCACTGACTGTGATTCCCGTTGTTTCAACAAGTCGTATGCCGGCTGCGGAGATCGTTTCGAAACCACCAAGGGTGTCAATGCCCTGGTAGAGATTCCCCGGGACGGGGTCTCTGTCAACGGCCTGCCACAACTGGGCCTGCCATGTATCTCCGTCTTCAAAGGTAACAATTCCGAGTTCTGCGTGGAACGCGTTCGACACCGGGTCAGTGTCGGAATCGAAGCCCGAAGAAAATGCGAGGTCTCGCAGGAACTGCGTGAGAATCGGAGAAGGATCTCTCAGCACCGTTGGATTCGCCACCGCCGGATGCTCAAGGGTTGGGACAACCGGAACTACATAGGTATTGAATCTCTTGACCCAGTCAATCAACCGTTCAGCACCAGTGTTGGCAATCATTACATCGAAACCGCCTCCACCGAATGCAAAGTCGGCATCGGCATACAGCGGGGCATCCGGTGCATTGTTCAGACCCGAGTTGGTTTCGAGATTGTCGTCTGCATTGAGAAGGTCATCACCCATTCCTCCGAACATTCGGTCGGCCAGAGTACCACCGACCAGCCAGTCGTTGCCTTCATCGCCAAAGATGCTGTCGATACCGTCAGAGATCTTTGCTCCATTCGATGCTGAGGCCTCAAAATTCAACAGGAAGTTACTGATTTTTGAAAGCGGATCAACAGGATTGTACGCGGCAAACATTCGGGTTGTCGGATTGTAGTTCAGCAGTGAGCTCTCTGGCAGCGGAGTTTTTATATACCAGGCTGCGGTCGCTTCAGCACCACTCAGAGCATCATCGCCAGCCCCGCCGTGAATAAAGTCGTCACCAAGACCACCGTATACGACGTCATGGCCTCCTGTCTGATAACTGGCAAGGTCCACGGACTTCTTCAGGCGACCCTGAACGTTGACAACCGCACCAATCAGTGTCGCAGGAAGCGTAATCGTTGCCTGCGTGGAAGTGGTGGTGATTCCATTCAGAGGTTCCGTCAAGCCGTTTCGGCTGGTGAAGATTCTTCCATCATCGCCCAGTATGCCGTCTTCCCCGGACCCGCCAAACAGGCGGTCGTTGCCGGCTCCACCGATCAGGTTGTCGTCCTGGCCATCTCCAAAGATGACGTCATTTCCTGCCATGCCGTGTATGATGTCGTCACCCGATTCGCCGTAAATCACATCGTTCAGTTCGCTGACATTGGGTCCACCAAAGGCGTATTCGAGGTACTGCGTTGTACGAGGGATGATTGGCAATGAACCATAAGTGTCGTACAGGTATCGGATGTACCCGGTCCCGGCCGTGCCGTTGATACCAACAAGACGAAGAATGTTGCCGTTGTCGCCAAGAATCACATCCGCGTCCCGGGAGTGTCCATTCAGGGACTCGTCTCCAGAGTGATTTCGGGAAGTCTGAGTGCCGGAGCCGCCATAGATAATGTCCTGTCCGTCAGGTCGGTGACCAGCGGATGTTGTGCCGAAGAGGTTCGAGCTTCCTCCAATCAGATCATCCTGTCCAAGGTTGCCCAGAATGATATCGTTACCACCACCGCCTTCGACATAGTCGTCGCCGTCGGTCCCGATGCCGTCAATGTCGTCAGTCGAAATCTGCGTGAGCACGATGTCATGCGTCAGCATCCCGGCGGTATTCAGTACAGAGCCGTCACCCTGAACTGCATCGTTCCCCAGTTGACCAAAGATCACGTCGTCTCCGGAGCCTCCCGCAATCTGATCATTTCCAAAGAAGACTGCCAGGGTTGTGGACAGATGGTTCAGGAGCGTTACGGTTCGTTTTTGTCGACCTGCCGGATCGACCTGTGGTTCTGGAAGCACAGCTCCATTGCCGTCAACTCCAAGGATCTCCGAACCGGACAGCAGTCGCCATCTTACATCCGTCTGGCGTGGCTCTCTCAGAATGGATGCGTTGTCCCCTGTGATTACGTCATGACCGGAACCACCGTCGAGAGTATCTGAAGCGTCCGCTCCATCTGCAACATTGTGGCCGCCGATAATGTCATCGTCTCCGGATTCACCCCGGATTCGGTCTGCACCCTGGCCGCCAATGATGATGTCGTCGCCGGCTCCGCCGCGAATAAAGTCGTCCGTGTTTGTCCACGAGCTTTGGGTGTCAATCGACGTGAATGTGAATGGATCCGTCAGCATCGTGAGTGGGAGCATCGATGGAAGGATGTCACCCATGAGCTGACCATGGTCGCCGAAGATCAAGTCACGTCCGGCTCCGGAGACAATCACATCGCTGCCGGATCCCCCAAAGATAAACGCCTCTCCGTCACCACTGTTGATCGTATCATTGTCGCCCAGAAGCGATGCAGGAGCTGTGATTCTGTCGATGTCCGTCACATCATTGTCGGTCACAACATAGTCGACGGTTCCAAAGTCTCCAAGGATGATATCTGTGCCGTTTCCGGTCGTAATCTGGTCCTTACCTGAACCACCGATGACTGTGTTGTTTCCGCCGACAATGGTGATGTTGTCATCACCGCCTGTGACATCGGGACTTTCTGCACTTCTTAGATTTCCGTTCGGATCAAAGATCAGTACACCACTGTCGCCAAGCACGAAGTCGTTACCGATGCCGCTGGTGACTGTGTCATTCCCGCGACCCGCAACGGCGATGTTATTCCCGTTTCCAAGCTGAATCACATCGTTGCCATCCAGCGATGTCTGAACGGACGTTATTACGTCTGGATTTGCTGTGTCGTTATCGCGGATCACGTAGTCAATCGAACCGCTGTCGCCCAGCACAACGTCGCGCCCCGTTCCCGTCAGAATCGTATCGCTGCCTACCCCGCCAATGACGACGTTAATCCCGTCAGAAGCAGAGATCAGGTCGTTGCCACCTGAGTTGCCGGGATTGACGGCGGTTCGCAGATTTCCTGTAGGGCCAAAGGTCAGCACTCCACTGTCACCAATGATGAAGTCTCGCCCGATTCCAGCTGAAATCGTATCGTTCCCGTTTCCGGCAATCACTATGTTATCACCGGCACCAACTGCAATCGTGTCTGCTCCGTCCAGTTCAGCTGCGTCAGATGTGATGACGTCAGGGTGCAGTTCGTTATTGTCTCGAATGACATAGTCAACGGTTCCGCTGTCTCCGAGTACAATGTCCCGTCCAGCTCCAGTGGTGACTGAGTCAGAGCCAACTCCGGCAAGGACGACGTTGTTGCCGCCAGTGATGTTAATCGTGTCATTTCCGCCTGTGGTCCCTGGATTCACTGCCGTGCGGAGATTGCCAGTCGTACCAAAGTTCAGAGTACCGCTGTCACCAATGATAAAGTCATTTCCGACCCCGCTGGTGATGGAGTCATCTCCGTTTCCGGCAATGACAATATTGTCCCCATCACCCACAATGATTGTGTCCTGTGCATCACCGGCCACGGCAGAGGAAGTGACGACATCCGGATAGGTTTCGTTGTTGTCTGTGATGACATAGTCAACAGACCCACTGTCTCCCAGCACAATGTCTCGTCCGCTGCCCGTGGTGACGTGGTCCTGACCAATTCCAGCGATTACGACATTGGTTCCGTTCCCTGCGACGATGGTGTCATTGCCGCCACTGGTACCTGGATTAGTGGCGTTTCGGAGATTTCCCGTGGTGCCAAAGTTCAGAGTACCACTGTCACCGATGATAAAGTCATTTCCGATTCCGCTGGTGATGGAGTCATTTCCGTTTCCGGCTATGACAATATTGTCTCCATCGCCCACGATGATTGTGTCCTGGGCATCACCGGCCACGGCAGTGGAAGTGACGACATCCGGGTGGTTTTCGTTGTTGTCGTTGATGACATAGTCAACAGACCCACTGTCTCCCAGCACAATGTCGCGTCCGCTGCCCGTGGTGACGTGGTCCTGACCAATTCCAGCGATTACAACATTGGTGCCGTTCCCCGCGACGATGGTGTCGTTACCACCACTGGTGCCTGGGTTTGAGGCAGTTCGGAGTCCTCCCGAGGTGCCAAATGTGAGCGAGCCACTGTCGCCAATGATGAAGTCCTTACCGTTTCCACTGGTAACGACGTCATTTCCGTTTCCGGCAACGATAATGTTGTCTCCGTCACCTGACGTGATCTGGTCATCTCCTCCCGTGGTCTCTGCCGAAGTGATTCGATCAATGAACGTTGGATCACTGTCATCAATTGTGTAGTCAATACTACCTTCGTCGCCCAGGATTACGTCGCCGCCGGAGCCTGTAGCGATCTCGTCATTGCCGCCGCCACCAATCACAATGTTGTTTCCACCCGCAATTGTGATCTGATCCGCTTTGCCAGTTGTTTCAGTACTGCTTACAACGAGATACGAGCCGGTCGCATTGAATGTTGCAAACCCTGCATCACCCAATACAAGATCGTCGCCCTGACCTGAAGAGACTGTATCCAGTCCGTTTCCGGCGATAATGAAGTTCGATCCCTCACCTGCTTCAATATGGTCATCTCCGTCGCCGACCTGCGGCGCTGATTCGATTCGATCCGGGTATTGTTCGCTGGTTTCCGGCCCGGATCCGACATAGTCGATTGATCCACTGTCGCCGAGGACGACATCGTTGCCTGTTCCGACAATGATGCTGTCCGCACCGATCCCTCCAATGACGAAGTTGATTCCATTGCCTGCAGCAATCGTGTCGTTGCCGCCGGTGTCACCAGGATTTGTTGCCGTCCGCAGGTTACCCGTGGTGCCGAAGGTCAGCACCCCGCTGTCTCCGAGAATGAAGTCGTTTCCAACTCCACTGGTGACGGAATCATTTCCGCTGCCGGCAATCACAATATTGCTGCCGTCACCGACGATGATAGTGTCATTCGCATCTCCTGCTGCGTAGTTGGAGGTGACGACATCCGGCTGAGCCTCATCGTTGTCAGTGATGACGTAGTCGATGGATCCGCTGTCCCCAAGTACAATATCTCGGCCGTTACCTGTGGTGATATGATCCGTACCGATACCTGCTACGACGACATTGTCGCCAGCACCAGCGACAATCGTATCATCGCCACCACTGGTCCCAGGATTTGTTGCCGTGCGAAGGTTGCCGGTGGTGCCAAATGTGAGTGCCCCGCTGTCTCCGATGATGAAGTCGTTTCCAACGCCGGAGTTGATCGAGTCGTTTCCATTTCCGGCAACTACAATATTGTTGCCGTCTCCGACGATGATGGTATCGGCTCCATCCCCGACTGCGGTGTCGGATGTGATGACGTCTGGACGAGCTTCATCATTGTCCGTGGAGACATAGTCGATGGATCCGCTGTCTCCAAGTACGATGTCTCGGCCGTTACCAGTG
>JAEUIH010000270.1 GCA_016795105.1 Planctomyces sp.
TCGCGTTGCCGGCGCGCCTTCACTGGGCCCACCTGAGCCGGTTGTAACGATCTTGCGCGGGAGTGGTAGGGCCCTGGGAACTCCCTAGGGCCCCGCCCAGCCGCGGCAATCCGTTCATTCCTTAGGCGCTAGGAAGTGACCGGTGCAACCCTCCATTTGCGAGCTAGCCTTGGTTAGCCAAATACGACCCGCTGACGGGTCGTGAACCATAACCACGCTTTAATTCGGGGCGGATTTAGGAGAGCCAAAAACATGGACAAGATCCTCAAACGAATTCGCAACTTTATCCGCGCCGAGGATGGCCCCACGGCCGTCGAGTATGCGGTGATGCTGGCCATGATCATCGTCGTGTGCCTGGCCGCGGTGCGCACCTTGGGCACCAATGCGAAGACGACCTTCACGAACATTGCCAACTCAATTGGCAGCTAGACAAGACCCGCGGACTTTACCCATATCTCAACTGGTCTGTAGCAGAGGACCTTCTCGTGGCAGAAAAATTTGCTCGCAAAAAGAAGTTCGTTGACTGGAACGTCCAGGGCACGCTGCTGGTTCGGGCGGTCTTCTACTGGGCGATGTGCATTCTGAACACCGGGTTGGTTCTGCTCTGCTGGCAGATCATCGTGGCCCCGCCCGGCAACTTCACCAGTTTTTTCCGCTTTGACCTGTTGTGGATCGATTATCGTGCG
>JAEUIH010000271.1 GCA_016795105.1 Planctomyces sp.
GGCAGCGGCTTCGACGAGTTTCTGATAGGCCTCGGCGTCCTGTACCACCACTTCGGCCTTGCCGTTGACGGTAAGCACGACCGGTTCGCCGGTCTTATGCAGCCGCGACAAATACTCAGCCGTCTGCCGCTTGAAGTTGGTCAGCGAGTCGATGCCGCTGGAGAGGTTAAGCATGGAAGAGTCCTTTCGCATTGAATTAGATGCTAATTCAATGCTAGCACGTTCTAGCCCGTGCGGCAAGGAAAGTCTCGCATGCGAAGATCATTCGCTCGGCTGCTAATAGTTCGTGACGAAAACGATCGCGGTGTTTTGCGTGGTATTGTCCACATAATAGCCGAGCGTACTGTCGGCATTGTCTCCGCCAGGGATCAAGTAGCAAACGGAATTGGAATTGCGGCCGGGATGCTGGATCTTGCCGGAGAATGGTTTGCCGTCATCGAATTTTCCGTCGAGCGACATCAGGTCGCTGCACGGAAAAGTCGGTACGAGGAAGCCACCTGATAGTCCCCATGAAG
This sequence comes from Planctomyces sp., assembly GCA_016795105.1. Classification (GTDB taxonomy): domain Bacteria; phylum Planctomycetota; class Planctomycetia; order Planctomycetales; family Planctomycetaceae; genus F1-80-MAGs062. The sequence goes on from JAEUIH010000271.1 coordinate 516, forward strand.
CAGCGCCCTTGCTATGCGCTGAGTACACGATTAGGTGTTTGCCGCACTGCCCCGGCGCATATAGGTTCCCGCCCACGGTGCTCCCGCACCAATTCACCCCCGTTTCCATGTAAAGGAGCATATAGCCTATACCCGGATAGCGCGAACCTGCCACATTCCACCCCGGAATT
>JAEUIH010000272.1 GCA_016795105.1 Planctomyces sp.
GAAGAAACTAATAGGTAATCATACACGGTTCAGATCGAAGGAAAGATGAAAATGAAACTAATTATCCAAAGCAAATCGTCAAGTATCAACCTTGGAAATAGGAGAATGAATGAATAAATGAAAAAAAAAAGAGAGATCCATGAATCAGCTCGTTATTTCCATCTTGATCATGAAGAAACAAGCAAAAAAAAACGAAGACACTCGTTGGGATATATGCACAGCACTTAACGATTCTTTCATGCTGAACTAGCATTAATTGGTACCAACGCGCTTGCGTACTGCGTGAGTGATCGCGCATGGAAGATTATATTTTTACTAGCGATCGTCTCTGTCTATGATGTTTATTTGCAGCGAGAATCGTATAAAAGAAATAGGGAACAAGAAGACGACGACGATGATGATGATGATGATGACGACGACGAACTATTGACCGTTCATATTGCACAACAGTGAGTGTCAATGACATACATGCACGCGAGTTCGAAGAGGAAGAAAAAGGAGGTTAGGAAGACTGATGATGAGTGACACGATAACATGATTATGTGCGTGTACAAAAAGTGCCAAAAATGATAATAGCATCCGTGAGACGAATAGACAACATCGAACAATACTCAACACACACACATATATATATATTTCTATCTCTAGAGAAAGAGAAAAAATGAGAGAGAGAGCGCAAAGAA
>JAEUIH010000273.1 GCA_016795105.1 Planctomyces sp.
CGCTCCAGGTCACGGTAACACTGACAACGGCTCTTACACCTCCGGTATCGTTTCTCGAGTGAACTGGTCCGCAAACCTGCGTGACATCACTGACGGAACATCAAATACCATCGCAATGGGTGAGATCCTGGGTCAGTGCGGTGACCATAGCCGTAACGGCTGGTTCCACTTCAACTCAATGTGGATCGCAACAACTGCTCCTGTGAACTTCCCAATTGCCTGCGTTCGCGAGCAGTTGAAGGGCGTTTCCTGGGATAGCGGTTCTCCAAACGGCCTGACCGGTTGCAACCACTGGCAAAACTGGCAGACCAGCCAGGGCTTCAAGTCACGTCACGTTGGTGGTGCTCAGTTCGTACTGTGCGACGGTGCGACAAGGTTCATCAGCGAGAACATTGACTACCGTGTCTACCAGATGCTCGGCGACCGCCGCGATGGTCAGGTAATTGGCGAATACTAATCCGACAATGACCTGAAATCAGAACTCTTTAAGAGACCGCTGCAGTATTCTGTAGCGGTCTTTTTTGATACACTGATGCAAAAGATGTCTCATGGAATTGAGGCGCATTCGAACTCCTTTGCAGGGAACGTGTTGTCTCTATTCTGTTTTCAAATTCCAGCACTAAGTCATTTTTTTGGGGGAGTCCGTTGATGACCAGTCTGAAGCAGCTTGGACCATGCGTCCT
>JAEUIH010000274.1 GCA_016795105.1 Planctomyces sp.
ACCACACAGACACTCACAACGCTGAATCTTGACTCCAACAAGATCGGCGCTGAAGGAGCACAGCATTTGGCAAGTGCGTTGCAAGTGAACACAGTGAGACTCATCTTCTCTCCATCTCATCACTCATTTACTATTCTCACACCACACAGACACTCACAACGCTGAATCTTGACTCCAACAAGATCGGCGCTGAAGGAGCACAGCATTTGGCAAGTGCGTTGCAAGTGAACACAGTAAGACTCATCTTCTCTCCATTTCATCACTCATCTACTATCCTCACACCACACAGACACTCACAACGCTGGATCTTGCCGACAACAACATCGGCGCTGAAGGAGCACAGCATTTGGCAAGTGCGTTGCAAGTGAACACAGTGAGACTGATCTTCTCTCCATCTCATCACTCATTTACTATTCTCACACCACACAGACACTCACAACGCTGAATCTTCATGGGAACATAATCGGCGCTGAAGGAGCACAGCATTTGGCAAGTGCGTTGCAAGTGAACACAGTGAGACTCATCTTCTCTCCATCTCATCACTCATCTACTATCCTCACACCACACAGACACTCACAACGCTGCATCTTGACTACAACAACATCGGCGCTGAAGGAGCACAGCATTTGGCAAGTGCGTTGCAAGTGAACACAGTGAGACTCATCTTCTCTCCATCTCA
>JAEUIH010000275.1 GCA_016795105.1 Planctomyces sp.
GGCAGCTGAAGATCAAAGATATCATCGATCGCTCATTCAACGGCGATGGCCTCGATGTTGATCTCGCCCGATTTCGGGCCACTACTCAGCAAATGGTCATCACTCCCTACGAGTTCCTATGTCACCTCTCCGCACAGGGCCTCATCGATGACGACGAACAGTCGGACATCCAATTTGCATTCAACGACGCAGCGGACTTCACGATGTACGGGCTAATCAATGCCGTCACGCAGGTTGCGCATGGCTTACGCTCAAATGACAAATGGGCTCGGGCATTCCAAATCGAACGGTTGGGCGGGGAAATACTTCGAGGCGATCACAATCTTCCAACGCTCTATCCGGTTTACTCGCGATAAGCTGGCGAACCATCGCATGCACGGGAGCGGCGGTGGCAAGCGGATTTTGAAATCAACGTCAACTCCCGCCGCCCCGTGATGCGGGTCGTTAGGTCGCAAACTTCCGAGTCTGTTATGGCTTACGAAAACATACTCACCGTTGGGCACCAAGACGGGCTACAGTCCTTGCGGTTGACCAAAGGGGGTTATTGTTTCGAGGATAATCGTCTCGCGATCTCCATCGAGACGGAGAACACAAATGACGACGGCTGGCCACCAGTCGCGTTATTCTGTATTTACAATCACCCATTAGACCGGGATCCATGTGCCGGAGAC
>JAEUIH010000276.1 GCA_016795105.1 Planctomyces sp.
GCCCCAGCGACGAGTTTGGCTACAAACCACTGAATCGAAACAGCCCGACGCAGGTTTACGACATCCATGCCACCATGCTGCATCTGCTTGGGATCGATCATCTGAAACTGACAGTGAGAAACAACGGCATCGACCGCAGGCTGACCGATGTGCATGGGCATGTGATGAAGGAGCTAGTGGTTTAACTACTGTGTTGCACTGTTGGGAGAGTATTTCCCCAACGTTGGTTGTTACTTTCATATGCTCTGGCTCATGACGTTAACTGACGTCCCGCGATAGCCTCCGTTGCCTGCCAGGGTGACCAATGTCCGCCGAGTGCCCAACGTTCCATTTCTCGATCACAACTCGGACAAATTCCCAGTTGTACGCCATCTTTTACGAACATTGCTTTGAGGCTTGCGTTGCACCAGGGGCATACTTCAGATTCGACTGGCCGCTCACTTCCTGCAGCCCTCCACGATGCTGGCCGGAGTCGGCGGAAGACTGATGTTACAGCAAAGCAAGTCATGACGATAAGAGATACGAAAAACGCCAGCATGACTAATACAAGAGATACAGCCAGTAGCAGCCATCGCTGCCACCACGGGAATTTCAACGTAGACCACTCATATCTTGACTTCAGCACGGATCAACTCCAGCATGCCAATCTTTGCATGGTAGCATTATAAAC
>JAEUIH010000277.1 GCA_016795105.1 Planctomyces sp.
TGAATGGCAAACAGGTTTCCCAGATGGACGACGATGAACTGGCGTACATTCGCAACAAGGAAATCGGTTTCGTATTTCAAACATTCAACCTGTTGCCGCGTGCCACGGCATTGCACAACGTCGAACTGCCGCTGATTTACAACGGCACTCCGTCGGGCAAACGACTTGAGATGGCTCAAAAGGCTTTGGAATCCGTCGAGCTTGGCCATCGCATGACACACAAACCGAACGAGCTTTCTGGCGGACAGCGTCAGCGCGTCGCCATCGCTCGTGCGCTGGTCAACAACCCTTCGATCATTCTGGCCGACGAACCGACCGGAAACCTGGATTCGAAAACATCTGAAGAAATCATGCAGGTGCTGGAACGGCTGCACGAACAAGGCAATACGATCATTCTGGTCACGCACGAACCTGACGTCGCCTCCCACGCGCATCGCGTGCTGACGATTCTGGACGGTCAGATTTACAAAGACGAGCGACGAAAGTAAGAATTCAGACCCATCGGCAAAAAAACCAAAAGCCGCAAGCTCTGCTGACAAGCAAAGCCTGCGGCTTTTGTGTTGCCGCGCAATTCACTGGCGGCTGGCTGGTGGTAAACCCATTGGCCGAGCGGACGCAATTCAAAATCGCCACGCTTCCTAAAGACGCCCCGCGCGCCTGAAATAT
>JAEUIH010000278.1 GCA_016795105.1 Planctomyces sp.
GGCCGCGCATCCGGCTGTTCAACGGCATCCTGCGGCACCGCGTCACCTGGATTCAACAAGCCGACGGCGCGGAGGAGATTTCCGCTGGGCCGTCGGCCGTCGTCATCGAAGAGATCACCTTCAAATGAGACCGGCCAGCATGAGACTTTCCTTGCCGGAAGGCCCTAAACGTGCTAGCATCGAATTAGCATCTAATTCAATGCGAAAGGACTGTTCCATGCTCAATCTTTCCAGCGGCATCGACTCGCTGACCAACTTCAAGCGGCAGACGGCCGAGTATTTGTCGCGACTGCATAAGACCGGCGAGCCGGTCGTGCTGACCGTCAACGGCAAGGCCGAGGTCGTCGTGCAGGACGCCGAGGCCTATCAGAAACTGGTCGAAGCCGCTGCCAAGGCGGACCGCGATGAAACCATCAAGGCGATTCGCGAAGGGCTGGCGGATGTGACCGCGAAGCGGACGAAGCCCGCCCGCGTCGCATTGAAGGCCCTGGCCAAAAAATACGGCATCCCGACTACGAATGCCTAACGTGAAAAAATATCACGTCCACATCACCGAGAAGGCCGAAGCCGATGTTGCCAGCGTGCTGGAATGGTTTCGCGACCAGTCGGCCGTTGCCGCCGGGGGCAAGTGGTTCGCGCAGCTCATGGCCGCTATCGACAAGC
>JAEUIH010000279.1 GCA_016795105.1 Planctomyces sp.
AAAACACACCGGGAAATTTGGAAATTGCAGGCTTGCCGGAAGGACACAGTTGCTCAGTTCCCATGGCAAGCGACAGAATTCGGGTTTTGCAGGCTTGCCGGAAGGACACATTACATCGGCTACTGGACTGAGCGGGCTGAATTGCCCGCCAAGCAGCTGCTGGGCGGGCTGGAGGACTGGGAACGGCAGGCGATTCTCGACGATCACGACAGCCATCGTGCATCACGAATTACGGGAGGCTCAAAAGGAGTTCGACGTGGAGATCGTCATTCAGAGAGCATTGGAGAAGTTCCCCGGCAAAAAGCCGAGGATCATCTGAGACAATGGCTCTCAGTTTTCGGCCCGTGATTTCAAACAGTTCGTTCGTTTGGTCGGTTACGATCGAAGAGCCACGAAAACGCGTGGCGAACAATGTGGACCACTACAACACAGTGAGGCAGTCGCTTGACCACAATGAACTCGACCCGGACGGAGGATAGGGCTCTGCAGAGGTGCAACCCGAGCGCCGTTCCGGGGGCCAAAGACGAAGGCGGGCGGTCCTCGACCGCCCACCTTCCTTCCAATTCGACAAACCAGCCTTCGGACTTGGCATTCTGCGAAAAACCTTCGTGGCACGATGCCACGAAGGCGATTCGACAGGATGTCATCACTGTTTT